>CALLQB010000014.1 GCA_938015295.1 uncultured Acidimicrobiales bacterium
CCGGGTGAAATGGTCTTGCCAACGGTCCTCGGCGAAAAGGTGAGCATTGAGCGGATTGATCTCTTCGATGGACAGTTCGGCTGCTGCGGCAACGTTCGCGCCCTTCTCGGCAGCCTCGCTCTCGGGTGTCGTGAACTCAGCGGCAATCTGTGGCCGCGACGCTTCGATATCGGTCATTCAATCTGCTCCCCTTGTCGAATACTTACACTGTAGCGTCGTGTGGTCGTACGCGAGAAAGCTTCTCGGATTCGGGTGACCTCGAGCGCTAGCGTTTGCCAGATATGTACTCGTCGATGATCTGATGGAACCAGGCAATGCGAGTCTCTTGGCCAGAGATGTAGGCGCCCCGGTAGCCGCGTGATCGCACGCCCAACTGTTGGCCTGTGGTGATGGCCAGGTCCTGATCGGGGATGATGCCCATCGGCCTCTCGCCAAAGTCGAAGATTTGGTGCCCTGCGTCGACACCATCGACTCGCACGTTGGTTTGCGCCCCGACGATGTCGTGACCAGCAGGAGTGAACGCGTAGTACCAGTGGTCGAAAAGGCAGGCGTTTGGGTCGGTCGCATGCGGGCGCATGCGCTGGAGGAGAACGCCATCGGCGCCAAAGGTGAGAGAACAGTTAGGAAACAGGTTGTAATGGTGCGCGTCGGTCAATTGGTCGTCGCGAAGATTGTCGTAGTGCCTGTGGCCACGCTCGGGGCCCGCAGAGCGCATTGCACCTTGGAGCGCGATCCGAGCCTCGAAGGGGCGCGTTGCAAATTCCGACGCATCGACTCCCCACATCTCGAGACGTTGAGCGACCACGTCGGGCAGCGGCGCTTCGTCGCCGTAGAAGGTGTGCGACGGCGTGGCGCCCTTCATAACCATGCGGCTATGCCCCTCGTTCGACATATCGAAGCGGCTGTCGAGATAGTTGTCCTCATGAGAGTCGCGAAGCTGAGGGTGCACGGTGGGGAGGTGGTACGACTCGCAAAAATTGTCCTGCAACACTTTCCAATTGCAAGGAACACGCACCGTAAGGGCGGTCACGCGTTGCCAGTCGTGCCCCTGATAGGCATCCCAGTCATCACAGAGCGGGCCGAGGTACTCGCGCAGGCTTCCGCAATCGGGATCCATGTTGACCCAGACAAACCCGGCGAAGGTGTCGCAGGCAACCTCGACAAGTCGGAGGTGGTCGCACGGGTTCTGCGGAAAGTCCTCGGGGTCTTGGGCCACCGTCAGAGACCCATCGATTGCGTAGGTCCAGGCATGGTACGGGCACACGAACGCGTCGGTGGTTCCTTCGGTGGCAAAGGTGAGGCGAGAACCGCGGTGTTGGCACACGTTGTAGAACGCCCGGATAGATCCGTCGTCTTGGCGGACCATAATGATCGACTCGGGCCCGACCTCTTCGACCTGGTACGAACCGGGTTCGATCATTGCGTTCTCTCGCCCAAGCAGCAGCCAAGTGCGTGTCCACATGGCGTCCCACTCGGCCTGAAGGAACTCTGGCGACGTGTAGCGGTCGCCGTCGAGCGAGTGTCGGTTGACCTTGGGATTGGCCCAAGCTTCGGCTGGCCCGGTTTTGGGCCCCGCCGGGTCGCCTTGCCGTGTGTTGTCGCTGGTCATTGTGGCCCCCTGCATGTGCTCGCGAATACGCACTGAAATTCCTACTGGAATGCGTTCTGCTAGTCGTTCTGATGTAGCGGCGACGATACTGCCTTCGACCGGGGAAGCCCTAAGAAGATAGGGTCGCCCAACTGCACAGATGGGGGACATCATGTCAGCACGTTGGTTTACGGATCATCCACCAAGCACTCGCTTTCCGCACTACACCCGCGCGAACGCCGGTGAGGTTTTGCCGACGCCGGCAAGCCCGCTAGGTCAGACGCTGGCATTTGACCAGGCGATCCTGCCGGGGTTTCAGGAGGGATCGATCCGCATGGGATCCTACGAGGAGGCCGACTACCGCGATGGCGCTCCCGAAATGTGCGGGTTCTTCGGTGGGCACTTCTACATCAACCTGTCGTGCGTGCGGATGCAGGCGGTGCGAAATCCGGCGATCACCGTCGATCAACTCGACACGGCCATCTTCGGAGCCCGCGACGACACGCCCGCATACGAAGAGCATCCGCTCGACGACAAACCCCATCTCTTACCGATCGCCGAGGCGCACCAGACGTTCGTTGTTACCGCGACCGAATGGCCCGAGCTTCTCGAACAACGCGACCGGGCTGCGCAAATCCGTGCCGACCGCCCCGACCTCGCGATGTTGAGCGACGCCGAAGTTTTGCGCCATATCCGCGCGCTGGTGCCGATCGTGAATGAGCTCACGGGCAATCAAATGATTGCGGCAGGTTCGAGCGGCATCGCGCCGGGGATGTTGGCTGCCGTCGCTGATGCCGTCGAGGATCCGACGCTGCCGATGAAGGTACTCTCGGGCCTCGGCGGGGTCGACTCAGCCGCTCCGTCGTTTGCCGTTTGGGACATCTCCCGGCAGGTGCGCAGCAGCGCCGAACTGACCGCCACGTTTGACCGCGGCATTGATGCGGTCGTCGAAATGCTTCAGAGCCCTGAAACAGACGATGCCCGCATGTTGAAGACGGTGTTCGACACCTTCCTGTATGACTATGGGTCCCGCGGCCCCAACGAATGGGAACTCAGTGCCCACACGTGGGAGACCGACCCAACGCTTGCGCTGGTAACCATCGATCGAGCTCGACTGCAGCCCGACGAGAAGTCACCGCTGGCTGGCCAGGCGGCGGTGGCCGCCGGTCGTGAAGCCGTCATCGAACAAACCCGAACCCGCTTGGCCGAGATGGGCGATAGCGACCTTGCCGGGATGTTCGACGCCGCCATCGTTGGTGGCAACATGATGATCTACCGCGAGCGCTCAAAGACCACACTGGTGCGAGTCCTGCACGAGGTCCGTTTGGCTGCTCGAGAGTTGGGCCGCCGACATGCTGCCGCAGGCAACCTGGCCGATGCCGAGCAGATTTTTATGCTGACTGCCGATGAGCTCGATGCTTTCGTGGCCGACCCGGCTTCGCACCGCGGACCGCTAGCCGAGCGGGCAGCCGATTGGGCCGAACTGTGGAAGCTCGAGCCGCCGTTCTTCATCAGCCACGGCGATGTTCCTCCGCTTGACGCTTGGGAACGCAAAGGCGGCGTCGGCGCGGCAGTTGCTGCGGCCGGAACCGCACTGGCTGGTACTCCCGGAAGCCCGGGCATCGTTACCGGGCGAGCCCGGATCGTGCTCGACCCGGCCGATCCGCCATCGCTTGAACCGGGCGACATTATGGTCGCTCCGCTTACCGACCCGGCGTGGACGCCACTGTTTCTGGCGGTCGAAGGCGTGGTGGTCAACGTGGGTGGTCAGATCAGCCACGCGGTCATCGTGAGCCGAGAGCTGGGGTTGCCGTGTGCGGTGTCGGTCGCCGATGCCACAGAACGGATCGCCGAAGGGGCAACAATCGAGCTTGATGGCAGCACCGGCGAGGTTACGATCATCGCTCTGCCCTAAGGCGACTAGTCGATAACAAAATCAAGAATGGCGTAGCGCTCGGCATATTTACTGACCGCCGGGCCCACAGCGCGGTGCACAGGGTCGTCTCGATAGCGTTCGACATCGGATTCGGCGATGTCGAGCGTCATTCCCCAATGCCAGTCTTCGCTCGCCGATGAACTGTACGGATTCGGATCGACACCCCAGCCGCACACGTACCCGGCTACGTACTCGGCCTCAAGGCTCCATTGTGATCGCTGAATAAACTCGGCGCGTTGCTCCGCTGTCGCATCGTCGCGAAAACGGACGAGGACGACATGGCGGACGGTTCTCGCTGCATCGGACATGGCCGAATGTTAGCGTCTCGCAATCTTCAGACTGCTTCGAAAATTCTTCGGGAGCGCGATACAAGAAACCGGACGTAGAACGTGGCTTCGCCGAACATTCTCTTCATTCAGGTCGATCAACTGGCCGCATCGTTCCTGCCTGCCTACGGCAACAGGGTCTCGATAACGCCGAACATCGATGAGCTGGCCGCACAGTCGGTGGTGTTCGAGTCGGCCTACACAAACTTTGCCCTGTGCGCGCCCTCTCGTTTCTCGATGTTGGCCGGACAATTGGCCTCTGACATCGGGGCGTACGACAACGGCGCCGAGTTCGCAAGCTCAGTCCCTACGTATGCGCACTATCTTCGCTCGTCGGGCTATCACACCTCGCTCAGCGGCAAAATGCATTTCGTTGGCGCCGATCAACTCCACGGGTTCGATGAGCGGTTGACTATCGACATTTATCCGGCGAGCTTCCAATGGACGGGCGACTGGACCGAGGTCAGCGAAGAGCACAGCAACGACGAACGCTCCTTTACCCTGGCTGGTCCCGTAAGGCGCAACGTGCAGATGGACTACGACGAAGAAGTCCTGCACCGTACCTGCCGCAAGTTGTACGACCTGGCGCGAAACGACGGCATCGCCGACGGTCAGCCATGGCACCTGACCGTGTCGTTTACCCACCCACACGACCCGTATCAGTGCTCGCACGAGCACTGGAATCTGTACGACGACAGCGATATCGATATGCCCGCCGTCGGCTGGATCGATGACCCCGATCCTTACACGGTGCGGCTCCGTCAACAGTACGGTCTGGAAGCGACCGAGCCGTCTGAGGACCAGATCCGCAGGGCAAGACACGGCTACTACGGATCGGTCAGCTACGTCGATGATCTCGTTGGTGGTGTGCTACAGACGCTGCGTCAAACAGGCCTCGATTCGAACACTGTGGTGGTGTTTTCGACCGATCACGGCGACATGCTCGGCGAGCGCGGCCTTTGGTACAAACGAAGCTTCTACGAGGGTTCATCGCGGATACCGCTGATGGTCTGCTGGCCAGATCATTTTCTGCCGGGGCGGGTATCGGAGAATGTGTCGCTTGTCGATCTGCTTCCTACCTTCCTGGAACTTGCCGGGAGTGGTGTCGAGCCCATTGAGGAAGTCGCAGGGGAGTCGCTTGTGGACTTGCTTGAAGGCACGAAGTCAGCGCAAAGCCGCATCGTCTATGGCGAGAACCTCTCTGAGGGAGCGGTTGCACCACTTCTGATGGTGAGGCGAGGCTCGATGAAGTATGTGTGGAGCGGCGTAGACCCAGCGCAGCTGTTCGACATGGGCGCCGACCCGCTCGAACTCGAAAACCTTGCCGACGATCCTGGTCACGCGGTGTTGCGAGCCGAGCTGGACGCACTCGTTCACTCGCGCTGGGATGTGGTTGACCTGGCCGAACGGGTCTTGGCCAGCCAAACACGCCGGGCCTTTCTTCGCGGGTTGTACGCCGGAGATAAGGCGCCAGAGTGGCGACACTCGCCTCCCGATCAAGCGGCGCAACGAGTGCTTCACGAAGGGGTCGCCTACAACGACTGGGCATACGACAACATTCTTCGGTAGCGGATAGCGATGGTACGGTCCGGTCAGCGGAAGTTGATCGGGGAAACCGGGGAAACCAATGTCCGACGCCACGGCAAAGACGGAACTGCATCCACTGGCGATGGACGGCAGCGACCCGTCGCAGCTGCGGGGCGACCCGATCGACGCCGAGCGCTACTTCAGTCACGACTTCATGCAGAGCGAGTGGCAGCACCTCTGGACAAAGGTTTGGCATATCGCCGGGCGGGTGCAGCAACTGCAGCAGACCGGCGACTATGTGGTGCATCACTTCATGCACGAATCGGTGGTCATCACCCGCCAGCACGATGGCTCGTTGCGCGGCTTCTACAACACCTGTGGGCATCGGGCCCAACGGCTGGTGTGGCGAGACGGGTCGCAAGATTCGCTGACCTGCCCTTACCACGGATGGGTATGGGGCCTCGATGGCACGCTGGTCGATCTTCCCGATCGGGACGACTTCCCCCAAGGCGACCCGTGCGGCGAGCTGAGTCTCATAGAAGTTCGTGTGGGGGTGTGGGGGAGCATGGTTTGGTACACGATGGACGACGAGGCCCCCGAACTGCTCGACTACCTCGCACCGCTGCCCGAACTCTATGCAAACCATCAGTTCGAAAAATCGGTCCGGGTGCGCTGGATGCGTGTGGCGCTCGACTGCAACTGGAAATTCTCGTCGGACAACTTCAACGAGAGCTACCACACCCGCACCGTCCATCCGCAGGTGCCGCCGGTTATCGATCAGGATCACTTCACCTCGCGGTTCGAGATGTTTCCCATGGGCCACGCCCGCATCGTGCAGCTGGGGCGGCCGTCGTTGCGAGATCAGGTGCCAGCTGGGCAGTATCACCGGTGGGACGATCAACTCCGCGACTGGGGCATCGACCCCGATGCCTACCCCGACTACGAGACAAAGGCCGTGCAAGGCTGGCTCGATCTGAAGGCGGCTAAACGAGCGCAGTGGCGCGAACGTGGGTTTCTTCACTACGAACATCTCACCGACGAAGAGCTCACCGAAAGTCCGTTTCAGACCATCTTCCCCAACGTCGCCATCAGTGCGTCAGCCGACAGTTTTGGGGTGTACCGGTGGGAGCCGCATCCCACCGACCCCGAGAAGAGTTTCTTCGATGTATGGACGATGGCGTACCCGATTGAGGGGCAAACCGACTTCGTCAAGCGCACCGCAAAGGTGCCGCTGAAACTCGAAGAGGCCGACTTTGACGAGCGCGAGTACGACGATGGTCTTGGGGTTCCCGAACTCGCCGACCAGGTGGTGTTTCAGGATTGGCAGCTCACCGCTGGGCAAAAGGCCGGGTGGCGGTCGCGTGGTTACCAGGAGCCGTATCTTGCCGCACAGGAAACGCGGGTTGGCCGGTTCCACGAGGTGCTCAACGACTATTTGACGGGTAAGCCTCCCGGACGAGCATGAGAAAGGGGCGACAAAAGCGGGACGACGTTGGCAGACCTTCGCGCTAGGCCACGGTTAGGACGACAGCAGCAGCACACCAGCTACAACAAGAGCGACACCGAGCACGGTGATCAAGCCCACCAGGCGTTTACGTGTCGTTGTTTGGTTGTGCTGCTGACGTTCGCTTACCTCGTGTTCCTCCTCAACGTTGGCCATGCTCGCCGACAGGAACTCAAATTCTGCGGCGTTGAGTACTAATGCTGAGGTGCGCGTGTGCTCGCTGAATTCGGCAAGGCGTGCGGCGGTAAAGAGATAGCCTGGCTGCCTGCCGCCTAGCTCCCATTCGCGAAGCGCAACCGTAAATGCCCAGTGTCGGCGTAGATCGTCGCTGCTTTCGTCGAGCCATTCGTCGAGCCGATGCCACGCCGAGAGGAGGGCTTCGTGCGCCACTTCGACCGTTGGTGCACCGGTGAGTCGATCTGAGTCGAACGACAACAGGCGATGTTCGCCGAACTTTCCGATGACGTCCTGCATTGCGACCGTGTCGACCGACACCGAGACAATCTCACGAGCCGGTACTCGACGTCGACTGCGTTGGCCGCTGTCGCCGATCATGACCAGGCGAAGGAAGAGTTGCTTCGCGGCAAACTTCTGACGGTCGTCGAGGTCGTCGAAAAGTCGCTCCGCTCGCCGGCCCAATGCTCCGTCGAGTCCGCCCATCTCTTTGTACGAGGCTGCGGTCAACATGGTGTTGGTGCGCTTATCAAAGAGTTCGGTGAGCGCATATTGAAAGAGCGGGAGTGCTCCAGGCTGCCTGTCGAAATCGGCGATGAGTCGACCGAGAAGCGCTGGTTCGAAATCGACCCCTTGCTCATGGGCCGGGCGGAGCGCTGCCGCTTCGAGTTCTTCCGCGGACAATGGCGCAACGGCGATGCTTCCTGCGTCGAGTCGGCTGCCGAATGCAGGGTGCGAGCGATGGCGGGCACAGAAGTCGGAACGCACAGCAACCACGACCGTAACGCGCTGCTGCGAATCGTCGGCCGCAGTCACGATGTTGGCGAGGAAGCGGTCCCGCTCGGTTGGCTCGACATCGAGCGTGAACAGCTCTTCGAGCTGATCGATGATGAGTAGGAGATTCGACTCGTTGTCGGGTAAGAGGTGATGGGCAGCAGCGACCAAGCCTTCGTCGCCGCTGCGAAGATATTCAGCGAAGCTGCCGGGCGTATCCGACGCGGCATGCACGAGGGCGGCGTCGAGTTCAGCAAAGGGTTGTGTGCCGGGCACCATGCTGGCTATCAGCCACTGGTCCGAGCCTTCGAGGGCGTTCTTCGCCAGCATGGGAATCAGGCCGGCATGAATGGCGCTCGACTTTCCTGAACCACTGGCGCCTACGAGCGCGACGAGGCCGCCGCTCTGGACGTTTTGCCCCATCTCGGCAATCAACGTTTCTCGCCCGAAGAATCTTGACGCGTCGTCGGTGCCGAAGGACCGCAATCCCAGAAAGGGGTTGGTCGCTGATCGATTTGACGCGAGTTCGGGTGTTGCTCGGCGTGGTTGAATCTCCTCGTCGTGGAGGAGGACGCGTTCTTCGAGCCGAAGCAGCCGGGGCGATGGGTCTATGCCGAGTTCTTCGCCCACATGGCGTCGGAACCGTTCGATCGAGCGCAATGCCTCTGCAGGCCGACCCGATCTATAGAGGGCCAGTGCCTGGTGTTCGACGAACCGCTCTCGCAACGGGTGTTCATGTCGAAGACCTTCGAGTTCGCTGATCAGGTCAACGTCGCGTCCGCAGGCGAAATCGGCCGAGATTCGGTCCTCAAGCGCGTCAATCCGAAGATCGGCCAGACGGGTGCTTTCGAAACGAACGAAGTCGGCATCTCGGTACTCTTCGAACGCGTGTCCACGCCACAGGGCCAACGCCGAGTGCAGAATCCTGCTTGCCTCTTCTGGGTCGCTTGACATCACGGCCCGCCCGTTCGACACGCCAGCGGTAAAGCGATCAATATCGAGTTGCTCTGGCTCCACAGCAAGGCGGTAGCCCGAATCGACCGTTTCGAGAATCGACGGCTCGCCCCGACCTCGCTCAGGGTCGAGCGCTGTCCGCAGACGAGAGACGTACACCCGAAGTGCGTTGAGCTTTCCGTCGCTGTCGTCGCCCCACAGCTCGTGCAAAATTCGGTCGGTTGCCACTGTCTGATTGCGATGCACGAGCAACAAGACAAGGACCGACTTTTGCTGTGGTGACCCAAGGTCGACCTTGCTGCCATCTCGAAGGACCGCAACGGGCCCGAGTGCAAGAAACTCCATGACGCCAATCAATCATCCGCCGATTACCGGGAGATTACCGACGAAAAAGGAGATCAACGAATAACCGTCCGAATGTTCTCGGGTAGCTGAGCGTATGAACGCCAAGGGGGTTACAACGGACCGTCACGTGGTTGTAATCGTTGGGTAAGTGGTTGGGTGCAGTGTCGTTCTCAGCCGGCTTGCACGAGCCGGTGACCACTACCTCGGCGGGCCGAGGCCTACGAAAGGCACCTCATGAACACGATAAAGATGACGGAAAGCAACACGACCAAACAGTACGAGACACCAAATGCCACCAGCGGTCGCTCGACGCCCGGTGGCATGCGCCGATTGCGTTCAGTCGTGATTGCTTTGTTGTCGGTAGGAGCACTCTCGGCGGCTGGCGGCGTTGCGTTTGCGCAAGGACCTGCCGAACACGTCGGACCATACGTGGCGAACACCAGCGTCGTTGCTGAATGGGCGCAGAGCAACGGTCTTTATGGACTGTCGCCGGCGAGCATCGCATCGACACCCGTGCTGAGCACTGCAGAAGTTGGCCCATCGGTCGCCGACTGGGCCCGGGCAAACGGACTCAGCGGGTTGTCACCAGCGAGCGTTGGTCCAACGAGGTAAGTGGCTGAGCGCGGCCGTGGGCTAGCCTCGCCAGATCGCGAAAACCGGGGGACTGTGATGGCAACAGTGAGTAGAGGCGACGGGGTCAATCTAGCGTCGGCGTGGGAGGCTGTTGCCGACCACGCTGGCGAGCGGTTGGCCCTCCAACACGGCGGGACCTCCCGCACCTGGAAAGAGTTTGAGACTCGATCGGCTGCTCTTGCCGGAGGCTTGTCCGCTGCCGGGGTCGGTCGCGGCGACAACGTCGCATGCGCGCTGTTCAACAGTAACGAGTACCTCGAGGCTGAGTTCGCAGCATTCAAACTGCGGGCAGCGCCCTGCAACGTCAACTATCGCTACGTCGAGAATGAGCTCGCGTACCTAGTGGGCAACAGTGAGGCGAAGGCGGTGTTCTTCGACGACGCGCTGGCGGAGCGTTTCGATGCTGTTCGCGACCGCTTGCCACACGTGCAGCTGTGGGTGTATTCGGGCGGTGATTCATGCCCCGATTGGGCCATGGAGCACGAGGCACTGATTTCGGCGAGTCCGCCCGCAGAACGGGTCGAGCGCAGCGGCCAGGACCACTGGATTCTGTATACCGGCGGCACCACCGGAAACCCGAAAGGCGTGATGTGGCCCCACGACCACCTGGTCCAGCTGGTCACTCGAACCCTGGCACCTGCGGGGATCGATCTGCCAACTACTGCCGGCCAGGTGCCAGCGATGATCGATGCGCTTGAAGCTGCGGGAGCAACGCCTCGGCAGTTGGCCGCAGCGCCACTGATGCACGGCACCGCCGGGATAGGGGCGCTGTTCGCCCTTTTCCAAGGTGGCGCGGTGGTAACGCTGACCGATCGCCACTTCAACCCAACCGAGCTGTGGGAGACCGTCGAACGCACGAAGGCCACTGTCATATCGACAGTCGGCGACGTGTTCTGCGAGCCGATGGCTGATGCTCTCGACGAAGCTGTAGCTGCGGGTCGGCCCGTCGATCTCACCTCGTTGGCCACCATCTCCTCATCGGGCGTCATGTGGAGCCAGCGGGTCAAGGATCGCCTGCTTGCTCATGCAACTCGCGGTGGCACCGGGCTGATTCTCAACGACTCGCTGGGCGCTAGCGAGGGCGTCGGTTTCGCCGGCAAGCAAAGCGCCGATGGCGGCGATACCGAAACGGCAACCTTCACGCTGGGACCAAACGCTGCGGTCTTCAGCGACGATGGCCGCCGGATCGAGCCGGGTTCCGACGAAACCGGCCTGCTCGCCGTGTCTGGGCCGATCCCTGTGGGGTATTTCGGCGACCCGGTCAAGACAGCCGAGACGTTCCGCGAAATCGAAGGGCGCCGGTGGTCGATTCCCGGCGACTGGGCGAAGGTCGCTGCTGACGGCACGGTCACCTTGCTTGGCCGGGGTTCGGTGTCGATCAACACGGGAGGCGAAAAGGTCTACCCCGAAGAGGTCGAAGAGGCCCTGAAGCTGCAGCCCGAGGTGGTCGACGCGAATGTGGTTGGCGTACCCGATGCCAGATGGGGGTCGGCCGTAACGGCGGTGATCGAGGTGGCTGCCGGAGCCGCCATCGACGATGCCGCGCTTATCGACGCCCTGCGATCGGAGCTATCGGGCTACAAACTGCCGAAGAACATCCTTCGCGTCGACAAAGTATTCCGAGGCCCAAACGGCAAAGCCGACTACAAGTGGGCCACAAAGATGGCCCACGACGCATTCACCGGACAGGCCGGTTAGGCCGCCCGACAGAAGCACAGGAGACAGACGGCATGGACATCAACGGCCTGCGGGCGATCATCATTGGCGGCGCATCGGGGTTCGCCCGAGCAACAGCGAAACGCATCGCCGATGGCGGCGGCACCGTCGCGATCCTCGACCGTGAAAGGTCGGCCGGTGCCGAGGTTGCGGCAGAGCTCGGGGGATCGTGGCACCCGTGCGACGTCCTCGACTTTGAAGGCATAGAAGTCGTAATCAACGAAGCGGTTGCGGCAATGGGCGGCCTCGACATGGCGCTTAACACCGCAGGCGGCGGAAAGGCCGGGAGAACCATCGGTCGGGAAGCGCCGTTCTCGCTCGACGATTTCCGGTCGGTCATCGACCTCAACCTCATCGCCACCTTCAACACCAATCGCCTTTGTGCGTGGCACATGAGTAAAAACGAACCCAACGCCGAGGACGAGCGAGGGGTACTGATCAACACCGCTTCAATTGCTGCTTTCGAAGGCCAGATTGGTCAGGTGGCCTATTCGGCGGCCAAAGCAGGCATTGCGGGGATGACGCTGACGATGGCTCGAGACCTCGGCTCGCTGGGCATTCGCGTGACCACGATTGCGCCGAGCTTGTTCGCCACTGGCCTAACCAAGGGCGTCAGCGAGGAGCGAGGAAAGAGCCTCACCAAAGACGCAGCGTTTCCGAAGCGCCTCGGGCAGCCCGACGAATTCGGACGCTTGGCTATCGCGATCATCGAGAACCCGATGCTCAACGGCGACACCATACGTCTCGATGCTGGCACTCGTTTCGCGCCAAAGTAGCCGCCGGTTTAGCCGCCTCCGGTGGTGTTGATTCGCGTCGGGTCGATGGTGACGATCCACCGGTTGTCGTCGGGACCGTCGGTCGGCGGACCACCGACGCCGTAGTGTGCTCGCACCCGAGTAACGAATGCCTTATCAGGGTCGGCTTCGAACGTGGCTGTTCCTCGCACCTCAATGGTTTCGCCCATGTTCTTGGGGTTCATCAAAAAGAAGGTGCACGCCGGGTTTTCTCGGAGGTTGCGGTGTTTCTTGCGATGCTCAAGCAGCGAAAACTTGATCTGGCCGTGATCGTGCAGGAACCACATTCCGGTCGATTGAGGCAGGCCGCTTGGTGCGATGGTGGTGATTACACAGCCGTGCGGCCGTGAGACGAGATCGACATGTGATGGTGGAATTTGAGGCATAGGTTGGGGTGCTTTCTTTCGCTCACTCTACCGACTGGGCAGCTAGCCGGTGGCTACACTCGGCCGATGACAAACCTCGATTGGCACGGTGACACCCACGCTGACCTCGGGATACTTGACCGTGCCCCCGAGAGCGTCGGAATCGACCTCGCAGCTGTCCGGCGCTACCGGCAAGGGCGAGTCAGGGCCGAGATGGCGGCCCGGGGAATCGATGCGGTGATCCTGTCGGATTCGGTAAACATTCGCTACGCCACCGGGACCCGAAATATGCAGGTTTTTTCGAGCCGGAACGCGCCGTCGCGTTACCTAGTGCTGACTGCCGATCGTTCGATCCTGTTCGAGTTCACAGGCTGCGAGCACTTGGCGTTGGGGTACGAAACAGTCGACGAGGTGCGAAGTGCATCAACGGCAAGTTTCGTGGCCGCAGGACCCGATATCTCGATGCGCGAGAAGTCGTGGGCACGCGAGATGGCAAGCTTGTTGGCCGAGCTGGTGGGGGTCGGCGCAACGGTGGGAGTCGAGCGGTTGAATGCCGGGGTTGTGCTGGCGCTCTCAGCTGAAGGAGTACTCCTTGTCGATGCTCAAGAACCCGTCGAGATGGCCCGGTCGATCAAGTCGGTCGAAGAGGTCAAATGCATTCGGGCATCGCTGCGTGCGACAGAGTTTGCTGTCGCCAAACTCTGCGAAGCTTTGCGGCCGGGGATCACCGAGACCGCGCTCTGGTCGGTGATGCATCAGGCGGTGATCGCCCAGAACGGCGACTACTGCGAGACCCGGCTGCTCAGTGCCGGTGGTCGAACCAACCCATGGTTCCAGGAGGCGACGCACCATGTCATCGGCGAGAACGTTTTGGTGGCGCTCGACACCGACGTTGTGGGTTGCCATGGCTACTACAGCGACTTCTCGCGCACCTTTCACTCCGGACCAGGCCATCCAACTAGCGAGCAGAGGACCTTGTACAAGCTCGCCTATGAACAGGTGCATCACAACATGAACATTCTTCGGCCCGGCCTCACCTTCCGGGAGTACGCCGACGAAGCGTGGAACATTCCTGCCCGCTACTTCAACAACCGTTACTACTTGTCGGCGCACGGTAACGGCATGACCGGCGAATACCCGTACTTGTATCACCACGGCGACTTTCCCGAGGCCGGATACGACGGCGAGCTGTCTCCCGGAATGACCATCTGCGTCGAGAGCTTCATCGGCGCAGATGGGGGCGGCGAAGGCGTCAAGCTCGAGCAGCAGGTGCTGATTACCGAAACCGGCGCTGAGCTTCTCAGCGAATTTCCGTTCGAGGACGATCTTCTGCGCTGAGCGGCTAGCTATCGGCGGTAGGTCGCGATGGGTTCGCCGAATTGGCCTTCGTCGATGCTGAGGCCCAAGCCTGGGCCGGCGTTGGGCAAGGTGACGTACCCGTTGTCGATGCGAGGACCGTTGATCTCGTCGTAGTGGTTCTGGTGGTACGGATGCGCTATCCAAGCACCGCGGCTGAGTTGTGGATCGAGCGTTGCGCCCATGGCGACACCGGCAGCCGCGATGATGTCGCCACCCCAGGCGTCGTCGCTACTCATTGGTATTCGGGCGCTCATACACAGGTCTCGTGCGGCCCGCATCGCCGTGAGGCCTCCGAGCCGTGTGATCTTCAGTCCGAAACCACTGGCCAAACCCGACGAGATCATGCGTGCAACGCTGGCGAGGTCGACCGAGTTCTCGTCGACAATGAGGGGGTGACGAATCTGGCCCTTGAGATGGTGCAGTTCGGCTTCTGTTGCGCACGGCTGCTCCATCGACATCGTGACGTCGGCGCAGGCGTTCGAGACCTGCAAGGCCTCGGCGGTGGTCCAGCCGCGGTTGGTGTCGACAGCAAGGTCGGTTCCTGGACGAAGCGTCGAGGCCACCGCCCGAATGCTTGCAATGTCGGCGTCGATTGGTCGTCCGCCGGCCTTGAGCTGAAGTCGGGTGATGCCTTCGGCTTGAAGACGGTCGGCCTCGGCTGCCGCAGCGTCGGCGGGTCCGATGCCCACAACGTGGTAGGTGGTGACGGCCGACATCTGAGCGCCGCCAAGCAGGTCCACCACTGGCTGTCCAAGTTTCTTTCCAATGAGGTCCCAGCACGCGATATCGAGTGCGGCCTTTCCCGCAGCATGTCCGGTCATCGCAGCGTGCATCGCTGTGTGTATGACCGAAAGCTTTAGCGGATTGAGGCCCAGTACTGCCGGTGCCAGAACCGAGAGCGAGGAGCGAACCCCGTCGTTGTGCTCAGGCTGGAATTGGGGGCTTGCCATGCACGCTTCGCCGTAGCCGATCGTGCCGTCGGCATCGACTATCTCGACAATGGTCGACACGGGTGTCGCAACGGTCGAGTTCGACATGTTGTACGTAGCTTTGGTTTCAAGCGGAACGCCATAGACCCGAATCTCTCGAATTGTCACCCAAACAAAAGTAGCCGAGCCCCAAACCCCCAACCCCAACCCAAACCCGCCCCGAAATTTTGTTCAAGGGTGACCTGACGTGTCGCTTTGCATCAACAGAACCGGCAGTGTTCCGTTCTGATGATGCAGAGTGACCGCCCGTGTCGTTGTGGGTGAAAATTTCGGGGTGGGGGTGGAGGGCTGGGGGTAGGGTTGCGCTGGTGTTTGGTGATCTCACGTTGCTTGAGGTGCTGCTTCTTGTTGGTGCTGGCACCATTGGTGGCATCGTCAATTCGGTGTCGAGCGGGGGAAGCTTCTTTACGTATCCGGCCATGCTGCTGATTGGACTCCCGCCCATCGAGGCCTCGGCTACGACACTTGCCGCACTAGCTCCTGGCAACATGGCTGCGATCCCCGAGTATGTGCCCGAGATTCGGGCGAAGCGTCATCTGTATCCGCCCGAGATGGGCATCGTATTCGTTGGCGGGATGGCCGGAACCCTGCTGCTGTGGTGGACCGGTGCCGACGCCTTCGAGGTGCTCGTTCCTTGGCTGATCTTGGCGGCCACGGTGCTGTTTGCGGTGAGCCCGGCGGTTCGGCGTTGGGCCGAACGGTCGGCCCCATCGCTCACCGACGGTTGGGTCGGGGCTGTCTTGCTGCTGTTGGTGGCTGTCTATCTGACGTATTTCGGATCGGGGTCTGGCAATCTGGTCCTCGCACTTTTCACCATCAGAGGATTCGGCGACTTTCTCAGCGCAAACGCAGCGAAAAACGTGGCGATGGCGTTGGGAGCGACCATCGCCGCCGTGGTGTACGGGCTCGTTGGGCTTGTGTCGTGGTGGGCAGTTTTGCCCGTCGCTGCGGCGAGCGCATTGGGAGCCCGCTTTGGTAGCAAGGTTGCGCGATCGATTCCGGTACCAGCACTGCGCGCGTTTGTCATCTGCTTCGGGCTCTTCGTCGCGGCATGGCAATTCGCCACCTAAACCCGAATTTTCGAACCCGAAATTTTGTTCGAGGGTGACCTGACGTGTCGCTCTAGATCAATAGAACCATCAGCCTTCGGTTCTGTTGATGCAGAGTGACCGTAAGGAGTCGCTTTGGGTGAAAATTTCGGGGGGGCTGCGGGAGTGCTGGGGAGTATTGTCGAGGTGATGAGCGACGTGCCTTACACCAACGATCTCGAGACACTTCAGGAATGGGTCGGCCGGTCGGAGACCGTTGTCGAGCGGGTGTCGGCACAGTGGTGCCAGAAACTCGAAAACACTCTTGGCCGCGAGTCGGTACTCGCCGATGGCGACGCCTTGCCGCCGCTGTGGCATTTCATCATGCATCTGGGTTCGGTCCCGATGGCTGGCATCGGCAGCGACGGCCACCCCAAACGTGGCAGGTTCCTTCCGCCGGTCGCCCTGCCGAGGCGGATGTGGGCCGGCGGCCGTTTCACGTTTGACGGTCAGATTTGCCTTGGTGATGAGGTCACCAAAACCTCAACCATCGACAAGATCGAAATGAAGACAGGGCGTTCGGGATCCTTGTGTTTTGTCACCGTCAAGCACGATCTCAGCGTTGGGGGAGAGTTGCGCATTTCCGAAGAGCAGGATCTGGTGTACCGCGAAGACCCCGACCCTGCAGCGTCGAAGCCGCAACCGAAGCCAGCCCCCACCGACGCCGACTTCAGCCAGGTGGTTACGCCCTCAGAGGTCATGCTGTTTCGTTATTCGGCGCTCACTTTCAATAGTCACCGAATCCACTATGACCGTACCTACGCTCGCGAAGTGGAGGGTTACGAAGCGCTGGTCTTTCAGGGTCCACTCACCGCGACGCTCTTGGCCGATCTGGCCACCGCCGAAACCGGCCAACCGATCGGGGCGTTCTCGTTTCGTGGGATGTCGCCGCTGTTCGACAGCGATCCCTTCACGATCTCTGGCAAGCGTGACGGTGACAGCGTCGAGCTGTGGGCGACGGCGCCCGGCGGCGGGCTCGCAATGCAGGCGCATGCCGAGCTAGCCACTCTCGAGAGCTGACAGACCACCAACATCAGTACCCGGCATTAGCTGACCAGCGCGTCGGCTAGCGGTCGATATGAGCAGCCATTGCTGCGAGTCCTTCGTCGAGTCCTAGTCGGCCATAGCCGAGGCGAAAGCGATCGTCGATGCTTGGGGAGAGATCTGACCGGTAGATCGTTGATGGCAAAAGCAGAACGCCCGACTGTTCGACGAGGTCTCGAGTGAAGGTCTCGACATTGCCTGGACCGGTGTATTTGGGGAAACCCATGCACGAACCGTCGGGTCGCTGCCATTCGAAGCGGTCGGGATACTTGGCGAAGAAGGCATCCCATTTGGGGAGGTTCTGGTCGACGATTGCACAGTTGCGCGCCAGTAGAGCGTCGCGGTTCTCGATGCCGATGATGGCGAGACGTTCGCTTGGACCCGAACTGCATATCGACAAGTAGTGCTTGAGTCGTTCCATCTTTTCGAGGACTTGACGGTCCTGGCTGACGATCCACCCGATGCGAAGCCCTGGCAGGCCGTACGCTTTCGACATGACGTTCAGCGACAGGCCACGTTCGTAGACATCGGCGATGAGCGGGAGGTGTTCGGTGCCGGTGGCGCCAAGTCCGTTGAAAATCTCGTCGTGCAGTATGTACACCCCGTGATGCCGGCACAGCTCGACTAGCGCTTGGTATCGATCGAGCGGCAGGATCGCCCCGGTGGGATTGTGGGGGAAGTTGATGGTGACCAGCCGAGTGTTCGGGCGGATCGCGGCGGCGACGCGATCGATGTCGAGCGACCAGTTGTCGTTGGCGTCGAGCGGCACTCCGGTTGCCTCACAGATCGCTGAAGGGAGTGTTTCGTGGCTCTGGTAGTTGGGCGTGACGACGATCGCATGGCTGGTTTCGTCGAGGATTACGTTGTTGGCCGCAAAGATGCCTTCGCTGGCACCAGCAAAACACAACACATTGTCGGCCGGCTGGTCGCTATGGGTTGCGGCGATCGCGGCCCGCAGGTCGGGTGCGCCCCACGTCTCGGTGTAGCCGAGCCACATGTCGTTGAATGCCTCTCGCTGCTCGGCTGAGGCATAGGCGAGTAGTTCGCCCATCGACATACTCTCGGCATCAGAGGCTGTCATGTGGTGTTCGGCAAGGAACTCCCACTTTGAGAAATGGGTTTCCAATCGGAAGTCGGGCAGCTGCATGGACAACGAGCTTAGAGTCGCGTGGTGGCGCTATGACATGTAGACGTTGTCGGCTCCGAAGAATGCCTGCCACGCAAACCAGAATTCGTTGCGATGCACCACTACCTCGAGTTCTGTGCCAGCGAGTGGGCCATCGGTAGCTACGCCCAGCACGGTCCATGTCGAGCCGGTTTCGGCGTCGCTGAACGTGTCGTCTCCGGCTGGCGAGAAGGTCAGGGTCTGATTGTCGACGACGGGGTCGAGGGCGAGGCCTGTGCCGATGGACGCCGAGATGCCAATACGTTCCTGATCAAGTGCGTCGGAGGTACTGCCGCCCCAAAGAATCGCCACGGGGGCGCCACCCACGGTGTCGTTGATCGCTCGCTCGCTAGCGATGGCATCGAACGGGTAGGCCTTGGTCTCGCCGTTGAGATCAACACCGACCACTCGTGAGAGCGCTGGAAGACGGTCGTCGACATCGCCGTTGAAGAGGAAGGGTTGGGCCGATGACGAATAGCCGACGTAGGGGTTGCGCCCGTAGCGGCCGCGTCCGCCGCCGCTTTCGGCGGCAAGGGACGCGCCATCGGGAAAGTTCTCGGCGAATTGCGCGAACGACACGATCGAGGTCGGGATGATGTCGAGTTGGCTGCCTGCGAATTGGCCAACAACGCCCTCGCCGGTGATCTGTTGCCACAGCGAGGTGGTTGCGTCGTCCCACATCACCAGATCGCTGTTGCGTAAAAGGCCCGAAACGCCGAACCGAAGCACTTCGCCGTCGATTCGGCGGTCGAAGGTGAGCGCGGTGTTACACAGCGGGCAGAACGTGACAGCTACGGGCACATCGCCGATTGCGTCATTGACGATTTCGTGGCGGGTGAGAATTGAGAGGGGATAAAAGCGGGTCTCGCCGCCGAACTGCACCAGAGCTCCTGGTTCGTTGGGAGCGACCCATTCGCTGGCCAAGGCGACCGATTCGAAGACCGGCATGTCGATGGGGGGAATGCCGTCGCGCGGGTCTGAGCCGCCGAGGCCAGCGAGGAATTCGTCCCAATCGGCGACGGTGCGGCGCGTCCAGTCGGTTGGCCACGCCAGCTGGGTCAGCACGCCTGGGCGGTTGTCGCCGGCGTCGGGATCGATGATCACTTCAGCTTCGTTCTCGCCGCTCGTCGCTCCGCCCGAGGTGTCGAACGGTCCTTCGAGCGCAGGTACGAAGGTAGTTGTTGGGCCGGGTAATGGTACCGGCGTTGCGCCGACAGATTCACTCTCGGCCCCGGTGTCGGTGTCGTCGTCTGACGTTGTACCGGCATCCGCCGATTCTGCCGACGTGGCGTCTGGAGCATTTGTTTGAGTACCCGCTGAACCGCTGCTGCAGGCGGCCGCGAAGAGTGCCAGCGCAACAACGATGAACCACATTCGAGAAGTCATACAGGCGGAACCCGCAACAGCATCAGCGCATTCCGCATTGGTGTTTGGTGTCTCCCAGAGCGACTAGCCTTCCTCGTTGTTTCTACTTTCTTCACCGGTCGGGAGACCACACATGAGTAAGCCTGTTGTCCTTATTACGTCTGCCACGGGTCGTATTGGCAAGGAACTCATCGCCAGGCTTGGTGGTGGTGACGTCGAGAAGCAGTTCGTGGTGCGAGCTTGTGCGTTTAGTCCGGGCCGCGAGGACGAGTTGCTGGCGCTTGGCGCCGACGAGGTGGTGCACTTTGACCTCAATGAGGCCGCGACATGGCCGGCAGCGCTCGACGGCGTGACCGCGGTGTATTCGGCCTCGCTCGATCCAATGCTTGAGGGCCACTTGGCCTTCTGCCAGGAACTGGGTCGACGCAAGGACGTCATCGAACACGTCGTGCGGGTGAGCTGCATGGGCGCCGATACCAACACTGCTTCTTACGACGCCGACAAACACTCCTCGCGAGCTGGTGCGGGCATTCCACTCATGCTGCAGCACTACTGGTGGGGCGAGAAGGCGCTCATCGACGAAGGGTTGTCTGTCACGGTGCTGCGCAACAACTTCTTTATGAACCATCTCCTTAAGACCGACTGCGACAACATCGCGGAGGAAGGTTGGTTCAGTAACCCGCTGGGCTCGGCGCGTAACTCATTTGTAGCGACACGAGATATCGCCGAGGCGGCAGCTGTGGTGCTTACCGAGGGGCCGGCCAAACACGCCGATAAGTTCTACGACCTCACTGGCCCAGAGCCACAGACGATGGCCGAAATCGCCACCGACCTCGGTGCTGCAATGGGCAAGAACCTGGAGTACCGGCCGCAGACGCTCGAAGACTTCGAAGCCGACTTTGGTGCAACCCGTGCCGAGTTCTTCGAGTACCTCTCGAACGGTTTCTATTGCCGGTGCAGCCCTGACTTCTACAACTTGACCGGCCACAAGCCAACGTCGTACGCCGACTACCTGACCACAGCAGGCGCGTCGGGCGAAACCGGTCTCGACGAACTTTGGCAGGGAAACCTGTGGAAGAAGGGCGAAGACGCTATGAAGGCCGCCGCCGCACTCACCAATGACGACGCCGGGTAAACCCTTGTGCGCTTTGGCTGCGAGCGACTGTTGGCCCTTCAGTCGTCATAGGTCGGCGGGTAGGTGCGTAGATCGCCCTGCCAACCATCGCGGTGCACGACTTTGTCGTATGGCAGACGCTTGAGCGGGCCGAAGTTTCGGTCGGGCCACCCCAGGGGGATCATGCAGCCGATATGCACGTCCTCGGGAATGCCGAGTGTTTCGCGAATAACCGGTTCTGCAGTGCCCTGGAAGGTCGTGAAGACCGTGCCGAGGCCGAGAGCACGAGCAGCGACAATGAGGTTCTGGGCGGCAGGGTAGATCGACGACCAGACAAACGATTCGCGTGGCGATTCGTAGGGGTAGACGGCTTTGCCGCACACAAAGATGAGGACCGGGCAGGTCTTGAGTGTCTCGACGAGGTGTTCGGTGCCGTCGAGCATCAACCGATGCATGCGGTCGGGGCGTTCCATCGCTGCGACGCGGTGGGCCATCACTGTTTCGACTGCCTCGCCGATAACCCGCTTCTTCTCTGGATTGGTAACCACGACGAAGTCGCGGCCCTGCGAGTTGCCGGGACTGGGTGCCCACGTTGCGGCGGTGACGACCTGTTCGATGAGGTCGTCGTCGACCGGGTCGGGTTTGAGATACCGGATCGCCCGGCAGGTGCTCATTGCTTCAAAGACATCCATGAGACAGGTGCTTTCGTTGAAGAGGCTAGAGGTGGAGAGTGAGGTGAAGAGTTGGCAACTGTGTAGGCGGTAACTGCCTAGGTGGCAACTGCCTAGGCGGCAACTGTTTAGGCGGTAGAGCCACCGTCGATGACGAGCACGTGGCCGGAGACGAATGCCGAAAGGTCTGAGGCAAAAAAGAGGACGCCCCGCGCGATGTGGTCGGGCCGTCCGCCGATGCCGAGCGGGTTTGCCGAAATCCGCTTTTCGATATCGAGCCCGCCAGCTTTGAGCGGCGCCATTTGGTCTTGCACTCCGGGCGTGTCGATGATGCCGGGAGCGATGGCGTTGACCCTGATGCCTTTGGGTCCGAGCTCGTTTGCGTGGGCGCGGGTAAGGGCGATAACCGCACCTTTCGAAGCTGAGTAGGCCGAAATATTTGCGCCGCCGCCCAGGCCGGCGATCGAGGCCATGTTGACGATTGTGCCACCGTTGGGCATGCGGTCGGCGGCATCTCGGGTTGCACTGAACTGGGCCCGGACGTTGACGTCGAGCATGCGGTGGACGAACTCGTCGGTGACGTCGGCGACCGGCCCGGTGGTGGGGTAGATGCCCGCGTTGTTCACCAGAATGTCGAGGCCCGCTTCGCCAGCCGCTAGGTCGACCGCGTTGCTGAGCTCTTTTGCGGCGGTGATGTCGCAGGAGACGAAAGCGGCGTTGATCGACGAGGCGAAGTCCGCTGCGGCAGGGTCGAAGTCGGCCACGGTCACCGTTGCGCCAGCTTCAGCGAGTCGCGATGCGACGGCAGCGCCGATACCTTTCCCGCCGCCGGTGACCAGGGCTCGCTTGCCGGAGAGATCGATGAGATCGGTCAGTGACGTGGAGAGTTGCGCGGTCATGGAGGGAACCTATTCGGCCGAGGCAATGCGGGCAAGAACGCCGGACTCGGAACCTGATTCGTTTGACGCGATCGTCACGGAGATGCGAGCGAAGCGGTCAGATGAGATGATCGAGGTGCTCTACAAGCAACTGTTCGCTCTACCGGAATGGTTCTTTATCTGCGATCCCTACGAAGAGCGTGCCCCTGCGCAGTGGGTTTTTCCCGATGTGGCCGATGGATCGCCGGCCGTGCTGGCTTTCACCAGCCGAGAGCGTGCGACCCGGGCCGCTGTGGAGCTAGGTCTGTATGATCCGGGAGCCGAGATTCCGCTCATGCCGGCGCCGGTTGACGCAGCTGTCGGCTGGATCACCAGCTCCGACTTCCACAACGAGTGGTTGAATTTCAACCAGACTCGTAACGACTTTCCCCTCTACGTCGACGATGTGACCAACCTCTTCAACCTGGCATAACTCGTAGCATCCCGGGCTGCGTAGCCCGTTTGCGGTGCGGTTGTGGCTGGCGCTCGGCAAAAGCAGACGCCGTGAGAGCCATACAACTTCGAGATCATCCTGGTAGCTAACCCTGGGCGACGCTAGAAACAGCTGATGGACACTCGACACATCGGCAAGCTGCAGGTTTCGCTACTCGGGCTCGGTTGCAACAACTTCGGCGGCAAGCTCGATCAGGCCGCGACTACTGCGGTTGTCGACGCAGCGCTGGGCAGCGGCATCAACTACTTCGACACGGCCGATTCCTACGGCGATTCCGAACTCGTACTCGGCCAAGCGCTGGTGGGTCGGAGAGACGAGGCGGTTATCGCTACCAAGTTTCGGTTCGACCTGGCAGACGGCGGCGAGCCGGCGACGGGTGTCGAGTGGGTGACAACGGCGGCCGAGCGGAGTTTGGCTCGGTTGGGTGTTGACGAGATCGATCACTTTCAGCTGCACAAGCCGTATCCCGGGGTTCCCATTGTCGAGACTCTTGGAGCTTTGCAGGGGCTCATCGATGCTGGCAAGGTGCGCGAGATTGGTTGCAGTAACTTTTCGGCCGAGCAGCTCGACGAGATGGCGGACGTCGCCACCGACAACGGCCTTACGCCGTTCGCAACCGTGCAGAACCGCTACAGCGTGCTCACCCGCGGTCCCGAATCCGACGGAGTGCTCGATGCATGCGAGCGGCACGGCGTTGGCTTTGTGCCGTATTTCCCCTTGGAGTCGGGTCTCCTCACCGGGAAGTACCGGAAGGGTATGGGCCTGCCCGATGGCTCGCGGCTTCAGGAGTGGTCCGATCTGCCTCACGGAGCGCTGTTCCTCACCGAGGCGATGTTTGACGCGATGGAACTCCTGCTCGACTACGCCGAGTCTCAAGATCGCACGATTCTCGAACTCGGGCTGTCGTGGTTGGCAGGGCGGTCGCAGGTGCCCTCGATCATCGCCGGAGCGACCACCCCCGAGCAGGTGGTAGCGAACGTCGCGGCCTGTGCGTGGCAATTCGGCGACGCCGAGCTCGCTGCGATCGAACAACTTCGGCCTGCGTGACGGAATGAACCGCTGGTTCGTTGTCTTCGCTTCGAGGACCGAAAGTTGCGCTTGCGTGGTGTCAAAAGTACGTTCCGTTCGGAAGTTGCCTCGACCGTCGGTGGCTTCGTTGCGGGGGCCTACGCACATGAGTGACTTTGATTTCTTTTCCGAGAAGTTCCGCACCGACCCGCATGCCGAGTACGACCGCATGCGAAATGAGTGCCCGGTGGCTCATTCGACCGAGCCGTACGACTGGTATGCGGTGACGCGCGAAGTCGATGTGAAACAGATGATTCGCAAGCCCAAGTTGTGGTCGAGCAAACATGGGCCGGGTCTGGCCTTTGCGGGCGGCAGTGTTCTGGTGAGTGTCGATCCACCACAGCACACGTCCGACCGCCGCCTCGTGCAGGAAGCGTTTAATGCCGAGACGTTGACGGCGCTCGAGCCCGATATTCGCCAGCTGATCAGCGACGAGATCGACAGCTTTGTGCAGCGGGGCGAGGGTGACCTGCAAGAGCTGCTCGGTATGCCTGTGCCGTTAATCGTCATCGCTTGGCTACTCGGTCTCGACGAGAACTATTGCCGCGAGATTCGGCCGCGGGCCGACAGTGTCATCGCCCGTCATGCCGACGCTCAGTCAGCTGACCCGGGCAACCGTGACCCCGACCGGGCCGACGAGATGGTCTACTTCGCCGAAATGATCGCCAAACGGCGGCAGATGATTGTCGATGGCGAAGATCTGCCCGACGACACGCTCACTGCGCTCATTACTGCCGAACTCGATGGTCGGGTGCTCACCGATACCGACGTTCTCGGCTTCATGGGTTTCCTCTTCATCGCTGGTAGCCAGACCACAACGCAGATGATCGGCAACATGGTGTGGCGTCTGCTGCAAAACCCCGAGCAGATGGCGTTGGTGCAGAACGACCGAAGCCTCATCCCGAGCGTTGTGGAAGAGAGCTTGCGTTACGACTCGCCGGTGCATGGCCTGTTTCGCACGAACAACGAAGAGACCGAGATCGACGGGGTAAAACTTCCCGTCGATTCGAAGGTGATGTGTTCGTTCTTCGCCGCGAATATGGACCCCGAAGCGTGGGACGATCCGCACAAGTTCGACATCACCCGCGACCTCGATTCGTTGAAGAAACATTGGGCGTTCGGCAAGGGCATCCACCTTTGTATGGGTGCGCCGCTGAGTCGTATCGAAGGTGCGGTCGCCCTCGAGCTGATTCTCGATCGTCTGCCCAATCTGCGGTTGACCGGTGAGCCGACGATGATTTCGGCGCCGGTGTTACATGGGGTCGAAACATTGCCCGTCGCCTGGGATGTTCCGGTGGGCAAGTAGAGCTATGGCCTCGTACCCGAACGTTTTTCAGCCGCAACAGATCGGCGGCTGCACCATCCCGAACCGGATAGTGCGCACCGCTCATTCAACCGGCGCTCGTGGCGACGATCTCATCGCCTATCACGAAGCACGCGCGAAGGGCGGGGTAGGGCTGGCCATCATCGAAATTGCGGGCGTGACCGAAGAATCGCTTACCGGTATTCCGGTGTACTCCGACGACGTGTTGCCTTGGTATGAAGAGCTGTCTACCCGCATGCACACCCACGGTACGCAGGTGTTTCAGCAGCTCTGGCACGGCGGAACAACACTTCAGCGTCATCCCGATCAGCGGCCGATCGGCCCGAGCGCAATCCCCAATGCCATGGTTGGCATTACCCCTACGGTGATGACCAAGGCGATGATCGACGACACGGTCGAGGCATTCGCCAAGGCCGCGAAGAGGGTTGAGGCTGGCGGCCTCGATGGCATCGAACTGCACGCTGCTCACGGCTACCTGATCGGCTCGTTCTTTTCGCCGGCGACCAACGTGCGCGAGGACGAGTACGGCGGCACTACCGAGAATCGGGCCCGGTTCTGCCGAGAGATCCTTGCCGCCATCCGCTCCGAAGTAAGCGCCGGATTCCCGGTAGGTATCCGTATCTCTGGTGACGAGTTCATCGATGGAGGTATCGATCACATCGAGGCCGAGAACCTGGCCCGGCATCTCGAACCCGACATCGATTTCCTCGACGTCTCGATGGGCACCTACTGGCGGTTCCATAAGTTTTTGTCGACGCTCGACGACCCACTTGGTTACGAACTCGACAACAACGAGAAGGTGACGAAGGTGGTCGACGTGCCCACGATCGTCACCGGTCGCATCATGACGCTCGATCACGCCGACCACATCGTGGGTTCGGGCATGGCCGACATGGTGTCGATCGTGCGAGCGATGATTGCCGACCCGAACCTGGTCGTGAAGGCACGCGACGGCCGAGAAGACGAGATCCGGCCGTGTATTGGTACCTCGATGGGTTGTGTCGCCCAGCTGATGACCACCGGCAAGATCCAGTGTGTGGTCAACGTGGCTGCAGGCGCCGAAAACAAGACCCCGTTCGAAACGCCTGGACCGGCCGACGTTATCAAGAACGTGATGGTCATCGGTGGGGGACCAGCGGGTCTCGAAGCTGCCCGCACCGCAGCGCTTCGAGGCCACACCGTCGACCTCTACGAAATGACCGGCGACCTGGGCGGACAGGTTCGTATGGCGGCCTCGGTGCCACCGCGGTCTGACCTCGAAGCCATCACCCGTTGGCTGGCCGATGAGATCGAGCGCCTCGGTGTGCGCGTGCATTTGCGCACCCCGGTCGACCCCGACCTGATCCTCGAAGTCGGCGCCGACGAGGTCATTGTGGCGACGGGCTCAACGCCTCGCGATGCCGGGTTTCAGCTGTCTTCACCATCGGTCCCGATTGTGGGTGCCGACCTTCCGCATGTGTCCACCAGTTGGGAAGTGTTGGGCTTCGGCGGCCGGGCGAAGGTCGGCTCGACCGCCGTGGTGTACGACGACACCGGGACGTTCGAAGCGATCTCGGTGGCCGACAAGCTTGTCGCTCAGGGGCTTGCGGTGACCATCGTGAGCCGTCACGAAAACCTCGGCGGCATGACCATCTACCCACGGGCAACGGTGGCGGCCAGCCGCGAGCGGCTCTTCGATGCCGGCGTGACGTTCGTGCCATCGATGGCCATCCGCCAGATCACCGAAACTGAGGTGGTTGCCTACGGTCTCGGCCTCGGACGCAAACAAACCTTTGCGGCCGACACCGTGTGCCTAGTGACCTACCACGTCCCCAACGACGAACTGGTCGGCTACCTCAACGAGAACCACGCCGAGGCCGGCCTCAACCTGCACGTCATCGGCAACGCCAACGGCACCGACACCATCCAAGCCGCAATCAAAAGCGCAGCCAAAGTAACGAGGTCGCTCTAATCCCCGTTGCAGATCAGCTGGAGTACGATCGCTGCGATGACATTCGATGCGGCGACTTCCAAGTTGCCTTGGGGTACGCAAACGAATCCGTTACTTCTTGCGCCGATGCAGGGTGTCACGAACCGAGGCCTGCGCGAAGTTTTCGGTTCAACCGTCGTACCTGACGCGCTGTTCACCGAGTTCGTTCGGGTGCGTCCAGGCTCGCCGACTCCGGTAACCAACGCCGACTTCGTCGAAGCCACGGCGGAGGTTCCGGGGATTCCCTTGGTGGTGCAAGTTATCGGAAGCGCGGATGACGGCGTCGTGCAAGCCACTCGAGATCTCGTCTCGCGAGGCGTGCAGCATATCAATGTGAATATGGGTTGCCCGTGGGGACGTATGACGTCGATCCTCGCTGGGGGAGGCATGTTCCGTGCCCCCGAGACGGTTGAGCCGATGTTGCGTGAGCTTCGAGAGATCGTCCCCGGATCCCTGTCGGTGAAGACGCGGTCCGGGATCGACGACGAGCGCCAGATCTTCGATGTGATACCGGCCTTCGAGGCGGCGGGTATCGACTTTCTCGTCGTCCACACCCGCACGGTTCAGCAGAAGTACACCGGTGCTGCGAATCACGACCTCACGAGAGAAATCGTTGAGCGAAGTCATGTTCCCGTGATCGCCAATGGGGACATAACCACAGCTGTTGAGGCAGCCGACGTCATGGAGCAGACGGGTGCTGCCGGGTTGATGCTCGGACGCGGTGCCATTGCCGATCCCTGGCTGTTCAACCGTATTCGTGGCACGGCGCCAGATAAGCCCGAGGGCGAGGAACGGAGACGGGAGTTGGCTCGCCACTTATCTCTGTTGTTAGCAAGCTATGAGACGCTCTTTCACGGCGACGCGCAAATCCTGGCCAAGCTGAAGAGCGTGGTTGCGATGGTCCCGGACCCCGATCAAGCCAGATGGTGCAAGTCGATCAAGAAGCAGAAGCGGGTGGCTAGTGTCAGGATCCTGTTGCGGGACTCTGCTGCGTAGAGACAGCCAGCGTCTTTACGCGTCGTCGATGGGGTTCTTGTATCGGTCGAGGTAGGTGATCGTCGATACCGGAGGCCGTTGTGCCGGTTTGAAGTCGGTGCCTTTGGTGTAGGCCACCGGCAGGAGGCCGGCTTGGGTCAGGTGCGGTGGAATCCCCAGGAGTTCAGCCGCCTCGTCTTCGAACTGGAGGTGCATTGTCGTGTAGCAGCTGCCGAGCCCCCGGCTTCGCAGCGCTAGCTGAAAGCTCCACATCGCCGGCACGATTGACCCGAGGAGACCGGCGGCCAAGGTCGTGAGGTTGTTGGCCCCGCCGAGCGAAGACGCGTCGAGGCGCCCGATGATCAGCGGAATAACCAGCACCGGGACCTTCTCGAGATTTTGGGCGAGGTAGCTTGCCGAGTCGAGCACTCGGTGCATCGTCGACCCCGGCTCGGTGCTTTCAGCTGCCTGGTCTAGGTAGTCACCGCCGCCTCGCCGGTAAAGGTCGGCGAGCGCACGCTTTTGTTCTTGGTCACGTACGACCATCCAGCGCCATCCCTGCTGGTTCGATCCCGTCGGTGCCTGCACCGCCAGCTGTAGACATTCGAGCACGACCTCGTTGGGGACGTCGCGATCGAGATCGAGTCGCTTGCGAACCGCACGAGTGGTCGAGAGCAGTGCATCGGTCTGGGACACATCGAAATCCATGCCTCAGTGTTTCACGGGCCGCACCATTTGGGCAGACCCGACCGACGGATCAGGTGTCGAGGCGTTGCTGGACACTGGACATGAAGTCGAGGTGCCCTTCGATGGAATCGAGTCCCATACCCATCGTGCAAACCGCGACATGGGTCCCGCCTGACTCTCGCCACCGCTCGATGGTTTCCACGCATGTGTCGACCGTCTTGGCCCGAAGCGTGATGATCTCCCTACCGAAACCGGTGAGGTCACGGCCAGCCTTCTCGGCTGCCGATTCAATCTGGCTCCAACCGTCGGTGCACCGCTCGTAGTCGCCGGCGAACATGAAACCGTCGCCTACTTGTGCGGCACGGCGGAAAGCCACTGAGCTGAAGCCGCCGAGCCAGATGGGGATCTGGCGGTTTGGTCGAGGGATAAGGGTTCCCCGCTCGATGGAGTGAAAGTCGCCTTTGTAGGTGATGAGGTCCTTTGACCAGAGCTCGCGCAGGTACGGGATCTGTTCGTCAAATATCGGGCCTCGCTTGTCGAATGGTAAGCCGAGGGCGTCGTATTCGACGTAGTTCCAGCCCGTGCCGACACCTAGGCGCAACCGGCCGCCCGACATCAGGTCGAGGTCGGCCGCCTGTTTGGCGACGAGCACGGTCTGGCGTTGGGGCAGGATCAGCACACCGGTAGCGAACCCGATGCGCGAGGTCATTCCCGCGAGGTAGGCGAACAGCACAAACGGGTCGTGAAACGGATCGTTCTCGGTGTAGGGCCCCCAGAGTTCCGGGTCCCGGTCGGCGTGGGCCGCTCCCACCACGTGGTCGTAGGCAAGGAGGTAGTCATAGCCGAGTTCTTCGGTGGCGAGTCCGATCTGGCGAACCGCTTCAGGGTCGCCCCGGAGCTCAGTCTGCGGGTAGACGATGCCGATTTCCATTGCCGGTGACTCCTCAGAGTGCATTTCGGGGAGTGGTCTCCACGAAGATCCACAGGTCAGCTGAGCGTAGTACCAATTTCGTTGCGCTCTTCGAGATCAGCGATGTCGTTGGTGCTGAAGCCCAACGCGGCTAGCACGTCGTGGTTGTGTTGGCCGAGCGTTGGAGTAGGCGTTCGAATCCAGCGGTCGATGCCCTCCATGCGGAACGGTTGGCCGGGCATGTGGTGCTCGCCAACGGCAGCGTGGTCGACAAGCTCGAAGAACCCGCGGGCCTCGAACTGTGGGTGCTGGTGCAGCGCAGCGTGGTTTCGGCAAACGACCGCTGGCACGCCTGCCTCTTGAAGTGCCGCCTCGGCCGCCCCAACCGTGCGACTGCCAACAAACGTTTCCATTGCCGCATCGATATCGTCGTGGCCTGTTTGGCGCTGGGCGAATGTCCAGCTCGGATCGCGGCCGATGAGCTTCGCCAATGCGCGCCACTGCTCATCGGTTTCAACGGACACAGCGAGCCATGTCTCGGCGCCGGACCCTTGGTACACCCCCTGCGGCGCAGCGTGGCGGCTGCGGTTGCCGAGCCGTTCGAGGGCTACCCCGTTGGCTGTCCATTCGATGATCATCTCGGCCGCACAGTTCACGGCCGACTCGATCATCGTCGATTCGACAAAGACCCCCTTGCCGGTGAGCTCTGCCTTTCGGAGGCCGAGGAGAGCATTGAACGCGCCGTGCATGCCGGCAATCGGGTCGCACGGTCCTCGCGGAATGCGTGGCTGATCGTTGGGGTGGCCGGTGAGCCACGCCATGCCCGACATCTGTTCCATGGTCTGTGCAAAACCCACGCGCTCGCGCCACGGACCAGCGAGGCCGAAAGCTGGCATCCGAACCATGACGAGGTTCGGGTTGCGAGCCGACAGCGTGTCCCAGTCGAGGTCGAACCCTTCGATCACCCGGGGGCTGAAGTTCTCGACAAACAGATCCGCCGTATCGACCAGCTGCAACAAAAGGTCGCGGCCGGTGGGCGAACTCAGATCGAGGGTGACCGCTCGTTTGTCGTGGTTGGCGGCGACGAACATGTGTCCCCACTCCCACCAGTTCTCCTTCTTGCCAAACATGCGGCCGGTAAGTCGCATGCCATCGGGGTGCGCCATCGATTCGACGTGAATCACCTCGGCGCCAAGAGCCGCCAACATTTGTGTGCTCGAAGGGCCAGCCCACCAGCTGGTGACATCGAGAACCTTCAAACCTTCGAGCGGTCGGTCTGCTTGAGTCGCTTGGGATGGTTGAGTGCTGCCTGGCCGAGGCGTGACCGTCCCATCGTGCTCACCAACATCGGGAGCGCGCCGTGGCTCGGCCGGTCGTTCGCCGTCGATGATGCGCGGCGGTCGGGGCGCCCGAAACCCATCAGGGTAGGTGACAAAGAAATCGCGATCGGCCAGATGGTCCTCGGCGAGCAGGCTGGCGGCATTGTTCACTCGGGCCACCGGCACCCGAAGTTCAGAGGCCAGCCGAACGACCTCGTCGGTCGTGTGGCGCATGGTCCACGAGTGAACAATGCCGGTCCACTCCTCAAAGTTGGTCAGGCGAACCCGCGGATTCGACCAGTCGCTTTCCATCAGGTCTGGACGCTCGATCAACAAACAGAACGCCTGAAACTGCAGACCAGTGTTGGTGTTGAAACCCACCCACCCATCGAGTGTCGGCTCGATCGACGGCGTCTCGGTCGACCTCGATGGCGGCTCGGTGCGGCCCGAAAGTTGCTGCATCAAATCGGTAAACACCGACCCGGCAATGGCGGTGCCCTCGGCAATCGAAACGTCGATCAGGTTGCCGGCGTCAGCGCCCCGCTTCTTGTCGAGCGCTGCGACCAGTGTCGGGGGAGCGGCGTAGCAGGCAGCCATCCACAGGAACATCTCGCCGCCAGCAGCGTACGGCGGCATCGACCCCAAACCGCGGCTGATGATCGAACCAGCGTCGGCCTGAATGAGGAACTCGTTGAACGTGTTCAGGGCCCATGGCCCGGTGAGGCCGTACGGGCGGATCGAGGTCACCACAGCCGCAGGGTGCGAACTTCGAAGAGCCTGCACCTCGGCAGGCGATTGTGTTTCGTCGACGATGATGACATCGGCGTCTTCAAGCAGCGGCGTCACATCGACTGACTCGATATCTCCCGTCACCGACCGGGTGCCAGCAGCGAGAAAGGCAAAGAGCGAGGCCGACCGGTGGCGCAACGCTGAACCGCTTCGAGCCTCAACAACGATGACGTCGGCCCCGGCGTCGACGAAAAGTTTGGCCAGGTACCCGCCAGCGATGCCGTTGGACAGATCGATCACACGGATGTCGGAGAGGGTCACCGCAACACTCCATCAGGCCCGCAGCTCCAACGCCAGTATGCCGCGGGAGTTTCCTCTCGCTCCTCGCTCCTCGGTTACGGTCGCACCCATGATGAGCAACGCAATACACGACGACGGAACGGTCGACCTCGGTACGCCCGGACTGAAAGCCACGCTCGACGGACACGTGTTGCGAGTGCAGATCGACCGGGTCGAGAAACGAAACTCGATGACCCAAGATATGTACCGGGGCGTCAAGCGTGCAGCGATCCTTGCTGATCGCGACGTAAACATCGATGTGCTGTTGCTCACCGGCAGCGCCGACGTGTTTTGTGTCGGCGGCGACATGGGCGGCAACGCGATCGACGATCCGTCGCTACAGGACGAGTGGGACCCCACCGACCACTTTCCTTTCCGTCACCTCGAACGCTGCTCGGCGGTGGTGATCGCAGCGGTAAACGGTCTGTGTTACGCAGGGGGACTCGACATCATGTTGCACTGCGACTTCGCCATCGCCACCGCATCGGCACGTTTCCGTGCGCCCGAACTACTGCGAGGCGCGCCGGACATCTTTATGGCAACCAGGCTCGCCGACTGGGTTGGTGTGGGCAACGCCAAATGGATCATGTTTGCCATGGAGACGTTCGACGCCGAACGCGCACGCGAGCTCGGGTTGGTGCAACAAGTGGTAGCCGACGACGACTTTCCGGCGGCCGTCGACGCGCTAGTCGCGAATGTGCTGCTGGGAGCACCGGCGAGCCGAGGGGTCGTCAAGGACGACATGAATCGTCAGCTTCGCCAGTACGACGGCCGGGTATTTCAGCGCTCGATCATGAACCCAGAGATGCGCGAGGGAATGGGTGCCTTCCTCGAAAAACGTGATCCTGTCTGGCCCCGCAGTAGCCAGTAGACCAGACTGCCCCTATGACCGAGGCGCACGCACAAGACAACCCCGAGGCTCGCCGCGAGGTGCCGTTCAAAGTTGTCGAACGCGACCGTATCGACGCTCGCCGGTATTACGACCAAGGCTTCTACGACCGCGAGGTCGAGCACCTGTGGCCTCACGTGTGGCAGATGGCATGCCGTCTCGAGGAGATTCCCGAGCGGGGAGACTTTGTCGAATACACCAACGTTGGCAAGTCGGTCATCGTTGTCCGTAACGGCGATGGCGGTGTAAGCGCGTTTCACAACGCCTGCCGGCACCGCGGCGTACAAGTGGCGCAGGATCGCGGCAACGTGCGCAACGGTTTCGTCTGTCCGTTTCACGGCTGGTGTTACGACCTCGACGGTGTGAACACGTTCGTCTATTCGCCCGACCACTTTCGCGACGCGAACCTCGACCCTGTCGAGTTGAACCTCAAGCCCTGCCGAGTCGACACTTGGGGCGGATGTGCGTTCATCAACCACGATGATGATGCGCCACCGCTGCGCGAGTCGCTCGAGCCGTTCGCGACCGCGATGGACGCGTTCAACGCCCACGAGATGCGAATCGAATGGGCCGAGTCCTGCCTGCTTCCGGTTAACTGGCGCCTGGCGCTTGGTGCATTTCTCGAGGGTTACCACGTGCTCACTACCCACCCCGAGTTGATTCCCGCGGGTACCCGCGGCAAAGAGAAGTACGAAGCATCACGGCCCGGAGTCGCCCACGCCAGCCGGTATTCGGGCACCGCCGACGCACGGTCGCAGGTCGACAACTATCTGCTTTACCTGCGAAACCTCAACGAGGGCAACAAAGGTATGGTCGACCGGCGCGAGCTCGCTATCGCCGAGAGCTTGCGCGATGTCGAGCTGCCCAGCGACGAAACCGCGGGGCGTGACTTCACGCACAAGGTGTACGAAGCGCTCACCGAGTGGAGTGCCGAAACCGGCGTGCCAATGCCTGATTTCAACCACATCATCGAGAACAACATCCCAGCGGGCACCTGGTATGCCTTTCCTAACTACTTCCTGCAGCCGATCTTTGGCAGCGCACCTCAGTACCGGGTGCGGCCACTTGGCCCCGAGCTCACCTTGTTCGACGTGTGGGCGCTCACTCCCTATGCCCCGGGCGAGGCGCCGCCAGTGCCACCCACGCCAACACCCATGGCTCCCGACGACGAGCGATGGCCCCTCATCCCGTCGCAAGACTTCGCCAACCTGCCCAAGCAGCAGCTGGGGCTTCACGCGGCTGGTTTCGAGTACATGCGACTCGCCGAAGGTGTCGAGGGCATGGTGAGCAACGTCGAACGGTTGGTCGACGGCTACTTGGCTGGCGCCGATAAAGAGCAGCTAGCTCGGGCAGTGCAACACGTAACCGGTCGAATCGGTCACGTCGATATGCACACCAACGAGTTCCTCGATCTCGGCTAGTTCGTGGGCCGATTCCCCTAAAACGCTTGACCTTTGGCGGTGTAGAGGGGGAGCGAGAACTGCGAATTGGTTGACAATGCATTGCAGTGCAACCCGATGTCAACTACACTTGACTACATGTCCATCGCCGATCTTGCCGCCACCACGCCAGAAGCTGCTGCGGCCGAACTCGCGCATACGCTACGGAACGATCCGGCCTGGCTCGATGCATTTAGCGAAGCCATGCGACAGGAACGAAGCGCCAACCAAGCCCGGTGGGTGTTCGAGTCTTGGGGTATTAGTCAAAGTGAAGCCGGTCGTCTCTTTGGTGTTTCGCGCCAGGCGGTTTCTCGCTGGTTGGTCGACGGCATCCCGGCGACGCAGCTGGCGGCGTTTGCTGATCTTGCTGCTGCGACCGACATCCTCACCCACTACGTGAAGCGTGACCGGCTCCCTGCTGTGGTCCGACGCCCGGCCCGGGCCTTCGAGGGGCAGTCGCTGCTCGACATGCTTCGCGATGGCCGCACTCCCGACATCGTCATCGCCTGTCGGACCATGTTTCAGTTCGCCGACATCCACCAGTAGATGCCGACCATTGCACGGCTCCTGTCTGAATCGCTCCCGGATTCCGCGAGTTGGCAACGGATTGCAGACCCAGCGTGGGCGGACCCTGTTGACCCCTCATTCGCAGCAACGATAGGTGGCCGGTGGAACCCTCCCGGTAGTTGGCCGACCCTCTATCTCAACGAAGACATCGTGACCGCCCGCCTCAACATGGCGCTGTTTACCGACCCATTCCCCTACGAACCAGAGGATCTCCGGCCAGACCATGCGCCGGTGCTGGTAGAGGTGCGGTTACCAAGAAGCCAGATCGTCGCCGACGTCCACACGCCTGGGGGCATCGCGAAAGCCGGACTTCCAGCCACCTATCCCGTCTATCCCACCTCTCCTACCGGGCACGGTGAAGCGAAGGTCGGGCATGGCACATGCCAAGATGTTGGGCAAAGAGCCCACGCCCTTGGTCTGCGTGGCGTGCGGTGCCGGTCTGCGACCAGCCCCCTCGGCGAAGGGCGTGAGTTGGCGTGGTTCCCCGCCACGGCCCGAAGCCGAGCAACCATCGTCGATACGACGCCATTCGTTGACTGGTACTGGGCTTGAAGTCAGGCGATCTTCCTGCCTAGCGGGAAGTCGACGGTGAGCGTGGCCGACGTGGCGCTTTCGACGTAGCCTTTTGACCTAGCCGTTTGACAAGGCCGAAGCTCGTTAGGAACCGATGTAGCGATGTACCGAATCGATTGTCTGCAGTTCGCAAACTGGTCGGAGTCGATCTTCCGCGAAATGCGGGAAGGCGGCGTCGACGCCGTGCACGTGACCATCGTGTACCACGAGACCTTTCGTGAAACGGTGGCCGAGATCTCCAAGTGGAATCGTTGGTTCGAGCAATACAGCCACCTCATCATGCATGGTCGCACCGCTGCCGATATCGACCTCGCTCGCGAAACCAACCGCACGGCAATCTTTTTCGGCTTTCAAAATCCGTCGCCCATCGAAGCCGACATCGACCTGGTCGAGATTCTGCACACGCTGGGCGTTCGGTTCATGCAGCTGAGCTACAACAACCAGTCGTTGCTGGCCACCGGTTGCTACGAGGATGAAGATCCGGGAATCACCCGCATGGGTAAAGAAGTCATCGGCGAAATGAACCGGGTTGGCATGGTTATCGATATGAGCCACTCGGCCGACCGGTCGACCATCGAGGCTGCCGAACTTTCCGAGCGGCCAATCACCATCACCCACGCAAACCCCCATGTTTGGCACGCAGCTCTGCGCAACAAACGCGACGAGGTGATCCGGGCGGTCACCAACGGCGGCGGCATGATGGGTTTCTCGCTCTACCCACACCATCTCAAAGACAAAAGCGACTGCACGGTCCAGAGCTTCTGCCAGATGGTCGCCGACGCTGCCGACACCTACGGCGTCGAACACTTTGGCCTCGGTAGCGACCTGTGCCAAGACCAGCCCGACAGCATCGTCACCTGGATGCGGGTCGGCCGATGGACCAAAGGCATCGACTACGGCGAGGGCTCGGCAGCCGCTCCGGGTTTCCCGCCACAACCCTCTTGGTTCGCGAGTAACCTCGACTTCGGCAATATCGAAGCAGGCCTTGCCGACGTGGGTTTCGACTCGGCTGAAGTTGCCGGCCTTATGGGCGATAACTGGTACCGGTTCTTCGCCGAAAGCTTCGGGCCCGTTGAGGCTGGCCACTAATGCCGCCCGCAGCCACCGCACTTCGGCCGCCTGAAGAGGTCATGCGCCTCGAACGAATGGGTTCGTTCCACCAGAGCCGACTGTCGTTCATGCGTACCTTGTTGCGACGGATGAAGGCCGAATCGTGGGTATTCGAACGGCCGCGATTCGATATCGATGACAACGGCGTCGGCACAGCGCTGTACACGGCTACCACGCCCAACCGAACCTATACGTTGGTGGCCTTCGCCCACGACTTGCCGGCCGATATGCGATCGGACCGAGTCATCGCCACCGCGTGGGATACCACCTTTGCCCTGCACGACGGCGTGCCCACCGAGGCCGATGTAGAGCGCCTTCGGGCCAACGTGCCTCTGCAAGAGGCCGGTCGAGTCTCGGGCAGCGAGCTCACGCTTTCGCGGGCCAACCGTTCGGTCAGGTTGTGGTCGACCGTGGTCGATCTTCTTGCCGAGGGGCGCCAGCCAGAAGCCGACATGATCGATAACGTCGGCTACCTCATGCGCACTACCGCGGTGTACGGCAGTGGAAAGTTTGGCGCTGCCGATCGCCAGTCGATTGCCGATCGCCCCGAACTTCTGGCCCCGTTCCAGGCCGAGATGCTCACCGTCTATCTGATCCGTACCTTCGTCATGGACCTGGTCGAACACTTGGCCAAGGTGAAGTCGCCCGATGCAGTAGTACTCGATCCGGCGGTTCGTCGGCGCTTCGGCATTGGCAACTCCACTGGTTTGGGTATGGCACCGTTTCTCATCACGCACCCGAGGTTGATTAACAACTGGATCGCCGCACGCGAGCAAGCTCTCGCTCGGGTACGAGCAGTCGACCAAGCGAGCGACAGCGAAGTTGCCCTGTTCGAAAGTTATGTCCGACGTGCTCGTCGCACCGTCGAAACGTGGCACTCCGAACATGAAATACAGCAAGCGAAGTTGGCGTCGCTTACTGCCGACATCGACCTCCTCGATGCGCACCTCGAAAGTGTCGATCTGCGGACGCCGGGAGCGTGGGACGCTCTGGTGCGTTGGGCCCAACTCGAGTTATCGATCGAAGGCCAGGAGCTCGTGGTCTCGCTGCTTCTCGAACCCTACGGTCACCTCGTTGATGAACTGGCAGCCACGATGCACGCCGACGAGTCTTCGCCAGCGCGCATCGATGGGTCGCAAACCGTAGCAAGCGTGCGCGAGCAGCTTGCAACAACGTATGGCTGGGCACTCGAACTCGACTGGACAGACAAGACCGCCGACGCCCGGGCATGGTACGTGTCGGAGGAGAAGCTCGAACCGCGCATCGGCGAACGGCACGAGGAACCGGTTGGCGACTACGAGCAGCCGTTGCAGCCGGGCCGCGACGCAGCCCGAATGTTCGCCGACCTGCAACACGTCGATCCAGCCAGCACTCTTGGTGCGTTTTTGCGTGCCCATCCACAGCACCGCCACACCGCCCGCCGCCTCGCGATGGTCGAGCAATCGCCCTACGGCGAGATCCGCGACAACACGATCGACGCGTCGATGCTGCCTATCGATCTGTTGCGAGCGAAGCTCAGTTTCTTCGGCGCAACCCATTTCGACCCACGGTCTGATCGTTGGGTGCGTATCACCATGTTCCAAGGCGCACCGTTTCCTCACGAACTGGCTACCGCCGATCCCGATTCGTGGACCTACCCCGAAGAACCAGCGGCATGAACCTTTCGCTCGACGAGTTCCGAGCGTTGGTCGCCAAGGCATTCCGCGGCGCCGGCTACAGCTGGGGCTTGACTGAAGAAGGCTCGTTCGCCGCCCGCCGCCTCGCCGAATTTGGGCTCCCGAGTGGCGACATGGTGGTGCGGCTGCTTCGCCAGGTCGACGGTTCGGCGGTGGCCGACGTCATGCCCGACGACGCTTGGGTGGCAGCCGGTGGAACCCTCTGCCCGGTGTGTGTCGGAGCGTCGATATCTGATCTCGGCGGGTGTGCCGATCTCGTCCTCGGGGCGACGATCGAACCGCTATTCATCGCTCCGTTTCTTGCCGAAACGCTCGACGCTGCGAAACCCGAAGGCTACGAGGTCACCTGGCTTACCGGTCGGTGCATGGTCGCCGCCGACAGCATCTCGGTCACCGGTGAACTTCCCGAGGCGCCAGTCGAAGTCACGATTGAACGATTCACCGACTTGGATGCAGCCGAGTCGCAGTCGGCCGGCCGCGTCGAGCTGTCGAACGAAACGATGGCGGCACTCGAACACCTCGCCCATCGTGTTTACGCGCCAGCGACCGAAGCCAGCCGCCTCGCCGGCGCAGGCGCGGGTCTACGAGACGACGACTAAACCCCGAAATTTTCACCCAAAGCGACACTCACGGTCACTTTGCAACAACGTTTCCGGGTTTTTGTGTTGGGGTGGGCTTGTTGGGAGGAGGCTGGGCCTTTACGAAGGCAGGGCGGCGATGATGCAGATTTCAACTAAGAGTGCTTCTCGGGCCATGTGGGCCTCGACACACGCACGGGCCGGCTGGTGGCCGTCGACGACCCAGGCGTTCCACACCTCGTTCATCGGTGCGAAGTCGCGGTCGATATCGCGCAGGTAGATAGTCGCCGACAGCAGATGTTCGCGATCGGTGCCCGCCTCGGCAAGGAGAGCATCGACCCTTTCCAAAGTCGACACCGTCTGTTCAGAAATGTCGGCGTCGGGGTCTTCGGCGACTTGGCCCGACAGGTACACGACGCCGTTGTTGATGACAATCGCACTCGAACGGGCTGACTGACGTTTTCTGGTAATCGACATGACCACAGTCTTTCATGCAACACCGCGGTGCAACACGCTGCGAGTCGCGTACTGGGGGCCCGCTACAACTATGAGCCTTCGACCACGAAACAGGCGGTGGTTGCTGTGCTGCCGCCAATGTTGAGGGTGGCCACGCGGTTCGCTCCTTCGACTTGGTAGTCGCCCGCCTTGCCCTCGACCTGTTTGCGGGCATCGAGCAGCATACGGGCACCGGTGGCCCCAACTGGATGCCCGCCGCCGATGAGGCCACCACTCGGGTTGACCGGAATACGGCCATCACGCTCAAGCGAACCATCTTCGATTGCTTTCCAGCTTTCGCCGGGAGCCGTGATCCCCAGGTGATCGATAGCCATATATTCCGACGGCGTCATGCAGTCGTGGGTCTCCACCGCATCGAGGTCGTCGACCGAGCCGAGGCCAGCACGAACAAACGCATCGGTGATGGCCTCGTTGACGTGCGGCATCACGAACGTCGAGTCAGAGTTGCGGTCGAGCTTCTGGCGAAGGCCCAGGCCAACCGTCTTGTGGCCCCACCCGGCGATGCGTGAGCCAGCGGTGCGCTGCCGTTCTTCAAGCCAGCGATCCGACACCAGAATAAGGGCGGCGGCCCCATCGGCGATCTGGGTGATGTCGTTGCGGCGCAGACGGCCGGTAACCACCGGGTTCACCTCATCGTCCGCGCTGCAGGTTTCGGCCGACAACGCCCAAGCTCGTGTCTGGGCGTTGGGGTTGGCCTTGGCGTTGCGAAGATTGAGTTCGCCGATCGCCCGAAGGTGCATGTCGTCGAGGCCGTATCGCCGGTCGTATTCGTCGGCAAGCTGGTCGAACGTTTCTGGCCAGATATAGGTGGCCCCTTCGGTGTCACGTCCCACCCACGCAGCCGCTTCCTGAACCGCCGCAGCTTCGGGCCCCGGCATGGTCTTTTCCTGCTCGACACCCAACACCAACACACAGTCGTACCGGCCGCTTTCGATCTCGGCCATCGCCGAAAGGGTGGCCATCGACGATGACGCACACGCCGCTTCGTGCCGCATGGCCGGCACACCCCAGAGCTCGGCAATGACGGTAGCGGGCATAGCCCCGAGGTGCCCCTGGCCGGTGTAGAGCTGGCCAAAGGCGTTACCGACATGAATGGTGTCGATGTCGGCCAGATCGATCTGCGCATCGGCGACGGTCGCGAGAATCGTTTCAGAAACCAGCGATTCGACCGAGCCGCCGGAGCGGTCGAGATTGACCGCAAAGTCACTCTGATGTCCGCCGAGAATGTTCACTGAACTGTTCATGGCCCCTGCTCCTGCTAGTTCTGGGTCTGATGGGTACCTCATGTCTACCGCGCCGGGCGGTTGGAGCGATAGGGCACTGCCGGTCTAAAGAGTGCGGCCGCCGTTAGCCTGACCCCTTGAGCTGGATACGTCTTAAGAACATCTCGAAGTCCTACGACCACAACACCATCTTTCGCGACGTCAACTTCAAGTTGACGGCGGGGGAGAAGGTGGGCCTGGTCGGACAGAACGGCGCAGGTAAGACGACGTTGGTCAAGATGATCCTTGGTCAGGAGGACCCCGACGAGGGAACCGTCGACATCACCCAAGACATAACTCTTGGGTACTTCTCGCAGTTCTCCGAACTCGACGGAACCAACAGCGTCTACGACGAACTCGTGGCCTTGTTCCCCGACGTCCACCGCCTCGATGCCGAGATGGCCGAGGTCAACGACGGGTTCGCTGCGAGCCCCGGCGACGACGAGATGGCTGCATTGCTCGAACGACAGGCCGACATCCTGGTCGAGATGGAACGAGCCGGCTCGTGGACCTACGAGCAAGACATCGACACGGTGCTCACCAAACTTGGTTTCAGCGCCGAACATCGGGTGCTTCCCATCGGGCAGCTGTCGGGCGGCTGGCGCAACCGGGCAGCCCTCGCGACGGTGGTACTGCAGGCGCCACAGGTGCTGTTGATGGATGAGCCCACCAACTACCTCGACATCGAAGGCCTCAGGTGGCTTGAGAACTGGTTCCAGAAGTTCAGTGGTGCGCTTATCGTCATATCGCACGATCGGCAGTTTCTCGACGCGGTCTGCAACCGCGTTGTCGAGGTCGAGAACGCCCGCATCTACGACTATGAGGGCGGTTTCTCGAACTATGTGCAGAAGAAGCAGATGCGTATCAAATCGCTCAACCGCGAGTTCGAACACGAACTTGAGTTGCTGGCCTTTGAACAAGAAGCGATCTCCAACCGCAAAGAGCTGGCCAAAAACCCCAGCAAGTCGCTGCGACGAAAACTCGCCAACATCAAGAAGAGCGGCAAACCCCGACCGGTCGACCAAATCGTTACCGAGATCTACGGCGGCCTTCACGTCAAGGACGAACTGTGCAAGATCGAGCACGTAGGAAAGTCGTTCGACGGCGAATCGCTGTTCGAAGACCTCCATTTCGAGATTCGCAAACGCGATCGCATAGCGATTCTTGGCCCCAACGGCTGCGGTAAGACCACGCTCATCAACGCGTTAGCGGGGGAGGAGCCGGTAAGCAGTGGAGAAATTCGCTGGACCAAAGGCACCACGTACGTCTCGTTCAATCAGGTGGTCGACGAACTTGACCTCGACGACACCGTTGCCCACGCCGTGAGCGCTATGCCCGACAGCTTGGCGTTTCACGCGACCAAGAAATCGATTAACCGGTTTCTTGGCCTCTTTCAGTTTTCGGAGATGAACCGTCACCAGAAGATCGGCAGCCTGTCGGGTGGTGAGCGGGCACGAGTTGCGCTGGCCCAATGTCTGCTTTCAGGCGCGGCGGTCATCATTCTCGACGAACCCACCAACCACCTCGACATGCAGAGCACGCAGGTCATGGAGCGGGCGCTTGCCCACTTCCCAGGTGCGGTCATCGTCGTGAGCCACGACCGATTCTTCATCGACAAGGTTGCCAATCGGGTTCTGCGCTTCGACGGCAACGGCGGCGTCGGCGAGCTCGAAGCCGCCATCTGATGTGGCGGGCTGGTCTCGGAAACAGGCACCGGTCTGCCCGCTGGGCGGACGGACCAAATACGCTGTCTGAAATGAACGGTTACAAAGAGAAGGTTTTATGGCTGGTGGTCTGATTGGACTGTTGGACGATGTAGCTGCGCTGGCGAAGCTTGCCGCGGCGTCGATCGATGATGTCGGTGCGGCTGCTGGTCGAGCCAGCGCCAAAGCAGCCGGTGTCGTCGTCGACGATACGGCGGTAACCCCCGCCTATGTGCAGGGACTCGCCGCCAACCGAGAGCTGCCCATCATCAAACAGATCGCAATGGGTTCGCTCAAAAACAAGCTGCTGTTCATCTTGCCGACGGTGCTTATCCTCAGCGAGTTTGTGCCACTGCTAGTAGAGATCATTCTGATCTGCGGCGGGCTCTACCTCTGTTTCGAGGGCGTCGAGAAGATTTACCACAAACTTGCGGGTCACGGCGATGGCCACGATGTGCCGGCTGTTATCGCGGGCCCCGAGCAAGAGAAGGCGACAATCGCCGGTGCCGTGCGCACCGACTTCATCCTCTCGGGGGAGATCATGGTGATCTCGTTGAAAGAGGTCATCGACGAAGCGTTTCTCTCGCGAACCGTCATCATGATTGTGGTGGCCTTCTTCATCACCATCGTCGTCTACGGCGTCGTCGCACTCATCGTCAAGATGGACGACATTGGTCTAGCCATGGTCGAGCGAGGCGGCAGCTCGGTAAAGATGGGAACCATGCTGGTCAACGGCATGCCCACATTGCTTAAGTGGCTGTCGATCGTCGGCACCGCCGCAATGTTGTGGGTTGGCGGACACATTTTGCTGGTCGGCTCCGACGAACTTGGCTGGCACTGGCCCTACGACCAGGTGCACACGCTTGAAAAGAAGGTGCACGATGTTGGCGGCATCGGCGGCGTGCTCGAATGGCTAATCAACACCGGTATCTCGGCAATTGTGGGCATTATCGCCGGATCGATTGTCGTAGCGATCGTGACGAAGTTCTTCCATAAGTCGAGCGACGACCACCACGCCGAGGCCCACGCGTAAACACGCCGTGCCCCGTAACGAACCAGCAGCTCCGTCTGCAGACACAGTGCCGTCCGAAGACACAGTGCCGTCTGCAGACATAGTGCCGTCTGCAGACATAGTGCCGTCCGAAGACACAGTCGCGTCTGTCGCTGGCACTTGGGCGGTCGAAACTGAACAGCTCGGTCACCTACATCCCGCCGTTGTCGACGCGTTGACTCGTTCGGGGCTTCTGCGGCGTTGGGTCGCCGAGACCGTGGGCGGAGAAGGCGCAGCGGTTACTGATGTTCTCGGAACCATCGAGCACCTAAGCAAGGCCGATGGCGCAACCGGTTGGTGCGTGATGATTGCCAACACCACGGCGCTCACTTCGTATCTGTTGTCGCACGACTGGGCCACGACCATCTTTGGTAACCCGGCTACCTGCTCTGGTGGCTTTGGAATGCCCGCTGGCATCGCTCGGCTGGTCGACGGTGGCCTCGAAGTGTCGGGCGAATGGGCCTGGGGTTCGGGCACCGACCATTGCAACTGGATCGGTGGCGGCGTTCGGGTGGTCGACGCCCACGGCGAGCCTTCAGCTACCGCCGACGGTTGCACAGCGCCCTTTGTGTTCTTCGAGCCTGCCGATGTCGAGCTGCTCGGCACCTGGGACGTCGCCGGTCTCAAGGGAACAGCATCCACCCACTACCGAGTTGAGCAGGCGTTCGTGCCCGAAGGCCGATGGGTGCAGTTTGGTGGAGGAGCACCACAAGTCGAAGGGCCGCTCGGTCGTTTCCCGTTTTTTGGCGCGCTGGCCGCCGGTGTTGCTGCGGTACAGATTGGTTTGGCCGAGAGAGCAATCGACGAACTGGTGGTACTTGGGGCAAAAAAATCAGCCGGATCGCGTAAAACGCTAGCCGAACGTGCGCCGGTGCAAACCGACCTTGCGCTGGCCCGGGCCAACGTTGCCCAGGCTCGCAGCTTTCTCTACTCCACCACCGATCGAGTGTGGGAAGACGGCTCGCACGGCCGAGCGGTTACCGGCGAAGCCAAGGCCGAGCTGCGATTGGCCGCCACGGCTGCAGCGTTGCGATGCCGCGAGGCCGTCGAGCTTTGTTATCACGCAGCAGGCGGCGCCGCCGTGTACTCCGCCAACCCGTTACAACGAGTGTTCCGCGATGCCCAGGTAGCGCAGAGCCACGGCATGATCGCGCCACGAACCCTTGAGCCGCTAGGGCGTATGGCCTTTGGTCTCGAAACCAACACCTCACTGTTCTAGGAGTCACGATGACTGAGTTGTACGACGCAATGAGCACCCTGCGAGCGGTACGACGGCTCCGCCCCGACCCCATTCCCGAAGACGTACTCGAACGGGTCGTGCAGGCAGCATGTTGGGCACCAACTGGCGGAAACACGCAGCCCTGGAGGGTCGTCGTCGCCACTGACCCAGCGGTCAAACAAGGGCTCGCCGATATCTACCGACCCGAGTGGTACAACTACTCGGCCGGGTTCATGAAACGTTTCGTCGATTCGCCCCCTGAAGTCGCCGCCAAGTGGCAACGTGTGAAGGACGCTGGCGATCACCTCGCCGACAACCTTGCGCAGGCACCAGCCATTCTTGTGTTTGCCGCGAACCCAGCGATGATGGCCGTAACCGATGCCAAGCTTGACCGAGTGAGCCTCGTCGGCGGCGGCTCGGTGTACCCGGCGGTGCAGAACCTCATGCTTGCCTGTGTCGCCGAAGGCCTCGGCTGCACGCTCACCACGTTGCACTGCCTGCGCGAAGCCGAGGTGATGCAGGTACTGAACATTCCGACCGATTGGGCCACCGCAGCCATGGTGCCCATCGGCTATCCGGTGGGCAAGGGGCACGGCCCAATCACCCGGCTGCCGCCCAGCGAAATGGCGTACCGCAACACTTTCGGCACGCCGTGGGTCGACTAACTACACGGTAGGTTTGGCTAGCCGGCGGCTCGCGTCGCTCGAACGAGGAGAAACCACGGTCGATGAAGATCCTGGGCGCGTTCGGGATGGGCTCTCACCTCGGCTGCAGATGGTCCCCAGTCGACAATCCGTTCAAGGGTGAAACCTGTACTGATCACCGTGTTCACATAGGTGGCGACGGTTCGGTGTTCTTTGATGACACCGTCGACAAACCAGCTGGTTTCTCGTTCGCCCTCGATGAGGTAGTTGTCGAGCGGCCAGACTTGGTGGCCGGCGCTCGCTGTGTCGAACGACTGCACCGTTGGCGCGCTGTAGATCGGATGTTCGACGGAGAACACCAGCGATCCACCGGGCGTGATCGCCTGCGCAGCCATCGAAAGCAGACGTTCGAGGTGTTTCA
>CALLQB010000015.1 GCA_938015295.1 uncultured Acidimicrobiales bacterium
GACCAAGGAGCCGAAATGGCCCGCTGGCCCGAACTCGCAGAACGGCTCAACATCGATATTTTCATCGCCGATCCGAAATCGCCGTGGCAACGCCCAACCAACGAGAACAGCAACGCTCACGTACGCCGCTACGTCGGCAAACGGAACCAACCTCAACCTGATCCCAACACGACGGCTACGACAGATCGAACACCGGCTCAACACCATCCCAAGACCCACCCAAAACTGGCGAACCTCAAACGACATCTACAATCAACATGTCGCGATGACCACCTGAACCAACCCAGACCCCGCGTTCTTACTTTTCGCTGCGTCCGATCAGAACTACCGGTTCATCTTGTAGCCAAGGCCACGAATCGTCACGATGAGCCCAGGTTGTGTGGGATCTTCTTCGACTTTCGACCGCAACCGCTTGATGTGCACATCGAGGGTCTTGGTGTCGCCGTAGTAGTCGTAGCCCCAGACCCGGTTGATGAGGTCTTGGCGAGTCATGACAAAACCTGCGTTGGCCATCAACAACGAGAGGAGCTGGAACTCTTTCAACGGCATCTCGATCGACTCACCACCCCGACGCACCTCGTGACGATCTTGATCGAGCTCAATCCCGCCAACACGCATCAGTCCGTCCACCGCAACGGCGGCTTCACTCCCAGCCGTCACCCCGCTCCGCCGCAACACGGTACGCATTCGGGCAATGAGTTCGCGAAGACGATAGGGCTTGGTGATGTAGTCGTCAGCGCCGACTTCGAGCGCAACCACCGCATCAATTTCTTCCGATCGCGCCGACACCATAATCACCGGCGTCTCGCCCTTTGTCCGGATATGGCGGCAAACATCGATGCCAGACATACGCGGGAGCATCACATCGAGCAGGACGATCTGGGGGTTGATGCGATCGAATATCTCGACCGCACCCTCGCCGTCCTCCGCGAGATGTACCTCAAAGCCCTCTTTGGTCAATGCCTGGCGCAGCCCCTCACGAAAGGCCGGTTCGTCATCGACGACCAGCACCACGGTGTCGCTCAAGACCGACTACTCAACGGTGGGAGCCTCGACATTGCCGACCTTCGGCAACTGCAACGTAAACGTCGAACCCGCACCAGGTTTGGAATCGACCATGACGCGACCGCTGTGGTTGTCAGCGACATGACGCACGATCGACAGGCCAAGACCGGTGCCGCCTGTCTCTCGGCTGCGAGCACGATCGACCCGGTAGAACCGCTCGAAGATACGTTCGAGCTCGGGCCGTGCGATACCGACGCCCGTATCGGCAACAGAGATATCGACCAGTTCTACCAGTGGATCGACGGTGACGGTGACCTGACTACCCGGTTCGGAGTATCTTGCCGCGTTGTCGACGAGGTTAACGAGGGCACGAACAATCTGGCGCTGCTCGCCCTCGATCTCAACGTTGCTTGGCAGACCTACGACGGCAACTTCGATGCTACGTGCCTCGGCAAACCCTCGGGCCATGTCGACGGCCATCATCACCGTGTCGTCGAGGCTCACGGTCGTCATGCTGGCTTCGAACTCTTCGAGCCGGGTCAGCTCGAGCAAGTCGTCGATGATGCTTTCCATCCGCAGCGCCTCCTGGTTGAGGTGCCCAATGAGCCGCACGCGTTCTTCGTCGTTGGCATCGACAAGGGTTTCGGCGAGCAGGACCACCGCACCTACAGGCGTCTTCAGTTCATGGCTCACATTGGCGACAAAATCGCGCCGGGTTGCATCGATGCGTCGCTGCTCGCTGATCGAATCGATGACCGCGAGCCCGCGACTACGAATCTGTTCGTCCTCGGGTGATTCAGCCGGAACAGAACGGGCGCGCTCCCGATCGGCCCCTTCGCGCTCGGGGGTCCAGCCATCGACGATGTAGCGGATACGTTCGCCAAGGTTTTCTGCATGGTCACCGATGCGTTCATAGAAACGGCCAATCAATGCGAACTGCAACGACTGGTGGGGAACCATGTCGCCGTGTTTTGCCTCTTGAATAACTGCCTGGATGTAGTCGCGGTGGAGGTCATCAAGAACGTCGTCAAGTTCATCGATCGACTTTGCGAGTTCGGCATCGAGCGCCTCGTGCGCCTCGGCGGACCGTTCGAAAAGAATCCGTGCCTGCTCGGCCATTCTGACGATGAGGTCGCGAATACGGTCGTCGACCTGCGTTCCTTGCAGGCGGCCGACCGCTTTGGCGATGTTGGTGCACAGATCGCCGCTCCGTTCAATGTCGGAGTTCATATGCATCGCCGCAACAATCGTCCGAAGATCGCTCGCGACTGGTTGTTCGCGGATGAGCGTCTCGATGCAGAGATCTTCGATCTGCTGAGCGATCAGGTCGAATTCATCGTCGGCAAGAATGATGCGATCGGCGCCGGCCACATCACGGCTCAGGAGTACCTCGGTTACCTCATCAACTCGAGCGGCAACCAGGTTCATCGACTCAAGGAGCAGCCGACGAATCGCGTCGAGCCGCTCGTTGAGTTCTGTGCGGATCTCGTTCATATCAACCAAACCGGCCAGTTACGTAGGCCTCAGTGCGTTTGTCAGCTGGGTTCGAAAAAATCAACCCGGTGTCGTCGTACTCAACAAGCTTTCCTCGCCGCTGGCCGGTGCTCTCGTCTGCTTCTGCAGTGAAGAACGCTGTGCGGTCGCTGACTCGGGCTGCTTGTTGCATGTTATGGGTCACGATGACGATCGTGTACTGATTCTTCATTTCGCGCATGAGTTCCTCGATGGTTCCGGTGGCGATCGGATCGAGCGCAGAGCACGGTTCGTCCATGAGCAACACGTCAGGCTGCACCGCAATCGCCCGAGCAATACAGAGGCGTTGCTGCTGCCCGCCAGACAACCCCAGAGCCGACTTGTCGAGGCGATCTTTGACTTCTTCCCATAGGCCTGCGCCTTTCAACGATGTCTCGACGAGCTCGTCGAGATCGCCACCGATACCAGCGATCTTTGGCCCGAAGGCCACGTTGTCGTAGATCGACTTCGGGAACGGGTTCGGCTTCTGGAATACCATGCCGATGCGTCGACGTACCGCAACCGGATCGACGTCTTCGTGGTACAGATCGATGTCGTGGTACAGCAGCGTGCCTTCAACGCGGGCAATATCGATGAGATCGTTCATGCGGTTGAAGCATCGCAACACCGTGGATTTGCCGCAGCCAGACGGGCCAATGAACGCAGTGATTTCACGTTCGTAGACTTCGAGGCCAACGTCGACAACGGCTCTGAAGTCGCCGTAGTACACGTTGAGATCACGAACCGTGAACACCGTGTCGGGCGTTTCGGCGTTTGCATTCGTCGGAGTAGTCGTGTTCACCACTGTTGACGGTAGTGCGTCTGGCATCGGAGGTATCTGCTTTGGTTGTTCTGAGCGTTGGACAGGTGCGGTCATGCGTTGGGTCTTCGCCCGACGAGGACGCCGAGCAAGGCGTTATCGCCCGAGCTTTTTGGTGAGCCGGGCCCTCATGATGATGGCTGCGAGGTTGATGGCGAACACCAATACCAACACAACAACACTGGCCGCAGCAGCATGCCCGGCCCACACATCGGCGGGGAGTTTCGCGAACGTCGCGACGTTCATCGGGAGTGCGGTAAAGGCACCCTGGAGTTGGTCGAGTTGCCCTTGGAAGCCCGTCGAATAGAACGCAGCAGCGCCGACAACAAGCAACGGGGCTGCCTCACCAAGCGCTCGGGCGATCGACAGCACGGCGCCAGTGAGAATGCCCGGCATAGCGGCGGGAAGAACCTGCGTACGAATGACTTCCCACTGGGTGGCGCCGAGCCCGTAGGCGCCTTCACGAAGCGTGCTCGGAATCGCTCGGATGGCCTCACTAGCGGTGATGATGATGATCGGCAGCACAAGCAAGGCCAGCGTGAGCCCGGCAGAAATGACCGAGCTACCACCAGTGATTCCTCGAAGACCCTGCACGAAGACAGCAAGACCGAGAAGTCCGTAGACAATCGATGGAACACCGGCGAGGTTTCGCACCGTGACTTCGATGAGCCGGGTCAGCTTGGTATCGGACGCATATTCCTCAAGGTACACAGCGGCGCCGATGCCGACCGGGAACGCAACGATCGAAACAATGCCGGCGATCAAGATGCTGCCGCGGATGCCCTGCGCTACGCCCGCCCTGGCTGGATCGCTCGACGACTTGTTGTTGAGAAAGTCCCAGAACTGGGTCGACAGCACGTCGGCCGCGTCGATGGCCACGGTGATAAGGACGGCCAGAACCATCGCTCCAGCGATAGCGACCGCAAGGAGAAGCAGACCCAGAAACACCTGTCCGGTGAGGTCGTCGGAACGGTCGCGTTTGAGTGCATCGAGGGTGAGACGTTTGCCAGCGCCAGTCTTTAGTGGCGACTTGGGCGTGTCAGGAGTCGTTGCAGTCATATCAGTACACCTGGCGGAATCGGCGGACAATGGCATCGGAGAAAACGTTCAGCAGCAGCGTCATAATGAAGAGCAAGGCGCCGAGGAAATACAGACTTTGAAAGGCAATTCCTGAGCCAGCGACGCTGTCGGTTCCGGCACCAAGCGACGCCATAGCGGCGGTAATTGTTTGTCCGGGTTCGGTTGGGTTCGCCTCGAAGATCGCACCACCCGAACCGCCAGCTGCAATGAAGACGACCATCGTTTCGCCGATGGCCCTCGAGACTGCGACGATAATCGCGGCCGAAATACCCGAGAGGGCAGCGGGGAAAACCACTCGCAGCGCGGTTGTCGCCTTACGGGCGCCGAGTCCATAGCTGGCCTCACGAAGCTCTTTCGGCACGGCTCGCATAGCGTCCTCGGCAATCGAGGCAACAATCGGCACCGACAAGATGCCGACGCCAATGCCTGCGCTCAGCAAGCTGAAGATGCCAAAGTCGATGCCAAAGATGCTTCCGCCCGGCTTCAAGATGTCAGGGCTGATGAACGAAATAGCGAAGAAACCGAGCACCACAGAAGGAATGCTCGCCAAGGTTTCAATCATCGGTTTGACGTAGGTCCGCACCTTCGAATTGGCGTATTCAGCGAGATAGATCGCCACACCCAGACCTACAGGTGCGGCAACAAGAATTGCGATGCCGGTGATCCAAAGCGTTCCGACAAACAATGTCGCAAGGTCGAACTTATTTCGGCGAGGGAACCAACCAATGTCGGTGAGCAGGCTCCATTCGAACTCTGATGCCGAAACGAATTCCCAGGCTTCGCTGAAGATGTTCCAAAGAATGAGGACGCTGATAAACACCGACGAAAGGCCGGCGATCAGCATCATGCGGCGCGCCCGGTTGTTCTCGGCGATGCGCTGCGGGCCGAGCTGAAAGTCGGAGGCTTTGGTGATTTCTGCTAGCGCTGCTGGCCGTTCAAAAGCCAACGACTCGCTGACAACTGTTCCGGCAAGAAGGTCCCAGGGCGCACGTCCGTCGGGCAGGAAAGCAATCAACAGACCAGCCACTGCAAATAGCGCTACTGCCAGAGCGATGTTGGTCGAGAATGCAAGCACCGGCAGAGCGATGAGGAAACCAAAGCGGCTCAATTGTCGCACGACCACGCACCAGAAACAGGCGGGGCTGCCATCGGTGTCGGCGATGTAGTGATCGACGTAGGAGCCGACGGGAGTCTGCGCGGCCGCCCAGTGCCAGCCTTGCCACGCCGCCATGATGATGAAACCAATCCACCAGTTCGACAGGTCGAAGTCCTGAAACGGGCCGGCCACGAAGTATTCGACAACGGCGACCAAGATGGTGATGACGAGATACAGCGCAACCTCTAGGCCGGCGGCAAATCCGCGAGACCAGATCGAGGGCGGTGCAGGTCGCCACGCCGGTTTCATGGCGCTACTCATTCGTACTGTCGGCCCGCAGAACGATTGGCCCAGGTTGCGGCGCTCTTCGCTAGCTCGTCGGCTGGAAGATCGATGTAGCCAACTGCGCTCACCGATTCGAGTCCGACATCGCTGAGCATGTAGTCGACAAAGTCGGCGACGCCCGGTTGGTTCGCTGCATCATCAACGTTGATGTAGGTGTAGAGGAACCGGGCGATGGGAAATTCGGCCGCGGCGATGGTCTCTGCGGTCGGTTCGACACAGTTTCCGCCGTCTTCGATCGAAACCGAAAGCAGTTTGGCCCGACCTGCCGCTGCGGATTCTTGGGCGTAGGCAAAACCCACCCAGCCAAGGGAGTACTGGCTCGACTCGATTCCTTCGACGACGACGTTGTCGTCGGGGCTTGAGGAGTAATCCGGTCGGACGGTATCGACAAACTCGCGATCCTCGACTTCGATACCCGTCTTACCTTTGGCTACCCCTTCGATAACGATCTCGGCAAAGGAGTCGAATGTTCCGGACTCTTCACCCGGACCAAAGACGTCGAGATCGACGTCGGAGAACTCGGTTCCGCCCCAGTCTGAGGTGATGGCGTTTGCATCGGACCACGAATCGAAGTTGAGAGCTTCTTCGCTCGTCAGGGCGTAAAGGTCGTTGAACGAAACACAGTCGACCAGATCATTTTCGACTGAGGTGATGACGCTGATGCCATCGATGCCGCGACGCAGTTCGAGAAAGGTGATGCCGTTGGCTTCGCAGATCTCGATCTCTTCGTCTTTAAACTCGCGTGAAGCGTTCGCGATCGGCACCTCGCCAGCGCAGAACTTCTTGGCGCCGTCACCGGAACCCGGGCCTTCGACAGCGATCGCTACGCCGGGCGCTATCTCTTTGAACTGTTCGGCTTGTCGCTGGACGATCGGGAAGACAGTCGACGAGCCCGAGACAAGGAACTCGCCTTCGACCGACGAGCCATCGGTAGCCGCTGGCGTAGCGGCGACCGACGAGGTGTCGTCACCAATGAGATTGACGAGAGCACCCACCGCTGCGAACACCGCGAGGAGGCCGAGAAGTTTGAACATGCAAGCCATGCGGGTGGCGTTGCTGGGAGGAAAGGCTTGAGTTTCGATAGGTAAACGGTAATGAAGGCGTTCAAACCTTTGACTTCTGCTGAGTAAACAGTCGCCAACCCCGAGGTGAACAGGAGGTAAACAGAAACGGCTCAGCTCTAACTTTCGACCACCCGTTGAGCCTTTCCTTGCGACCGCGGAACACCTCCGGGAGGCACGACATCAATAGCTGCAGTGACACCAATGTTGTTCTTCACTAGGGCGGCGAGATCGGCTGCGGCGCGCTCTCTATCGACCGCCGCAAGCCCGCCGGTTTCTTCGACTCGCACAGTTAGGGCGGTCATGTTGCCTTGCTTCGAGGTTTCGAGAACATAGTGCGGCGCCAGGCCGTCGACCTTGAGGATCTCGGCTTCAACCTGGGTCGGGAACACGTTGACACCGCGAATGATCAACATGTCGTCGCTACGCCCGGTCACCTTGGCCATGCGGCGCATCGTGCGAGCGGTGCCGGGAAGCAATGTTGTGAGGTCGCGGGTCCGGTACCGAATGATTGGGAATGCCTCTTTGGTCAATGAAGTAAAGACCAGTTCGCCTTCTGAGCCGTCGGGCAACACGTGGCCCGTGTCGGGATCGATGACCTCGGGATAGAAGTGGTCTTCCCAGATGGTTGGCCCATCTTTGGTCTCCACACATTCCTGAGCCACCCCTGGTCCAATGACCTCGGACAATCCGTAGATGTCCACCGCATCGATGCCCATACGTTGCTCGATTTCCAACCGCATGGCATCGGTCCACGGCTCGGCACCAAAGATGCCGATCTCCAAGCTCGTTGAGGTTGGATCGATCCCTTGACGTTCCATCTCGTCGATGAGGTTGAGACAATAACTCGGTGTGACAAGAATGATCCGCGGTTCGAAATCGATGATCAAGTTGACCTGCTTTTCTGTCTGACCTCCCGACATCGGGATCACGGTGCACCCGAGTTTTTCTGCGCCATAGTGCGCACCGAGGCCCCCAGTAAACAGTCCGTAGCCATAGGCCACGTGCGTGATGTCGCCGCGGCGTCCCCCTGCGGCATAGATTGAACGGGCCATCACCTGCGACCACATATCGATGTCGTTTTGGGTGTAGCCGACAACGGTTGGTTTGCCAGTCGTCCCCGACGAAGCATGGATCCGCACAACGTCGGTTCGGGGCACGGCGAACATGCCGAAGGGGTAGTTGTCGCGCAAATCTGCTTTGGCGAGCAGCGGTAGTTTGGCTAGGTCATCGAGCGAGGTGATAGCAGCAGGCGACACGCCAGCAGCATCAAAGCTCTTCCGGTAGTGCGCAACGTTGGAGTACGCCCGCTCGACACTTATCTTCAGCCGATCGAGCTGTAGCGCTCGCAGTTCGTCAATCGACGCACTCTCAATTGCCTCCAACCCTGCCCCACTGCTACCTACCCCACTGCTACCTACCCCACTGCTAGCTGTCTCACGGTCTGTCCCACTACGCATACCCACAGTGTAGATCCACCCACCAGATCCCGAATCTCGTGACACCAGGCGACAGATATTGTCGCTTGGTGTCACGAGATCCCGGTGTGCTTAGTATCGGGGGGTATGCGACTTACTACGATTCGCCATGATGGCGCGACTATGGCCGGCCGGATCGATGGCACTATCGATGGCACTGGCGGCGACGCCGAGATCGTTTTGCTCGATCACCCCGACGTTGGCGCACTTCTTCGCTCAGGCGCCGATCTCACCCGGGGCGGCAGATCGGTTCCGCTCGCCGGGGCCACCTTTGCACCCGTGGTGACGCATCCGGAAAAGATCATCTGCGTCGGTGTGAACTATGCCGACCACATTGCCGAGATGGGGCACGAACCGCCGACCGCCCCCACCCTGTTCGCGAAGTACCGGCGAGCACTAATCGGCGCGAGCGACGACATCACGCTTCCCCCACCCCACATTTCGACGAGCATCGACTGGGAGGTAGAGCTTTGTGTCGTGATCGGCAAGGAGCTCCGCAACGCCTCCGAAACAGAGGCACTCGACGCTGTCGCCGGGTACACGATTCTCAATGACGTGTCAGTACGCGACTGGCAGAAACGCACCTCGCAGTTTCTGGCCGGGAAGACCTTTGAAGGAACCACACCGGTTGGCCCCTGGATGGTCACCCGCGACGAGCTCGGCGACGGGTCAGGTCTAGCGATTCGGTCCGAGGTAAACGGTGTGGTCAAACAAGACAGCAACACCAGCAAACTCGCCATCGGCGTTAGCGAGATCCTCTCCTACCTCAGCACGATCACGACGCTCGACGTAGGCGACATCATTGCCACCGGTACACCGGGCGGCGTCGGCGCCGCACGCACACCACCGGAATGGCTGGCCGAGGGGTCCGAAGTGCGCTGCAGTATCGAAGGAATCGGCGAGCTACGCAACACCTGTCGTTTCTGAGTTACCGGGTCCCGGGCGCTAGCCGCTCGGCAAGTTGGTCGAGACTCTCGCAACCGGTTTGGTGCATCACATTAAGCAGATCTTCCGACAAGATATCGAATGCGTGGCTGGAACCCGGTTGGCCCAAAGCGGCAAGGCCGAACATGAAGGCGCGGCCACAAAACACAAACGAGGCACCGTAAGAAATCGCTCGGGCCACATCGAGTCCCGACCGAACGCCGCTGTCAAACATCACCGGCACGCGACTGCCTATGCGTGCGACGACCGCAGGTAACGCCTCGATCGAAGCTGCCGACCCATCGAGCTGACGTCCGCCGTGATTGGAGACGATCACGCCATCGGCACCTGCCTCGACCGACCGTTCGGCGTCATCGGGGTCGAGTATTCCCTTGACGACCAGCGGGCCGTCCCAAAGGTCGCGCACCTCTTCGAGATACTGCCACGACAACGAACCGCCCAGGCTTGCTCCGACAAACCCAGCAGTCTTCGCCATGCTGGCCCGATCGATGTATTTCTCAAGGCCACGAAATCGCGGCATGCCGTGACGAAGGAGCTCGATTGACCACATCGGCCGAGCTGCAGCCCGAGCAACAAGAAGCGGGCCAATCTTTGGCGGTACTCGCACCTGGGCTTTTCGTTGGCGCTCACGTCGACTGGCCGCGGGTACATCGGCGGTAACAACCAAGGCGGTGAAACCCGAATCGGCGGCCCGCTGGATCAGATCAGCCCGGAGGGATTCGTCGCGTGGCGGATAGAGCTGGAACCAGCCCATGCCCTTGGCGGCGGCCCCCGCAACCTCGGGTTCAACCGTGGCAACGGTGCTCACCACATACGGGATGTGTTTGTCGGCAGCAGTGCGGGCCAGCGCCTCATCGGCGCCAGGCCAGATCATCCCCGTGAGGCCTACGGGGGCAATCCCGATCGGCGCCGAGTAGCTCACCCCGAAAAGGGAGGTCGCCAACGACGGTGAGATTTCACCCTTGAGCAGCTGGGGCAAAAAGGTGATGTCGCCAAGGGCGGCCAGGTTTCGATCTCGTGCTTGCTCGGCGCCCGTTCCGCTGTCGAGGTACTCCCACGCGAAATGAGGAATGCGCCACTTCGCACGACGTTGCAGATCAGCAATCGAAGGGTACTTGTCCATCAGCGGAACACTCATCGCCCGAGTATTTCATGAAGCAACCCGCTGCTACCTTGTCGCCGTGTCATCTGGCGAGAGAACCGAACTGAGCAAGCTGTTCACCGAAGCTGGTTCGGAAGCACTCGTGGTTGGTCTGGTCGACCTGCCATCAGACCTGCCGAGCCATCTCGGTGCAATCGAAACCACAACAATTGCACCGTTCGCTCGTTCGCAATTGCCCACGAGATACCGGCTGATCATCCTCGGGCCCGACACGCTGGCCGGATCCGATGCACAAAAGCGCCTCGTGTTTCACAACTGCGCAGGGCATCTTGTTCCGGGCGGAATCCTCGCCTCAGCGACCGTCGACGACACGCTTGAACACCACGCCACAGCGTGTGGTTTCACCACTATTGAAGCCGAGCGCGGCGCAACGTTCCATCGTTGGCAGCGCAGCGAGCGCCAAACAGTTCACGACCTGCTGTCGTCATCTCGCAGGTCGCTCGACCGCATTACCGCCCAACAGCTACACGGAGCGCTGCGCGCTGAGGGCATCGTCATTCTTGACACCCGAACGCCAACCGACCGCGAGACGCACGGGGTGATTCCGGGCTCGATCCACACACCACGAACCGTCGTTGAGTGGCGCTGTGATCCAGCCTCGGGATACACACATCCCGCCATTACCTCATTCGGCCAAGTACTCGTCGTGGTCTGCAACGACGGCTACAGCTCGAGTCTTGCTGCCGAGTCGCTGCAACGAATCGGCTTCTCTCGCGCCACCGATCTGATCGGCGGGGTCCGCGGGTGGATTGAATCTGGCTTCAGCGTCGAGGCCCCGTCGGATAACGACGACATTCCGCCGATCCCCGAAGAGCTCTGGTAGGCCGAGCCAGCGGAGTTCGCTCTATGCGTGCAAGTATTGTTTGTAGCCAACTTCGTCGAGAGCGGCGACCATTTCGTCGTAATTCTCGACGTCGTCTCGCAGTTGGGGACTGTTGATCTTGCGCAGTGTCGTACTCACCTCGACGGTAGGCACCCCGAGTGCAGCAAAGATCCGGTCCATTGCCGCCTGCTGTTTTTCCGGGTCGGCAAGATCGCGTTCGTAGCTGACATGCAGGTGCGGTAGATCCTGCAGCACAGCGGCTTCCTTGCGACGGTAGTACTCACGCTGCTGCATTTCGCCTATGAGAAGTTCGACCGGCACGGTCTCGCTGCGGTGTTCGCGGAGGTCGATTTCATCACTTGTTGATTGATAGAGCTGTCGTTGCTCGGCGAGCACGGCCGACAGCGAGTGGCGGAGCAGGTTCTCGCGTTCGATGTGGATGATGATCCAGCCGTTGCGATGGAGCCGGGTCATAAAGACCGTTGGGTCGGTTTGCTGAACGTCGCTGATCTGGTAGATCTTCGACTTGAATCCGTAAACCGGCGCTTTGCACAGGCGACTCTTGCCGCTGACGTAGCGGGCCGGCTTGTGCAGCTTGTAGAAGAAGAGTTCTTCGTCGCAGTAGACGTCGGGGCTCGAGTTGAGCAGGTCGACCAGCAGGGTGCTTCCGGTTCGGCCCTGACCGAAGATGATGAACTTGGTTTTGGGGGTCGATTCTTTGCCAATCGACCGGGCGTACACCGGATATTGCAGTGATTTCATGGCGAGGGTTTTTACGGCATCGCTACGCAGGAGACCGCTGCCAGGCATGGCGGCAATCTTGTCCTTGAAGTGTCTGGGGAATGGGTACGCCACGTGAAAATCCCGTCGTTCGGATGAATCGGGTACCCACAAACCACCGGATACCCCTGTTGTATGTGAGCCTAATGTTGGCCACGGCGCTGGTGGTGGCAATGTGCACAAAGTCCGTCGACCAGCACGAACGAAGTCCGTGACGAGGGATGGTTACGATCAGCTCTATGGAACAACGCCTCACGATTGTCACCCTCGGGGTAGCCGACCTCGACCGCAGCCGCTCCTTCTACCTCGACCGTCTTGGTTGGACCGAGGTCGACCAACCATCGGACGGAATCGTGTTCATACAGATGGCCGCAATGGTGCTCGGGCTCTTCCCACTCGCCAACCTTGCGGCCGATATCGGCATCGACGTGCCAGCCGAGGGGCCAACCTCAGGCGGCATCACACTCGCCTACAACACGTCCTCCGAAACCGAAACCGACGAGGTGCTAGCGGAGGCCGTCGCTGCGGGCGCTGATCTGATCAAGCCAGCCGAGAAAGTCTTCTGGGGCGGCTACTCCGGCTATTTTGCCGACCCCGATGGTCACCTCTGGGAAGTTGCGTACAACCCGTTCACGCTCCCTAGCCCCGACGGAAGCTTCGTCATGTAGGCAGCGAGTGCGTCACCCAGATTGGCCGACTATGAGCGCAACAGTTGTGCAATCTCGGCAGCAACCTCAGCGGCGGTACGACGTTCAGTATCGACCTGGGTGAACCGGCCGTATGCACCCGCTCGTTGCTTGAGCAGGTCAGCAACCTTCTGACGCGAGTCGTCGCCAGCGAGCAACGGCCGATCGACCGCACCAGTGGTCATGTCGTGGGTAATCCGAGCCACGATCGTGTCGACAGAAGCCACCAGGCAAAAGACGGCGCCGGTTCGATCAAGTGCCTGAGCGCTGGCCTCCTGCAACATCAAACCTCCGCCCGTGCCGATGACAAGGCCGTCTCGGTCGCTCAACTCGAGAGCGACTTCGGCCTCACGAGCCCGGAACGCGGCCTCGCCATGTGTCGCAAATATCTCAGGAATCGGGCCAAATCGCTCTTCGATCACCGCATCGGTATCAACAAAGTCGTAGCCGAGCAGGGCTGCGAGGAGCTTTCCCACCGTCGATTTACCGGTGCCCATGAAGCCGGTGAGTACGACGTTGCTTCGACCCTCATTGCTACTCGCTCGTTGGTTTTGCATCCGCCGCCCACATTACGCAAGCAACCAGCCGACTCGACCACATATCCTCCGCATATCCTTGAGAGTCATGGCTCACAAGATCCTCGTGCTCAACGGACCGAACCTGAACCTCCTCGGCACTCGCGAGCCCGAGGTGTACGGAACCGACACCCTCGACGACATCGTCGGCGACCTTCGCAAGCTTGCCGAAGGTCAGGGCATCGAGCTGCGCGACTATCAGTCGAACAGCGAAGGAGCGCTCATCGACGCATTGCACGAAGCGCGGGGCTGGGCAGCGGGAGTGGTTTTCAACCCGGGAGCATTTACCCACACCAGCGTTGCTTTGCGAGATGCCATTAGTGCGACCGAACTTCCCGTGGTCGAAACCCACCTTTCCAACGTGCATGCGCGCGAAGAGTTCCGGCACCACTCCTACATCAGCGCCGTGTGTGTCGGTGTGGTCGCCGGCTTCGGACGCGAGAGCTACCGGCTCGCATTCGACGCGCTGATCTCGCACCTGCAGTAACTTCCCCAAGCAAGATGCCCGAGGGTTAGATTGCCCTCCATGGCAATCGAATTCGCTGGAAAAATCGGCACCACGGTCAACGAGTCGCAGGCGTCATGGCCTTCGGCCCCTACACCACCCTCTGGTGCGCCGAACATTCTCGTGATGATGCTCGACGATGTCGGGTTCGCCGACTTCGGCTGTTACGGCTCAGAAATCGACACCCCTACCATCGACCGGCTCGCCAACCGCGGGCTGCGCTACACCGGCTTCCACACAACCGCAATGTGCTCAACCACACGAGCAGCGTTGCACACGGGCCGAAACCATCATTCAGTTGGGATGGGTTGCCTAGCGAACTTTGACTCGGGGTTCCCCGGTTACCGCGGCAAGATCGATGCCGACGCCCCTCTCCTGGCTGAGATGTTGCGACCTCACGGGTACCGCAACTACTACGTCGGTAAATGGCATGTCACCCCGCTCACCGAAACCGGCCCCACCGGTCCGTTCGATGGTTGGCCCCTCGGCCGGGGCTTCGATCGGTTCTACGGCTTTCTCGACGCCGAAACCGATCAGTACTCCCCCGAACTTGTGCGCGACAACAGCCATGTCGACGCTCCGGGCAACTACGAGTCGGGCTATCACGTGACCGAAGACATCTTCGACAACGCGATCAGCTATCTCAAAGGTCACGTCGCCACGCTGCCCGACACGCCATGGATGATGATGGCGATGCCCGGCGCCTGCCACGCCCCACATCAGGCGCCAGCCGAACTCATCGACAAGTACGACAAGGTCTTCGCCAAGGGATGGGACCAAACCCGCAACGATCGACTCGCTCGCCAGATCGATGCGGGCATCGTGCCGCCGGGAACGACACTGCCCGAGCGCAATTACCTGGTGCAGCCCTGGGACGATCACTCTGACGATGAGCAGCGGCTCTTCACCCGCCTCACCGCTGCCTATGCCGCCATGCTCGAACATGCAGACACCCATTTCGGGAGGCTTATCGATTTCCTCGAACACTCCGGCCAGCTCGAAAACACCTTGGTGCTTGTGCTGTCTGACAATGGGGCGAGCCAGGAAGGTGGCCCCGGCGGGTTCGTGAATGCCATGGGCCCGTTCAACATGATTGCCGAACACCTTGAAGAAAAGATCGCTCGCATCGACGACATTGGTGGACCCGACACACACAGCAACTTTCCTTGGGGTTGGGCGATGGCCGCCAACTCGCCCCTGAAGCGGTACAAACAAAACACCCACGGCGGCGGCGTTCGTGACCCGCTAGTCATCGCCGGGCCCGGGGTCGAAGCCGGTGGTCTGCGCCACAACTTCTGCCACGTCTCGGACCTTGTCCCCACGCTGCTCGATGTTGTCGGCCTTCCGGCCCCAAACAACCTCGAAGGCGTCGGCTTTGCGAACACGCTCGGCGCGACAACCGGCACCTCTACCAACACGGGCAAGTCGATCCAACATTTCGAGATGTTCGGGCACCGCGGACTCTGGCATAACGGGTGGAAAGCAGTCGCTTTTCATACACCGGGCACGCCATTCGACGACGACAAGTGGGAGCTCTACCACCTCGACGACGATTTCAATGAACTCCACGACCTCGCCGACACCCACCCCGACAAGCTCGCCGAAATGATCGAGCTCTGGTGGGCCGAGGCAGCGAAGTATCAGGTCCTCCCACTCGACGATCGTCTCGGTGAGCGCTTTGCCGAGAACGCGGCACGACACAGCGGCGCCCGCACCCACTTCACGTTCTGGAACGGCATGGGCCATGTGCCTTCTGAGGTCGCCCCCGATCTCCGAAGTCGCAGTTACCTGCTCGAAGCCACGGTTGTGATACCCGACGATGGTGCGCAAGGAGTACTGATTGCTCACGGCGACGCCACCTCTGGATACTCGCTTTTTGTGCGCGACGGACATCTGGTACACGACCTCAACATCGGCGGCACCCATCAGATCGTCGAATCGACAACGAAGGTGCCGACCGGCAAGTGCACACTCGGGTTTCGTATGCGGCGCACGGCAACCGGCGGCACCTTTCCCCACGGCGTCGGCACGCTGCTGATCAACGGCGAGCCGGCCGGCGAGATGGAGACCGATCAGATCTTCTGGATGATGATCTCGTGGTCGGGTCTCGATGTCGGCTTCGATCGCGGCACCACGGTTGCCGACTACGACCGCACCGGCCGTTTCATGGGTCCTAACCGGTTCACCGGCGAACTTATTAAGGTCACCGTCGACCTCGACAACGATCAAGAGGTCGATCACGAAACGGCCGCCGAAGCACAGCTCGCGCGGGAGTAGAATCGGCGGGTGACATTCTCGCCACCAACATCGCCCTCGCCACCAACATCGCCGCTAACGCTCCTGTTCCTCCATGCTCATCCTGACGATGAGGCGGTGCTGACCGGTGCGACGATCGCCAAAGCAACCGGTCTTGGCCACCGGGTGATCGTTGCCTACGCAACACGAGGTGATGCTGGAGAAACCAACCAGGATCTTGGCGGCGAAACTCTTGGCGAACGTCGAGAGGCCGAGGCGCGTGCAGCGTGTGAAGAACTCGGCGTGCAACGAGTGCTGTTTCTCGAGTTCGACGACTCGGGTATGGCCGATACCGAAACCACGAAAAACCCGTCGGCGTTCTGCAACGTCTCGCTCGATGAAGTGACCGCCCGACTCTCGATGGCGCTGGTCAACGAATCGGTCAACGTCGTCATTGGGTACGACCGCAACGGCACCTACGGCCACCCCGACCACATGCAGATCCACCACGCAGCACATCACGTTGCCCCGGCTCTCAAGGCCAGCTTCGTTCTCGACGCAACGTATAGCCGCGAGTTTCTGGCGAGTCTCGACTCTGACCGTGGTTACGACAACATCGACGAAAACTTCGCGTCAGGGCACGACGAACTCACACACTTCGTCGAAGGGCGCGACATCTTTGCCGTCAAACTCGAAGCACTAAAGCATCATCAAAGTCAGGTGCCAGAAGATTGGGACCCTGATGACGAGTCACAACTCGACGGGTTCGCGAAGTCGTTCGGCACCGAGTGGTACATCGCTGTGCCGGTAACCCCCGATGCAGATCCAGAGGTGCTGGCTGATCTTTTCGAACCAAGCGCAACCTGGTCGGGGCAACCCCCACCGTTCCCCTAAGTACCCGTCCTTCTCGCTTTCTTGGGGGCGGTCTTAGCCGAGGTTGGCGAGCACCTGTTGCAGGCTGGCGACGGTGCGGTCCACGTTGTGGAGCTTGTCGAGGCCGAAGAGTCCGATTCTGAACGTCTGGAAGTCGTCACGTTCACCGACCTGCAACGGAACACCACCGGCAATCTGCATGCCCTGTGCGGCAAACTTTTTGCCGGACTTCACGTCGGGGTCGTCGGTGTAGCTCACCACGACACCGGGGGCTTCGAACCCCGGGGCAGCGACGCTGGGGAAACCGGCAGCAGCAAGAACCTCGCGCACTTTGGACCCAAGCTCGATCTGTTCGGCCATGACCTTGTCGAATCCGTACGCCTCCGTTTCGAGCATGATGTCGCGAAAACGAGCAAGGGAATCAGTGGGCATTGTGGCGTGATAGGCATGCCCGCCACCCTCGAATGCCGCCATGATTTGATGCCACTTCTTCAGGTCGCAGGCGAAGCTCGTGCTCGTCGTGGTTTCCATGACCTCAAGCGCACGAGCGCTCAACATCACCAAACCGCTCGACGGCGACGCGCTCCATCCCTTTTGCGGGGCACTACAAAGCACGTCGACCCCGGTTGCGACCATATCGACCCAGACCGTGCCTGACGCAATGCAATCGAGAACGAAGAGTCCACCCACCGCGTGCACCGCATCGGCGACCGCCGAGATGTAGTCGTTGGGAAGCATCATGCCAGCCGAGGTCTCGACATGCGGCGCAAAAACAACATCGGGTCGCTGGTCGGCAATGGCCGCAACAACCTCGTCGATAGGAGCCGGAGCAAATGGCGCCTGGGTCTCATCGACAAGCTGGCGAGCCATCAGCACCGTCGACGACGCCGGGATATCTCCGGCGTCAAAGATCTGTGTCCATCGATACGAGAACCAACCGTTGCGAATAACCAACGTGTCCTTACCGGTCGCGAACTGGCGGGCCACAGCCTCCATCCCAAACGTGCCGCTGCCGGGCACAACAACCGCCGCTTCTGCCGAGTACACCGACTTCAGGGTGCGCGAAATGTCGTTCATCACCGACTGAAAACCGGCACTCATATGGTTGAGCGCCCGGTCGGTGTACACCACCGAATATTCGAGCAGTCCGTCGGGGTCGATGTCGGGTAGTAGTCCAGGCACGAAGGCTCCTCAGAAGCAAGACAAATCAAAAGAAATAAGAAGGAAGGGGTCAGGAAGGTATCCGGTTCATGACATACCTGACTCCTTACAAGGTTTAGCCGAAGACGTTCATGTGCGTATCGTCTGGCACGACACGATTTCGGGTGAACGTCGCCAAATCGATCGGGAACCCGGTGTGTTTGCCTTCGACAATCACCGGGTCGTTGTCGTGATCATGCCCAGCCTCGACCGCGGTGATGAGTTCGGCCATAGCGTGACCCGCGATCGGAGCATTTTTGAACTGGTTTCCGCTGGTGCCGATCGCAACGTAGAACCCGTCGAGATCGGTGCGGTCATAGATCGGCAACCAGTCGGGCGTGGCGTCGTACATCGAAACAAGACCGCTCTTTCGCTGCGGAATTGGCAGGTCGGTGATGCGACGCGACGTTCGCATGCCATGCAACAAAAAGCCGTCCTCGCTGAGAACCTCGTTGTACGTGTCGGGGTCGTCGACCCATTCGAGTTCGTCACATTCGGGCTCGGCGTTGCCAACAAGAACGTTGTTGCCGCGTTCACTGCGGAAGTACACGCCTGTGTCGGTATCGCCGATCATGATGCCGTTGGTGTCATAGTCGACGCCGCTGGGCGCCGGATAGATATACACCTCACGACGCAGTGCCCGCGACGAGCGGCTCATCGAATCGAGCACGCCTGCCATCTCGTTGAGCACTCGAGCATGTGGTCCGCCAACGTTGACCACCACCGGTGCAGCAATCGTTTCACCACCATTCGGACCTTCGACGGTGACACCCGAGACCCGACCATCAGCACGGTTGATCGAGGTCACCGTCGTGTTGTAGCGAAACTCGGCGCCATCGCGAATCGCTGCGGTGGCCAAGTTGAGGGCGCTGAGTTGCGGGTCGCTGATGTAGCCAGCGTTGGGCGACACGATCACGCCATCGTGCACCGCTTCGGGCTCACCCCAAAAGGTGTTGTTGGTATCGTCTAGCGACGCTGGTGGGCCGAAGATCCGAAGGTCGAGATAGGGCCACCGGTTCAGAGCCTCGTCGAGGGGAACGTCTTCGTACGGAACCCCGAGGGCCTCAAAATGTGGCAGCACCTTCAAGTAGTGACCGCCGGGAGTCTTCGGAAGCAACATTGGCTTCTCGATAAACTCAGCGTAGGTCTGGTCGCCAATATCGCCGATGTAGCTCGGCCAGTCCTTCCAGTAGTGATAACCCTCATACGACATCGCCACACCCGAAGCGGTCGAATACGTGTAGCGGATGATTGCGGATGAACTGCTGGTCGAGCCATATCCAGCCGCCGGGAGCTTGTCGATGCTCAGCGTGCGAAGCCCTCGACGGGTCAATTCAAACGCTACGCCGCTGCCGATGACACCGGCGCCAATGATGATTGCGTCAAACGATGTTGTGGTCACGGCTACAAGAACACCAGATCAGCTCAGCAGAGTCCGAGCGGGAAGGATGACAGTTTTTCAGGACCGGATTCGGTTACCAGGTATTGCTCTTCGAGTTTGACGCCTTCGCCGCCGTAACGGGGGCCAACAAAGGACTCGGTGGTGAGCACCATCCCCGGTTCGAGGACACCGTCAAAGCCGACGTCGTCCCACATATGAGGAAACGTGATTTCGGGATACTCGTCGCATTGGCCGACACCGTGATAGTTGACGCAGTAGTGCCGGTAGTCGTCGACCGGCGGCATCCATGATTCGTCGGTGAGCTCTCGAAACGTACGACCAGGGCGTAAGAGCTGCCCGTTGTGTTCGACCTGGCGGCGCGCTAGATCGAACACTTTCTGCTGCGCCGACGAGGGTTTCTTGTCGCCAGCAATCCACGTGCGGGAGATATCGCACATCATGCCGTAGGCGCCAACGAGATCGGTGTCATAGGCAACGATGTCACCCTCCTCGATGACACGGCTGCTCGCCTCCTGCATCCACGGATTGGTACGTGGCCCCGAGGAGAGAATCTGGGTTTCGACCCACTCGCCACCTCTGCGGATGTTGCCGGCGTGCAGCATCGCCCAGAGCTCGCGTTCGGTCATACCTGGCACGACCGCTTCACGCATTTCCGCCATCGTTGCTTCGCACGCGTGCACAGCGCATCGCATCGCTGCGATCTCATCGGGCCCTTTGATACTCCGGGCCAGCTCCATCATTTCGAGTCCGTTGCCGACGGTAACGCCGCCAGCTTGGAGGGCCTGGTACTCCTGAAACCCCAAGTAGTCGACGGCGATACGGGGCTTTGGTCCGCAGTGCTCGGCAATGACGTCGAGCATTTCTGCGGACCACTTCGCGGCCTTTTCTTCAAACCGTGGCCCGGCGATGAAGTAGATCGAACTGACAGCGGGACGCACTTCCTGCACGATTGGGTTGTGTCCCGCCATGAACTCGCATTCGAAGAACTCCCACAAGATCACCGAGCCGTCAGCACCCACCCAGCAGTAACGAGACGGGTTGTGGCTGACCCACACCTGCATGTTGGTGGTGTCGGTTGCGTAGCGGATGTTCATTGGGTCAGACAGGATCGCGCCGTCGTAGCCCATCGTTGTCATCTGCTGTCGCACGCGTTCGATGCGGTACTCGCGACGGGCAACCAGGTCGGGAAGCTGCAGTCCTGCAGCTAACCACTCGGCCTCGAGCTTCGGCCCAGGGCCAAGCGTGAGATGGTGCAGTTCCTGGCCAGCGGCCCGAATGTCGTCGGGCAGGCTGTTGGGCGCCTGTTTTGCTTGCGTCGCAATGCTTCTGGTGATCTTTCCCGGCACGTTCGCCCCCTTTTGTTGCTTGACCTGCGGAAATGCAGCGTGGTCACCTGGACTTTTCGGCCACTGAGTGCCGGCCACTTGGTAGTCTCGGACAGTGTCCGCCACGTTCCCAGCTTCCCACTCTGTCGTGCGATACGGCGAAGAACCGAGCCAATATTTCGAACAATGGCCACAGAGTGGGAAGACCGTTGTCAGCGAATCGTCGCGTGTAGCGGTACTGATCCATGGCGGATATTGGCGGGCGGCCTTCGACGCGGAGCTCATGCACCCCATTGCCGAACACCTGACCAGCCGCGGCTGGACGGTCCGAAACCTTGAATACCGCCGAATCGGCGAGGTGAACAACCCGTGGGAGGCAATGCAAAGTGACATCTGTGAGGGGCTGTCAACTGTTCCCAGCGACGCCATTCTTATTGGACATTCAGCAGGTGGGCACCTAGCTCTCTGGGCTGTCGCTGGTTGTTCTTCGGGTTTCGGCGGCGTTGTCGCCCTTGCTCCTGTCTCCGACATTGTCGCCGCTGGCAATCTCGGATTGAGCAACGGAGCAACGGAGGAACTGCTCGGCGCAACGGTCGACGATAATCCGCAGGACTACCTGGCTGCCTCACCTCGCCATCTTCTACCGCTTGGCATTCCGCTCCTCGTGGTTCATGGTCAAGCCGATGTCAACGTGCCGCATCAAATGTCGCAGTACTTGGTCGCCGCCGCAACGAAGGCCGGCGACGATGTCTCATTTCTCGACCTCGAAGGTGTCGACCATATGTCGATCATCGACCCGACCACGCCAACGTGGCGAGATATCGATGAGTGGATGGACGCTAGGTCTCAATCGCCGGAGGTTCCGGATTAAAACCCGAACCAAACAGATCGTCTTCGTTGCCGGGACGATCGCCGGACGGAACAGCAATGTCGGCCATAGACGACAACGTGAAATGGTCAGCCAAAATGTTCTGAAATCGGTGCAGCGGCTCTTCGAAGCGGGGCGCCAGCGGCCCTGGCGGCACCGCACCCTTTGCCAACCCACGCTGCCCGGCCTCGACAATATCGATGTCTTCGCTGTTCACGTCGACCCAGAACGACAGTGTCGGATCGACCACATCGTCGCCGACCTCTCCGGTCGAAGGCGGCAGAAGAAGGGTGCAGGTCTCGACTGTGGTGCCAGGCCCATCGGGGCTCAATCGCATCACCCAAACGTGGTTGGGCAGCACCGACAGCAACACATTGGGGAAGATCGCAACGAACCGGCCGGACACAAGGTCAGAAGCATCGAGCCCCGATGCGGGCGGCAGCAATAGCCAGTCGTCGCGGTCGTCGCCAGATACCGGTGTGGTCGTTTGGCCGCAGTACATCCCCGCACCCTGGTACCGGTAGTGGTCGGCCACGCGCGACACCTTCGCCAATTCGGGATGTACCCAGGTGAGGTGGTAGTACTCCTGAAAATTCTCGGATACGAGTTTCCAGTTCGCACGAAAGGTGAGTTCCTGTTCAGACCGCTTCACCCAGTTGTCGAGCTCGTATCCGGCCATACGTTCGGGCAGGTCACCTAACCATGTGGCGAGATCGGGGGTGTCATCGTCGAGGCACACAAAGAGAAGGACACCCCAGGTGTCGACACGAACCGACGCCAGGCCAAAGTCGGCTTTGTCGAAGTCGTCTCGCGGAACTTCGTCGAATAGCGGTGTCGAAACAAGGGTGCCGTCGAGGCTGTAGCCCCAGCGGTGGTAGGGGCATCGAATCGTGTTGGCGACCTCGCAGTCTGCCTCGGCCAACTCGGTGCCTCGGTGACGACAGGAGTTGAAGAACCCGCGCAGCACGCCGTCGTTGTCACGGGTGATGATGACCGATCGATCGCCGACGTCGCGCACCAATAACTTGCCGCTGCTCGCCACGTCAGCGGCGATTCCTACACACACCCAGGCACGAGAAAAGACTTTGTCTTTCTCGAGTTCGTAGAAGTCGGTGCCGGTATACGCCTCGGGCGGCAACCCAGAGGACTTGCGCATCGGTTGCCGGGTCGAGATCCAGGCGGCGTCGCCGGTCCAGTCGATTGTGGTCATGCGTGCTGGACGAGGTCGGGCTCTATGAACCCGAGGTCCGCAGAAATGTCAGCCGCTACAGCAACGAGTCGATTGGCCACCCACGCCGCTGTTCCTTTGCCCTCTTTTCCTGGCACCGGGTACCGGTAGGTCGGACCATAGGTGTAGAGCGCCGCGACCGGGCGCCCGAGTTCGTTCAGTACGGGCGCGGCAACGCTGGACAGTCCGTCGACAAATTCTCCGTGAGTCCAGAACGTTTTGCCGTTGCGAAGAAGCGCTACCCGTTTGCGAATAGCTGATGGCCGAACGACAGTTTTGGGATTGCACTGCACCAGGACCTTGTCGAGATAGTCGTCAATCTCTTCGTCGGCCCAGAACGCCATCGTGACGAGGCCGATACATCCGGCGTGCACAGGAAGTTCTGTGCCGGTCCAGTCTTCGGCTCGCACGGGCTTGGGGGCGTCAACCTGCACGACGGTGGTCGTGGTGTCTCCCGAGGGCACCGACAGGGCAACTGCCTCGCCTAGCTCCACCGCAAGTCCGGTCATATGTTGGCGGGCGATCTCTCGAACATCGGAGCCTGCAGCAGGACCGGCCATTGCGACGATCGATGGGCCAACTCTGTAGACGCCGCGAGCGTCGCGACAGACCGCACCGTGCGCCTCGAGGGTTCCGAGCAGTCGCGAGGTTGTGCTGGTGGGGAGTTGTACCCGCACCGAAATATCGACGAGGCCACCAGGTTGTTCACCTATTGCGTCAAGTATTGAAAGTGCCCGTTCGACGCTCTTTACTCCAGCCATCGCTTCGTCCTGATCTTGCTTGCTGCATGCACAGCAAAGGCCACGCCGTTGTGGCCTTCGTCACAAGCTTCCCAATTGGCGGAAGGTGATGTCAATCCGTTCCCGTCAGACGGGAACCGCCTTGCCGGGCGCCTAGAGTAGGAAAGTGAAAATCGCCGCCGATGCAATCTTGTTCGACAACGACGGCGTCCTCGTCGACTCGCACCCTCAGGTTGTTGCTGCGTGGAGCCAACTGGCCACCGAATTCGACCTCGACTACGAACTCATGAGCAAGCAACTCGTCGGTCAACGCGCCGAAGACACCCTGGCCCGCTTCGTCCCTCCAAGCCGACTGGCCGAAGCCATCTCGCGCCTCGAAGATCTTGAGGTAGAGCTTGCCGATCAAACACCATCGCTCACCGGCGCTCTCGACCTGCTTGACTCGCTGGCGTTGGTGGCCCCAGGCCGCTGGGCAATCGTGACGTCAGCGAGTTCACGACTCGCGATGGCTCGTTGGACAGGTGCCAACATCCCCGTACCCAACATCGTCGTCACCGCCGAGGACGTACACGCGGGCAAGCCCGACCCCGAGCCCTTTCTTGCCGGTGCCCACCGACTGGGGTACAAACCACAACGATGTGTCGTCTTTGAGGACTCGCCCGCCGGCGGTGCCGCCGCCACTGCAGCTGGCGCGATAGTCATTGCGGTAGGCGATATCGCCTGGACCGAAACCCCTTATGCACGTGTGCCGAATCTGGCCAACGTATCGGTCACCGCCTCTAGCGACGGAACACTGATCATCACGTTGTAGAGGAACGTTGTAGAAGAAGAGCGCCTCCCCCTTTTGACCCTTAGGACTTTTTCGCTGCGGCTTTGAGCGTTGCGCGACGTTCGCGCAACGCAGCGAGCGCCTCGGCGCTGTCGAGATCGGCAACCGACCGTGGAAGATCGTCGGCGAAATCGCCAGCGACGCTCTCCCAGCCGGCCGGCTGCACCCCGAAACGCTTCGCTAGCAGCGCAACAAAAATCTTCACCTTCTGGTCGCCGTATCCGGGAACAGCAAGAAGTCGCTTCCGCAATTCCTTTGCGTCATCGACGTCATGCCAAAGCGCCGAAGCATCGCCGCCGTACTCGTCGTCGAGGTGTTGGCACATCGCTTGCAACCGACCACCCATCGACTTGGGAAAGCGATGAAGCGCTGGTTTTGTTTGCACAAGTTCGATGAACGCATCGGGGTCCATCACCGCGATGTCGTGGGCGTCGAGCCGGCCACCAAGGCGTTCGGCCAGACGGTAGGGCCCTAGAAACGCAAGTTCGATGGCGATCTGCTGATCGAGGAGCATGCCGATGAGCACCGCCAACGGCTCGCTGTTGAGCAGCGCATCAGCTTCGGCGCTGCCGGTAACCCAGAGGGTCCCCTGGTTCTGCGCTTTTCGAGGCATAGACGTGTTCCCTGTCATAGAAGTTGACCCTAAACGGACCGTCATGGTTCCCGCTGCTCGGGTACCGTTGAACTATGTCCGAAGCACACCATCACGACCATATGGTGCACGAACACCGCGGCGTGCAGGGCGGGCAGGCGCGAGCGGCAATCTTTGGCGTCAGCGACGGCCTTGTTTCTAATGTTGCGCTCATTCTCGGAGTCGCCGCGGCAGGCTCGGAGTCCTCGGCGGTTCTTCTCGCCGGCATCTCCGGCCTGCTTGCCGGAGCCGCGTCAATGGCCGCCGGCGAATACGTTTCGGTGAAGGCTCAAGCCGAACTTGTCGAGCGCGAAATCGAGATCGAGCGAGTGTCCATCGCTGAAGCTCCCGAACAGGAAACCCGCGAGCTCGCCGCGATCTACCGAAAGCGGGGACTCGAATCCGACCAGGCACACGACCTCGCGTCTGCGGTAATGGCCGACCCTGACGTTGCGCTCGATGTACATGCCCGCGAAGAGTTGGGCGTCGATCCCGACGATACGGGCGATCCAGTCGGTGCTGCTGTTGCCTCGTTCGCAGCATTCACCGTCGGCGCGTTACTCCCACTCATTCCCTGGTTCTTTGCCGAAGGCACGTTAGCCACCGTGTTGTCAGCCGTCATTGGATTGCTGGCGGCAACCGCCGTCGGCCTCACGCTCGCGAAGTTCACCGAGCGGTCGCCACTGCGAACCGCAGCACGGCAGGTGGGCTTTGCTGCGGCCGCTTGCGTTCTGACGTTTGCTATTGGGTCGCTGCTCGGCGCAACCGTCGTCTAGGTCGCGCCGAGCGCATCTTCGATCCGCAGCAGCGTCGATCCGCAGCGAGGCGTTTAACGGCCAAAGGCGGTAGCGATTTTGGCGATGGTTTCTTCCTCGCCATCGCCGACCTGTTCGCCACCGATGCCAAGAAAGCCACCCTCTTTGGCTGCGTTGGCGACGGCGTCCGCGACGCTCAACACCCACTCTCGGTATTCGTTCGCTTCGACCTCGGTCGCTTTGGCTCCGAGAAGCTCGTTCGCGCGCGCTGCCTCGGAAACGGCGTGGGCAAGCATGTCGTCTTTCGACGCGATGCCGGCCGCTTTGAGTCGGTCGACCTGCTCTTGTCGCATGGCCTTTGCGGCTTCCATTGCTTCGGTTCGGTCTTCGAAGTTGGGAATCACCGAGCGGATGATCTCGTTGTTCGGGTAGTCCTGCACCCCGGCAGCGGCGGCCTTTGCGTTGGCCATCATTTCCTTGACGGTGCCGATTGCGCCGTTCTTCGATGAGAACGCGACCGCTGAGCCAACCAGTGTCGGCATCATCGTGAGCAGGAGTTGCTCGTCGTCGGTGAAGCGGTTTGCGGTACTGGCTACGCCAGTCGGGACAGATGTTGGTTCGGTATCTGACATGGGGGGTCCTTCAACTGTTGTTTCTGGGGGAACACGAGCGTACTAGCCGAAGCGCGATGGCGGCGACCGGTCAGCGTGAGACAGCGAGACCGTGATCAGTTGGCGCCCGATCCAAAGAGCTCGGCAACGAGCTCGAGACCACGGTCGACCAATCGCAAATCGTGATCCTTGCGAGCCAACATCATCAACCGCACAAACGCTGCCTTGTCGCGTACCCGCACGTACCGCAAACCTGGCGGCTGGAAGGTGCGCACCCCTGCGGGCACGACGGCTACGCCTTCGCCAGCTGCGACTAACCCAAGAATCGAGGTGTATTCGGTGGCTTGAATCGTTGGTGCATAGCCAACAGCGACTGCCGAAAACATCGATACGAGCTCAGCATGCAGCGTCGGCGACACCTGCTGATCGAAGCCGATGAAGTTCTCTCCTGCCAGGCGACTAAGCGTCGTCGAGGCCTGTTTCGCAAGCTGGTGACTCGACGGAACAGCCAGGTACAGCTGCTCGCGCAGTATCTCGGTCGACGTCGCCCGTGCTCCATCGCCAAGCGTCCGTCCGATTCCAAGATCGACTTCGCGCGCACCTAGGGCCGCTACCTGTTGGTCCGACGAAAGGCTCCGTAGTTCGAAAGAGACCTTTGGCCACCGTTGGCGGTATTCGCGCAAGAACCGCGGCATCACTTCGTAGGCGGACGAATCGACGAACCCGAGTCGCAGGGTGCCACCTTCACCCGACCGGAAGTCGCTCATCACCCGTTCGACCGAATCGGACGAACGCAACAAACCTCGCGCTTCGCTCAGAAGTACCTCGCCAGCTCGAGTCAACGCAACGCTTCTCGTGCTGCGGTCAAAGAGGGTCAGAGCCAGTTCTTCTTCAAGCAGCCGGATCTGTTGACTCAAGGGCGGTTGTGCCATGTGCAATCGTTCGGCGGCGCGACCGAAGTGCAGCTCCTCGGCCACAGCGACGAAGTATCGAAGCCTTCGAAGATTCATATCGATACGATATCAATAATAAGCATATTGATACTTCCTACTGCGAGCCGGGTTTCCTAGGATTGCCCGGATGACAACTTTCCGAAACCTCGTATCGTCGTCGTCGCTCAACAGCGTGCGTGATTCTGGTTCTAAAACAATCGAATCGATGAAGAAGCTCAAGAGTGACCCGTCGAAACCCCCCAGGTACTCCGCTGCAGGCCTGTTCGTCAAAGGCGCAAAAGGCGACACCTGGCCCCGCGTGTGGCGCGAGGTCGACCTCAAGAAATCCTACGACGTGGTCATTGTCGGCGGAGGCGTGCATGGCTTGGCCACCGCCTACTACCTCGCCACCAACCACGGCATCACCAATGTCGCCGTACTCGACAAGGCCTACCTTGGCAGCGGCGGTTCGGGTCGAAACACCGCCATCGTCCGGTCGAACTATCTGACCCCCGAAGGTGTTGCCTTCTACGACCGGTCGCTCACGCTCTACAACACGATGTCGACCGACCTGAACCTCAACGTGATGTTCAGCGAGCGTGGCCACATGACGCTCGCGCACACCGACAGTGCGCTGCGAACCATGCGCTGGCGAGCCGAGGTAAACAAGCTGCAAAACATCAACAGCTCGGTCATCGATCCACAAGAAGTAAAGAAGCTGGCACCAAGCCTCGACGTCTCACCGAACACGCGTTACCCAATTCAAGGAGCGCTGTACCACCCGCCCGGCGGCACCATCCGACACGACGCTGTTGTGTGGGGATATGCCCGCGGCGCTGATCATCGTGGTGTCGAGATGCACCAGCAAACCGAGGTGCTCGACATCATGGTCGAAGGCGGCGACGGGCCCGACGGCAAAGGGCGCGGCGGAAGGGTCACCGGCGTTCGCACCAACCGGGGCGACATCTCCGCACCCATCGTCGTGAACTGCACAGCTGGCTGGGCGACCCTCATCAGCGACATGGCTGGCGTGAAGCTACCGATCAATACTCATCCGCTGCAGGCCGCAGTGACCGAACCGGTAAAAGTCTTCCTTCCCACGGTTGTTGTTTCGGGTTCGCTGCACGTCTACGTCAGCCAGACCGACCGCGGCGAGCTCGTGTTCGGCGCCTCGGTCGACCCCTTCGCCACCTACTCGATGAAAGGCTCGCTCGAGTTCACCGAGGAGCTTGCTGGCCATGTCCTCGAACTGATGCCAAACATCGGACGCATGCGCTTGCTTCGCCAGTGGGCAGGCCTGTGCGACATGACCCCCGACTACTCGCCAGTGATGGGTTTCACCCCGGTCGACGGCTTCCTCTGCGATGTCGGCTGGGGAACATACGGCTTCAAAGCCGGTCCGGTTTCGGGTGAACAAATGGCCGAAGCCATCGCCACCCAGTCGGTGCCGAAACTGATCGAACCCTTCAAACTTTCTCGCTTCGAAGACGGCAACCTCGTCGGCGAAAAAGGCGCAGCGGCGGTCGGCCACTGATGCACCCTTCTCTACCTTCTCTACCTTCTCTGCCTTCCCTACCCTCTCTGCCTTCCCACTCCAGAACGGACGTCTTCTCATGATGCTTGTCCCCTGCCCCAACTGCGGGCCCCGCAACGCGTCGGACCTTCGATATGTCGGCGAATCCCACAGTCGCCCGAACCCAAACGAGGTGACACCCCAAGAGTGGCGCACCTACCTCTATATGCAAGACAATCCGGCCGGGCTTCTCAAGGAAACGTGGTACTGCCGCAGCGGCTGCCGGCAGTACTTCACCGCACTGCGCAATACCTCGACCAACGAATTCACCAACCATCCGCTTCCCGGCAATAAGACGGGCGCCGTCGACCCCAGCTTCCACTACGTGAGCGAGTCGAAGAGCGACACCAACGACGGAGCATCCTCATGACGCGTCTCCCCCTTCAGCCCGGCGAAGTCATCGACCGGTCAGCCCCACTCAACTTCACCTGGAACGGCGACCAGATCAGCGCCTTTACCGGCGACACGATCGCTTCGGCCATCATGGCCAACGGCAACCGCATTTTCGCCCGCAGTATGAAGTACCACCGCCCCCGAGGTCTGCTCACCGCCGACTTCTGGGACCCAAACAGCTTCGTCCAGGTCGGTGATGACCCCAATGTCCGGTCGGCGCATCGCCTCGCGGAGGCAGGTATGGAGGTCACCGCTCAGAACGTTTGGCCTTCACTCGACTACGACGTCAAAGCCGCCAACGGGGTCGTCGGCAAGTTCCTTACCGCCGGCTTCTACTACAAGACCTTTATGAAGCCCGCGAAACTGTGGCCGGCCTACGAAAAGGTCCTGGCCCAGTTTGCCCCTGGCGGCAAGGTCGACCTCAACACGCCGCATATGTACCACGACAAGCGGTATGCGCACCCCGACGTGCTGGTAGCCGGCGGCGGACCCGCTGGCATGGCAGCAGCCATCGCCGCCGCCGAAGCCGGTGCTCAGGTCATGCTCGTCGAACACGAGCACCTCCTCGGCGGCTCGCTCCTCTGGGGTACCGAGGCCGACCGTGCTGTGGCAGCCGAACTCGTCGCTGCGTGCGAGGCAGCCGACAACATCGAGATCCTCCTCAACTCAACAGTCACCGGCCGCTACGAAGACAACTGGTGCGCGATTGCGCAGCGAAGTCACCCCATCGCGGTCGAACGACTCATCAAGGCACGAGCAAAGATGCTTGTGGTTGCACCCGGACTCATCGAACGCCCCTACGTGTTCGCCGGAAACGACAAACCTGGTGTCATGCTTTCCGGAGCAGTACGACGACTCATCAATCTGTACGCCGTGAAACCCGGCCAGAAGGCAGTGGTGTTCACCGCAAACGCGGCAGGCGACCGAGCCGCCGAGGATCTGACTCGCGCCGGCATCGACGTTGTCCGCGTCGTCGACGCCCGCAACGGCGGCAACATCGTCGCCGCAAAGGGTGGGGCAAAATCGGTCGAATCGGTCGAGCTCGGCGACGGTTCGACTGTTGAAGCTGACCTGTTGGTCACCGCGATTGGTTGGACTGCTCCAACGTCGCTGCTCAACCTGGCCGGCGATCGCCCGGCCTACGACCCAGTCGCCGCACGGTTCTTCTCCTCGCAGCTTCCCGACAACATTTTGGTCGCCGGCGGCCTCGCCGGAGACGGCACCACCGATCAGCTCATCGCACACGCTCGAGACACCGGCGAGCTGGCCGCTCGGCGGGCAGTCGTCATCGCTCAGACCCTGCAACGCCTCACCGCAAGAGCCGTCAACGTCGACGGCGACATCGCGCCGATGCCAGCCGACGACCGAACGACGCTCCGACGCGACCCGCACCCCGAGCTGCACCGTTCGACCACCCATGGTCTGGTCGACTACAGCGAAGACGTCAGTTCGAAAGACCTCTTCTCGGCGGCCAAAGAAGGATACGACTCGGTCGAGCTGATCAAACGTTTCACCACTGCCACGATGGGCCCATCGCAGGGCAAGCTTGAAACGGTAAATACCGTTGCGGTGCTGGCAGAAGCCCGCGGCGAAACCATCGCCGAAGTCGGCACGACCGTCTGGCGACCACCGTACGCACCGATCACGCTTGGCGCTCTTGGTGGCCGCATCTTTGAACCGGTTCGCGTCTCGTCGATTCAGCCATGGCACGAAGCGAACCGCGCAACGCCCATCCTGGCTGGACAGTGGGTGCGACCCGAGCACTACGGCGACCCCGCAGGCGAGGTTCGCAACGTCCGCGAAAACGTCGGCATCATCGATGTGACCCCACTCGGCAAACTCGACCTACGCGGTCGCGACGTACCCAAACTGCTGAGCATGCTGTACACCAACAAGTGGATGCAGCTGCCGATCGGAAGCGTGCGCTACGGCGTCATGTGCGCCGAAGACGGCGTGGTTATGGACGACGGCGTCACCGCACACATCGCTGAAGATCACTACATGATGACCACTACCAGCTCGGGCGCCGCCGGCGTGTGGGAGTGGGCCGAAAATTGGCTCCAAACCGAACATCCCGATTGGGAGGTGCACATCACGCCGGTCACCACTGGGTTCACGAGCATCAACGTTGCCGGGCCAAAATCACGAGAGCTCGTCGCCCGCCTCACCGATATCGATCTCGATCCCGAGACGTTCAAATACATGCAGGTACGAACTGGCAGTGTTGCCGGGGTCGACAACTGCTTCATGTGGCGCATTGGATTCACCGGAGAACTCTCCTATGAGCTGCACGTGCCCTCCGGGTACGGGCTGCACGTGTGGGAAACACTTCTCGACCAAGGCGCAGACCTTGGCATCAAAGCCTTCGGGCTTGAAGCACAGCGCATCATGCGACTCGAGAAAGGCCACTTCATTGTTGGTCAGGACACCGACGGACTCACAAAGATGCCCAGCGTTGGCATGAACGGTCTAATCAAACTCGACAAAGACGACTTTGCCGGCAAAGCCGAACTGGCGATCTCACTCGAACAAACCAACCTGCCAAAGGTTGTGGCAATCCAAACAACCGATCCCACCATCGTTCCCGAAGAGGCCTGCCAAATTGTTCGGGCCGGAACCAATGAGATCATTGGTCGCATCACGTCCTCGCGCATGTCGCCGACCCTCGGTAGGTCGATCTGCCTCGGGCAGGTGTTGCCTGAAGCGGCGGACGCTGGCAGCAACCTCACCGTGGTTATGACCACGGGCGAACGGATCACCGCCAAGGTGATGGAACATCACGCCCATTTCGATCCAGAAGGAGAGCGTCTTCGTGTCTGAATTCGCCAGCTCGGTCGTCAAGACCTACAACGAGACAGCAAGCAGCAGCCTTACCCTCAGCGACCTATCGGCAACCACAAAGGCCATCGTTCGCGCCGGACAAGGAACCGACGCGGCGGCAGGCCTCGGCGCGCCGTTTGGTACCAGTCGGGTCGTCGACGGCACGTTGGTTGTCGGGGTCCGACCAACCGAATGGGTAGTGCTTGGCCCAGCAGAAGCGGTGTGGGCGTTTACCGACGCGATCGACAACACGGGTCATGTCAGCAAGATCGACTTCACCCACAGCCGTGCGCTCTTTCGCCTCACTGGTGAAGACGCACCAAAGGTGATGGAAAAGATCTGCAGCATCGACTGGGCCGACGCCATGATGCCTGACAGCGCTGTCGTTTCTGCGTCGGTGGCCAAGGTCAGCTGCGACATCATCCGAAACGATGTCGATGGCACAAGGTCGTACTTCATCATGAGCGACCGTTCATCAGCCCAGTACCTCTTCGACGCCATCCTCGATGCGGGCGAGGAGTTCAAGCTCGGAGTTACGCGGGCGTAAGCCCGCACACACTCCCGCTATCGCAGCAACCAAAAAGAGAACGGCCGGGGGGAGCGACTGCTCCACCCGGCCG
>CALLQB010000016.1 GCA_938015295.1 uncultured Acidimicrobiales bacterium
GCCTACCCACAAGCAGGAGTTGACCTACTCGTTCGAGAGATTGGCGCCTCGAGAGCCCGAGAACTACTGATCACCGGCGACCGCATTGACAGCAAACAAGCCGAATCAATCGGCCTCATCAACCGGTCGGTTCCCGCCGCCGATTTCGACACGGCAATCAACACCTTGGTCACCACACTGCTCAGCAACGCGCCGCTGTCGATGAGAGCCAGCAAACTTTCTGTGCGAGCGACAGGCCAACCAGAACACGCCGACATCGCAGCCGCATCGATCGCCGCAGCATGGGGCAGCGACGATGCCAAAGAAGGCACCGCTGCCTTCCTGCAAAAGCGTCCAGCCAACTTCACGGGCTCATGACACAAACCAGCATTCGATTCGTTACCTGGAACCTCTGGCTCACCAACGGCGACTGGCAAAAGCGACAGCCGGCAATCGTCGAAACTCTGCGCCGCCTCGACCCCGATGTTGTTGCGCTCCAAGAAACCTGGCACGACCACGACACCGAACCCTCGCAGGTGGCATCCCTCGCTGCAGCGCTCGACATGCACTTTGTTGTTAGCCCCGGTCCCGACGGGTTCGAGTCGCCAATCCGAAACGCCATGCTGTCGAGATGGCCGCTCTCCGGCACTGCTGGCGGGTTACTCGCCACCGACATCGAACACCGTTATCGCAGCGTGGTCATGGCCGAAATCGACTCCCCCATCGGCACTATCCGAGCCTTCACCACCCACCTCGAACACCGGTACAACAAAGGCGGTTTGAGGCAACGCCAACTCGACGATCTCGTTGGTTTCATCGACCAGCACCATCCCGTCGACACGCCTGGCTTTCCTCCGGTGTTACTCGGCGATCTCAATGCGGTTCCCGACAGTGACGAGGTGCGCCGACTCAGCGGTCGATCGGCGCCATACCACGACCGAGTGTTTCTCGACGCCTGGGAAATGGGCGGATCGGGCCCGGGCTACACGTGGTCGACCGACAACCAGTACCTCGCTGCCGGCAACCCGCAGTGGCCCAATCGCCGCATCGACTATGTGTTTGTTGGTTACCCGTCCAAAGGTCCAGCCGGGCGCGTCGACCGCATCACCATGGCTGGCGATGAACCGGTTGATGGCGTGACCCCATCAGATCACTTCGCGCTGGTTGCCGATCTGCGCACCGCCGAAGCGGCCGGCCTCGCCGACGACACCTAAACACCACCACCCCGGTCACGCCTAGCCTTTGGGCCCTAGAAAACGGGGAACACCTTGGTGCCGGCTTTGACACGCTCGGCCCGAGAAAGTGCATGAATCATCGTCCAGTCGCCGTGTAGTGCGCGGGCAATGCCGGTGATGATGTCGACCACGATGGCCGGGCCCTCGGGGTCGGTCTCGGGACGCTCAATGCCAAGACTGGTGGTGAGATCATCGAGATGCGTCAACACTTCGATAAGCCGGGTTCGGCAGAAGTCGTCGAGCGAAATCATTCGCCCTCCGAGTGCGCCAACGAGTCGGCTGCTCGGCTCGGTGGCCAAACGTGCACGCATGGCCACAGCAAGGTCTGCACACTTGGCCGCCATTGCCGCGTGTCCAACTTCGGCCTCTGTCGCCGACACGTCCTTGATCTGCTCATGGATCGGCGAGTCGAGTGCCGCATGAAAGTAGGTAACCGGCGTGAGGAGATCGTCGCCTGGTTCGGTCGAAGGATCGGTCCGGTCAAGGTACGCGATCGTTGCTCCGGCAGCCCGAACGAGGTGCGCAGCCAACGCGCCGACGGTCATGCCCTCGAGAGCCGAGGGTTCGTGCCACTTCTCGGCCGCGACATCTCGACTCAGTACCTCGGCTGAGGCGTCGACTGCTTCGACCACGAGTGACCGCACTCGAACCGAGGCACTGGTGAGGTGTTCTGTTGTTTCCAAAGCGATTCCTACTCTCGAGCGGCTACGCCGCCTAGTTGGCGTGCAGGTCCTCGTTTAGCCCCTGCCATGAGGCAGCGCTGGTGCGGGCAAGCGTTTCAACAGCGCCGGTACGGCTGTTGCGGCGGAACAGCAGACCCGTCGCACCCGAAAGGGTCTTCGCCTTTACTGTTTCACCATCGGGAGTCAGCACCAACGTGCCAGCGGTGACGTACAGGCCGGCTTCGACGATGCAGTCGTCGCCGAGCGAGATGCCAATGCCCGAGTTCGCCCCGAGAAGACAGTTTTCGCCGATGCTGATCACCTCTTGGCCACCGCCCGACAACGTTCCTTGGATCGATGCGCCGCCACCCACGTCGCTGCCGTTGCCGACCACCACACCTGCCGAAATGCGGCCTTCGACCATCGAGGCGCCGAGGGTGCCCGCGTTGAAGTTGCAGAACCCTTCGTGCATCACGACGGTGCCCTCGGCAAGATGGGCACCCATCCGCACGCGGCTCGCGTCGGCGATGCGCACACCACTGGGAATCACGTAGTCGAGCATGCGAGGGAATTTGTCGACGTGCATAACCTCGACGTGGTTCCCAGCAGCTTTGAGCTTCATCCGGGTGAGTTCGAAGTCGGGCACCTCAAAGGGGCCGAGGTTGGTCCAGACAACGTTGGTGAGCTTGCCGAAGATGCCGTTCATGCTCACGCCGTGCGGCTGGACTGCCCGGCGCGAAAGCAGATGTAAGCGAAGGTAGCCGTCGACCGCATCGATCGGGTCGTCGGTGAGGTCGCCAATGAACGCGCCGAAGATTCGACGTTCGCCGCCAGGCGCGTCCTGCGCCGCGACCGCGCCAAGCTCCGACCAGATTTCAAGGTTCGGGTGCGGAGCCTCGGTGTAGGCGGCGGCCGGAACCAGCATCGCCACAACTTCGTCGAGTTGCGCTGGAGTCAGCTCGTAGGTAGCAGTGCCCGATGCGTGCCCGACAACCTTCGCGAGTGCAACCGCCGACAACATGTGCCCGCCGACGTTGACGTGCGGGTAGGACACATCGAGGACATCGCCCGAGGGTCCGACGGTCCCGACCCCGACGGCAAAAGCTGCAGGGTGCACGTAGCCGTCGATCTCTGCCTCAAGGGCATCGCGTGCGGCGTGGATTTCTTCCATGGTGGCGTAACTCGTCATGGGCGTGAACCTACCTGCAACCACCACCGCTGTCGCAACGGGATTTCGCGTTCGCAACCCAGAAAATTTGTCGCCGACCGGGGCGCAGTCCGCTAGACCATCGTCATGGGAACTGCTTTCGAACAGATCAACGAGCCGATGCAAGCGTTCATCGAACGCCAACACCTGTTCTTCGTGGCAACGGCGCCGAGCGAGGGCGGTCGGGTGAATATGTCGCCCAAAGGATACGACTCGTTCCGCATCCTCGGCCCAAACCAGGTTTGTTATCTCGATCTCACCGGCAGCGGCGCCGAAACGATCGCCCACGTGCAAGACAACGGCCGCATCACCTTCATGTTTTGTGCCTTTGAGGGCAAACCGAACATCGTGCGTTTATACGGCACCGGCCGAGTCGTCACCCGGCGAGATCCCGAATTCGACGAGCTCAACGCCTCGTTCGACGACAATCCTGGCGCCCGTTCGATCATCGTCGCCGATATCGACCGCACCTCAAATTCGTGTGGCTACTCGGTGCCGTTTATGGACTTCGTCGAGGAACGCACCCGACTCAACGACTATTGGTCAGAAAAGTCAGCCGACGACATGGATGCCTACTGGGCAAAAAAGAACGCGCACTCGATCGACGGGCTGGCTGGAGTAGTCCCACCAGCTTGAGGGTGCCGCTCAGGGCAACCGGTTCGTATCCTCATAGCTATGACCGATCTCCCCCAACATAGCGACGTCGTCATTGTCGGCGCCGGACTCGCCGGGCTTGCCGCGGCCCGCACTCTCACCAAGGCCGGCCGAACCGTGGCCGTTCTCGAAGCCAGCGATGGCATCGGGGGCCGTGTTCGCACCGACGAAATCGACGGATTTCTCCTCGACCGGGGTTTCCAAGTTCTCCTCACCGCCTACCCCGAAGCCCGGTCACAGCTCGATCTCCAAGCACTCGATGTGCGCACCTTCAAAGCGGGGGCGCTTGTCCGCATCGGCGGCAGGTTCGACGAAGTAGGTGATCCGTTCCGCGACCTCACGGCGTTGCTCCCCACCGCCCGCAGCGGGGTCGGCTCGATCAAGGACAAACTACGCATCGCGAACCTGCGCAGGCGAGTGCTCACCACCCCAACACCCGCTCTGCTTCGTGGCGACGACAAGCCCACGCTAAAACATCTTCAAGACATGGGCTTCAGCCCCAAAATGATCGACCGATTGTTCCGGCCGCTGTTCTCGGGTATCAGCCTCGATCCCGACCTCTCCAGCTCGTCGCGAATGTTCGACACAATCTACAAAAGTCTCGCCGAAGGTGACTCTGGGGTGCCTAGCAACGGCATGGGCGCAATTCCGACGCAGCTGGCGCAAAACCTTCCCGGCGATGTGGTGCACCTCAACGCGAGCGTCTCGGGCATCGACAACGCGACGCAAGGCGACCTCACCATTTCGTTAGCCGACGGCCGGTCACTTCGAGCGGCCGACGTTATCGTCGCAACGGACGGGCCCGCGGCATCGACGCTGGTCCCTATTGCTCGGCCGGGCTCTCGTTCGGTGTCGGCGGTGTATTTCTCGGCGGACTCTCCCCCGCTGAACCAGAAATTGATCGTGCTCGACGGCGAGCAGACTGGACCGATGGCCAACTTCGCGGTGATGAGCCAGGTGGCACCAAGCTACGCCCCTGCTGGCAAGACGCTGATGGTCGCCGCCTGCCCCGGTTCGCACGGCGACGCTCTCGAAGGTCTCGTGCGCACCCAGCTACGAGGGTGGTTTGGCAACGACGTCGATGGGTGGGAACACCTCCGCACGTACCACATCGCCCACGGCCAACCCGACCAACGACCGCCGTTCAAGCCGAAGCAGCGGGTGAAGATCGACGACCATATCTGGGTGTGTGGCGACCATCGCGATACCGGGTCGATCCAGGGTGCGTTGTTCTCGGGCAGACGGACCGCCGAAAAGTTGCTGGCCAGCTAGCTCAGCACGCCACCGTCATTTCCGAAGGTCGAACACCGGAGCGGCGAAGGGTCAGCGACCCTTGAACTCTGGCGTCCGCTTTTCCATGAACGCACGACCAGCTTCAACGACATCATCGGTTGCAAAGTTGACATTCTGTGCTGCGCCTTCGGCTTCGAGCGCAGCGGCAAAAGTCGAGTTGAAGCTGTTGTTCACCAGCTGTTTTGTCATGCTGAGCGCAAGTGGGGGTCCACCCGCTAGAGCAGTGACAACCGTGTCGACCTCGGCGTCGAGGTCGCCTTGCGCCACAACCCGATTGACCAGACCAATCGCTGCAGCCTGCTCTGCATCGAGGATCTCGGCGAGCAACGTCATTTCTTTTGCCTTCTGAAAGCCGACCGCCCGAGGCAGAAGCCACGACATTCCGCAGTCCACCGTGAGTCCGCGCTTCGCAAAGATGGCGGAGAACCGCGAACGATCGCTAGCGACCAGGATGTCGCACGCCAACGCCATCGAGAGTCCGGCTCCAACGGCAACGCCGTCAATCCGAGCAACCACGGGTTGGGGAACCTCGACGATCGCCATTGGGGTGCGGTGAATCCGACGCATGCGAGTCAGTCCCGACATCTCGGCATCATTGCGGCTCGGGCCGAGATCGGCGCCCGAACAAAATTCGGTGCCTGCTCCGGTCAGGACAATGACCCGTACGTCCGACCGGCCACCAAGCTCGCGAAACGCGTTGCCGACTCCTTCGAACATGTCGAACGTCGCCGCGTTCTTCTTTCCCTGTTGGTCGATGGTCACCGTTGCCACGCCGGTCGCTTCGTCGACGTTGGTGTGCACGGTGGCGCTGTTCACTGTGTCTGCCATGCGCCGACCCTTACCCAATCCTAAATCCGAGGCAAGCTCGCACGTCAAAAAGCCACCACCCAAGGGATTTCGCAACCAAGCCAGTATCTGGCGGCTCCAGCAACCAGATACGCGGCCAGTTGGGGGAAGCTGTGGTGATGGAGTCTGAACTTGCCCCACACGAACCCGTCGACGTGCAGATCAAACGCGACACGGGTATCACCATCTCGTTTGCTGATGGCATGGTTGCCGAGTTCAACCTTGTCGAGGTGCGGCTCGCCTGCCCCTGCGCGACCTGCCGCGGGTTACGCGACCAGGGCGCCGATGTATGGCCCCGTCCAGGAAGCCCGATCCCGCTGCGCCTCGACGATGCCGAGTTCCACGGGGCGTGGGGTCTCAACATCACGTGGAACGATCAACATGCGACGGGGATCTTCCCGTTCGAGGCGCTGTACAAGTGGGCGAAGGGCGAGATTGGTTTCCGGTCAGATTCGGGGCTCGGCGAGATTCCTAGCCCCACAGAGCTCAAAGCCCAAGCGGCCGAAATCGCTCAGCGGCACGCCGATATCGACGGTGAGAACGCCTAGTCGAGTTCGTGGTGCGGATCGGCGAGTCCGATCTCAGCAATAGCCTCAGAACGTCGGTGTGCTTCGTTGTAATCCATGAGGGCATTGATTTGCCCGCCGACGAGCACACACATCGACACGATCCAGAGCCAAGTAAGCAGCACAACGAGACCACCGAGCACGCCAACGACGTTGTTTGCGCCCGGCACAATGCTTGCGTAGTAGCCGACGCCAAGGGTCGCGACAGCAGCGCCGAGCGCGGCAAGAAACGCGCCGGGAAGGTCGTGGGTCCATCTCGTTCGCTGACGGGGCGCCCAATGAAACAATGTGGCATTCCAGCAGGTCAACAGCAGCACTGCGCCTATTGCCAGCCCAGAACGGGCCATCGTTTTGTTCGTGCTCACCTCAGTGATCGCCACAATTGCAGCCAAGGTAATGCCTAGTACCAGAACCGAAAGAACGCCCAGCAAAACCCCCACAGCGCGAGTGACCACGAATCCAACCGGCCCGGTACGTGGTTTGCGTTCGTACACCCGGTCGAGCGTGCCCACGAGCGTGGTGAAGCCTCTTGAGGCGAAGTACGCCGTAACGATCGCACCAATGGTTAGCGCCTGGCCGCCGCCGCCGACAAAGAGTTCACTAATCGCATTGTCAACCGTCGAGTCGCTACCAAAAACTGACGCCACTCCCCGCAGCAGCTGCCCTTCGGCGTCGGCGGCCAATTCAGACCCGAACACATTATCGATTGAACTCAGCGCACCGACCATAAGCAGCAGCATTGGCGCGAGGCTGGCCAGGGTCCAGTAAGCCAGCTCAGCTGCGGAACCGGTGAGACGGTTCCGATCAGCAGCAAAGAAGACTTCTTTGATGAACGGCCAGAGGCCCGCGGGGTTGAGAGTGGCCACAGCGCTTCAAATGTTACCGGTGTGAGGAGCCTTCACCAGTCATGGAGGCTGCACACATGCCGTTCAGCTCGTGGCAGGCTAGGGAGATGCGAAACGCTTCACCCGAGCAACAACAATCCGTTTCGGCCCTCGTGGAGGAGCTGACGGCGATCGTCGGAGCAGCTGGAATGGTTGGCGACGAGGCAAGCGCCCCCTTCCTCGTCGATTGGCTTGAGCACTACCACGGCACAGCACTTGCCGTCGTTCGTCCCGCAACTACGCACGAAGTTTCGCAGGTCGTCGCCTGTTGTGCAGCGCACGGCGTGTCGATTGTGCCTCAGGGCGGCAACACCGGCCTTTGTGGTGGCGCAATCCCGAACGACGACACCACGGTGGTCATTTCACTCCAGCGGATGAACCGCATCATCTCTGTCGATCCAGAACGGTTCACGATGACCGTCGAGGCGGGGGTGACGGTGCAGGCGATCCAGGAGGCTGCGGTCGCAGCAAACCGAATGTTCGGCCCCGATTGGGGCGCCCGCGGTACGGCGGCGATCGGTGGCGCGATCGCGACAAACGCTGGCGGTGTCAACGTCTTGCAGTTCGGATCGATCCGCGAAAACATTCTGGGGCTCGAGGCGGTGCTTGCCGATGGTCGAGTTTTCGATGGCCTTCGGTCGCTTCGCAAGGACAGTTCCGGCCTCGATGCCAAACATCTCTTCATCGGCACCGAAGGCACCCTCGGCATCGTCACGCAGGCGGTGGTTCGTCTGCGCCCCGCAATGCCCGAGCAGCAGACGGCGTTCGCTGCCATCCCCGACGTGTCACGCCTGGGCGAACTCTTTGCTCTGGCTTTGCGCCATGGCCAGGGTGGCCTCACGGCGTTCGAACTCATACCCGAGCTTGGCGTTGCCACCGTTTGCGCAAAGTTTCCGTCGGTGCAAAGACCGCTCGACAGCCGCTCCGACTGGTACGCAATGATTCGCCTTTCGGGGCCCGAACCGGTCACCGATGCGTTGACCGACCTTTTGGCCGACGCGGTCAACGAGCAGCTCGTGGTCGACGCGGTCATCGCTTCCTCAGCCGAACAGGAGGAGAACCTCTGGATGCTCAGAGACGAGCTGCCACCGCAACGTCTGTTCGACACTATCGATGCCGGCCTGAAGCTCGACGTGGCCGTCCCGATCGATGCTGTTCCTGCGTATTACGCCGAGGTCACGCAGACGGCATCGTCGCTACTTCCGGGCAGCATGGCGTACACCTTTGGCCATGCGGGCGACGGCAACCTGCACCTCTATCTCCTGCCGGCCCTCGATGCCGACAATGATGCTGTCGAAGCGTTTATCGCCGGTCGTGCCGGTCTCAACAACGCGGTCAACGACATCACGTGGCGATACGGCGGAACCGTTTCGGCCGAACACGGCATCGGACAATATCTTCGCGACGAGTTACGGGGGCAGAAATCCGCTGTCGAACTCGAGGTGATGCGAACCATCAAGGACGCCCTCGACCCGGCCGGCTTACTCAATCCGGGGAAGGTTCTTCCCGACTGATCGAGCGACGTTCTGCGGCTGGGAATGATGCGGCAGTATCGCCGACGAACGTTGGGGTCACCCGGTCACCACGTTGAAACCGCGGCACCGAACCTAGGCGCACCCGCAGGAGGTGGTCGCCCATGTCGACTTCGTACGTCGAGTCATGACCGTAATATTCGACCAGACGCACTTCGCCTCGGCCAGCAGCATCGCGTTGAAGGTCGATCTCCTCGGGCCGTATCAGCACGTCGACCACCCCTTCTTCGGCCGAATCGTCTTCGGTCCCTTTCACCGCGTTGTTGCGAGCATGGATAGGAACGGCGCCGACGCTGGTTGTGGCAACGCCCCGGTGCACGACCGAGCGCAGGAGGTTTGCTTCGCCGACAAAGGACGCCAACCAGGGGCTTGCCGGATGGGCGTAGAGATCGGCAGGCGAGCCGACCTGAGCAATGTCACCTTCGTGCATCACCGCTACCTGGTCGCCCAGCACAAACGCTTCGTCCTGATCGTGGGTCACGAACACCGAGGTCACTTGCAGCGAGGTCAGGATGCGATGCACTTCGGTGCGAATTTCGACCCGCAGGGCGGTGTCGAGGTTGCTGAAGGGTTCGTCGAGTAACAGCACTTCGGGTTGCGGTGCTAGCGCCCGTGCAAGCGCCACACGTTGTTGTTGGCCGCCCGACAGCGACTGCGGCATTCGGTCCGAAACGTCAGACAGGCCAACTAGGTGTAACGCTTCACACACGCGGTCATCGCCCGCGGCTGTCTTGCGAATATCGCGCGAGAGGCCGTAGGCGACGTTCTTGCCCACGGTGAGATGCGGAAACAGGGCCCAGTCTTGAAACACCATGCCAATGCGGCGCTGCTCGGCGGGCACATGAACCGACGGGCCGGTGACAAGTCGATCGGCGATGTGGATCTCGCCGGCGCTCGCCTCTTGCAGGCCAGCGATCGATCGCAGCAGCGTTGTTTTACCGCAGCCGCTCGGCCCCAGAAGCGAAACGATCGAACCCGCTTCGACCTCAAGATCGACCCCACGAAGAACCTGTGGGCCGTCGTAGGCAACACACAGGCCACGAACCGAGATCGGCGAGGTGCTGGGCGATGACTTCATTACGAGGCAGAGTACTGGTAAAGCGCCGCGCTCCGCGCTCCGGGATGGATACTCTGGGACGCTATGCGATGGTCCAACCTGTTCATTCCAACTCTGCGTGACGCTCCTGGCGACGCCGAGGCCGCGAGCCACAAACTGCTGGTGCGTGGCGGCTTCATCCGTCAGCTGATGTCAGGCCACTATTCGCTGCTGCCGCTGGGCCTCAAGGTGCACGAGAAGGTCGCCGACATCGTCCGCGAGGAAATCAACGCCATCGGTGGTCAGGAGTTTCTCCTGCCGGCCATGCATCCACGCTCGATCTGGGAAGCTAGTGGCCGTTGGGATGCCATCGGCGACGAGATGTTTCGGCTCCAAGACCGCAAAGGTGCCGACGTTGCACTCGGCATGACCCACGAAGAGATTTTCGCCACGGTCGCGACCGAGGTGAACTCCTACAAACAACTCCCACAAATCTGGTATCAGATTCAATGGAAGTTCCGCGACGAAGCCCGGCCCAAAAGTGGCCTGCTGCGCGTCCGCGAGTTTGCCATGAAGGACTCCTACTCCTTTGATGTCGATGAAGCGGGTCTCGACGCCAACTATGTGAAACATCACGACGCGTATGTGCGTATCTTCGAACGGCTCGGACTCGACGCCGTGCCGGTGCAAGCGTCATCGGGCGCAATGGGAGGGTCAGGGTCATCGGAGTTCATGGTTCGTAGCGATGCGGGCGAGGACGACGTTGCCATGTGTAGTTGCGGCTACGCCGCCAACGTCGAGCGAGCGACCTCCGCTCTGCCCGCAGTCGACGACGACACTCCCCCGCCGGCGCCGGTCAAATTCGCAACCCCGGGGATACGAACGATCGCCGGCCTTGCCGATATCGAAGGTGGAGCGCCAGCCAACCGCCAGATTAAGACCATGGTCTATGTCGTCGACGAACAACTCACCCTCTTTCTTGTTCGGGGCGATCACCAGCTCAATGAACAAAAGGTCATCGACTCGGCAGGCACCGCAAATCTGCGGCCCGCAACGCCGGCCGAAACGCTCAAACATCTCGGAGCGAACCCCGGTTCTCTCGGCGCGGTCGGCGTCAGCGACGACATCGCGATCTATGCCGATACCGCGCTCTCCGGCCGCACCAATCTGCACACGGGGGCAAACGAGGACGACTGGCACTGGACAGGGGTCGACATTGCTCGTGATGTCAACGTCGCACACTGGACCGACCTACGCGACGTCAACGCTGGCGAAGCCTGTGTCGAATGTGGCCAACCGCTCGAGATCGTACGTTGCATCGAAGCCGGGCATATCTTTAAGCTCGGCACCAAGTACGCCGAGGCGCTGGGTGCGACTGTTCTCGACCAGAACGGCAAGACACAGACCATCGTGATGGGCAGCTACGGCATCGGCATCGGCCGCAATATGGCAGCGATCGCCGAGACCCACAACGACGAAAGCGGGCTCGTCTGGCCGATGTCGGTGGCGCCCTACGAAGCGGTAATCACCGCGGTAAAGGCCAACGATGAACCGTCGATGGCCGCCGCCGAGAACCTCTACACCGAGCTGCTCGCAGCAAAGATCGACGTCATCTTCGACGACCGCAACGAGCGGCCGGGTGTGAAATTCAAAGACGCCGAACTCATCGGTATCCCCTACCGGGTCACCATTGGCCCCAAGAGCCTCGAGTCAGGTGAAGTCGAATTCACGACCAGGGCCACCGGCGACACCATCAGCGTCGCAATCGGCGATGTCGCCAACCAGGTCATCAACGCGGTCGAGGCGGCACGATAGGTACTTCCTGCTCGCGCGCAACCGATCGCCGGACGGTGTAGCCGAGGGCCGCCAGCACCACGGCCATACCCAGCACCTGGAGAAGCACGATTGGTTCGTCGAGAAAGACGAACGCTCCTACGGTGCTGAGGGCCGGAACAGCGAGCGTCAGCAGCGAAGCCAGCGAGATTTCGATATGCGCATGCGACCAGTTCATCAGCGCGTGCCCGGTGCCCGGCACAAGGATCAGCGACGCGATTCCTAGGGCGCTGGTGGTCGTCGGAAGGCTGCTTAGGGCGCCATTGGCGATGGAAAAGGGAGCGATGAAAATGCTCGCCCAGATCAACGACGTCGCCTGAAGTTCGATAACCGGCACCGTCGAGCGCGCCCTTTTTGCCGCAGCGAAGTAGCCAACCCAAAGCAGCATTGACACCACGGCCAGGCTGTCGCCAACGGGGCTCCACGACGACGTGCCCGACGACCCGAGAATGACTAGAGCAGTGCCCACAAAAGCCACGGGAATCACGATGAGTAGCCATCGTTGGAGAACCTCGCCGAAGCGCTGCGAGACAAACGCGACAACAAACAACGGTTGTAGCGCGCCGATGATCGAAGCATTGGCCACCGTGGTTTCCTTGACCGCGAGGTACCCGACGGCGATGTTGCCTCCGAAGAACAGCCCAGTCGAGAACGTCGCCCGAAAGAGATCGGCAGAGAGTCGCCCGCCTCGCACCGACATGACCACCCAGTACAGCGCGGCGGCTCCGGCCAGCCGCCACAACACAAGATGCAGCCCGGGCATATCGATGAGCTTCACCAAGACGTTGCCGGTACCGAAAGCGACGACCGCTACGACGGCGGCGATGACCCCTGGGGTTTCGTTGGGGACCCGCGCCACCTCAGAGCTCTGCACCGCGTGACCGTACTGCCTGTGATGCAGCGGCAAAGAAGGCTCGGATTGCGGTATCGGTCACACATTGCGGCCATTCCGCCCACTTCAAAGGTGTTCTGCTCCCTTTCGGCGCCTAATCGTGTTAGCCGAGTGGGCGAAAGGCTCCCGGTTGGATACGATCGTGGACTGTCCTTCGGGGATGGTGTAATCGGTAACACAGATGGTTCTGATCCATCTATTGGGGGTTCAAGTCCTCCTCCCCGAACTAGCAATACCATCCAGAACAACCAAGAAATACCGCAATTTCAAGTCCTGCCCCGTTCGTCTAGCGGCCTAGGACGCCTGCCTCTCACGCAGGTAACACGGGTTCAAATCCCGTACGGGGTACCACAACAACCGCAGGTTATGGCAGATTTCTGCCAAGGCCTGCGGTCGTTTCGTTCGGGCGCTACTCGATCTCGAAGAGCTGGTCGAGGAGCGGGCTTCGAAACAACCCCGCGCTGTCATAGGCTTCGAGTCGCCCGGCGGCCCAAGCAAAATCGTGCGGCTGTGACGATGGTTGCGAGAACGCGTCACGGATGAAGTCGATCGTGTCGGTATTGGTCCAGGGGCCTTCGTCGGAGTACGCCCACGCTTTCGACCATTCCGGACGGAGTCTCCCCGCGGTCGTGCCGTAGGTCTCGATCAGCCAGGTTTCGAGCTCGGTATAGAACGCCGTGGAGCCTGGGGTGCCGGTGATGGTGCCAACGTTGAGCCAGATGACCGTGTCGACGGAAGGATCGGCGGGATTCACCGGAGTTGTTGTGGCGAGCGCCGAACCAACCGAGCCCTGCGGCAAACCATCGATGGTGTCGACAGTGGTGCACCTGATCTCCATCGCGGCGTTGACAGGATAGCTACCGGACTCCTTTGCCGATGCAAGCAAGCTTTGCAGCTTGGCAAAGAAGGTGTGCGCGACCAATTGCACGTCGGCACGAGGAAGCTGAAGCGCCCATCCCCACAGCGTCACCCGAATAGTCGAGTCCTTGAGGTAAATCTCAAGGTCACGCGACATGCCGTTCAACACGACGTCGGTTTCGAACAGCTTCGCGATGTCGAGTTCGCCGCGGGTGAACACTGGGGTAAGGGAAGGCCTTACTTTCAGCAGCTCTGAGATCGACCAATTCACCGTTGAGGAAATGTGGTTCATCCACGGAAAGTTGTATGGCCCGGCCACCTGCGGCTCGACACGCGTGGGCTGTCGCTTATTTGTTTGGACGAACGCTTCGGTGTTGTCGGGAAACCACAACACCTCAACGCGGCCACACTTGTCGAGCAGCCTCGAGAACTGGTTGTCGTTGACCGTCGACGGATCGCTGAACAGGTCGTCGACGTCAGGAAAGAGGCACGACAGCTGCAGGTAGTAGTTCGGTTCAACGACCATCGACACCGAGGTCAGAAACGCTCGGCCAAGATGCACGAGGAATGCCGCCGCATCTTCGTCGGCGCGATCAAACGTTTGTACCGAATAGGTACCGGATGCATCGGAGACAACCGCATCGAACGAGGTGATGAGGTTGCTGAGACACCCCATAAACCGGCTGTCCTGCGAATCTGTGGGTGGCACGACGGTTCCGTGTGCGCCGATCGCAAGCGCTCCACCCAGGCTCAGGTTGCCAGGTGCGGGTAGCTGCGGAAACGCGTAGCCGGGCGCTGCGCCGGCGCCATCATTCGACAGGGTCGACAAAAACTCGCTTGCCGCATCAAGGGTGATTCCGGGGCCAAAGGTCGCCACCGGGGTCGACCCGTTCTCGAACGTTGCGGTCGAGAGGTTCGCCGTACTCACAAACATCACCGGCGGATTCGCCGACGTCCCGGGCGCCAGGAGCAGTGGTGACCAGTTGTGATTCGCTCCGCTCGCCCGCACCAAGTACGAGTTCTTGGCCGCCCAGTTGCAGACCTCGACGACCTGATCAGCACTTGCTACTCGAGCGACCTGCACTTCGGGAACGTTGATGTTTAGCGACCAGTCGGTATAGGTCACCCTGTCGACCGGAATCGACTGGGGGAACCCCGGGGGCGCGACGTCGTGAACCACCGACGGCTCGGGAGGCGGCTCAAGCCCGGCTTCGACCGCCAGGTGATGCAGATACTCGCGTACCTTGCCATGTTCGATCGCGTCTGGGGCGCTTGGCTCTGACATTGGTGTCTCCCGCAAGGCACCGGAGATCCCTGCCCGATTGACGAACGTCGCTTCGGTGCCAACAAAACCATCTCGCAGATTTCGTGCCAACGCCAGTGTGAGTTCGCGGTGGCACCTGCACTGCGTCGCAGGGTGTCGTACGCTGAAGCGATGTCGTGTCGCGGGAAACACGCCCCATGAGTGAGTCGGTGCTTACGTCGGTGTTGTTCACTGACCTTGTCGACTCCACGGCGATCGGTACGCGTCTTGGGCCGGAACGGAACGAGGAGCTTCGTCGCACTCACTTTGCCATTCTTCGCGAGGTAATCGACGGCACCGACGGGGTCGAGGTAAAGAACCTGGGCGATGGGCTCATGGTCACCTATGCGAGTCCGAGTCGAGCCCTTGAAAGCGCGACAGCGATGCAGAAGGCAATCGCCCGACACAACTATCGAGCTGAGGAACCGCTCTACCTTCGCATGGGGCTGAGCGTCGGCGAGGCGTTCGTCGAAGATGGCGACTACTTCGGCGAACCCGTGGTCGAGGCCGCCCGACTCTGCGGTGTCGCCGAGGGCGAGCAAATTCTCACGACCGGCGTCGTGAAAGCCATGGCGGGGCGAAGGTCAAACGTCGAGTTTCGCGACGTTGGCGAACGCGAGCTGAAAGGCCTTCCCGACCCGGTGATCACCTTCGAGGTGCTGTGGTCGGTACCTGACGCAACCGACGGTGTGCCTCTTCCCGGCATGCTCGTGCCTGCCGATCACGATAGCGTTTTCGGGTTCGTTGGCCGCGCTGACGAAATCGGCCAAATCGAGCAGCTGCACAAGGAAGCCATCGGTGAATCTTCGATTCGAACTCTTCTTATCGGCGGCGAGGCCGGTATCGGCAAGACCGCGATGGTCGCGCTCGCTGCCGCGAAAGCCCACGACTCGGGTGCGATCGTCCTACTTGGCCATAGCGATGAGCAGGTCGCCGCGCCGTATCAGATGTGGACTCAGGCCCTGACGCATCTTGTCGAACACTCCCCTAGCGTCGCGGACACGCTGCCGCAGGTTCATCGAACAGCACTCGCTCGACTCCTGCCCACATTCGGCGATGTCGCTACTCCCAGCGACACCGACAGCGACCGATTCGTCCTGATGAACGCAGTTGAGGCCCTGCTTGCGGAGGCGATGTTTCGCAGCCCGATGGTTCTGGTCCTCGACGATCTGCACTGGGCCGACAGCGCGTCGCTCCATGTGCTTCGACATGTGCTGTCGGGTCGACGCGACATGCCTCTGCTTGTGCTTGGCACCTACCGGCACACCGACCTCAGTACCGACCACCCGCTCACCGCGCTGCTCGCTGATCTGCACCGCCTCCCTGGCGTGAAACGTGTGCAACTTTCGGGCCTCGACGACCGCGAGACGGTCGAGTTGGTCGAGTCCGCAACGGGTCACGAAATCGACGAACAGTCGATGGCGTTCGTCCACGCTGTGCGGCGCGACACAAACGGCAACCCGTTCTTCACTCGCGAGCTGTTGCGCCACGTCGGCGAGTCGAACGTCGCGATCGAAAGCAACGGCCGTTGGGTCTTACCTGCCGATGGCAATAGCACGTCGTTGCCCGCAAGCATTCGCGATGTCGTCACACGCCGAGTTACCCGACTCGGCGAAGGAGCTAGCCGGCTCCTTTCAGTTGCTGCGGTGCTCGGGCGCGAGTTCGACCTCGATGAACTCGCCGACCTCGCCGAGGTTGATGTCGATGACCTTCTCGACCTGCTCGATGCGGCAAGCGCTGCGGCGATTGTCTCCGAGCGGGCCGATATTGCGGGTGCGTACCGCTTCGCCCACGCCCTCACGCAACGAACGCTCTATGAGAACCTCAGTGGTGCTCGACGAGCGCGACTACACGAGCGGGCAGCGCATGTTCTCGAAAGCGCCTCATCTCCACCCAAAGCCGCCGATATCGCTCACCACTTGGTGGCGGCGGTTCGCTCTACCGACACCGATCGAGCGCTGCATTACGTCACCAAGGCTGCCCATGAAGCACTCGCAGCGCTTGCCCCGCACGATGCAATCGGCTGGTATCACCAGGCCTTTGAGCTGGCCAACGGAACCGACGATGCGGCCAATCGCCTGCGAGCCGAACTGCTGATCGGGCTAGGGACAGCACAGCGATACATCGGCAACGGCGACTACCGCTCGTCACTTCTTGAGGCAACCGCATTGGCTCGCCGTCTCGGCGACGACGGGTTACTCATCAACGCCATTCTCGCGGCCGATCGAAGAATTGCTGGAACATCAGCCGCTGACGATGACTGGGTCGCTGCGTCAGAGGCGGCACTCCAGGCGATCGGCACCGAAGACTCGGTGGCGAGAGCCCGACTCCTCTCGATCTTGTCGCAGTCGATCCATGCTCGAGAATGGGAGCGCCGACGCGAACTCAGCATCGAGGCAATTGCCATTGCTCGACGTCTCGACGACCGCGAAACACTCGTCGCCGTCTTGCCGGTTGCGTACCAGCACTACTTGCCCGAAGAGTTCGAGGAACGTTTGGCGTTGACTGCCGAAGCTGTCGCTCTCGCCGCCGACGGCGACGACGCCATCGCCACCTGCAACGCGCTGTACCACCGAATCGACGCGTGCATGCAGACCGGAGCGATCGAAGAGGCCGACCAGCGAATCGAGCAACTGGCCGCGGAAGTAGCGGTCACCGGCCTACCGATGTCACGGTGGCAACTACACATGGTGACCTCGGTGAGAGCGCTGCTCGCTGGCGACCTTGTGCGGGCCGAGGCCGACGCTGGGGCCGCATTCGAAGCCGGCAGTTCTGGAGGTCAGGCCGAGGCGCCACTGGTGTTCGGCACACAGTTGTTGGAGATCCGACGTCATCAGGGTCGTCTAGATGAAATGGCTCCTCTGCTTCTCGATTCCGCTTTTACGAACGCCCACGTGCCGGGGTTTCGTCAAGTACTCGGTTGCGTGTTGGCCGAACTTGGCCGCTACGACGAGGCGCGAGCTGAACTCGACTTCGACCGCCTAGCCGGATTCACCAGTGTTGCGCGCGATGCAGCCTGGTTGATGTTGATGACCACCTGCGCAACCACCGCATCAGAAACCGGCGACGTTGACTCGTGCGAAATCCTGTATGAACTCCTCTCCCCCTTCGAAGGTTGTGTAGTTACCGTCTACGCGATGAACGGCGGAGCGGTCGAACGGTATCTGGGTCGGCTCGCCCATGCAGTAGGCCACTACGACGTGGCCGAAGGCCATCTCCGGTCGGCACTCGCCCGTCACGAGGATCTAGGCGCCCCCTACTGGATGGCGCGGACCCAGCTCGACCTCGTCGACACGTTGCGCGCATCAGGTCGCCCCGAAGGTCTGCAAAAGGCTGACGAGCTAGCCGAATCCGCCCGTGCCGCCGCCCACCGCCACGGCTACGGGGCGCTCGCCGCTCGGTCGGAACAGCTCGGCCACTCGTCGCGGCACCCGACATTCGACATCGAGCGGTAGCGCGGCAGGTTATGGACTCCAGTTACTGAGTCGCCGGAACCCGATAATCCTGCCAATGGCCACTGCTGCGGTCTCGCGGGCCAGTTGGGCGGTGCCAGAATCGCTGGTGGTCGGCGAAACCTCGGCGTCGAGACCAACTTCGCTCGCAATCCGCTGCGCCCGCATTGAGTGGTAGGGGTCAGAGACAAGAACCACCGAGGTGAGCCCCAACGGCTTGAGTTGGTTGGCCGCCGCCGACACTTCCTCCCACGTGTTGGTGCCGTCGACGATGACCACAATGTCTTCGTCGGCTACGCCCTTGTCGCGCAGGTAGTCGTAGCCGGCGAATCCTTGCGTGAACCGGTCGCCGGGTTGATTTGAGCCGGTGGTGACGATCTTGTCGGCGACGCCCGCTCGATGTAGCTCCAAGGCGCGGTCGAGGCGCCCCTCAAGTACCGGCGAAGGCACGCCGTCGTACTGGGCAGCCCCCAGCACCACGATTGCGTCTGCGGCACCTTCGTAGCTGTCGTTTGATGCCATCCACACCTGCACAAATGTGAACAGCAGGTAGAAGACGCCGAGCAGCGCCCCCCAAACAACACCTCGGCCAACACCTCGGACAACACCTCGGACAGCACTGCGGGCAAAGGAAAAGCCCGACCGATTTTCCGGCTCTGTTTCACCGATCCCGACCATCAGGACATCGTCTCACAAACACCCAAGCTCAGCCGCAAGAAGCGTAGAAGCTAGAGACGTCCCTGCGCGGCCCGTAGCCGGGCCAGAACCTTCTCGCGATCCATCGCAGCGAGCGCGTCCCAGAGGGGAATGCCAAAGTTTCGACCGGTGACAGCAACCCTCACCGGGACCTGGCTCTTTGCGCCAAGCTCCTCGCCAACAGCAAACACGGCCTCTTTGATGGCGTCGGGTTCCCAGGTGCACGTCTCGAACTTTGCCAGAACTTCGGCCAAGATCTCGGGCACGAGCTTCGCCTTTACGATGCCCTTGTTCCACGATTTTTCGTCGTAGGTAACCTCATCGGCGAAAACCCAATCGACAAAGTTCGGTGCCTCCGAGTGCACCGCCACACGGCTCTGCACCTCGGGAGCCAGCAAGGCAAACGTTTCAGCCGAGTAGTTCTCGGCAGGCCAGGGGGTGTCGGGCGACTCAACAAACGGTGCCACATCGGCAAGAAACTGCTCGGGCGACTGCTTCCGCACGTATTCGCCATTGATGTGGTCGAGCTTCTTGGTGTCGAAGAACGCCGATCCCTTGTTGACGTCGGCCAGATCGAACTGTTCGATGATCTCGGCGATTGGACGAATTTCGACCTCGTCGTCGGGACCCCAGCCCAGCAAGGCCAGATGGTTGAGCATCGCCTCGGGAAGGTAGCCCTTTGCTCTGAAGTCACCGAGCGAGACATCGTCGCGGCGCTTCGACAGCTTTTTGCGCTGTTCGTTTACCAGCAGCGGCAGGTGCGCATACTGCGGTGCTTGCCCATAGCCGAGCGCCTGCCATAACAGCTGCACCTTCGGCGTGGTGTTGAGGAGGTCTTCGCCCCGCACCACATGGGTGATGCCCATGTCTGCGTCATCGACGGCATTGGCGACAAGAAACACCGGTGATTTGTCGCTGCGTCGGATGACGAAGTCTTCGAGGTGTTCGTTTTCAAACTCAACCCGACCACGAATGGCATCATCGATGACCGTCGCGCCGGTATCGGGTGTGCGAAACCGCACAACGGCATCGTCACTATCGGGCAACCCGAGGTCGCGGGAGAACCCGTGGTAGCCGTTAGGCAATCCTCGTTCTTCGCACAGCGCGTCAATTTGTTCGCGGGTGAGAGTACAGAAGTATGCCTTGCCATCGGCCACGAGCTGATCGATCGCCTCGAGGTACAGGTGGGTACGTTCGCTTTGGAAGTATGGCCCCTCATCCCAGTCGAGCCCGAGCCATTGCAGCGGCTCAACAATCGCGTCGATGAACTCTTGTTGCTTCAACTCGGCATTGGTGTCCTCAATCCGGAGAACAAATATGCCTCCCGTATGGCGGGCATATAACCAGTTGAAGAGGGCAGAACGGGCGCTGCCGACGTGGAGATAGCCGGTTGGGGCGGGGGCGAAGCGTACGCGGATCTGATCGGTCACTCGGGAAGGTTACCGGGTGACCGACCAGCATCTCTGGTCAGCGACCATCTCTGGCAAAACGGCCAAGCCTGACGCTACGAAGTGGTAACGACGCGTGACCCGGCGATCTTGTCGTGCCAGGTCTGCTGCTTGGAATCCCACAACATCCAGAAGTAGCCGAGCAGGCAGACGATGCCCGAAGCAATACGGCCCACATATCGCAAGAGCGCCTTGCCAATGCCGAGGTTCCCGCCGGTGTTCTGGTCGATCACCTTGATGTTCATGACTTGCTTGCCGAAAGTTGCCCCCATTTCGCCTTCCATGTATCCGAAGTAGCCGAGGCCGACGAGGAACGACAGAATCTGGCCGAAGTCGCCGAAGATCGTCGTAAGAATGACCTGGGCGATGACGATGATCACGATGTCGATGATGTACGCAACAAGACGCTGTCCAAAGTTCGCCGACGTGCCCTGCATACCTGCGGCCATCGGGGCTTGTGCGTACCCGCCCGGTGGCGGGAATGCTTGGGCGCCTGGTGCGGGCGGCTGACCGCCATACTGCCCGGCAGGAGGGGCCGGGTTCTGAAACCCAGAGCCTGGTGGCGGTGGCGGCGCGGTGCCGAACTGTCCCGGCGGCGGCGGTGGCGTGGTGCCGAACTGTCCGGGGGGTGCGGTTGGCGGCATTCCCCCTGGCGGAGGTGGGGGCGTTCCGCCCGCTGGCGGCGCAGGCGGAGGTGTGCCCCCGCCTGGAGGCGCTGCGAACTGCCCGCCTGACGGTGGCGGAGGCGGCGTAACACCCGGTGATGGTGGCGGCGGCGGAGGCGTCGCACCCGACGATGGTGGAGGCGGCGGAGGCGTCGCACCCGACGATGGCGGCGGCGGCGGAGGCGTTCCGCCAGCTGGCGGTTCGGGTGGGTGTGCGTCTGACATGGTCGCCCTCCTAGGCAATCACAGGTACTCGAATCGATGGAGCTGAAAGAGCCAAAGCGGCGCAAGCAGCAACCACGGAACGAGGTGCTTATTTCGGTCGATGAATGGGGGAAGTTGCAGTGATGCAGCAGCGCGCCAAAGCGGCGGGATGCATGCCAGCAGCACAACGAGGAGAAGAATCGGGGCAAGCGGGTTCGCAGCAAAGGCACCGAACACGTCGCCTCGTACGAGAGCGAACGAGCCGGTCGTCATGCCACAGAACGGGCAGGGCACACCGGTGGTTCGACGCAACGGACAAAGCGGCCCCATCGCTGGCAGCACCGAGAGTGCGCCGGCGCCAGCAACCATCGCGAGGCCAAACATGCGGAAATCGCCGTCGCGTGACGCGACGCCTTGCGTACCACCTGGTGGTGGTTGCTCGAGGACCGGAGACGGCCCGCCCGCTGCGAACATAGGTCGAGAGTAGTCGACCCCTATTCGGCTCGCACGGCTCACGAATCTCGAACTCGGTCGGCGGAGAGCCTGCCCGACCCTAGAGGGAGACGAGATCTCGCCAGTTGGCTTGGTAGGCGGCCTCGACCTGGCCTGGCGTCATGCGAAGGGTGTCCTCGTGCACCGCGTCGGCTACCGCTCTCGATTCGACGTAGTGCACGGGGATATGCACGCCTTCAAATAGCTGACGACGAGCGGCAACCAACTCGCCGGGAGCCTTGGGGTCAAGAAAACCAAAGACCGTGAAGGCAATAGTGAGGTCGTGAATGACCGGCGCTCGACCAAATATCGACGAGCGACGCATGGCGATCGCCACCGAACCGGACTCGACATCGTGGATATCTTCGCCGTCGACAAGATGGAGCTTGCCGTCGAACTGGTGCACCAACTTCAACGCATAACCCTGGTCGGGTCCCGGCGAGCCAAGGCGCGGACCGGTTGGCTGGCCGCCGCCGACAACTTCTCCGGGACGGTCGGCCTGCCATGACGCATCTCGGCGCGGTGGCGACTGATACGCCTTCGCCACGGTTGGGCTGGTTGGAACAGATTCTGGGGCGGCCATCAGATCAGTCTATGCGTGAATCAGGCCGTAGATGACCGAGTCGATGAGCGCCTGCCACGACGCCTCGATGATATTCGGCGAAACACCAATCGTGGTCCATGACCGCTTGCCGTTGGTGCTGTCGAGCAGGACGCGGGTGACGGCTCCAGTACCGGCGCCGCTGTCGAGCACGCGAACCTTGTAGTCGACAAGACGCATGTCGGCGAGTTTCTCGAAGTCGTCACCTAGGGCGCCGCGAAGCGCCTGGTCGAGTGCGTTGACCGGGCCGTTGCCTTCGCCCAGACCAACGCGACGTTCGTCGCCAATATGCAGCTTGACGATGGCTTCGGTGACCAAATCGGCGTCGACTTCGTTCCACACCCGCGCCCCGGCGCCCGACCGGTGATCGACCGACACCTTGAACGATTCGAGAGCAAAGAAGTCTTGCTGCCAACCGGTTGCCTCACGCATCAACAACTCGAGCGACGCGTCGGCCGCCTCGAAGAAGTAGCCCTCGTGTTCGAGCGCTTTGAGCCGGTCGCTCAGTTCGCTGAGTTCTGCCCCATCGAGTGCCAGGTCGAAGTCTTTCGCCTTGAGCGAAAGAGTGGCTCTTCCGCCGAGGTCACTCACGAGGAACCGGGTCGAGTTGCCCACCAATTCGGGGTCGACGTGTTCGTAGCTGTCGGGACGGCGAGCAATCGCCGAAGTATGCAGCCCGGCTTTGTGAGCGAACGCCGATGCGCCCACGTACGGCTGTTGGGGCTGCGGCGCCAAGTTGACGATCTCGGCGATGGCATGCGACACGGCGGAAATTCGCTCGATGCGGCCTTCGGGCAGGGTTTCGATTCCCATCTTCAGGGTGAGGTTGGGCACCAACGCCGTGAGGTCGCAGTTGCCAGTGCGCTCGCCGTAGCCGTTCATGGTCACTTGCACATGTGTCGACCCGGCACGCACGCCAGCAATGGCATTCGCTAGGGCGCAACCCGTGTCGTTTTGGGTGTGCATGCCAATGGCGGTGCCGCTGAAGTGGGCAACAACATCAGAAACCGCCGACTCGATGTCGTGGGGTAGCGAACCACCGTTGGTGTCGCACAGCACCAAACAGTCAGCGCCGCCCATTGCCGCTCCTTCAAGCACGCGAAGCGTGAACTCGGGATTGCGCCGGTAGCCGTCGAAGAAGTGTTCGGCGTCGAAGAACACCCGCAGTCCCTGTGCTTTTAGAAACTCGACGCTGTCGCGCACCATGGCCACCCCCTCGTCGAGGGTGGTCCGCAGCGCCTGGCTGACGTGGTAATCCCACGATTTCCCGACCAGGCATA
>CALLQB010000017.1 GCA_938015295.1 uncultured Acidimicrobiales bacterium
TCGAAATCCTTCAGCGAGATCGCCTCGAAGGTTGACAACTAAGCCATTCGCCTAACAGCGAATCACAAGCCTTTCGCCTAACAGCGACAAGACTTCAGACAGAGGCCGACCCACCAGGGTCGGCCTCAGTCGCGTTTTGCGCCACTGCCTTAGCGGCCTGCCGTTCGGAAGTTAGGGCGTCGGGAAGAACTCGTTGTGGGATGTCGAACCATTGGTCGAGTTTGGCTAGCCAGGCCGGCGAGCCTGCGGCTCCCACTGTTTCGGTGCTCTCCTTGCCGTCGATTCGCATCTTGAGCCGGTCGGCTAACAAGGTGACGCGGTCTGGGCCCCCGTCGAGCAGCCGGGTTGCGAACGGCTTCGCGCTCCAGTGCAGCGTCGGGTCGGTCTGCAGCGCATCGCTGGCCGGTGTGAAGTCTTCGAGATTGTGGAGAACTCTCTTGAACCGGTACTGGGCCTCGGGGATGCCGTCGACAATCTTGGCGAGCGTGGTGCCCTGCGGGCTTGCGATGAATTGGAACCGGCCAGTGCCGCCGTCCTGCTCGTCGGCGCTGTTGAGACGCAGCGGTGTACTGAAGCTGTCGCCGAATCCGACATCGACAAGATACGGCTGGTCGATGGTGACTTCGAGCGCTAGGTGATCGAGCACCTTGTTGGGCCCATCAAGGAGCACCGCTGCGCCCAGGAGGCCGACGGTAAACCCCAGGGCGTCGAGCAATGCGCCAAAGGCTCCGTTGACCTCGAAACACCAGCCACCTCGCTTGTGCTCGACGATCTTGGCGATCGAGTGCTCGAGGTCGGTGCTGACCGGGCGTTGACCGACGATGTCAAGGTTCTCAAACGGAACGTGGGTGAGGTGCGCTCGCTGCAACATCGCCAGGGTCTCAAGCGACGCGACGTCAGCGCCCGATGCAACACCAATACGCGCAAGGTACCTGCCGACGTCCACCCACCCAAACCTACTTGAGGGGTCAGGCACTTGAAGTGCCTGACCCCAAAAGTGCCTGACCCCTATGATGGGGAGATGCACGAGATCAGCATTACGTATTGTGTTCCCTGAGATTATTCGGCTCGCGCCGTGGGCGCGGCACAAGATTTGTTGTCGAACTACCAGCACGTGATTTCGTCGTTGACGTTTCTGACCGGCGGTAGCGGGATCTTTGACGTCGTGGTCGATGGCGAGATGTTGTACTCAAAACATGCGGTGGGCCGGCACGCTCAACCAGGTGAGGTGCTTGAGCTGTTCACCGCCAGCTATGGGACCGACATACGCCGTTTCGGCAGCTAGGGCGTTTCGGCCGCTAGCCCAGAGCTAGGACGTAGGGTCGCAGGCGTTGTTGCGGCAGCTGATGATCCAGTCGCCTTCTTCGTGTATCAGGTCCCAGGAGGGGTTGTCCTCCAGCGCGTCGGCAAGCGACGTGTTCTCTTCCCACAAGACGATGTCGATGTCGTAGCGGTCGAGTGCGGCTTCCCAGTCGTCCTCGGCAAAGAACAGGCTGAGGTAATCGTTGACCAGCTCGAGCGAATGAAACTCGTAACGGTCGTCAATGTAGGTCGGCACCTTCGCGTCGTAACGCAGCTCGATGAAATTGCCGACATAATCCGGGTGCGCGAAACGAACCGGATCGTCGGTGTCGAGAATGTTCTCGGTCTCAAGCCAATCGAGGGCGTCGACCGGATACCGCTCGACGTTCCATGTGGGCTGGGTGAAGATGCTGGCAAGCGAGATAAACACGATGCCGACCGCTGCCAGGACCGTCGTCTTTTCTGTCCACTCAGATCGGCGGGAGTCGGGCGTGGCGCCGACTCCTCGAAAACCCTCGGCGATGATCGGGATAAAGACGATTGTGGCGACGGTGATGTTGCGGATACTCATCACTGCGGCGACAAGAAACAGCAGCCCCGCAGCCGCAGCGCGGAAGCTGCGAAGCCTCACCAGCGCAACGAGCATAAGCGCCGCACCAACCAGGAACAGTTGTGCGATGTGATAGCTGGGATGCAGCGGCTTCCACTCACGAATATGGCCAAGGACCTCGCCCCGCTGGAGCAGCGCAATGGGAAACCAGAGGAGTTTCAGACCAAAGGGGTTCGCAGCGCCACCAACGACGATGCCGAGCGTCAGCCAACCGAGCGCCTTGAGTTCTCGCACCGGACGGCGGCCGTCGAGTCGTGCGCCGACCGCAAGGGCACCGAGTAGGGCCACACCGAGCGGAAACGAGCCGTGCATCCAAATCCACAACAAGCCAACGACAGCAAGTGGCTTGGGCGACACATCACGGTTGGCCGTGCGCAGAGTGAGCGCAAGAAACACCAGACTGAAGATGAGCGGACGCTCGGACCAGGCAATGATGCCCACGAGAACCGCTGGTACGACCGCAGCGAGGCGGGCGAGGATCGTCGTCGTACCCGAGTCGTGTTCGGGGCTCTCAGAACCCACCGATGAGCTCAGGTCCCAGGCAAGCCACGCCAGGGCGCCCGTGGTGATTGCCCGGACAATTTGTATCGCTACGCCGCCACCGACTCGTTCGAGCACAGCGTAGACAATCGAGGCGAACCACGACTGCACCACCCATTCGTCCGACGACGCGGAGGTGAACGTGTACGGGTCGTTGGAGAAAAAGCCGTCGCTGAGAATCAACCGGCCTGTTTGGAGGTGCGTGAAGAAGCTGTTGTCCACCAACGACCGAAAGCCGAGGAGGACACCAGCCAGAACAAACAGCATGCCGACGGCTGTTGCAGCCGTCGGCATACTCGACGTCGACTCTTCAGCCGCATCGTTGTGTTCGCTGTCTAGGTCTTCGATGTCCTCATCAAGATCATCACTCGAAAAAAGCTCAACCGACATTGCTCGCCCTCCAGCTCGCTGACGGGTTTAGAACGCTTTGGAGATGTTGATCATGGCGGGGCCGAGAATGATCACAAAGATCGATGGGAAGATGCAGAACACCATCGGGATAAGCATCTTCACCGGCGCCTTCTGCGCCTTTTCCTGGGCGATCTGGCGGCGCTTGATACGCATCTCTTCGGCCTGGGCCCGAAGGACTCGACCGATCGAGACACCGAAAGTATCGGCCTGAATAATCGCAAGAATGAACGAGCGAACCTCAGGAACAGCGATACGGGTGTCCATATTGCGAAGCGCCTCAGCACGAGCCGCACCTGCACGGGTTTCACCGAGCATTCGGGCAAACTCATCAGAGAGCGCACCGGGTACGTTCTCGATCACTCGGTCGAGCGCCTGTTCGAAGCCAAGACCGGCTTCCACCGAAATGGTGAGAAGGTCAAGCACGTCGGGAAGACCTGCAAGAATCTCGACCTGACGAGCTTCAACCTTGCGGTTGAGTGAGCTATCGGGCCCCATGATCATGCCGGCGGTGAACACAACGAACATGCCGACCTTGAGCAGGCCACCCAGTCCGAGTGGATTGAGGATCATGACGATGTAGAACATCGGTAGAACACCAATAGCGAGCATCATCTTGGTGGCGAGGAAGCGATCTACCGCTTCGGCCTCAAAGATGCCTGCTGATTGATGTTTGACTCGAACCTGTTCGATGTAGCCGTGCGGCGTGAACCGACGACCGAGCTTGCTCATCAATGCCCCAAACGGGCCCATGAGTCGGGTGAGTAACGAGTCTTCAAGGCGCTCATCGGCGAAATCGACGGCATCTTCCGGACCATCAAGCTGGCGAAGCGACTCGCGAACTACCGACTTCTCCTCGGCTTGAGAGAGGAAGGCGTAGACAACAAGAGCGCAAGCCAGGCCAAAGCCGGCTACTGCTAATTCTGGTGGGATTCCCATAAGTTTTCTCCGACCCTCAGATCCGGATCTCGATCAGCTTCTTCATCCAGAGGAAGCCGAGGGTGATCGATACAAGAGCGACACCGATGAGGATTCGGCCGACGGTCTCTTTGAAGAGGACACCGATGTATTCGGGGTTGATTGCGTACATGGCCATACCCAAAAGGATGGGCATAGCGCCGAGCACCATGGCGCTGACTCGACCTTCAGCGGTGAGCGCCATAACTTCACGGCGTAGACGGTCGCGAGCGGTCATTGTTTCTGACACGGTCATGAGAAGCTCGGCGAGGTTACCGCCGACCTCACGTTGGATGTTGACGGCCATGACGGCCCACTCGAAGTCGGGGCTGTCCATACGAACTGCAGCGGCCGACATCGCCTCTTCCACCGGCTTACCGAGCTGAGCTTCGGTAACGACAATGCGAAGTTCGTCGCCCATCGGGGCATCGGCTTCCTTCGACACGGCTTCGATGCCCTGCATGAAGGAGTAACCGGCTTTCAACGTACCGGCGAGCAGCTGCAGCATGTCGGGAAGCTGCTCGGTGAACTTCTTGCGACGTTTGTTGCCTTTGTAGTTGATGAAAAGAATCGGTAGGAAGCCACCAAGAGCCGCACCTAACAAGAACCCGACCGGCCCCCTGAACATCAGTCCCATGAAGGCGCCGAAGACCACAGCGGCGAAATACATCGTCACGGCCTCGGCCGGGCGAAGCGCTATGTTGGCCCGCTCGAGTTTGCCAGCGGCATTTTCAAGTATTCCTCGCTTGTCAGCGAAGTCTTCGGTGAAGTCGACGGCGCGAGACACCAAGGCGTTCTGGGCGAACCCAGACTCGTCGTCTTCGCCGAATTCGCTGCCGAAACCGTCTTCTTCATAGGGCGACAGCAGCGAGCCGATGCTCGATTCACGCTTCTGGAAGAGGAGGAAGATGGCGAAGGTGCCCATACCGATGGCGAGGCCACCAAGCGCAACACCAAGAGTCTTGGCGAGACTTCCGGTGATCAGCGCAAACCGGTTGCCCTCGGTCGTTGGCACCGGGGTGAGCGCCGGGCCTGAGGTAATCGATCCCTTGATGAAGTTGGCCCTTGTGGCCTGGCCATCAATGGTGACCACCATTTCGCCGCCGTTTGGCAGCTCGGGATTGTCAAACGAAACGATCCACGAACCTTGTGCGCTCGCTACGAGCGAATCGGCGAGCGTTGCGACGTCCTCTGGATCGGTGATGAGCTCAATCGAACCCTTCGACTCGGCCGCGAAGCGGTTGAGCGAGCCGACATCGAGCCCGTCACGCTCCACACCGACAACGTGGCCGATGGCATTGGTCGAGAGCATCTCGCCGCGTGCCGTTCCGGCGGCCGCGAAGGACTTGAGGTCCTTGGTTGCGGCGAGCACAACGATCTTACGAACGCTGCCACGAGGTGTTTCTTCGAGAAGTTGTGCGGCCTGATAGATGCCGTCCCATAGGTACAGGTCGCCCTTGCTTTCGAGTTGGCTGATGCGTTCGAGAAGCTTCGGTTGGCTACGAGTGAGCGAGGCTCGCACGTTGACTGCACTACCCGTCGACACGATGGCCATCTGTTCGCCGCCGGACTTCGCAGAAATCAACGCGTTGGCGATTTCTTTGAATCCTTCGAAAGCTGGATCGCCGAGCACCGAGGTGTCGATGACGATGACCGTTGAGACCGCGACGTCAGAGTTGACGGCCCGGGTGACTTCGAGTGAGTCGGTTGGGCTGCCGTTGACCGTGATCGAGACCTCAGGCGCAACGTCTGATGCTTGGTTGATGGTCAGAAGACCTTCGGCTGCGTTGATCATATGAAGCGTGGCTGGAGCTTTCGTTTCGCCAGCTTCGTCCTGCGCCATTGCCCCCGGGGCAACGAGCGCCAGAACCAGCAATGAAATCAACAAGAACGCGAACGACTGTTGCCAGATGTTGCTCTTGGGAGCCTGTGCGACAGCCACCTTGGTGGTGTCGAGTCGGCCCCGCGGATGCGCTTGGCGCACCGGGCGTGAGTGATGGGACATAACTACTTTCCTCGGGCTGGTCGGCGCGGACCATCGGGCTGGAAGACCTCGGGGCCGAGACGGATACCCTGGTCGGCCAACTTCTCGGCGAACTTGGGTCGCACACCAACCGGCTTGAGCGAACCTTTGTACCGTCCGGTTTCGTCGACTCCAGCGGCCCAGTCGAACAAGAAGATGTCCTGAAGGGTGATGATTTCGCCCTCCATACCTTGGACCTCGGAGATGTAGGTGATCTTTCGTGAACCGTCACGAAGACGGCTGCACTGCACCACCAAGTCGATGGCCGAAGACATCTGCTGGCGGATAGCGCCGATCGGCAGGTCGTAACCCGCCATCATGACCAGGGTCTCGAGACGAGCGAGGCTGTCTCGAGGAGTGTTTGCGTGAACGGTGGTGAGTGAGCCGTCGTGGCCCGTGTTCATGGCCTGGAGCATGTCCAAGGCTTCGCCAGCACGGCACTCACCAACAACGATGCGGTCGGGCCGCATACGCAGAGAGTTTTTCACCAAGTCACGAATATGAATGGCGCCCTTGCCTTCAATGTTGGGCGGTCGGGATTCCAGCGACAGCACGTGCTCCTGGTGCATCTGGATTTCTTTCGCATCCTCGATGGTGACGATGCGTTCGCCCTCGGGAATGAACGAGGACAACACGTTGAGTGTCGTGGTCTTTCCGGTACCGGTACCACCGGCAACAACAACGTTGAGCTTTCCGACGATGCACGCTTGCAGGAAGCGAGCAGCCTGAGCGTTGAGCGTGCCGAAACGGATCAGGTCGTCGATCTGGAGCGGGTCGGCTTTGAACTTACGAATGGTGAGGAATGGTCCACCAACGGCGAGGGGAGCGATCACCGCGTTGACACGAGAGCCGTCGGGAAGACGAGCATCACAAAGTGGGGTCGATTCGTCGATTCGACGACCAACCTGGGCGACGATCTTGTCGATGATCCGACGAAGATGCATGTCGTCCACAAACGTGACGTCGGAGAGCGTGAGCTTTCCGCCCTTTTCCATGTACACCTGGTTCGGGCCATTGCACATGATTTCTGAGCAATCGTCGTCGCTCAGGAGCTGTTCGATGGGACCGTAGCCGAGGATGTCGTCGGCGACGTCTTGGATGAGCTGAGCCTTGTCGGCAGCCGACAGGGGAGCGCGTTCAGCAGCAAGTGCTGCGTGGAGTTGCTCGTGGACCTTCTTGCGGAGGTCCTCCGGCGCGAGCCGGTTGTCATAGAGGATCGGACCAAGGTCGTCGATGAGAACGTGATGGATCTTGGAACGGAGCTCATCGAGCACTGGGTCGCGACCAGGCTTACCACCTGGCGCGCCTGGCGCACCTTCCTCGCCGCCTTGGGCTTGATGGAGACGCTGGTACAAAGACATGAAGGATCAGCTCTTTTTCGGTTACTTACGTTTGCGGTTGCCATCGACTGCAATGAAGTCGTTGGCGAGTTCTTCGAGTGCACGAGCGACACCACTGCGGGGTGAGGCGTGAACTACAGGGATGCCCTTGTTGATCGACTGAGGCACGACGACGTCGCTTGGAAGAAGAGAATCTGCGGTGACCTGCAGCGTGCGCTCGACTTCAGAGACATCGAGTTTGACCTTCGAGTTTGCTCGGTTGAGCACGAGACGGATTTTCTCCATCGGCGTGTTGAGCAGTCGAAGTGTCTGGAGGCCGATCTTGACGTTCTTGATGTTCGGAATATCCATTCCGGCGATCAGGAGTACGTCGTCGCTCATCTCGATCATGCCGAGCACTACGTCATTGAAGTAGGCCGGTGTATCGATGATGACGTGCGAGCAGAAGCGTCGAAGCGTGTCGATGATTTGAATCATCTCGGCTGCGCCAATCTGGTCGGCGAAGGCCGGTTCGAGAGGTGCTGGCATGACCAACAAACCAGAGGGTTCGTGGGTGGTGAGCAGGCTCCGCAGCAGTGCTTCGTCGAGGCGGTCGACGTTGCCGACTGCGTCGACCAGTGTGTGTGCTGGCGCAAGCTTGAGCATCACCGCAATGTCGCCAAATTGCAGATCGGCATCGACCAAGCAGACCGGTCGGTCGCTTCTCTGGGCAAGAACGACACCCAGGTTTGATGCGAGCATTGATTTGCCGGCGCCACCTTTGGTGGAGAACACCGTGATGACTTGTCCGGCCTCGCCGGATCCGAACTCGTCGTAGACCTCGTCACCGACTGGTGCGTGGCTGGCGGTCGGCACCGGGGCAAGGCTTGCGCCAACCCGGTCGACTGCCTCAAGCAGTTGGTTGTTGTCGATCGGTGCGGCAAGCACGTCTTTGACGCCAGAGCGCAAAGCCGTTTGCAACAGCGAGGTTGACAGTTCCTGAGCAATCAGGATCGTGCCGAGCTCGTGGTGCGTTTGCAGCATCTGTGACGCAGCCGTGAGGCTTGCATCGTCTGAGCAGCTGGGGCCGAGCACGGCAACCACTGGCGCACCGGTAAGCCGGGCGGCAAGTTCGTGCAGAGAATTGAACGTTGCAACGCTGCCGCCGAGCTGTTGAGCGATCTCGGCTTGGGCGACGCCATCGGCGTCGACCACTACCACCGCTACTCCCTCGGTGTGAGGGGCAGCTGCGGAAGCTGTTGCTGATTCAGATTCTTCAGCGCCAAATGGTTCGTCGAACCAGTTGCCGTCGTCTTCGAAGAATGAGGATGACATGAGTGTTATTACTCTCCGGTTCCGGCAAATGGGTTCTCGTCGGCGCCAGTGTCGTCACCGGTATCGTCTACCGCTGCGTCTTGCTGGGTTTCACCGTCGAATGGGTTGTCCTCATCGGCTGCATCTTCTTCGTCGGGCGCTGGTGCACCCGATCGTGGTGAGATGCCATTGCCGGCGGTGTCGTCAAAGGCGATGGCAGAGCCGTCGGTTTCGCCGTTGATGAATGCTTCGTAGCCGCCGGGGCCGTATGGGGTAAGGAAGTTCTCGTCTTCACCAGGAAGTACATCGAGGACGATTTCGTCTGCGGTGACGTGGTTCCAGACGGCTGGTTCGTAGCCGTCGGGGAGCAGGTTGAATGCAATGGCCGACGATGGCACCGACATGATGCGCAGGATTGCGTCGGGCGGAGCAGCGATGGTGATGATTCCGCCACCGGTTACTGTCACGCCAGTGTCAACGACTTCTTCGCCCGCACGTGGTGAGAGCTGGTTATCGATGGCGAGGATCTTGACCTTTTGGTAGAAGAAACGAGCCGGGTTCTGGTAGGGCGTGGCCTCGGTAGCGATGTTGTACGCCTCGTCTTCTGCCGAGAGCACAATGCCGTCATCCTCGTCCTCTTCGAGCTGGATCCAGCCGTCCTGAAGAATCATCATGTTGACTTCGTCGCCCGGTGCGAGGAAACCACCTGCGGCACGCACCCGGTCGATGTTGATCGATGCAGTGATCATGCCTTCGGGCAGAAGGTCAGAGAACGACGTCTGCTTGACCACCGGGTCGATGAAGTCGCCGACCTTAAGGATCTCGTTGGTGACCATGGTGCTGGCCGCAACCTTGCCGGTGATCTGAGCGAGGTCGGTGACCGCGTTCGCTGGTTTGATGTCGTTGGGGATCTCCCGAACTTCGATGGACGTCCGCTGGGCGTCCTCGCCACGAGTGTTCTCGGGGATGTCGGTGATCACCATGAAGACGTCTGTGCGCTGGGCACCGTCCTCGAGATCGGTTTTAACTCCCTGGACATAACTCCAGAGAACGTATGCAGCGACGGTGCCAATGGCGATCGCTGCGATGAGAATAAGTGTTTTGCGTGAAGTCACGGCGCAAGTAGTTCCTCTTGAGACAGGTGGTCATATGTCTGATCGGAATATGAGAGGGGACCTTGAGCCAGATTTGATATCTGGGCCAAAAGACTTAGTGCCGCAAAATTGTCCAAAAACTCGAAAGGACCGCCCGAAGGGGCGGTCCAGTCGAAAAGTATTGGGATGTATCGGCGATTAGTACGCCGATCGGGTTGAAAAGTGCCTAGGCCTCAGGGACCTCTTCGGCGGCGGCCTCAACCGCTGCCTCGGCGGGTGCTTCGGCGACCTCAGCCGGTGCCTCTGCGACCTCTGCAGGAGCCTCAACGGCCTCTGCTACTGGCGCTTCGGCGGCTACAGCTGCTTCTGCGGTTGCCGCTCCGTCTTCGACTGGTTCGCCCGCAGGAGTAAGCCCCTGTTCGGCGTACAGCTCGGCCCAAGCCTCTTGGCCCTCAGAGGTAGCGTCGTCGCCGCCGATGTAGTTGCCTTCGTCATCGTAGGCATGCTCGCCGAAGTGCTCCTGGTACTCAGCGGCAACGATGCCACCTTCAGCAGCCTGCTTGATCGACAGCGAGATCCGGCGACGTTGCAGGTCGAGGTCGATGATCTTGACCCAGAGTTCTTCGCCGGGAGTAACGACTTGTTCGGGAAGATCGACGTGGTGCGCCGACATTTCTGAAATGTGGACAAGTCCCTCGATGCCGTCGCCAACCTGGACGAACGAGCCGAAGGGCACGAGCTTGGTGACACGGCCGTAGACGAGCTCGCCGACCTGGTGGTTGGTCGCAAACTCTTGCCAAGGATCCTGCTGTGTTGCTTTGAGCGAGAGGCTGATGCGTTCGCGGTCGAGATCGACCTCGAGTACCTGGACATCGATTTCGTCGCCGACGGCCACGATTGAACCGGGGTGGTCGACGTGCTTCCAGCTGAGTTCGGACACGTGAACGAGTCCGTCCATGCCGCCAAGGTCGACGAATGCGCCGAAGTTGACGACCGAGGACACAACACCCTTGCGGCGTTCGCCTGGCTTGAGGTTGTGGAGGAAATCTTCGCGCTGTTCCTTCTGGGTTTCTTCGAGCCAGGCACGACGACTGAGCACGACGTTGTTGCGGTTCTTATCGAGTTCGATGATCTTGGCCGAGAGCGTCTGGCCAACGTAGGGCTGCAGGTCGCGGACTCGGCGGAGCTCGACGAGTGATGCGGGAAGGAAGCCGCGCAGACCAATGTCCATGATGAGGCCACCTTTGACGACCTCGATGCAGAGGCCTTCGACAGGCTCGTCGGCTTCTTTCTTGTCTTCGATGCTGCCCCAGGCACGCTCGTACTGTGCACGCTTCTTCGAAAGGAGAAGGCGGCCTTCTTTGTCCTCTTTGGTGAGGACGAGAGCTTCGATGCGTTCGCCGAGCTTGACGACCTCGTCAGGGTTGACGTCGTTTCGGATCGAAAGTTCGCGAGACGGGATGACACCTTCGGACTTGTAGCCGATGTCGAGGAGAACCTCGTCTTGGTCGACCTTGACTACCGTGCCCTCAACGAGCTGGCCGTCTTCGACCGACACCATCGTGGCGTCGTAGGCCTCGTCGATGGAGATTCCGCCGAGATCGTCATCGATGATCTTGCGGGGAATGTAGTTACCTTCGGCATCGAAGGAACCCATTGGTTCTTGGTGTGGGGTAGCAATTAGGTCGGACACTGGTAGCTCTCTTAGGGAATGGGATCGTCGACTCAGACAGAAGTTCTGTTCGCTGGGGCGCCGATTTTTGGCGAGAATCCCAGTGAGACGAGGTGTTGCTGTGTGGTTCTGTGCTGTTCGCAGTACAACGAGCGCTGCGAACAAGGCATACGTGGGGCGTAAGCCGTACAGATGAGCCTATCCGCGCGTTTGCAGCGAAGTGCTAGCGGGACAGATCCGATTTCTTTCGCTTGTTTCGCCAGCTGAGCGGCACTAGGCGGTCGGCTACCTCTTCGGCAGCATTCGCGGGTGTCGATGCTGGTGGGTAACGTGCTCAGATGTCGAACACCGTGGACCATGTCAGCTACTGGGCGCAGGCTCGTCCTGACGAGTTGGCGATCATCGACGAGCGCGTAGACGGCGAACCAGGTGCGACCCGTTCGCTCACGTGGGCGCAATTTGAGGCGGAGGTCAATGGGTGGGCCACGGCGATCATCGACGCTGGTGTCGGCGTTGGGCAAAGTGTTGGCTGGTGTGGCCCGAACAGCCTCGAAGCACTTGCCATCACCCATGCGGCCCGTCGGACCGGCACCGTCGCGGTGCCGATTCCCTACAAGTTGACGGTTGAGGAAGCCCACTACATTGCCTCGCACAGCGAAGCGGTCATCGTGTGGACCGACAGCGAGCACGACCACCTTGTTCCGGCCGGGATACCTCGCTTTTCTCGATCGACCTCCACGGCGCCAACCGATCCCGACCGCGTCGCCGAGGCGACCAAGATGTTGTTGTACACCTCGGGCACAACCGGTCGGCCGAAAGGCGCGCTCCGTTCGATCGGCGGTGCGCCGGGGCAGTTCGGCGCTCTACTCGAAATGTTGTGGAGCGGCGATACCGATCATGTCTACCTGACCACCGGACCTCTCTATCACTCTGGGCCGAGCGCGTTTGCGCTTCGTTCGCACCTGCTTGGGGCGACGGTGATCACGCAGCCGAAGTTCGATGCCGAACGGTGGCTACAGGCGGTCGAACGCTACGGAGTGACGACCTCGTTCTCAGCGCCGACGTCGATGCGGCGGATCATCTCGCTGCCCGCCGAGGTGCTCCAGCGTTACGACACCTCGTCGATGCGTTCCTATATCGCCAACGCTGCGCCGTGGACAATGGCGTTGAAACGGGCCTATCTCGACTGGTTTCCTGCCGATTCGTTGTGGGAGGTCTACGGTTCGACCGAACTGTCGATCTCTGCGGTGCTGAAACCGGCCGATCACCTTCGCAAGCCAGGTTCGTGCGGCGAGTTGGCACCGGGCGTCGAGATGGCACTGTTTGACGATGAAGGGGTGCGTATCGAGGTTCCACACGCTGAGGGCACCTTGTACGTGAGATCGGCAGGGGTATTCGATACCTATTTCAAGAACGATGACCAGTTTCAGGCGAACCGAGTCGACGATTGGCAAACGGTCGGCGATATTGCCTATTTCGACGAGGACGGCTTCTGGTACATCTGTGATCGACGCAACGATCTGGTCGTGTCGGGTGGGGTCAACGTCTATCCGGCCGAGATCGAAAATGTGCTCGACGAGCACCCGGCGGTCGCCGAGGTGGCGGTGTTTGGTGTGCCTGACGAAGAGTGGGGCCAGGCAGTGCATGCGTGTATTCGGGTAGTCGATGGCGTTGCTGAGCCATCGCTCGAAGACATTCGCTTGTTTGGTCGAGAGCGGCTCGCTGGCTTCAAGCTACCCAAAGGGCTAAGCGTGCTCGCCGAATTTCCGCGAACAGGTTCGGGCAAGGTGCTTAAGCGGGAGCTTCAGCGCACGGTGACCGAGCGGGTGACCGAGCGGGTTGTGGAGCCTGCGCAGCGGCACGATTAGGCGCCGCGGTGCCCGAACATTTTGGCGGCCATCCAGGCGACAGCGCTGGCGAACCAAAGCTGACTGGAGGCCAGCAGGCGCTCGCCTTCTGCCACATGCACGAGGCGCAGTTGCACCGCAAGCCAGAGGGCCACGCCGGCAAATATCACGATGCTGACCGCGTATGCGGCCTGTTCGACCAGCCAAAACGCACGGTTGAGTAGGCGATCGACGGTGCGGTGCTGGGGCACCGGTTCTGTTCGCATCGAGAGCATGAGGAGACCCCGCAGTCAGTAAGCCACTCGTTAGTGATATCTCGGGCGCGTGAAACCTGTTCCTGAGCGCACAGAGACGATTCAGGTCAAAGGCGACCTGTGTTGTGACAGAAGTACCTCAGAAGGTGTCGATCATGGGGCGTTTCTTACCTCGGCGCGGCAGGGGAGCCGGGCTGGCCTTGAGGGCGCCGAGCACCCACTTTCGACTGTCGGCAGGATCGATGACTTCATCGATTTCGAAGTGGCTCGCAGCGCTCAATGCTTTGCCGTGTTGATACATGCGCTCGACCAGTTCGTCGTACAACTTTTTGCCCGCTTCTGGTCCGCCTTCGGCCTCGGCCTCGTCGAGTTCTCGTTTGAAGCCGAGTTTGACGAAGCCTTCAAGCCCCATGCCGCCAAATTCGCCGGTGGGCCACGAGACGGTAAAGACGCCCATCTTGAAGCCGCCACCGGCCATCGCCTGGGCGCCGAGTCCGTAGCCCTTGCGGGTGACGATGGTAAAGAACGGCACGCTGAGACTGCCAGCGGTGACGAAAAGCCGTCCGGCGTGTCTGACCATTCCGGCTTCTTCAGATTCGGGTCCGACCATAAATCCTGGCGTGTCACAGAGGAAAAGAATCGGGATGTCGAAGCCGTCGCACAGTTGCATGAAACGTGACGACTTGTCGGCGGCGTCGGCGTCGATAGCCCCTGATAGGTGGTGGTTGTCGTTGGCGATGATGCCGATTGGGCGGCCTTCGATTCGGGCAAAGCTGGTGATCATTCCGGGGGCCCAACCTGCCCGAATTTCGAGCACCGAATCGGTGTCGGCCATCGCCTCGATGACCTCACGCATTTCGTAGCCGCGGAGCCGGTTTTCAGGCACGATGTGTCGGAGTGTGCGTTGGTCGGCGACCTCCCAGTTGTCGATGGGACCTTGGAAGTAGCTGAGGTATTTCTTGGCGAGAGCGACCGCGTGAGCTTCGTCGTCGGCTATCAGATCGACGGTGCCGTTGGCTGACTGCACCTCGATCGGGCCGATTTCTTTGGGGTCGTACACGCCAAGGCCACCCCCCTCGATCATCGCTGGACCGGCCATGCCGATGTAGGAGTCTCGGGTAGCGATGATCACGTCGCACACGGCCAGAATCGCTGCGTTCCCGGCGAAACAGAAGCCGGAGTTGATGCCTATAAGGGGCACCAGACCGCTCAGGCGACCCCAGTACGCGAAGGCGAAACAATCGAGCCCGGCGATGCCGAGGCCGTCGGTGTCGCCGGGGCGACCCCCGCCACCCTCGGTGAAGAACACCACAGGCAGTTCGAGTTGTTCGGCGATGTCGAAGAGCCGGTCCTTCTTGCGGTGATTTTGTTGCCCCTGTGTTCCGGCGAGAACCATGTAGTCGTACGACAGCACAGCGCAACGCGTCTTGTCTTCGGCGAACGTGTCGCCGTTGATGTGGCCGAGGCCGCCGACCAGCCCATCGGCGGGCGTGCGCTCGATGAGTTCTTGGATTTCTCGGCGGCGTCGCTGCGCCGCCACAACGAGCGGCGCGTATTCGGTGAACGAGCCTTCGTCGACCAGATCAGCAACGTTTTCTCGGGCGGTTCGTTGCCCTCGTTTGTGCACCTTGGCGACCGCCTCGGGTCGCGCCGCATCGAGGCCGATGGCGTGCCGGTCGAGTACTTCGGCGAGGTCGGGTCGGATGTGGTCGAGGTCGACGGTGTCTGCCGCGACGTTCTCGGTCGGAGCGTCGGCGGCTTCGGTCAGCAAAAGCAGCGGGTCGCCCTTGCCAATCTGCTGGCCGTTGGCGACGACGATGCCGCTGACGGTGCCGGAACACGGAGCCGACACCACGTGTTCCATCTTCATCGATTCGATGATGACCAGTTCGGCGCCGGCGGCGACCTGGTCCCCGTCGGCGACGCGGACAAGGACGATGGTGCCTTGGAGAGGGGACTGCACCGATTGGAGTTGTTGCTGCTCTGTCACGTCTGCATCCTCGCGCATCACCGGGGCGATTCAAGATTTTCGAGACTCGCGCCGAAGCCATAGGTCCGGGGCTGAAAGGTGTTTTCGCAGGTCGGCGACCTGCAGAGCTCTTGGCTCCGGAGCAACCAGAAGCGGCAACGGCAGGAAGAGCGAAAACAACATGATGAAGCGAGTGGTGGGCGCGGCAGCGGTCGCAGGCGTAGCAATGTTTGGCGGTGCGGGAGCGTTTGACGACAACACCACCCGCGATGCGAGTGGCGAGATCACCGAAGCCGGGGGTCTTGGCGTGTACGCAATTCAGATCGGCGACTGCGTCATGTTGCCCGACGCCGAGCAACTCACGTCGATGGAGGCCGTGCCGTGCTCTGGTCCACACGATGCCCAGGCCTTCGCAAAGCCGGATTCAGAATTTGGGGGCGTGTACGAGGAAAACGCAGTGTTCGAGTCGGGTGGTCTCACGTGTGAGAAGAGCTTCGAAAGTTTCGTCGGTACCGACTACTACGAGTCGAGGCTCGAGATCTACCTGTTGTATCCCCTCGCCGAAGGCTGGGATGCAGGCGATCGCGAGTTGGTCTGCATGGTGACGCCGGCGATCGGCGATCCGCCGTTGATCGGCGATGCCCAGAATTCGGGCTGGTAGCGGCCGAAGTCGGCTTAGCCGGAGCGAAGCTGGTTGCGGTCCTCGGTCCAGCGTTCACCGTTCCACCAGCGAACATAGCCAACCTGTTGTGGGTCGTTGTACCAGCCGGGTGCAGGCTGGGTCTGGGGCGGGTGTGTAGCTGCCTGAGCCTGTCGAGCTTCTGTCACCTCGCTGGTTTCGTGTGCCTCGTGGGCTTGTGCGAGTGCATCGGATTCTTGGTGCTCGTCGGCGGTGAAGGCCTCGATGGTCCCTAGCTCTGCCCAACGCTTGCGAAACTCGCGGCCAGTGAGTTTGCTCGGATCTGCGCCAGTGGCGAGTGCTTCGGCGCGATCGGCTCGCAGGGCAAGTTCGGTGGCGATTTCGTCTGCCGAAGTCCACTTGCGCTCGTTGCTGCTGGTGGTGGCCTGCACCCGAATCGGCAGCACGAGGAACGGACTTGCCGGAACAAAGAGCGAGCCGAGCTTGAGTTTGTGGGCGACCTTTGCAGCAGGTCGTAGGGCTCGAAGCCCCGAGGCCAATGCGGCGGGGTTGCGAGCTGTAGCGACTGCGGCGACGTCGGCGCAAAGGTCGCGTGTGGCTTCGACGAATCGGGGGATGAATATCGAGGCCAACGCAACTGCCCAGCCGAACGGCGAGAAAAAGAAGCTGCAAAAGCCGATGACTCGGGCGAATCCCCAGGCATATTCTGCCCGTGTGGCCACCCGGCACCACTCGTCGTCCATGCCCGCGAACTGTGCAGCGACCAACGACTGAAGTTCGGCCCGATTGAGCAGTTTGACCGCCCCGACGGTGGCCATGACCACGGTGCCGTCGTTCGACGGTAGTGCGCCGACGTTGGGGATCTTCGAGTCGTAGATCACCACTCGCCCCATTTTGTTTCCGGTGGCGATGGCCATCTCTTCGGCCACGTTCTTTAGTCGTCCCTCGGCAGGCTTCGAGCGGAGCTCTTCGACAATGCCGTCGCCGATCGCTTCGAGCGGAAGGAAAAACTGGGCCGCAGCGCTGATGACCATGGCGAGGGGAATCGCCAAGCGGGCCGAGTTGGGGAGGATGAAACCCAGTCCCCATGGTGTCATCATGACGACGGCGAGGACCACCGTACACAGCAGCCATGCAGCCGCGGCGGCGCGCAAAGCATGGGCTTTTGCGGTTTCTGCGAGCGCGTCCTCACTCATCGGGTACCTGTCGGCACTTGTCGGCGAAAGTGAGGGTGCCGCGGCGGCTTCCTGTCAGTGGGCGGTTCTAAGATGCAGCTATGTCGTCGATCGAACGTACAATGGTGCCCTTCGAAGTTGTGTCTGACTTCGAGCCCGCGGGCGATCAGCCCACCGCAATCGCGGCCCTGACCGAAGGCCTCGAGCGGGGCGACCGGTTCCAAACGCTGCTCGGCATCACCGGGTCGGGCAAGAGCGCAACGATGGCGTGGACCATCGAGGCCGTGCAACGACCGACTCTGGTGCTGGTCCCCAACAAATCGTTGGCAGCTCAGCTGGCCAACGAGTTGCGTGAGTTCTTCCCCAACAACCGGGTCGAGTATTTCGTGTCGTATTACGACTACTACCAGCCCGAGGCGTACATGCCGACCAGCGATACCTATATCGAGAAGGACTCGTCGGTGAACGACGAGATCGACCGGCTGCGGCATTCATCGACTTCGGCGCTGTTGACCCGCCGCGACACCATCATCGTGGCGTCGGTGTCGTGTATCTACGGCCTTGGTGCTCCCGATGAGTATGAAACGCAGATGTTGCTCATCCGCAAGGGGGAGTCAATGGACCAGCGCGCGATCCTCGGCAAGTTGGTCGACATGCAATACGAGCGCAACGACATGAATCTGGTTCGTGCGAAGTTTCGGGTTCGGGGAGACACTATCGAGGTGCATCCGGCGTACGACGAAACGGTGGTGCGTATCGAGCTGTTCGGCGACGAAATCGAGCAGATAACCCGGGTCGATCCGCTCACGGGGGAACGGATCGAGACACTCGACGAGCTGGTGATCTTTGCGGCGACCCATTACGTGGCGGGCCAGGAGCGCATGGCGAAAGCGGTCGTGGGCATCGAGGCCGAATTGCAGGATCAGCTGGCGAAGTTTCAAGAGGAGGGCAAGCTGCTCGAAGCGCAGCGGTTGCGAATGCGAACCGAATACGACCTCGAGATGATGCAAGAGATCGGCTTCTGTAACGGCATCGAGAACTATTCGATGCATATCGACGGGCGCACGCACGGCGAAGCTCCGAGCACGTTGATGGACTACTTCCCCGACGACTTCCTGTTGGTCATCGACGAGTCACATGTGGCCATTCCTCAGCTGCACGGTCAGTACGAGGGCGACCGCAGTCGCAAAGAAATGCTGATTGAGCACGGGTTTCGGCTGCCGTCGGCGTCGGACAACCGACCGTTGCGTTTCGACGAGATCATGGAGCGGATCGGGCAGGCGATTTTCCTTTCTGCGACCCCGGGCGATTTCGAGATCGGCAACAGCGCACAGGTCGTCGAGCAGATCGTTCGTCCAACTGGTCTGCTCGATCCCGAGATCATGGTGCGACCCACCAAGGGGCAAATCGACGACCTGCTCGGCGAGATCGAGAAACGAGCAAACGACGATGCTCGCGTGCTTGTCACGACGCTGACGAAAAAAATGTCCGAGGATCTCACCGACTACCTGCTCGAGATGGGGGTCCGGGTGCGGTACCTGCATAGCGAGATCGACACGATTGAGCGCATCGAGATTTTGCGAGACCTGCGGTTGGGCGAGTTCGACGTTCTGGTCGGCATCAACCTGCTCCGCGAAGGTCTTGATCTTCCCGAGGTGTCGTTGGTGGCGATACTCGACGCCGACAAGGAGGGGTTTCTTCGCAGCACCACCTCGCTCGTGCAGACCATTGGCCGTGCCGCCCGAAACGTCGAGGGGCAGGTCATCATGTACGCCGACGTCATGACCGATTCGATGCAGCGCGCTATTTCTGAGACAAATCGCCGTCGAGGGCTCCAGCAGGAATACAACAAGAAACACAACATCGACCCGCAGACCATCCGTAAGGCGGTCACCGACATTTTGGCGTTTCTTCGTCCGGCGAGCGAGAAAGCACCAGTTCCCGAGAAGTTGTCGACATTAAAGGCCGATCGACAGCGCGCACTCATCAACACCGCCGACATGGCAGGCGATGACATCGAACGATTGATCCTGACACTCGAAGCCGAGATGAGCGACGCATCGCGCGACCTACGGTTCGAGTATGCGGCCGGGCTGCGCGACGAGATCAAAGAACTCAAGCGTGAGCTGCGTGACATCAAGGGTGCATCGGCCTAAAAGTCGCCGGTCAGCGCACGACGCGGTCGGCACTACGGGGGTTGGCGGCCGCTAGCGATCTCCTGGCGGAGCCTAAGCGGTAACCGCTGGGTGCCGATTGGTACGACATGTCGATCACCAGCGTCACTGACGCGCCCGCCGCGACGGCGCCCCCCAGCGTCGTTCGCCGTTGGACGCCCCTGCGTGCCGGGGCAGTCGTGCTCGCTGTCTACGTCGTGCTTTCGTTGTTCAACCCCTCGGCGGCCGGCTACCTCAGTACCGATACCGGTGGGAAGACTGCGACGCTTGAAATGATGAGCCGGTCGGGCGGTGTGACCCCCACTGTTGGCTACTGGGCCGAGGAGTTCGATGCCGAGGGTCGGGTGCATCCCTTCTGGTTCACCGACCGGGTGGGCGACGAATGGGTAAACGTGACGACGCTGCCGATGTTGTACCTGGCGAAGCCGTTGTACGAGCTCGGGGGTTATCACCTTGCCTTGCTGGTGCCGATGCTTGGCGGGTTAGCAGCGGCTTTTGCTGCACGCTCGATCGCCCGGGGCTTGGCCGGCGGCGATCAGTGGATGACGTTCTGGTTGGCGGCGCTGGCGTCGCCGTTGTTGGTGTATTCGTTGGATTTTTGGGAACACACGCTCGGTGCCGCACTGACGTTGTGGGGTTTCCGGGCGATGCTTGAAGTCTGGACGAACCCCACGAGCTGGTTGCCGGCATTGTTGGCAGGTGCAGCCTTTGGGGGCGGAGCCACGATGCGGACCGAGTCGATTGTGTTTGGTTTCGCTGCGGTGGCCGTGGTGTGTTTGTGGTTGCTGGCTCGCCGGCTGTTGATGTCGTCTGTGCTGGTTGGGGCGCTAGCTGGTGTTGGTTTCGTTGCAGTGATGGCGCTTAACAGCGCACTTGAGAACGCGGTCCTTGGCGAGGTGCGTAGGGCTGGTCGGGCGACCGGCACAGCGGCCGCCGGCGGAGGAAAGATTGGCATCCGCATCGAGGAAGCGTTCATTACCGGCTTCGGTTTGTTCCCGACTGACGACCCGACCTTGATCGGTGTTGGAGTGCTGCTCTTTGGGCTGCTTGTGGCTGCCGTGGTTTTGACGTTAAACCGCTCTGAGCGGGCCCCGATGGTGTTTGTTGGTGTCGGAGCATTGCTCCTTCTGCGCATCGTCGCTGGCCTTGGCTTTGTGCCCGGAGCGACGATGACGGTGCCGATTGTGGCCGTAGCGGTGGCTGCCGGGTGGCGATATCTGCCGCTGCGGATGCCGCTGGTGATCGCCGCGGTGGCGGTGCCGCTGGTGTGGGCGTTTCAGTTCACGGGCGGCGCTATTCCGCAATGGGGCGGCCGTTACCTGTTGCCTGGCAGCATCCTGCTTCTGGCTGTCGGATCGGTCGCGCTACAAAACATTGGCAATCAGGTGCTCACTCGTGGGTTTGTGGCGTTGTCGATCTTGCTCTCGCTTTTCGGCGTCGGCTGGACCTACGAGCGGACAAACGATTTCAGTGAGGCGTTGCATGCGTTGGCTGCTCGTTCAGAAGAAGCGTTGGTGTTTCGTCCCGCGTTTATGGCTCGCGAAGCCGGCCCTCTCATGCTTGACGAGCAGTGGCTGACCGCCGGTTACGACGACGATCTTCCGTTTGCGGTCGACGTGTTGCACCGTGCAGGAGTCGAACGGTTCGGCTACGTCGAGTTGGCGGGCGAGGTTGATGCAGATGACGCTATGGAAGAGGCTCGTGAGAACAGCGATGCGTTCGGTGGCTTCGCCCCTGTCGAGGTGTCCTACATCGAACTATCGGGCGGCGTGTACTTCCAGGTGACCACTTTCACCCGTCTCGGTTAGGCAGGAATCGAACGTTCGTTCGTGTTCTGGTGCAAAGCTGCGACTATGCTCGCCGCCGATGGCTGATCAATTGATTGTTCGCGGCGCACGCGAACACAACCTTGCCGATGTCGATCTCGACCTTCCCCGCGACAAGCTCATTGTGTTTACCGGCTTGTCGGGGTCAGGTAAGTCGTCGCTCGCGTTCGACACCATCTACGCCGAAGGCCAACGACGGTATGTCGAGTCGCTTTCTGCCTATGCCCGTCAGTTTCTGGGGCAGATGGATAAACCAGATGTGGACTTCATCGAAGGCCTTTCGCCTGCGATCTCGATCGACCAGAAGAGCGCGTCGCGTAACCCGCGGTCGACCGTAGGCACGATCACCGAGGTGTACGACTATCTTCGCCTGTTGTATGCGCGCATTGGTGTGCCGCATTGCCCCAACGACGGCACCGTCATTAGCCGTCAGACGCCTCAACAGATCGTCGACAAGGTGCTCGAGTTGCCTGAAGGCACTCGCTTTCAAGTGTTGGCGCCGGTTGTGCGGGGCCGAAAGGGCACCTACGACACGCTGTTGACCGATCTGGCGAACGATGGTTTTGCCAGGGCGATCGTCGATGGCGAACTTCTTGAACTCGGCGCAGACCTCGAACTCGAGCTCGAGCGGTACGAGATGCACGACATCCAAGTGGTGGTCGATCGTCTTGTGTTGCGCGACGGTATCGAGCGGCGCCTAACCGACTCGATGGAAACGGCGTTGGGTCTGGCCGAGGGTGTTGCACAAATCGAAATCGTGCCTCGGGCTGAGGACGTTGATCCCGAAGCCGAGGAGGGTGAGGGCGGCGCTCAACTGCTCACGTTTAGCCAGCACCTGGCGTGCGGCGAGTGCGGTTCTTCGTACGAATCGCTTGCCCCACGAAACTTCTCGTTCAACTCGCCCTACGGCGCTTGTCAGGCTTGTGATGGCTTGGGAACCGCCTTTGAGGTCGATCCCGATTTGGTGGTGCCGAACCCCGAGCTGAGCCTCGACGAGGGCGCCATCGCTCCATGGTCGAGCGGCACCAGCAAGTACTTTAAGCGGCTCGTCGAGGCGGTTGCCGAAGACAACGGCATCGACATTCATGCCCCTTGGTCGAAGATCCCCAAGGCGAAACAAAAGCTTCTTCTTCACGGTGGCGCAAAGAAACGCGTCGAGGTTCGTTATAAGAATCGCTATGGCCGTACTCGCCAGTACATGGCGAACTACGAGGGGGCGATCCCGTACTTGCGTCGTATGCAGACCGAGACCGATAGCGACACTCGCCGCGATCAGCTCGAGGGCTACATGCGCGAGGTTGCGTGTGAAACCTGCGGCGGCGGTCGCCTCAACAAGTTGTCGTCGATGGTCACAATCGATGACAACACCGTGTCTGATATCTCGGCGATGTCGATCGGCGAGGCTGCCAAGACTCTCGAAGGTCTGAAGCTTTCCGAGCGCGACCAGATGATCGCCGAGCAGGTCGTCAAAGAGATCAATGCGCGGATGGGATTCTTGCTCGATGTCGGCCTCGACTATCTCGCTCTTGGGCGTTCGGCCGGAACCCTTTCTGGCGGCGAGGCCCAACGTATTCGTTTGGCGAGCCAGATCGGTAGCGGCCTGGTTGGTGTGTTGTATGTGCTTGATGAGCCGTCGATTGGCCTGCATCAGCGCGACAACGCTCGCCTGATCGAAACGCTCAAACGACTGCGTGAGCTGGGCAATACGGTCATTGTCGTCGAACACGATGAAGACACCATCAAGGTTGCCGACCATGTGGTTGATATCGGTCCCGGTGCAGGTGAGCACGGCGGCCAGATCGTGCATAGTGGCTCGGTTGCCAAGCTGTTGAAGAACAAGAAATCGATGACCGGTCAGTATCTGTCGGGTAAGAAGTCGATCCCGTTGCCGACCGAACGTCGCGAGGGCTCGGGCGAGAAGTTGATCGTTCGTGGCGCTCGCGAGAACAACCTGAAGAACATCGACGTTGAGTTCCCGCTCGGATCGTTCGTGTGTGTGACCGGCGTGTCTGGTTCGGGCAAATCGACGCTGGTCAACGGCATTCTTTATCGGGCTCTGATGCAGCAGGTCTACCGGTCGAAGGTTCCGCCCGGCGCGCATACTGCGGTTGATGGAGTCGAGAACATCGACAAGGTCATCAATATCGATCAGTCGCCTATTGGCCGCACTCCGCGGTCAAACCCGGCTACCTATACCGGCGTGTTCGACCACGTTCGTAAGTTGTTCGCTCGCACCAACGAGGCGAAGGTTCGTGGGTATCTTCCCGGCCGCTTCTCGTTCAACGTGCAGGGCGGTCGCTGCGAGGCTTGTGCTGGCGACGGCACGATCAAGATCGAGATGCATTTTCTTCCCGACGTCTACGTGCCGTGCGAGATCTGTAAAGGCAAGCGGTATAACCGCGACACGTTGGAGATCACGTTTAAGGGAAAGAACATCAGCGACATTCTCGATATGCCGATTTCAGAGGCGCTCGAGTTTTTCGGAAACCAGCCGCCCATTGCTCGGCATATGCAAACGCTTGTCGATGTCGGCCTCGGGTATGTGCGCCTTGGGCAGTCGGCACCAACGCTTTCGGGTGGCGAAGCACAGCGGGTGAAGCTGGCGAGCGAGTTGGCCAAGCGGTCGACTGGTCACACGATGTACATCCTCGACGAGCCCACTACCGGGCTTCATTTTGAGGACATTCGCAAGTTGTTAGGCGTGTTGAGTCGTTTGGTCGATCAGGGCAACAGCGTGCTCGTTATCGAACACAATCTTGATGTGATCAAGACCAGCGACTGGGTCATCGATCTCGGTCCCGAGGGTGGTGTGGGCGGCGGCACAGTGCTCGCCGAAGGCACCCCCGAAGCCATCGTCAAAAAGACCGACAGCTACACCGGCCGCTTCCTCAAACCCCTCCTCACCTAACCCAAAGCAAAATCTCGTGACACCAGACGACAAGAATTGTCGTGCTGTGTCACGAGATTCCGGTTTTAGGCGGCGGATTTGAGATGGCTGAACGACTCGATGACTGTTTCGATGACGGTTTCGAGTTGATGGGTTGTCATGCCCGGAAACATTGGTAACGAGAGGACTTCGGTGGCGAGTTGTTCGGTGACCGTTAGCTGGCCGTGCATGCGGTTGGCGTAGACCGGCAGTTGATGCAGCGGGGTGGGGTAGTACACCGCAGTGCTCACACCCCGTTCCTGAATGGCGCTTGCGAAGTTGTCGCGCTCGCCGTCGAGCACTCGCAATGTGTACTGATGAAACACGTGTCGGTCGCGTTCGGGGATTGACGGGACGATGACACCGGGTAGGTCGCCGAAGGCGTCGTTGTACGACGCTGCGATATGGCGGCGCCGTTCGTTGTTGGCCTGAACCGTCGGCAGTTTGACGTCGAGGATCGCTGCCTGGATCGAGTCGAGGCGACTGTTGTAGCCGAACGTTTCGTTTTGGTAGCGGATCAAGGATCCGTGGTTGCGGAGTCGGCGGGCTTCGGTGGCGACTTCCTCGTCGTTGGTGGTGATGATGCCGCCATCGCCGAATCCGCCAAGGTTCTTTGACGGGAAGAACGAGAAGGCTCCGGCGATGCCCATCGAACCGGTCTGTCGTCCCTCAGCGGCGCCGCCGAAGGACTGGGCGCAGTCCTCGAGCACCAGAAGGTTGTTTGCCTCGGCGATGGTCATGATCGCCGTCATGTCGGCAGGACGACCAAAGAGGTGCACCGGGATGATGGCTTTGGTCTGGGGGGTGATGGCCGCTCGCACAAGATCGGGGTTGAGGTTCATCGTTGCTGCGTCGATGTCGACAAAGACCGGGGTTGCGCCGACTACGTCGATGGCTTCGCCGGTGGCGAAGAAGGTGAACGACGACGTGATGACTTCGTCGCCTGGCTGAACACCGATTGCCCGCAGCGCAATAATGAGCGCATCGGTACCGGAGTTCACGCCGATGCCGTGGTCGACACCGATGAACGAGGCGATGTTCTGCTCGAACGTTTCGACCTCGGGTCCAAGAATAAAAGCGCCGGTGTCGAGCACACCGGCGATGCGTGCATCGAGCTGGGCGCGAAGTTCGACGATTTCAGGGCGTGGATCGTAGAGCGGAATCATGGTTAGCCATCGGCAATCCTGCGGGTGGATTGACGCTCCGCACGTTGAAGTTGGGCCTCTGTGGGCCGATAGGACTACTGATGACTGCCAACCCGGCTACCACCAGCCGATCAACCGCGCCCGAGCGCCGTGACGCCAGCTTCCGTCACTTTCTCGCGAGCACGGCGATCTATATGGCTGGCCCGGTGCTCGGCAGAGCCCTTGGACTCTTGGTAGTCCCGCTTGTAGTGGTTGCGCTTGGCGCCGATGAGTTCGGCCGGTTTGAGGTGTTCTCTACGGCAGCCTCGGCGTTTGCCGCACTCGTACTGGTGGGCCTCGACCTGTCTGCCATCAGCCTCTATCACCGGCCGGGTGAGTGGCTGGCGAAGCGAGTGTTCCCGACCGCGGTTGCCGTTTCGTTGCTGTTGTCGGTCGTTGTCGCAGCTGCTTTTGTCGTGTTCGCCGGGCCGGTATCTGAGCTCTTTGTTGATCGCACCGGCTACGCATCGTCGGCAGCGCTCGTTGGCGCATACGTGTTGGTGTCGGTGGTGGGTCTGGTGGCACGCGCTGCTTTGCGGGCCAAAGAGCGCGCCGGCGTGCATTCGGCGGCGGCCGCAGTGACTTCGGTGTCGACAACGTTGTTGGTATTGGTGGTGCTGCTTCGTGGCGCGTCGGTGCCGGCGATCTTGGTGGCCTATGTGGGCGGCGGGGCGCTCGGGTCGGCCTTTGCATTGTGGTTCGCCCGCGACGTTGTGGCCGGTTCTCCCGACCGTCGCATGGGTCGCTCGATGTTGCGGCTTGGCGTGCCGCAGTTGATCGCGATGGCAGCGCTGTGGGGCGGCGAGCTACTGCACCGGTTCGTGTTGATAGACCAAGTCGGGCCGGAGGCCGTTGGATCGTTGGGCATTGGTGCCCGCGTGGCCTCGGTACTGTCGTTTGTTGTGCTCGGTATGCAGGCAGCCTGGCATCCGCGGGTGTTCGATCTGCTGAAACGAGACGACGGTTTGGCGGTGGTCGAGCGTGACACCCGCCGGATTGCGCTAGTGCTCTGTGGAACCGGCTTGGCGATTTCGGTCCTTGCCTATCCGCTGACTGCGTTTCTCGGTCAGAGCCGATTCGACGACACCGTCGCCGTCGCCGGTTGGATGACGGTGATGGTTGCGGGAACTGGCTTCGTGCAGCTTGCGACGTTGTACACGGTGACCCATCGGCATTTCGGCGACGTCACGATCTCGTTGTCTGCTGGATTGGCCGTGAGCTTGTTGCTAGCGGTTGTACTTGTTCCGACGCATGGCGCAATCGGCACGGCGATTGCCATGGCAGCCGCCCAATGGATCGCCGTAGGCGTTGGTTGGGCGTTAGCGCGGAAGCGGGCAATTTTGCAGTTGCCGGTCTCGCTTGTTGTCCCGGCGTTACTCGCGATGCCTGCGTGCATTGTGCTGACGGCGAACGACGTGAACCTGGGCGTTCGTGTGGTTGTCGGGCTGCTAGCTAGCAGCGCGATTGTCCGTGGTCTGTTGCAGACCCGCACGGTCGACGTCGTCGAGGGCAGCTAGAACCGAGTCGACTGCACGACGTCCAGCGTTGTCGACGCTGTGGTGTCGGATAACGAACTCACGAGACTGCATGCCCGACCTGGCGAGCGAGACGCGGTCGCTCGCCAATTTTTCGAGTTCGATTGCGAGATCGCCGGCGTCGTTGGCATGAATCCAAGGGTTCTCGGCGCCATAGAGTCGGCGGATTCCTACCGCGTCGATGCGGCTCACAACGGGCACGCCACACGACATTGCCTCGAGCGCCGCCCAACCAAACCAGCCGGCGCCGAATTCGTTGACGGTCACGTCGGCCCGACGGTAGAGGTGCACCATTTCGGTTCGGGCGAAGACGGGCGGCGTTGGCGGTTTGGCCCACACGACGGCGTCGGCGATACCGAGTTCGTCGATTCGCTGTCGGGCTTCGTCGCGTTCGCGCGAGGCATCGCTGTCGGGGAGGAGTAGCACTGGGTTCTTGGCGGTGGTGAGCTTGCGAAATTCGGCAAACCCTTTCAAGACCTCGCCGCTGCCTTTGGTCTGCCCGCTACGCAACATGAGCGGCGAGTCATCCAGCACGAGACGCGAAGGATGAAAGACAACGAAGTCGGATTCGGGAGCGAGTTCGTCGACCCAGGACGGCGAAGGCTCGGTCTTGGGGGAGAACAGCTCGGTGTCGACAACCAGAGGAAAGTAGATGTCGGCGACGAGGCTCGGGTCGATGTGTAGTCGCTCGAGCGCGTCGGTGAATGGCTTGAAAGGCTGGGTCCAGATCTGGGCCGCTTTCCCAATGGCGCGGCGCTGCCAAAGACCGAGGGCCCCGTGAGCGATGTGGTGGCCGGCACCGCTGCGGAGGTGGCGAAAAGCGACAGGAAACGGACGAACGGTAAGGTCGGCGCCGGTGGTGAAAAACGCCATTGGGCGACCAACAAATTGGGCGATCGCTGGGGCCGAACCGCTGACCACGAGAAGATCGAAGGCTTTCAGCTCATCGATGACGGGCGAGCGCCAGGGTGCCAGCGAGTGTGAGGGGCGAAGCCACGGACCGTTGTGGATCCAATCCGGATAGTTGTCGGCCAGCTCAGGGTCGTCGGTCTCTGGACGCCAGCCCGCAGGGTCGCGGTCGCCGACGAACAGGTGTGCATCGATGCCGTGTTTTCGTAGTGCTTTCACGACGGGGTAGTGCGCGTTGGCGATGTTTCCCCAGAAAGCGATCCGGACGTTCGCCATAGTTGTCAGGAACCGACGAAGCGTTGTTGATACCAGTCGAGCGTTTGCGCGAGGCCCTCGTCGAAGGGGGTGACGTTGAAGTCGATGAGCGATCGCAGTTTTTCGTTTGATGCGTGGTGGCAGGCAACGTCGGCGGAGCGAGCCGGTTGGTGCAGGATTTCGCCCGTGTAGCCGAGGTAGGCGCAGATGCGTTCGATGAGATCGGCGACGGCCACTTCGTTGTCGGTTGAGATGTTCACCGATTCGCCGGTTGGTAGAACGGCGAATGCGTCAAGGGCAGCCCGGACCGTGTCGGTGACAAACACGAAGTCTCGCGTTTGGGTTCCGTCGCCGTGAATCTCTGGTGTGCCACTGGTGAAAATGCGGTGAGCGGTGAGGGGGATGATTCCGGCGAGCGGTGGCAGGTGGTTTTGTCGCGGGCCGTAGTTGTTGAACGGTCGGACGATGCACGCGTCGACGTCGAACATGTTGACGTAACTTTCGACGGCCATATCTGCGGCCACTTTGCCGGCTGCGTAGGTGGTGGTTGGGTGCCGCGGGTGCAGCTCGTCCATGGGTTCGTAGACGGCGCTTCCGTACACTTCGCTGGTCGAGAAGTGGCACATGCTGGCGAAGGTGCCGCGCCGCTGGTGCTCGAGCAGATTCAGAGCGACGGTAACGTTGGTTGCGAAGGCGTTTGCCGGGTTGGTGAACGAGTAGTTGAGGGCCTTGGTCGCCATATTGAACACGACGTCGATGTCGTGCTGATCGAAGATCGCGTCGAGCGACGTCGCGATCTCGGCGTCGTCGCGGTAGAGGGTCACCTTGCCTGCGGCGTGTGCCTCGGTGAGGTTGTCGGGGTTGCCGACAAAGAGGTTGTCGATGACGACGACTTCGGAGGCGCCCCGCACAAAGAGTTCGTCGACGAGGTGGCTGCCGATAAAGCCAGCGCCGCCGGTGACGAGCACTGCTTGGTTCTGCACCGAGCGGATCGCTCGCGGAAAGGTGCTGGGATCGTTGTTGGCAGGGGCGGTCATGTCACGCTCCGAGGGCGGTGATGTGGGGTGATGAATCGTGGACAATTCGGGTGTCGGTGCCTTCGCCAACGACACGTCCGAGTGGTCGTGCGGGCGAGCCGCCAACGACGGTTGCGTCGGGTACGTCGGCGTTGACGAAACTGTTGGCGCCGATGATGCAGCGTTCGCCGATGCTGACGCCTGGCCGGATGATCGACTGGCTACCGATGTAGGTGCCTTGGCCGATCGAGACTGCACCGGCGTCAAGGTCGAGTGCCCCGAACGACACGCAACGCAAAGCGCTGTCGTGGGTGTAGATCTGCACGCCGGCCGAGATATTGCAGTGCGACCCGATGCTCAGTGATGCGCCCGAGCCATCGAGGAGGGTGACGGGCCCGATCCAGGTGTGTTCGCCAACGGTGACATCACCGAAAACGGCGGCCGAGTCATAGACACTTGTGCCGGCGCCGAATCCGAGGCGTTCGGCCCGTTCCCATCGGTCGAAGAGCGCGTCGGCGAACGGCAGGCTGCGGTCCCAGGCGGCGCGTAGCTCGTCGTCGCTGGTTGTTCGGAGCTGCTGAAGTTGGTCGCCGATATCGCTCATCACGCGGCCTTGTGTTGGGTGGCCTGCTGCAGCGCGCTGTCGATGGCCGCATGCAACGCGGTGACGGTTCGATCGATCTGGGCGCGGGTCATCGATGGGAGGAGGGGGAGGGTTAGCGCCTGATTTCCGAAGCGGGCCGAATTCGGAAGTGCCCGAGAACCAGTGAACGACGTGTAGGCGCCATGTTGGTGGCAGGCGTAGGTGCCGATGGTGGTCTCGATGTTCTCAGCGGCCATGTGTGCAACGACGTCGGCGCGGCTCAGATAGTCGTCGAGCACGACAACGAAGCTTTGGTAGGCCCAGTTTGTGTCGGCGGGTGCCTGGGGAACGGTGACGCCGTCTGTGTCGGCAAGGAGGTCTTCGAAGGTGTGTGCGGTTTGGCGGCGGTCGTCGAGAATCTCGTCGACACGACGCATCTGCGACAGGCCTAGCGCCGCCTGTATTTCGCTGAGGCGATAGTTGTAGCCGGCTTCGTTGAACACGATGCCCGTTGGTGTGCGTTCGGCGCCGTGCGAGCGAAGAGTGCGAGCTTTGTCGGCTAGTTCTTCGTTGTTGGTCGTCAGCATGCCGCCCTCGCCGCAGGTGATGGTCTTGCGGGGGTGAAAGCTGAAACACCCGACGTCGCCATGCGCTCCGGCCTGTCGGTTGTCGCGGATCGCGCCGAGCGAGCAGGCAGCGTCGGCGATAAGGGTGAGGTTGTGCGCGTCCGCGATGTTTTCGAGGCGGCGATGATCGGCAGGTTGACCGAACGGATCGACTGCGATGATCGCGGTGGTCGCCGGCGTGAGTCGCGCTTCGAGGTCCTCGACAGAAAGTTCGAAACCGTCCGGAAGAGAGTCGACCAATACTGGTGTTGCGCCCTGCTGTAGCACGACGTTTGCGGTGGCGGGGAACGTGAAGTCCGAGACCAGCACATCGTCGCCGGGTTTCACACCTGCGCAAACCAGAGCGAGATGCAGGGCGGTGGTGGCCGACGTGACTGCGACGGCGTGGTCGACGCCCACGAACGATGCCACCGATGCTTCGAAGTCGCTGACGAACCGGCCGCTGGTGAGCTGGCCCGATTCGAGGATGGTTCGAATATCTGCCTCGACATCGCCGAACGGAATTGTGGGCTTCGTCAAGGGAAGCCGGGGTTGGTCGGTCATGCTGCCTGGATTTCTGTTGGTGTTGCGGCCGACAGGATGGTTTGAATCTGCCAAACGCTTTGAAGGGCCTCGAGAGCCGCGGCGCCGGAAACCTTGGGTTCGGCGTTGCCACGGCAGACGTCGAGAAAGTGACGGAGCTCTTCGGCCAGCGGTTCGATGCGTCGCACGAAGACCTTTTCGGTGTTGACGTCGAGCCGGTATTTTTGGTCGACGTCACCTGAGGATGCGATGCGTCCTTGGCGGTAGATCAACAGTTCCTGGCTGGGATAGTTGATGACGTAGAAGTGCTCTTTGGTGGTGACTTCGAGGTGGCGGATCTGGTTCTGGGTGATTCGGCTCGCAGTAAGGGTTCCCTGCGCGCCGTTCTCGAGTGACAACAACGCTATGGCGTGGTCGGCTCCGTGCGGGCCATTGATGCCCCGAGCAACGATGTCGGTGACCGACTTGCCGGTGAGGGCGAGCACGATGTCGAGGTCGTGGACCATAAGGTCGAGAACCACATCGACATCGCTGATTCGGCCGCTGACCGCGCTCATGCGCCGTGCCGCAACCGCAACGATTTCGTCGCTGTCGACGATCTCGGCGAGTTGTTGCACCGCCGGGTTGAACCGCTCGATGTGGCCGACGAGAAGCTCGGCCGAACCTTCGGTTGCTGCGTCCATGAGTGCGTGGCAATCATCGACGGTTGTGGCGAGCGGCTTCTCGATCAGACAGTGGATGCCTTGGCGGAGAAGCGGGACGCCCACGATGGCGTGGAGGCTTGATGGCACGGCAACGGTCGCTGCGTCGACCGGCGGAAGCTGGTCGACGTCGGTGCAGGCGACACAGCCATACACATCGGCGACGGCCTGCGCTCGGTCGTGGTCTGCGTCGACGACGGCGACGAGTTCGGCGCCTTTCATCGAGGCGAGCACGCGGGCGTGGTTTGCGCCCATACCGCCGACCCCGATCGCTGCGATGCGAACGGGCTCGTCTTCTCTGCGGCGTTGGGTCATGCGTGGTACGGGCCCGGATCTTCATCGACCCGGTTGCCGCTCGCATCAACAAATCCGATTGGTCGCGCCGGGTTGCCCACCACAAGGGTGCGCGGTGCGACGTCTTTCGTAACAACCGATCCAGCGCCGACCATGCAGCCGGCGCCGAGCGTGATGCCACAGACGATGGTCGCGTTGGCGCCGATTGAAGCGTCGTCTTCGATACGGGTCGTAGTGATCTCCCAATCGCCTACGGCTCGTGGGGTCATGTCGTTGGTGAACGTGACGGCGGGGCCGACGAAGACGCGATCGCCGAGCGTCAAGCCATCGAACATGTTGACGGCGTTCTGAATCTTGCAGTCGTTGCCGATGACCACATGCGATTCGACGTAGACCATCTGTCCGATATTGACATTCGAACCAATGCGGGCGTGCTCGCGGACTTTCGAATAGTTCCAGATGTAGAGCCCCGGCCCAATCACTGCGTCCTCGTGGATTTCTGCAGTGTGGTGGATCAAAGATTCTCTAACGTTCTCGTTGGGGTTATCGGGAGAAGACGACATGACCTTCAATCGGCCAGTTTGCAGTGATTGTGAGGTGGTTTGCCGCTGGTGAAAGACGTCAGCGAAGAAGCTGTTTGACGAGGCCGCGGGCGACGCCGGTCCACCACGCCAAGCCGACCGTTCCGGTGGCCGCTGCGGCTACGCAGCGGCCGAGCGGGGATACATCTGGGCCGTCGGTTCCGAGGTGATCAACAGCGAGGCTGCCGAGAACAACTGCTGCTGCGGCGGGGGTGGCGAGGCGGGGTCGCAGTGCGAGCAGAGTTAGTCCTGCCGCTGCGGAAACGGCGGGCACCACAACAAGAGCCAGTTGGCGCGGTTGCGGGCGGTCGCCGGTGGTTTGCCAGTACACAACTTTCCATTGGCCGAAGCGGTGGTACTGGGCGAAGAGCTGGCGAAACGTGGGTCGGGGGTGATAGTCGACGGGGATGCCGGCGAGGAACCAGACCGGTCCGTAGTCGGCCATTCGTTGGTTGAGTTCGAAGTCCTGGTTGGTAGCGAACTCTTCGCTCCATCCGCCGGTGTCGCGCAGTTGTGCGGTGCGAAACACTCCGAGGTAGGCGGTGTCGCAGGGGCCGGTTTCGGCTCCTGGTCGGCGGTAGCGAGATCCGCCCATTGCGTACTTGTTGTTCAGCGCGCGGGCTATTGACCGGGCTTCGAGACCTGCAACGGCAGGCCTTGCGAGCTGTCGGCCACCGACCACGCTGTAGTCGTTGGTTTGCAGCGCTGCGATGGTGGTCGAGATGTAGTTGGCAGGGATTCGCGACCGGGCGTCGACCCGCACGATGTACTCGCCGTCGGCCCAGAGAAGGCCTCGGTTGAGGTTCGACGGGGTGCGGGCGTCGGGGTTGAGGACGATGTCGTACCGGCGAAGGTGGTGCCCGTCGAGGCGGCGTTTTGCGAGTTCTGCGGTGTTGTCATCGGAGCACCCGTCGACGACCACGACCTCGATGTTTTCGAGCGGATAGTCCTGCGCCAGGATCGAGTCGATCGCACCTTCGATCGACGCGGCTTCGTTGCGGCAGGGGATGATGCAGGTAACGAGCGCTGGCATCTACATGCCTCCCCGTTGAAAGAGGTGACGCAGCGTCATGATGATGATGCGAGCGTCGAGGCCGAGCCCTTGGTGGCGCAGGTAGAACAATTCGTATTGCAGCTTTTCGGCCGCGCCGGAGAGGTCGTTGGTGTAGCCGAGTTTGAGTTGCGCCCATCCGGTGAGGCCAGGGCGGATGATGTGGCGGACGTTGTAGAACGGCAGCTTGTCGTTGAGTTCTTCGACGTAGTCGACCTGTTCGGGGCGGGGGCCGACGAGCGAGATTTCGCCTCGCAGAATGTTGACGACCTGGGGGAGTTCGTCGAGGTGGGATCGGCGAAGAAGTCGGCCGACGGGCGTGATGCGGTCGTCGTCGACCTCGGTCCAGTGGCTGTCGCCGTTTGGTTGCATGGTGCGAAATTTGAGGATCTCGAAGGGTTCGCCGCCCTTGCCGACCCGTTGTTGACGAAAGAGGAGCGGGCCGCGACTGGTTGCTGCATTGGCTAGCCACACGACCGAGCCGAGCGCGACCAGCGGCGGAAGCGAGATGACACAGAACAACAAGTCGAAGACTCGTTTGATGCGGGGATATGCAGAGCGGTGGAGCTCGGATACATCGAAGAACAGCGAGGTGCGTTCGAGTTCGGAGATCGGGACCTTGCCGATCCATTCCTCCATAAACATCGACAGGCTGCGGACACGCAGACCGCCGGCATGAAGGTCGGCGACCTGGGCGACGATGTTTTCGCTGAGCTGTGCCTCCTGGTCGAGCACCACCATGGTGATGTCGCGGTCGGCTACGAGCTCTGCAAGAGGCCGGCCGCGACCGGTGCCTTCCATGTCGGCGATGTCGGCACGGGCGACGAGTTCGGCCGACCGCTCGGCCTCGTTAGCTAAGGCAAACGCGAGTTCGTCGCCGGCTAGTGGGTTGACGACGGCCAGAATTCGCGTAGCGGTGGCGGCTGCATCGGCATCGGCGACCACCCGCCAGCACAGCAGATGCCAGGGGATGATCGAGAGAGCGCCCCAAGCGATAACCGATCGGGGTATGAGCGGCACACCTACCGAAAGAGCGACGGCTGAAACTGAGAGGGCGCCGAACACCGACGACAGGAGCGATGCAGCGACCACGCCTCGCCGAGTCGCGATGACATCGGGAAGACCGAGGGCGTAGCTGCCGATGGCGGTGACGCTTGCGAGCAGCAGCGTGGCGGGAAGCCGGCCGTCGGTGAGGAAGAAATACTCGTGGCCCGATCCGTGCAAAACGCCGAGCGCGAGGAACGTGGCGACGACGCCAATCGCTGACAGTATCCGTATCCATCCACGCACGGATTTCCAATCGGCATTTCGGCGGTCAGTGTGAACTGGCAGCGGCTAGTCGCGCGGGAGAAGTTCGCGGAGATCGAGGCGCTGGTCGGCGGGGTACGACAAGAAATCCTCTTCGGAGTACACGATGGTGCCGGTAGCGGAGACGTCGTTGAACACGACCCCCATTGCGCCGCGCACGTTTGAGGGGTCGAGGAATGGTGCGACGTTTCGATAGAACGTGGGGGAAGGGCCGAGGACGACGTGGGTGTCGGCGGTGAAACCCCGGCGTTCGATTTCGTTGATGATGGCGATGCCGTCGTCGCCCGCCCGGTTCCATGCGCGGGTTTGTTCGACGCGGGCCGAAATAACAAAAACCAACATGATCGCGCCGATGGCGACGACGAGTTTGCGAACGTCGATGTGCTGTTGTGACCAGCAGGCCCAGCCAAGACCGACGATGGTCATCGCGCCACCGATTGATGCGAGATAGTTGACCCGGTCGCCGGGCCCGATGGGTGAGTAGAAGTACCGGAGGAACGGCAACAACGACGTCACCACGACAACGAAGCCCGCCAGGACGAGTTTTTGGGGCGGCTCGAAGACCCGGTTTCGCCCGGCAATAACGATGAGCACCAGAAAGCCGATGAGGAAACCGAGCGCGGCAGGCACGGCGGCGGGCCGGGCGATGACCGCCTCGCCGTAGAGTCCGTCGATGACGGCGCCCAGCGAGATGAAGTCGTTCGCCGCCTTCGAAGAGTGCAGGTGGGTGAAGATCCACAGTGTCAGCGCACCTTGGGTCAACGCACCGCCGATCACCAGAGGCAGGTTGACCTTGCCGAAGCGGATCTTGGGGACGACAAGCATGAGGAGGCCGGCCATCGGCACGGTTCCTTCGTACAGTGCTGAGGCAAGCAGTGCGAGAAGGATCGGAGCGACAATGCCGGGTGTTGCTGTCCGGCCGATGAGGTACACGGCTGGCAGCAGCGCCAGCAGGCTCATCGAGACCATGATGGTGCTGGGCCAGATCTCGAGCGACATATGGTTGGGTAGAACTACCCACAGGCAGGTTATGGCGAGCGCCGCTTGGGCCGGAACGTATTGTTTGGCGACCTGGTACAGCAGTTGCGCTACGCCGACATTGACCAGCGACGCCAGTACCACGATGGGCAAAGGGTGGGCGCCAAAGACGCCAAAGCTGAGCCCGTAGGCGATGGCTGAGCCGGGACGGGATATGACCAGCTCTGGAGCGGTAGCGCCGAAGACGCCACCAAAAACGCCTTCGTTGACGTTGAACCAGTCGTCGAGCACAAAGTTGGGGCCAAGGAGGATATGTGACAGGCCGACTGCAACCGACAATACGAGCACCACGAGCGGGGCGCCACGGAGAGGTGCGTCGATGGCAGGCGCGGCAGTGCCTGACATTGTCGCTCGTTTGGTTGAAAGCATTGTTTTCCAGTCGGCGGGCCACGGACGCCCTTGAGCGTCATACGATGCGAGTGTGGTTCTGCGTCCTGAAACCGGCTCGATTCCCGAGGCTCCTGGTTCGTACCAATTCAAAGACAAAGATGGCCGTGTCATCTATGTCGGCAAGGCCAAGAGTCTTCGCTCGCGCCTGAATAGCTATTTCGCCAAACATTTGCCGATGCGCACGGCGCAGATGGTGGCCACAGCCGAGACGGTCGAGTGGATTCAGGTCGAGAACGAGCTCGAAGCGTTGATGCTCGAGTACAGCCTTATCAAACAGCATCGGCCGCGGTTCAACATCCGGCTGGTCGACGACAAGAGTTATCCGTTTCTTGCCGTCACGATGAGCGACGAGTTTCCGCGGGCGATGGTGATGCGAGGTAAGCGCAAGAAAGGGGTTCGCTATTTCGGGCCCTACGGACATGCGTATGCCATTCGCGAAACTCTCGACCTGTTGCTGCGCACTTTTCCGATCCGCACGTGCAGCGATAACAAACTTCAGCGCCATCAGCGCTCGGGTCGACCCTGTTTGTTGTTTCATATCGAGAAGTGTTCGGGACCGTGCATCGGTGCCATCGGCGAAGAAGAGTACGACGCGTTGGTTGAAGAGCTGCTGTCGTTTCTCGATGGCGACACGGCCGAGGTGGTGCAGAGGCTCGAAGAGGAAATGCGCTCGGCGGCTGATCGTCACGAGTTCGAGTTGGCAGCGCGTCATCGCGACCGGCTCACCAGCGTTCGTAAGGCCATCGAAAAGCAGCAGATGGTGGCCGAAACCAACGACGACTTCGATGTGGTGGGCATTCATTCCGACGAGCTCGAAGCCGCCATCCAGGTGTTCTTTGTGCGCCGAGGCAGGGTGGTTGGGCGCAAGGGTTTTGTGCTCGACCGGGTTGAGGACGTGAGCGAGTCGGAGCTGCTCGACACGGTTCTTGAAGGCATGTATTACGACCCGCCGCCGCTGGGTGTTCCCAAGCAGGTGCTGGCTCCGGTCGAGTCGGCGAATCCTGCGTTGTACGAGTTGTGGTTGTCCGACGCCCGTGGGTCAAAGGTTGAGATCAAGGTTCCTCAGCGGGGCGACAAGAAGGCATTGCTCGAAACCGTTACCCGCAACGCGCATGAAGAGTTCAACCGTCACCGGTTGCGGCGGGCGTCTGACCACAACACCCGGTCGCGTGCGCTGAACGAGCTTCAAGAGCAGCTGGGTTTGCCTGATGCTCCGCTTCGCATCGAGTGCTACGACATGAGCCACATCTCGGGAACTGACTATGTCGGTTCGATGGTGGTGATGGAAGACGGGCTTGCCAAAAAGAGCGAGTATCGCCGGTTCAAGATTAAGACCGTCGACGGCAACGACGACTTTGCGGCGATGGAAGAGGTGCTGACCCGACGTTTCACGAATTATTTGAACGACAAGGCCAAACCGGTCGAAGAACGTTCGGGCAAGTTCTCGTATCCGCCACAGTTGCTGCTGGTCGATGGTGGCAAGGGGCAGCTGAGCGTCGCGATTCGTGTGCTTGATCAGTTGGGGTTGAGTAGCGAGATCCCGGTTGCTTCGTTGGCCAAGCAGTTTGAAGAAGTGTTTGTGCCCGGCCAGTCCGATGCGATTCGATTGCCCCGTCAATCTGAAGGCCTGTATCTCTTGCAGCGGATTCGCGATGAGAGTCACCGGTTCGCCATCACCTACCACCGGCAGCTTCGCAACAAGCGCATGACGAAGTCGGTGCTCGATGATATTCCCGGTCTTGGTCCGGCAAGGAAGAAGCGGCTGACCAAAGAGTTGGGCGGTGTTACCAAGGTGAAGGTGGCGACCCTCGAGACGCTGCGCGCGTTGCCGTGGCTGCCCGATGCGGTCGCCGAGGCTGTATACGACAAGATTCACTCGCCGCGTGGGTTATCGAAGTAGTCCCTTGCGTAACGACCGATCGATTTTGAGTGGACGAGTGGAACCATGACGCCCAACAACAAGCCTGCAAGTAGCAAGGACGCGCTGTGGGAAGACCACGCGACCTGGTGGCAGGACGGTTTCACCGAGGGCGCTGACCCCGAGTACACCGAGCAGATACTGCCGATTGCCGCCAACCTGTTGGCTGGTGCGAAGCGAGTTCTTGACATCGGCACGGGCGAGGGGCAAATTGCCCGGCTGGCGACGGCTGGCGGCGCCGCGGTTGTTGGCCTCGATCCCACTTGGGCCCAGGTGGAGGAGGCGACTCGTCGCGGCGGGGGAGCGATGTATTCCCGTGCTGGTGCTGCTGAACTTCCGGTGCGGTCGGGTTCGTTTGATGCCGCGATCGCCTGTTTGGTTTTCGAACACATCAGCGCTGTTGATGAGGCCATCTCCGAGGTTGCGCGGGTTCTCGAGCCGGGAGGTCGGTTCGTCTTTATGCTCAACCATCCGTTGCTGCAGACCCCCAACGCTGGCTGGATCGACGATCAGGTGCTTGATCCGCCGGAGCAGTACTGGCGGATTGGCCCGTACCTCATCGAGGACGAATCGATCGAGGAGGTGCAAAAGGACGTATTCATTCGGTTCATTCACCGCCCGTTGAGCAGGTATGTCAACGCGTTGGCCGACAACGGCCTGCTGCTCGAGCAGATGATGGAGCCTGCACCGCCGCCGGGGTTTCTCGCCAAGGCGACGATGTACGAGGCCGCGGCGACGATTCCGCGATTACTCGTTCTTTCATGTCGTAAGTCTGTCTAGGGTTGGGGCATGGAATCTCCCCCAGATACCGCGTCGACACCCGAAGCTCCAGCAGCAGCAGAGTCGATCAAAACCGAGTTTGTGGTTATCACCGGCCAATCGGGTGCGGGTCGCACGCAGGTGGCGAACAGTTTCGAGGATCTTGGCTGGCACGTGATCGACAACATGCCGCCCGACTTCATTCCGCGCATGGCCGAGGTGGCCGCTGATCCAACGCGGGCGTTCGACCGTGTCGCGCTGGTGGTTGGGCCGAGCAGCAAGCCGGCACAAACGATCCCGGCGATCGAACAACTGCGGTCGGAGCCGAACACTCGGGTTCGCGTGGTGTTTGTCGAGGCGTCGACCGATGTGCTGGTGCGACGATACGAAAGCACCCGGCGTCGTCATCCGTTTTCGAGCGGCGGTCGGGTGTCTTCAGCGATTGAGGCCGAGCGGATAGCGCTCGAACCAGTAAAGGGTTTGGCCGATCTGGTTATCGATACGGGCGATCTCAACGTTCATCAGCTGCGGTACCGAATTGTTGATCTGTTCGGTGGCGACTCGCCCGATGCGGGCATGCGCACGACGGTGATGTCGTTTGGTTTCAAGCATGGCAACCCGCTCGACGCCGACCTGATTCTTGATTGCCGGTTTCTTCCGAATCCGCACTGGGTTGAGGATCTTCGTCCAAAGACTGGTCTCGATCCGTCGGTGTGCGACTACGTGTTGGGCCAGGACATCGCGACGCCGTTTGTCGAGCAGACGCAACAATTGCTCGACCTTTTGGTACCGGCGTATGTGGCCGAGGGAAAGTCGTATCTCACGATTGCGTTTGGTTGCACGGGCGGGCATCACCGGTCGGTGGCTATTGCGGAGACCATTGGCGACCATCTACGCGCTGCCGGATTCGATCCGGCTGTTGTGCATCGCGATATCGGCAAATAGCACCGCTGCGAGCGCAAGGTTAAGAGTAATCGGCGCCCTCCGATAGGAGGTCGCTGTTAGTCGCGTTCAGCGGCGGTAGCCTGAGTGAATCCAATCTGTTGAATATCCCCTGCCCAGGAGGCACCCCACATGACAGTCCGCGTCGGCATCAACGGCTTCGGTCGTATCGGCCGTAACTTCTTCCGAGCTGCAAAAGCTCAAGGTGCAGACATTGACTTTGTCGCAGTAAACGATCTCGGCTCGGTAGAGACGATGGCTCATTTGCTGAAGAACGACTCAGTTCATGGTCGCCTTCCGAACAAGATCACCGCTACCCGTCAGGGCGTGCGCTACGACGGCGACACCCTCAAGGTGCTTTCCGAGCGCAACCCGGCCGACCTGCCGTGGGGCGATCTTGGTGTCGACGTGGTTATCGAGTCGACAGGTATCTTCACCTCTCGCAAAGCAGCGGCCGCGCACATCGAGGCTGGTGCACCCAAGGTCATCATTTCGGCACCTTCGGGCGACTGCGACGCAACCTTTGTTGTTGGCGTTAACGATGGCGACTACGACCCGGCCAAGCACCACGTCATCTCCAACGCTTCGTGCACTACGAACTGTTTTGTGCCCATGGTTAAGGTGCTCGACGACAACTTTGGTTTGATGCAGGGTCTGATGACCACAACCCACGCGTACACCGGCGACCAGGCCATTGTTGACGGTCCTCACTCGGATCTTCGTCGGGCTCGTGCAGCGGCGGTCAACATCGTGCCCACCTCGACCGGTGCGGCTCGCGCAACCGGCCTTGTGTTGAAGAAGATGGCCGGCAAGCTCGACGGCATTGCTATGCGTGTGCCGATCCCTGACGGTTCTATCACCGACTTCACCGGTCTTCTTCGCAAGAAGAACGTCACGGTCGAACAGGTCAACGAGGCCTTCAAGAAGGCCGCTAGCACCGGTGCGCTCAAGAATGTTCTCGACTACAGCGAAGAGCCGCTTGTTTCTTCCGACATTGTTGGTTCGCCAGCATCGTGCACCTTTGATTCGGGCCTCACCATGGTCATGGGCCAGCAGGTGAAGATTCTCGGCTGGTACGACAACGAGATGGGTTACTCGAACCGTCTTGTCGACCTGGCGATGATCGTCGGCACGAAGAAGAGCGGCCCGGCCAAGCGCACCGCCAAGAAGGCGCCTGCGAAGAAGGCTGCTGCGAAGAAGGCTCCTGCCAAGAAGGCTGCGGCCAAAAAGTAGTGAGTACGGTTCCACAGCTCGAGGATCTCGGCGACCTTTCTGGTCGCCGGGTTCTCGTGCGAGCTGATTTCAACGTTCCGCTCGAAGACGGCGTTATCACCGACGATCTTCGCATCAAATCTGCGTTGCCAACCATCAAATGGTTGGTTGATCAGGGTGCGTCGGTGACGACGTGTTCGCATCTTGGCCGTCCGAAGGGCGAACCGAATCCTGCCTTCAGTATGGATCCGGTTCGGACTCGTCTGGCCGAGTTGGTGCCCGGTGTCGACTTGCTCGAGAACCTCCGCTTCAACGCTGGCGAAACGTCGAACGATCCGGCGTTTGTCGCTCAACTGATCGACGGATTCGACGCCTATGTCAACGATGCGTTTGGTGCGTCGCACCGCGCACATGGCTCCATCGTGGGCCCGCCCCAGCATCTTCCAAGCGCCGCAGGACGGTTGCTTGCGAAAGAGGTTGAGGTTCTTGGCGGTCTTCGTGCCAAGGCAAAACGTCCGTTTGTGGCGATTCTTGGTGGCGCAAAGGTCAGCGACAAGCTTGCGGTCATCGAAGCATTGCTCGAGTCGGTCGACTCGATCATTATTGGTGGCGGCATGGCCTACACGTTCCTCGCAGCGAAGGGCCATAACGTTGGCTCGTCGCTGCTCGAAACCGACATGATCGATACTGCCAAGCGGCTGCTCGACAGCGATGCAGTTATTCATCTGCCGTCGGATAACACGGCTTTGGGCCCGGGTGGCAAAATTGGCGACCCGAGTGCAGGCGGTGAGACCCGCCAGGTCGGCAACGATATGCCCGATGGCTGGATGGGGCTCGATATCGGGCCTGGTACTGCAGCGGAGTTCACCGACGTCATTCTTGATGCACGGACGATTCTTTGGAACGGTCCGATGGGTGTGTTCGAGGATCCAAGATTTGAAGCAGGAACCCGCACTATTGCTGAGGCAGTTGCTCAGGCAAAGGGTTTCAGCGTCGTCGGCGGTGGCGATAGCGCTGCTGCGGCGAAACAATTTGGCGTAGCCGCCGACATCGACCATGTGTCGACCGGCGGCGGCGCATCACTGGAACTGATTGAAAAGGGCGACCTTCCTGGTCTTGCCGCACTTCGAGGAGAATTCGATGGTTGATCGTAAGCCGATTATTTCGGGTAACTGGAAAATGCACAACAACCATCTGGAGGCAATCCAGTTGGTGCAGCAGCTTTCGTACAAGATCACCAAAGACGATGTTGCCGCGGTCGACGTGACAATCCATCCACCCTTTACCGACATCCGTTCGGTACAGACCGTGCTTGAGGCCGACAAGATTCCGGTGGGTCTCGGAGCGCAGAACTGTCACTGGGAAGAAAAGGGTGCGTACACCGGCGAGATCGCGCCTTCGATGCTGAAGAAGCTGAGCGTGAACTACGTGATCCTTGGCCACTCTGAGCGTCGTCAGCTGTTTGGCGAGACCGACGAGATGGTCAACAACAAGGTTAAGGCCGTTATCAAGAACGAGATGACGGCGATCCTTGCTTGTGGTGAGACGCTCGAAGAGCGCGAGGCCGGCGACGCTGTTGCCAAGGTTTCTGGGCAGGTCACCGCCGGGCTTGCCAAGGTTAAAGCCGATGACGTTTCGTCGATGGTGATTGCGTACGAACCGATTTGGGCGATCGGCACTGGTGTTACTGCTAGTCCTGATGACGCGCAGGAGATGTGCAAAGCCGTGAGAGATACTGTGCGCAGCTTGTACAACGATGCAGTGGCCGATGCGGTGCGGATTCAGTACGGCGGCTCAGTGAAGCCGGTCAATGCTCCAGAGCTTATGGCGCAGGCTGATATCGACGGAGCACTCGTTGGTGGAGCATGCCTTGAAGCCGACGATTTTCATCGTATTATCTCGTACCGGGATGCTGGCTGACAGTTAGCCAGCCCCGCCTGCCACTTCACTGTTCACCTTCGCTAAGATTGCCAGCACAATGACTATTTTCGTCGTCATCCTTCACATCGTTGTTTCCTTTGTTCTTCTCGTGCTTGTGCTCTTGCACAGCGGTAAGGGCGGTGGCCTGTCCGACATGTTCGGAAGCGGCGGCGTATCAGCAGCCGCTGGGTCGACTGCGGTCGAGAAGAACCTTGATCGTATGACGATTCTTGCTGCGGTGGTGTTTGGTTTCACGACCACCGCCCTCGCCTTGATGTTGTAAGACGTTCGACCAAAAAAAATGACTCTGAGCTGGACGAACGCTTCTAGCTTCTTTGGGCCTTTCGGCCTGTTCAAGGCTTAGCTGTGTAGTCCTTTTGCCGATGAATCACTGTGCGGTTGTTGTGCCTCTGGGTCCTTATTGTGTTGCTCGCTTCGAGCTGTTCGCTCGTCGATGCCGGAACCTCGGCTGCACCTGACGAACAGATCAGTTCGCCGCCAGATTCGGCGATCGCTTTCGGCGACGAGCCACCAGCGACTATCGCTCCCGAAGCTCGCGCCCGAGGCGGCATTCTGCGGGTGGGCGTGGTTGCGACAACCTGGGATGATCCGGCTGCCATCGACGAAGCCAATAGCGGCGAACAGCAGTTGGCCGATCTGCTCTTTGATGGCTTGACCGACATGGGCGCCGATGGCGTGTTGTCGCCGGCGATTGCATCGAGTTGGGCTGCTGACGACGACGGGTTGGCTTGGACCTTCGTGATTTCGCCTGCGGCAACATTCAGCGATGGGTCTGCGGTCAAACCAGCCGATGTGCAGCGGTCGATTCAACGGGTCATCGATCGCGGTGTCGGGTCGCTTGCCGGCAACAACCTTGCGTTGGTGGACACTATGGAAGCTGCGGATTCTTCATTGCGTATCGTGCTCGACCGGCCGTTTGCTGCTCTGCCCGAGCTTCTGTCAGCCCCGATTTTCGGAATCGTGCCGAGCGAGCGAGAGCCTGAAGCTCCCGTTCCGGTGACGAGCGGCGACCTCATGGTGATTAGCCAGGACGGCACCAAGATCGATCTTGTGCCTCGGATTGGCGCCGACGGGTACCTCGATGGCGTCTCGGTGCAGCTGTTTCGTTCTGATGCCGAGGTCGCCGAGGCGTTTCATGCGGGGAACCTTGACGTAGCTTCGCTCGACCAGATGACCGCAGGGGCGAGTGGCGATGACTCCGGGGCGAGTCGCGTGCTGTCGGGAACCGACACGGTGCTTTTCATGATGAACCTCGGAAACGAGGCGTTCGCCGACCCGATGCTGCGACAAGCCATGGTTCTGGCGGTAGATAACGGGTTTGTTGCTGGCGGCGTGAGCGGCGAGGCCGTTCCGCTTAATGGTCTGCTGCCTTCTGCTACGACTGCGTTCCGGCCGAACGTCTGCGCCGATTGTCCGTTCCAGCCAGATCGAGCTCGCGAGATCGTCGGAGGATATGCGGCTGGTTCTTTGCCTTTGCTGCATGTCGACCACCTCGATGACCCAGCCTCGGAAGCGATGGCAGCGGCGATTGTCTCGGACCTGACCTTTGTGGGCTTCGAGGCTCGGGCGAGGCCACACAGCCCGACAGCGTTCAGTTCGAAGGTAGCTGCGGGCGAGCTCTCGCTTTTCCAGTTCGGTGTTGTTGGCAGCTGGGAGTCTTCGGGTGCCTATCTTGGGTCGATGTTCCGAACGAACGGGCCGGACAACGTCACGTCCTTCTCTGACGCTGAGGTCGATCGGTTGTTGGCCGAGGCCGAAGCGACGGCTGATCACGCAGCTAGCGACGAGCTGTATCGTCAGGTCGAGGAACGAATTCTGTCGTTGTCGGTCGTTGTGCCGCTGTTCGAACGGGATCGGGTTGTGCTCGTTGCCCCAAACGTCGAGAACCTCACGCTTCAGCCGTTGGGGGCGTTTAATGCGTTGGAGGTCTGGCTGTCAGACGGCCAGGAGTAACACCGGCCGGTTGACGCTCAGACGTCGACTGGAGTCTTTGCCAGCTCGTTGATGACCGCACCGACTTCGCCGATCGGTATCGGTGCCGAGAATAGGTAGCCCTGGGTGTATTGGCACCCGAGTTCACGCAGGATGTCGAGTTGGGCTTCGGTTTCGACACCGATAGCCATCGCGTCGAGATCCATGGCGTGGGCCGTGGCGACCATTGCTTTGAGCGGACCGAGGTCGGGGTCTTCGACTTCGAGCTCGCGGCAGAAGTCACGGTGAAGCTTGAGTGCGCCGATGTCCATTGCGCGTAGACGGCGAATCGGCGTCGACGCCACACCAAAGTCGTCAATAGTGATGTTTACGCCGAGGTCGGCGATGGCGTTGAGTGCAGCGTCTACCGCCGCGGAGTCTTGCGCCATCGAGCCTTCGGTCAGCTCGAGGTTGAGGCGATCAGGTTCGACTCCGGCTTGTTTGATGGCCGAGAAGACCATTTCTTTGAACCGAGGGTCGAGTACCTGTGTCGGTGAGACGTTGGCGCTGACGTGAAGGTCGCCGAAACCTTGCATTTGCAGAACACGGAGGTCTTCGCACGCTTGCTTCACGACCCAGGCGCCAAGGGGAATAATCATCCCGCTGCGCTCGGCGGCTTCGAGGAAGTCCATCGGGTTGAGCATGCCCTTTTCGGGGTGCACCCAACGGATGAGGGCTTCAACAGCGACGACGCGGCGGGTTTCGGTGTGCACGATTGGTTGATAGTGCAGCAGGAGCTGGCCTTCGGCCACGGCTCGCTTCAGCATGGACGAGGTCTGGTCGTTCCCGGTGGCGAAGTCGGCGTCGTTGAACACTACGGAGTGAAGGTTGCGGCGTTTCGCTCGATCGGCGGCCATGGCGGCGCGATGCATGAGTGTGGTGGCGTCGGCGGCGATCTTTGATGGCCCGGTTGCAATACCGACCACTGGTTCGATCATCACCTCTTGGGTGCCGAGTCGATAGTTTCCGGTGAGCGTTGCTGCGTAGGTGCGAGCGTTGGCTTCGGACTTTGTCTTGTTGCTGACTCGCCGAGCGAAGCCGACAACGCCGGGGCGCAGTACGCCTGCGGTGTCGCCAGCGCCCAGTTCGCTCTTCATGCGTTCGGTGATTTGCGGCATGATTGCTTCGATAGCTCGAGGGCCATAGAGCTTGATGGTTTCTTCGAGGCCAAGGTCGACGTGAATTACTTCGAGGTGGTGGCGGTCATCAGCGCCGAAGGCGATGAGCTGGGTAAGCCGGTCGATAAACAGAGGCTCTGTAGCGAGACCGCTGCTCTCGTCGATAAGGCCTGCCGCAATAACCTGCTCGTCGTTGCGGATCTCATGTGTGACGTCTCGGCTCCACAAGGCGACCGCTGGTCGGCCGGTGGGGGAGTCGGGGATTGAACGGCAGGTCATTTCCAGCCAGCGGGTGTCGCCGTCTCGGGCGATGATGCGATATCTAGACGGCTTGGTGTCACCTGGATTGTTGAGGGCATCGTGAAACATGCCGTTGGCGGCTTCGGAGTCATTTGGGTGCAGGAGCTCTCGAAGCTCGGTGCCCCGAATTTCGTTCAGTGCATACCCTGTGGACTGTGCCAAGTTGCCGCCCGCCCAGATGATTGTGCCGTCTACTTCGAGCAGACAGACCACGCCTGGGCTGGTGTCGAGTACGGACGCGACCATCTTGCGGGCCTGCACCGTAGGGTTCGACGAGGAATCTTCCATAAGTGCAATATCGAACAGTTAAATGCCCCGGTTAAGGACTTATTTGGAAAGTCCGCCGGTGTGGCCTTTTGGCCTACGGGTGGCGATATAGTGACTCCTCGTGCCGGACGCATCCGGTGCCACGTCGGAGTGGCGGAATTGGCAGACGCGCTGGCTTAAGGAGCCAGTGCCCGTTAGGGCGTGGGGGTTCAAGTCCCCCCTCCGACACCGAACACGTGTTCGATCTCGTGGCGCCCTGTGGCGGCGGCCGAGACGAATTGCCGCTCGCTGTAGAATCCGCAGGGCTATTGGCTGGTCTTACGTTGGCTGAATATTCGCCCTGCGATACTGGTGCGGTGCGCATCTTGCTTGTCGAGGACGATTTTCAGCTTCTGGCTGCCACTGCTCGGGGCCTGCGGAACTCCGGGTTCGCCGTAGATGTCGCTGACTGCGGCGAAGATGCCCTCGCGAAGACGGCAGTGACTGAGTACGACGTTGTCGTGCTCGACCGCGACCTGCCAGGCATGCACGGCGATGATGTGTGCCGGTCGATCGCTGCTGGGTCAGCCCGGATCTTGATGCTGACCGCGTTCGACTCTCTCGACGACCGGGTAGCGGGGCTCGGCCTTGGGGCTGACGACTATCTGGTCAAGCCGTTCCACCTCCGAGAGCTCGTGGCGAGAATCCACGCGTTGGGTCGCAGGCCCGCGCAAAATGCAGCGCCGGTGCTCGAGGTCGGCGATTGTCGGCTCGACCCGCACACGCGCGTGGTCCATCGGGCCAATCGAGTGATCAGCCTCACACCGAAAGAGTTCGGGGTGTTGGAGGTATTGATGAAGCAGAGCCCGGCTCCGGTGAGTGCGGAACTGCTCCTGGAAAAGGTATGGGATGAGCACGCAGATCCGTTTACCAACGCTGTGCGGGTCACGATGGTGACGCTGCGCCGCAAGCTTGGTGCGCCGCCACTAATCGAGACCGTCAAGTCGGTCGGTTACCGGGTAACGGCGAGGTGATGGCTCGACTCGGCCTACGGGGTCGAGCTGCGGTTGGTTTCGCGGCAAGTTGTGCGGTTGCGATCGTTGTCTGTCTCGCCGCGGCGGGGGCGTTGCTCACCGGCGGACTCCAGGCAGGCGACGACGGCGAGTACTTGACAGAGGCGCTGCGGGAACTCGGGACCGAGCGAGGTGTGGACGCCAGTGAGATTGCTCCTCTTCTGGACTTGGCACTCGATGACGCACCCGTCGAGCTGGACGACGTCCCGAGCGGTGGCCAGCTTGATACTGCTCAGTACGCATTGCTCGATGAGGCATTGGACAGGGCGGAGGAGAAGCAGTTCGATGCCACGGTCGTCCTCTTTGCTCAGATCGCAGTAGGCGTGGCGGTTGCCGGAACCCTGGCGGCAGGCGCCGTCGCGTGGACGCTGATGAATCGGCTGCTCGGCCCCGTGGAGCAGCTTTCGCTGGTGGCGGCGGACGCAGCTGTTGGTGACCTGAGCCAGCGGATTCGCCTCGATGGCCCTGACGATGAACTCAAACGTCTCGCTGACACGTTCGATGACATGCTCGAGCAACTGGAAGTGTCCTTCGAGCGGCAGAGTCAGTTCTCTGCGAATGCTGCTCACGAACTCCGCACACCCTTGGCCGTCATACGAGCAGAGCTCGATGCCGTACGTTCGACCTCGACCGCCTCGCCAGAACAGCTCGAGTTTGCAGAGGTCATTGACCGCGCCACCACCCGAGCGGAAGGTCTGGTCGGGGCGCTGCTGCAGTTGGGGAAGGCCGAGGCTGGTGTCCGTCGTATGGACAATGTCGATCTCGGCGAGATCGTTGGCGATGTCGTCCAACGACGGATTGTGGCTTTCACGAGCGCTGGCCTCCAGATTGAACTGGATCTCGGCGAGGGGGACACAGCCCAGGTCGATGGTGACGCTGCTCTACTCGACGTCATGGCCCTCAATCTGATCGACAACGCGCTCAACCACTCCCGGCCAGACACAGCCGTCGAAATGTCCGTGATGTCGGAAACCGATGGCACCGTGACCCTGACCGTCTGCAACGAAGCCGATGGGCTCGATGACGATCTCACGAGACTCACCGACCCGTACCGCCGCGGTCGTCACACAGAACGTGGCCACGGGCACGGGCTCGGTCTGACGATCATCCAAACCGTCGCCGCTGCCCACAATGCCACTCTGTCGATTGAGCAACTGAATGACGAGAGGTTTCGGGCGATGGTTCACTTCCCGGCACCAGCGGTCTCGTCCGGTCAGGGTTGAGTCCGAGGGCACCGGGGCAGCCACATCGACCAAACGTTCTCCAAACATCGTCGATGTCATGTTCACAACATGAACACCTCGACGAAACCCCAGCCGCGTAGGTCCCGTCGACCCATCGGCCCATGGCTGGTGACAGCACTGTTGTTCATAGTCGCCTCACTGCCGGTTGGCATGCGACTGGCGGACCCCGACGCCGCTGCCCTGGAAGACGCTGAGGCGGAAGAGGCTGAGGAGCGCGAGGAACTAAGCGAGGAGCGCGAGGAACCGAGCGAGGAGCACGATGGGGGTGAGGACGGGGAAGCGGGTCAGGCTGAAGTCGGCGGTGGGTTCCTCTCGCGCTTCTTTTCCAGCGACGGCATTGTTCCCCGAGTCCTATTGCCAGTCCACATCGTGTTGAGCGGCCTCATGAACCTCGTTGGCCCGTTCCAGTTCAACAGTGTCATCCGGCGACGTTGGACGACTGCCCACCGTCGGCTCGGCTACACCTTCTTCCCGGCAGCGATCGGTGCCGGGATCACGGCAATCATGATCACTGTCATCAACCCCACCCGGTACACCACGCTGAACTACCTCAGCAACTGGGCCTTCGGCGGATGGCTAACCGCAACCGCGGTGATGGCGCTGGTCATGATTCGCCGCCACAAGATCAGAGGGCACCAGCGATGGGCCATCCGGGCCTTCGGAGCAGCGCTCACCGTGGCTATCCATCGCGTCTGGGGAGTGGTGGCACTGGCGATGCCGCCTCTCGATTCCGATGCAATTCCCTTGGACGTCAAGGACATCATGCTGTCGTTGGCCACGATCGCCGTTGCCGAGGCCCTGGCCCGAAGATCGGGCGGACGACGTGGGTCGCGTCGAAGGAGACTCGAGCCTGAAGCAAGGACGAACAGACGAGGCCAGGATGATCTGTTGACCGCGGGCTCGGCGTCCGCTCCGCCTCCACAGTCAACTA
>CALLQB010000018.1 GCA_938015295.1 uncultured Acidimicrobiales bacterium
CCCTTTCTGCCAGAGTCCGAAAAGAAAGAACGCTGGGGTCAGACCCCGCGTTCTTTCTTTTTGCACGGCGACGAGTCTGGGGGCACCTGGGAGCCGAGCTTTTTGCCAACTCCTAGTACCGATTTCAGATAAAAGGTCTCCAGATACACCGAAAGTGGTATTCCGTGAAAGAGTTCCCATCCCCATCCTGAGGATTCTCCTTCTCGATGGCGTCGATAACGGCAGAAAGAATTTCATGAAATTCAAGGTGGGACTGTGGATGAAATTGGTTGCGGCCGTGATCGTGGGTGCAATGGTCGCTGGCGGAGTGGCAGCAGCAAGCTCGCAAACAACGAGCGAGTGCGAATCGTCCAGCACAAACTCGTTGGATGAGTGTTCAGTTGCCGGACAACAAGACCAAGGCCCTCGCGGCAAACGCGGAAAGCGCGGAAAGCGCGGCTTCGCTGGTGAGGACGGTCTTGATGGCGATGACGGCGAACCGGGCAGAGCCGGCAAAGCAGGCAACGACGGGGAAGACGGCGTCGACGGCGTCGACGGCGCAGCTGGCAAACGCGGAGCCACCGGAGCACCTGGGGTCAAGGGCGACACCGGAGCACGCGGAGCAAAGGGCGACCCTGGTTCTGAACTCGTTCACTACTCGGTTCGCGCCGACAGCAATACGTCGACCACAGCCAACCAGACACTCACTGTGGTCGCAGAGTGCGTAGCGGGCGACACCACCACCGGTGGTGGCTTCGCTGTAAGCAACTTCGGGGCAATGGAGGTTGGCCAGAGCCAACCCACAAACGGCGACGACGGATGGCAGGTTTCGGCATTCACAAACCAAGCCGGCGTTAGTGTTGCTGCGTTCGCTAACTGCGTAGGAATCCTGTAAATCACTCGTGTTCAGCTGATTGGTTCGGCCGGATCGCCCCAGGGTCCGGCCGAGCAGCTCGACTCAAGGAAACTCGTTCACAAGTCGATAGTTATGGGTGTGAACACGCTCGAATTGGAACCTCCCTACCTTGAGGTAGGCGAACAGGTCTCAATTGGCACGTCCCTAGCTGACTCTGACTACGAGCGCTTCCTCAATATGCGAGCGCTGTATTGCGTCGCCGCCTTTCTGCCGTGTCCCTCGATCGCACTCGCTGTGGGGCAACACGTCGAAACCTCAAGGCTGATCCTGTGGGGCATCATTGCGACGATCGCCCACACCGTCGCCGTGATCACCGCATACCTTCCAAGTACCAACGCTCGTGTCACCCGGTTCGGTGTGCCGTTCGGCTTCCTTCCAGCCTGCCTAACGACCCTCGCCACCATTTCATCGCTACTACTGTTCGACCCGGCGGCAGGCGACGGCCGTGAATTCTCACTTGCTTTTGTCGGCGCTTCCTATGGGCTGACCGTCGCTATTCTCGCCGTCCTTGGCACTACCGGTGCGTACTCGCGGTATGCGGTCGCCGCAACGGTCCTACCGGCCGTGGCAGGATTTATGGTGCGCACAGAATTCAGCACTGCAAGCGGCTACGCCGTGACCTTCGCCCTCGTGATGTTCCTTTTGCGCAATGGCCGGGCCGGACACATCGAGGTAGTAGCGCTTCGACGCAGAGTCGAGAGGGCAGCAGAGAACTCTCGGTGGGCAGCGAGCCACGATGGATTGACTGGCCTGTTGAACCGGTCCGGAATTCGAGCAATGTTGACCGACGGCAACGCTACCGACCTTGCCGGGGCCTTGTTCGTCGACCTCGATCACTTCAAAGAGGTAAACGACCGCCTAGGCCATCAAGCGGGCGATCAGCTTCTCCGTGACGCTTCGAAACGATTGGTACAAGCGGTTGGCGACCTGGGCGTTGTCGCCCGCCTCGGTGGCGACGAGTTCCTGGTGTTGCTAACCAATGAACCTGAAGACGTCGTTGCGTTGGGCGAATGCATCATCAGCGCGATGTGCGAACCCTTCAGACTTGGCCGATCGTCAGCCAGAATCTCTGCGAGCATCGGCATTTCACGGATTGACACACCTGGGCTCGGTCTTACCGAACTGCTTCGCACCTCGGATCTGGCGCTCTACGAAGCAAAACGTGCAGGGCGCAACCGGGTCGCCACCTACGATGCAGCGCTCGAATGTGAACTCACCGAGCGCACCACGATGATCGAAGATCTCCACGAACTCATCGACACCGCCCAGCTCGAGTTCTGGGGCCAACCGATCTATGAGCTCGAAACCGGCCGGCCCGAATCGATCGAGTTGCTCGCCAGGTGGCAACGCGAGGACGGCGACTTCGTACCGCCGGACGTATTCATCCCTCTGGCTGAAGAACGCGGTCTTATCGAAGCCCTGACGGGTCTCGCCATCCGCCAAGCGGTGAGCTGCCTCCACGCATGGCAGGACGACCCTGCTCTGTCTGGCTGCAGCGTGTCGGTAAATATCCCGCCCAGCTGCCTCATGGTCGAATTCATCTCGACCCACGTCATCGACGTTCTCGACGCAGCGGGTATCGAGGGCGACCGGCTCGTTCTCGAAGTTACCGAAAACGCCGCTGTCGAAGATCGGATACTCATCAGCGATGTCTTCGACCTTCTGCAAGAAAAGGGCGTGCAGTTGGCGCTCGACGACTTTGGCACCGGTTTCTCTTCACTCAGCGAATTGCTGAGTCTTCCGCTTCGCACCGTCAAGCTCGACCGGTCGCTCGTTAACGGCATGCACGACGATGAGAGCCATCGTCATGCAATGGTCGCAATCGTCGACCTCGCTGTCGGTCTTGGGCGCGACGTTGTCGCCGAAGGTGTAGAAACAGCCGAGCAACTCCAGGATCTGATCGACCTCGGCATTGGCTACGGCCAGGGCTACTTCCTGTGCCGCCCGAAAGAACTCGGCCTTCTCGCCGAAGGCATGACTGGCTTCACCGAGTCTCAACAGGCAGCAGCGCCGAGCACTACGAGCTCTCCTCTTGCCGTAGGCCTCACAAAGCGTCAGCTTCCTTCTGGGGAACCCGCCGCCGCCTCTACGGGTTCGGACGACCTAGCTGCCTAGGCGCCTCACAGCGAGGCATAAAACGCCTGCAACGTGGTGAACGCGAGCTTTCTCTCGCCTTCCTCGCTAACAAGCCCTTTGCGGTTGTAGCCATCTTGAATGCCGGGAAGCACACGCACTGGCGAACGGAAGTCCTTCAGGATCCAAGGCGAGAGCCCAGCCACCTCGGTTTGGCCAGCGATCATCTCGATCTGAGCTTCGTACACAGCAGCCTGAAACTCTTCAGTCCAAATCTCGTCCTCGCCGCCATGGTTGCCCGCCTTCGCTCCGGCGCCCAGCTCGGTAAACACGATTGGCTTCCCGAACGCGGTGGTCCACGTCGTCTCGGCAATCGTGCTGCGGTCGCCGTAGTACCAACCGAGGTACTCGTTGACACCAATCACGTCGACGAGTTCGCCTAGTGGGTCTTCGATTCGCTGGGCGGTATCGGTCGTCGGTTCGGTAAAGAGAGCGGCGGTGGTCAACCGGGTTGCGTCGAGAGACCTGATGTGCGCCAGCAGGTCGCCGAGAAACGACGTGCGCACTTCACCCGGCATCGTTTCGTTTGCTGCGGACCACAAGATCACGCTGGCCCGACTGCGGTCGCGGACGACCAACTCTGTGGCTTGTTCGCGTGCATTGGCCAACACCGCCTCGTTGGCGAAGTCGATCCCCCAGTACACGGGCAGTTCGCACCAAGCGAGCAACCCAAGTTCGTCGGCTTTGCGGAGCATCGCTTCGTCATGTTGATAGTGACCAAGGCGCACGAAGTTTGCGCCGAGGTCGACTGCCCAACCCAAAAGCTCTGCTGCGTCGGCATCGCCAAAGGCACGGCGTCCGCCGCTCGGACCTTCGCCGTGGATCGCGATGCCCTTGAGGAAGGTCGCCTCATCGTTGAGAAGGATCGTTGTCCCGTCAGTTCGTATCGTCCGAAATCCGACAACATCGACAATCGAGTCTTCGCCGGTTGAGAAGTTCACGCTGTGCAACACAGGGTTAGCCGGGCTCCATCGCTCGAGGGCGCTCGCTGCCTCGTGACCCAGTAGCTCAAAGGTTGTCTCGACACCGGGCGCCGCAGAAACAACCTGCTCGACACCCAACGCAGGGAGTCCGACGTTTACCTCGACGTTGTCGGTGCCGCCATCGACGGTGACGCCACCAACCACCCTGCCATCGGCCGACATCGTCAGCCACGCGTCACGAAGGAATACCGCCGGCACGGTCACCAACTCAACCGCTCGGGTAATGCCGCCGAAGTTCCACCAGTCCGAAAAGATCGCCGGAATCCGGTCGCGTTCGCGACGGTTGTTCACCATCACCACAAGCGAATGATCGCCAACCGAAAGCTTGCCGGTTACCTCAACGGCGAACGGGCCGAATCCGCCCTCATGCTGGCCAATCAACTCGCCGTCAAAGTACACACGCGACGTGTGGTTGACGGCGCCAAAGTACACAAACGAACGTGTCTCGGTTCGCTCTGCCTCATCGACAAGCAGCCGAGTTCGGTACCAAACGCTTCCCTCGAAGTAGAGCAGTTCGGGGTGTTGTGTATTCCAGTCGCCGGGAACCTCAAGCTGCATTGACTCGTCAAAGTCGTACTCGACCCGGTCGCTCTTGTTCTCTGGTTTCTTGTCTTGAAAGTAGGCGCCTAACAACTCGACATGGCCGAGCCCATAGGGGTCAAGGATTGCCCGCCACGTGCCACCAAGATCCCGGGCGCCTCCCGCTTCTCGCCGGGGATAGATGTTCGACAACAAGACAGTGGAGTTGGCCATAAGAATCCTTCTGGAGCTATGTAGCCCAGTACAGCCGACCGAAAGGTTGTCGCCAAAACGACGAAGTGCCACGTCGATGACG
>CALLQB010000019.1 GCA_938015295.1 uncultured Acidimicrobiales bacterium
ACCCGAAGGCCTTCATCCCCCACGCGGCGTTGCTGCGTCAGGCTTTCGCCCATTGCGCAAGATTCCCTACTGCTGCCTCCCGTAGGAGTCTGGGCCGTGTCTCAGTCCCAGTGTGGCTGATCGTCCTCTCAGACCAGCTACCCGTCGATGCCTTGGTGAGCCATTACCTCACCAACTAGCTGATAGGCCGCGAGACCCTCCTAAAGCGCCGGAGCATTTCTGCACAAGACCATGCGGTCTCGTGAAGGTATCAGGTATTAGCCAAAGTTTCCCTTGGTTATTCCTGTCTTTAGGGCAGGTTTCTCACGTGTTACTCACCCGTTCGCCACTCACTCATGTGGACCGAAGTCCGAGTTCGTTCGACTTGCATGTGTTAGGCACGCCGCCAGCGTTCGTCCTGAGCCAGGATCAAACTCTCCGTCAAAATCACACAAAGCAGCACAGCACTGGTAAACCAGCGATGGACTGCCTGTTGAAATCAGTTGGTTGTGATCCGCAAGCCGAAGCTTGTTGACCACAATCGAGTTTGCCTGAGCCAGAAGATTCTGACTTCATTATTGTTTGTTTTGGGATTGCCTACGACCCGTTGGAGGTCGCAGACACTCAAATTCATTTCATGAGGGTCATTCGTAGCAGGAACTCTCTCCTACGACGAATGCCCGCACTGGCTTTCATTCGTCCTCTATTCCGTTTTCAAGGAGCTGGTGAAATGACCGAAGCCATTTCGAGCACATTGCCGTTGTTGCCAACCGCTTGGTGCTGCTCTGTGCCCTCCAATCCGCTGTGCGGCTTGTTGGGCGAGTCGTCAATGTATCAGCAATACATCCGACGTCAAGCACTGGAAGGTCAAAAAAGACCGAAGTCACACTTTACCCGGCTCGAAACTTGACCGCAACAGAGATTTCACACCCACATGGTAGAGGGCCCGGTGGCGACCTACCGTCGGGTTAGCCAACGTGCGAATGGGCAAGAAAAGCCTGCTCACCCGGCGTATCGAAGGTGGACCAGATGCCTTGCGAGCAGTTGTCGTCAGGCCGGAAAAGCCCAGCACGGTTGTCGCACCAAGAATATCGGCGGGCATCACCAAATATTTGCCCGACGACTCCCGAACGGACCGCCGCCGCCACATCATCGGCCACCGCTTGGGGGCCGACCGGGTTGCTGGGGTTGTGCAAACAGCCCCTCCAAGGCGGGGCGAGACGGTAATACCGAGACTCGGCCAGGATCACCGGTTTCGCCGACGCCGCGACGACCGCCGACAGCTTTGCCTCCATGGTTGAGGCCGATTGACAATGCCCGGTCTGCACCGCCTGCACGTCGAGCCACGGTTCGTTGTTGAAAGCGAGGTAATTCTCGCTGCCAGCGCCAGTGTGGAAAGCGATTGGCTGGCTCGCTCCCCCATCGCGCAACCCACGGGCCAACTCGCGGCTCGTTGCAAGTAGGCGCGAACCACACTCGGCTTCAGAGACATCGCCGCCAAGCACCCAATAGTCAAGCGCTGGCGCCGAAGCCCACCTCGTCGCAAGCGCCGCAGCGAACCCAGCCCCGTTCTGGTCGGTGACATTCGGGTTGTTGCAGGTGTTCGCTCGCGCCCACGCCACCACGACGGCCACTCGCAGGTTTCGCCAATCGGCTTGCTCGAGGATCCAACTCACCCGCTGCGCGTAGTCGTCAGACAGTTCGACAGTGCCGTTGCGCAGATACGCCACCTGATCGCTGCGTCCAGGCGGCACCGTTGCGTACGCAGCGCCGAAGGGCAGCAGGCTTATCCAAGTGCCGTCGAACCCAGCGGCGTCAAGGTGGTCGAGGTAGGCGAGGATCTCGTCGTTGGATGCCTTGTAGGGCATCTCCCAGGCCGTGTCGTACTTCAACCCCCGTGGCGCCGCCGCGGCAGCGGGCCGTGGCGCAACCGGTGTCGTTTCGACCTCGGACGCACGTTCCGGAGCAGGAGGAGCAACGCTCGCGACACTTGCTGCACTCGCGGGCGTCGAAGGCCCCGTCGCCGACTGGCCGGTTACCTCGCATCGGGCCGCTGTGGTGTCGGTGCCGCCGAAAGGGCACAGCCCACGAAGATCCTTCGCCTCAACAGCGACCCAAGGGTCATAAGGGCCGAAATGAGGTTCGAGACGCCGCAGCGCCATCGCCGAGTCACCAGCACCAAGGATTCCCTGTGCGCAGCGTGCGCCGGCCACGTTCGAGCAACCCGAGACCCACGTGTCGAGTACGCCTCGATGCCAGGCTCCCAGCCAGCTCGCATGCATCGTCGTGCCACCCTGGACTTCTTGGCCACCGGCAGTCGAAACATCCGTTGACAGGTACCACGCCGAAGTATCGGCACCTTTTGGCACGTCGAAAAACACGTTGTACTCGATCGAAGGCAACAACACCGGGTGCGTAGATGGGCACGCCGAGGCGTGAAAGCTCTCGAGCGGAAACGTCATATGGTGCTGATCGGGCGACGTGAGCGACACGCCGTCCCAACACGAGGGGAACCGCACCTGCACTTTCACGCTGCTAGAGCCGCCAAGCTCACCCGGGTCGCAGTAGGGAAAGGTTGCCGCTTGCGAAACGCTCAGGTCGTTATCTCCCCGTTCGCCGACATCGCAGCTCATTTCGATCTGTCGCAACGGCGATGACGCGTCTTGTGGTGCACCCGCCCACCGATTGCCGCTTGTTATCTCGAGGCCCGGCGGGAAGGGCTGTACCTGGGCGTCAACCGAGCCGTTGGTGCCGCCGAAGGTGTTGTAGTGGACGATGAAGTACGACGGCACGACTGCCCGCTGCCTGTCGTCAAAGACTGCCGGCATGGCATACACCGACCGGTCGAGCGGCCCGCCGCTGCAGGTCGATCCGCCACTATCGATTGCTGACCAGTATTTGGTTGCCGCATCAGCACCGGTGTTACCAAAGAACATCTGCAGCGGCGCACGCCCGGGCTGGTCGGGAAGCGCAAACGGATCGTCGTACGCGAAGTGGCTAAATCCGCACTCAACGCGAAAGAAGCGGTCGCCGCCGGGCAGGGCAATGCGGTCGTGACTCGACGCGTCGCCGAGGAAGGCAGCCACGTCGAGGTCGGCCGACGACGTTCGCTCGTCGTTCACCGAGAGTTGGGGGGTCCCACGAAACGTCGCAGAAGTATCGGCCGCCGATGCACGAACACCAAGTGTCAATGCAACAACAGCAAACAGCGCTGCGATGAACATGGGGGGAATGGCAAGCCATCTGTTCATCACAAAACACTACGAGAAAACGCATTTCACTGCCCAACAGTGCCTTTAAAGCATTTTCAACCCACTACGCAGACAGCACCACCAGATGGCGGTTCTTCTTTCCCTTTTGCAGGAGCAGGTAGGTGCCGTCGACGAGGTCGCTGGCCGAAAGTGCTGCCGAGGCAACCTTCACGCCGTTCACCGCGAAACCGTTTTGCTTCAACGTCTTTCGGGCATCGCCGTTGCTCGACGCAAGCCCAGTGGCAACCGCCAGCGAGATCAGCGCCTCATCGCCGAGTAACTCGGCCGACATCACCGTTTCGGGCACAACCCCACGGAGTGCCTCAAGCATCGCCGCGGTGAGCTCGCTCCCGCCGAACAACGCCTGTGCGGCCAGGGTTGCGCGCTTGGCATGTTCTTCGCCGTGCACCATTGTGACGACCTCGTCGGCCAACCGCCGTTGAGCTGCCCGCTCGGACGGCTCCTTTGCATGCTCCGCCATGACCTCGAGAATCTCGGCCACCGGCACCAAGGTCAACTGCTTCAGCAACTTCTCGACGTCGTCGTCGGCAGTATTGAGCAGGTACTGGTGCATCTCGTAGGGCAGCGTCTTGGCAGCATCAAGCCAAATCGCGCCGCCGACACTCTTGCCGAACTTCGACCCATCGGCTTGGGTCAACAGCGGCACCGTTAACGCATGTGCGTGGGCACCCTCCACACGGCGGATGAGATCAGTACCAGCGGTAATGTTGCCCCACTGGTCGCTGCCGCCCACCTGCAACATGCAGCCATAGAGGCGATGCAGCTGCAAGAAGTCGTTGGCCTGCAACAACATGTAGCTAAATTCGGTGAAGGAAATGCCATGTTCGCTTTCGACCCTGGCCTTGATCGATTCCTTCGCCAGCATGGTGTTGACCGTGACGTGTTTGCCCACGTCTCGGAGAAAGTCAAGGACACCGACACCGACGGTCCATTCTCGGTTATCGACCAAGATCGCCGGCTCGATCCCGTCGCCACCAACGAAGTCCAGCAGCGACTGCAACTGCACCTTCACTGCCGCAAGGTTGCGATCGAGCGTCTCGGCATCGAGCAGGTTTCTTTCAGTGCTCCGGCCGCCCGGGTCGCCCACCATTCCGGTCGCTCCTCCAGCCAACGCGATCGGCCGATGGCCGAACAGCTGAAAGCGCCGGAGTAACAGCAAAGGGAAGAGGTTTCCGAGATGCAGACTGTCGGCGGTGGGGTCGAAGCCGCAATACAACCGAACCGGACCTTCACTGAGTAACGCAGCGAGGAGTTCGCGGTCGGTGGTGTCGTGCACCAAACCTCGGGCAGCAAGATCATTGAGAATCTCGGCTCCAGCACCGAGGGGGGTGCCGTGGATAGAAGCCGCATCGCTCCTAGGCTGCCTACTTACATCTTGAGCATTCTTCGCAGTCATTGTTTCGATTCTGGCTTGCCGATGCGCCAAACGTGCGCAATTTCCTGTACTTCTTCACTTTCTGAACCGCGATTGAACCAAACCCGAGCAGCAATCGTCTGATCTGTTGCCTTGTGCCCACCTCTCAACTTGGTGAGGTGAGCACTACCCCCGCCTTCTACCCCGCTGTGACTCTCATGCCTTTACGTAGGAACATGAAGCTCGTGAACCGCCGCCTTGTTACCGCCGTTCTCACACTCATGCTCGTCGCTGCCAGCTGCTCGTGGGAAACCAAATCGCTGGTGCCCCCGATTCCGACGCTGAGTGAACCTTCGAGCATCTACGCCGGCGACGGATCGCTGCTGCTCACGCTTCCCGTTGCCGAGCAACGTGACGTCCTTGAATCGATCGACCAGATTCCCGAGCACGTCACCAACGCTGTGGTGGCAATCGAAGACGAGCGCTTCTACAAACACAACGGTTGGGATGCCAAAGGCATCATCCGCGCGGCCCGCACAAATGTTTCGGCAGGCGGCGTCTCGCAGGGCGGCTCAACCATCACCCAGCAGTATGTCGAGAACACCTTCTGGTCCGAGATGGAGAACTGCTCCGATGACGAAGGCAACAAAGACTCCGGCGGCGCCAAGTGCAAGATCGAAGAAATCAACATGGCGCGCCTACTCGAAGAGAGCTACAGCAAGGACTTCATCTTGCTGGGCTACCTCAACACGATCTTCTTTGGTGCCAACGCCTTCGGAATTCAGTCGGCGGCCGAGATCTATTTCGACAAAGACATTAGCCGGGTAACCATTGCCGAGGGCGCGCTGCTCGCCGGACTCATCCAAAGCCCCAGTCGACTCAATCCGTTCAACAACCGCGAAGGCTCGATCGAACGTCGCGAGCTCGTGCTCGACCGCATGTTGGCCAACGACTTCATCACTGAAGACGAGTTCGAGCAGGCGTTTTCCGAACCGCTGGTACTCAACTCGGGTCGTATTCAGCTAGCCGACGTCGAGTACCGAGCCGCCCACTTTGTTGAAGAGGTAAAGACCTGGTTCCTCGAAGCAACCGACGAGCAGATAACCAGCCGCTACCCGACCCAAGCCGACCGTCTGCGTGCACTCGAAGGCGACAAGCTACGCATCGAGACCACCGTCGACCCAACGCTGCAGGAACGAGCCGAGGCGACCGTCAATGCAATCCTGCCCGCCCGGCCGGGCGAAGTCGACAACCCCAGCGCCGCCGCGGTGATCATGGATCCGCTAAATGGCGAAGTTGTGGCGATGGTCGGCGGACGAGACTTCTTCGACGATGAAAGTGAGTTTGCCCAGGTCAACCTGGCCAGCGGCAAAGGACGGCAAGCCGGGTCTTCAATGAAACCCATTGCGTTGGCCGCTGCGATCGATCGCGCCGGAATCGCCGCGACGTCGGTCTATGACGCTCCACGCGAGATCACCATTAAGACCGATAGCGGCCCCTGGAAAGTCAAAGGCGGGGCCAGCGGCGGCAAATCCGACCTCATCCGGGCCACCCAATGGTCAACCAACACCGTGTATGCCCAGCTCGTGGTGCAAATCGGCGCCCAACTCTTCGTCGACGTCGCCCATGACCTTGGCATTGCCAGCGACATTGCCGCAGTACCAGCCGCCGCTCTCGGCACCGAAGACGTGACCGTGCTCGAACTCACCAATGTGTACGCAACGCTCGCCAACCAGGGCATCAAGAACGACCCGGTGTTTGTGCGGCGAATTCTCGACAAGGACGGCCAGGTCATCTACGAACACCGGCCGACGCCAACGCTGGCAATCCAACCTTCAACAGCAAATCAGATCAGCTGGATCATGGAAAAGGTCATCGCCAGCGGCACCGGCACCGATGCTCAAATCGGCCGGCCGGCAGCAGGCAAGACCGGCACCGCTCAGAACTTCGCCGATGCCACATTCGCCGGGTACACACCGCAATATGCGGCCGCTGTATGGGTCGGCTATCCCGAGGGCCAGATACCCATGACCCGGGCAAACGGCACGACAGACATTGATGTGTACGGCGGAACCTACCCAGCGCGAATTTGGAAAGAGCTCATGGTGATCGCCCACGAAGGGCTCGACGTGGTTAGCTTCCCCTCACCCCCGGCGAGTTCGACAACGCGGCCCCCAACCACTCCGCTCAGCCAGGCGCCGCTCACTGCGGTTCCCGATGTGCTCGGCCGCAAGATGAGCCCGGCACGCAACGTGCTCACCGATGCAGGATTCGTTGTCAACATCGTCGAACGCGCTGAGGGCAGCGTGCGCCCCAACCAGGTTCTCGATCAATCACCGGCTGGCAACACCGAAGCACCCATCGGCAGCACGGTGACCATCGTTGTCTCGGTTGACCCTTCAAGCGTGCTTCTCGACATTCCAAACGTGGTCGGCAGCAAACTCGCTGTCGCTCAATCCACGCTGCAAGCTGCCGGGTTTATCCCAGTTGTCAACGCTGTCGCAGAAAACTCCGATGGCAGTATCGCTCCCGGACGCGGCAAAGTGGTGTGGAAACAGTCCCCTGGCGGCGGCCAAGCCAACCCTGGCGCAAGCGTCGAAATCTGGGTCAACCCAGCAAGAAATTAGCAGTGGTGAACCACATAACTGACCTCTCTAGTCTTCCCGCACCCCACGAAAAACGACTCGCTCTGCGAGTTACCAAAGATGCCCTTCGCCAGATCCGGGGAGGGCATCCCTGGGTTTTTGGCAACTCGATTCTGAAGGGCGACGACGGACAACCCGGCGATCTTGCGGTCATTTTTGATGACAACCGCAAGTTTGCGGCCATTGGGCTCTACGACCCGGCGTCGCCAATGGCGGTCAAGCTTTTACACGTAGGCAAGCCGCTGAGCATCGACGCCGACTTCTTCGTCGACCGCGTCGCCGCGGCAATTGACGTGCGAGCGCCACTCATGGACGGCACCGAGACCACAGGCCACCGCCTGATCCACGGCGAGAACGATGGGCTGCCCGGGTTCGTCGTCGATCGATACGACACCACTCTTGTCATCAAGTTGTATTCCGCTGCATGGTTTCCGCATCTCATGTCGCTCATCGATGCACTGCAAGAACTCGGAGCAACCCCCGACGCAGCCGTCGAACGAATCGTGCTGCGCCTGAGTCGAAATGTGGCCCGCGGGAACTGCTTCGGCCTGAACGACGGTCAGACAATTTTTGGTTCGCCGCCCGACACCGACATCGAATTTGTCGAAAATGGTCTTCGTTTCGGAGCCGACGTTGTCGCCGGGCAAAAAACCGGCCACTTCTTCGATCAACGAGACAACCGCCTTGCCGTGCAACACGAAACAAAAGGCGACGTGCTCGATGTGTTTTCGAGCACAGGCGGGTTTTCGGTCTACGCAGCAGCCGGTGGGGCTGCCACGGTAACCAGCGTCGACATCAACCAGCCATCGCTCGACGCCGCCGAGGCAAACATGTCCCGCAACGGCCTGCAAGAGATGGTTCGCCACACCACGATCTGTGGCGACGCCTTCAGCGTGTTGTCAGATTTCGCCAGCGATGGCCGGAAATTCGACGTCGTAGTCATCGACCCGCCATCGTTCGCCCAAAAGAACTCCGACATCGATGCGGCGTTGCATGCGTACCGGCGACTCACCACTCGAGGTCTCGCTCTCGTGCGCAACGGCGGCCTGTTTGTGCAGGCATCGTGCTCAAGTCGGGTTAGCACCGACGAATTTTACGGCGCTATTCACGACGCCGCCGACCAGGCCGGCGTGCAGCTTCTCGACCAGCGTCGCGCTGGCCATGCGCTCGATCATCCGATCGGATTCGTCTACGGCGGCTACCTCAAAGCGTTGTTCGCCCGCGTGCAACGCTGACCGACATGTCGAACACCCCCTAAACGCGACACACTGACATCGTGCAGAATCAAACAGCCGATACCGAGATGCCCGACGGCCAGCGATGGACGATCGGCCGCGTCACCATTGCGCTCATCATCGTATCGATCATCGTTTTTTGGGCATGGGCGTTGGGGCCCTTTGGTCCTCGCGGCAACCCCGACTCACTTGAAGACACCACCTACGGCCCAACCGCCGAGGTGCACTGCCGGGCAGCCTTAGCCGAGATCAACGCCCTGCCGCTGGCCTCAACCGCAACGTCACCCGCCGATCGAGCCGACGTGCTCGTTGAAGCAAACGCGATTCTCGACCGCCTAGTCGACAGTCTTGAGGCTTCGGTCGAGCCCAACCCCAGCAGTCACGACAAGGTGATCCTCGACAAATGGCTCAGCGACTGGAACATCTACGTCGCTGACCGCTACGACCACGTCGACCGGCTCCGCACCGAAGGCGATGTGCCCTTCCAGGTCAGTCGAGTCGAAAGCAACTCGGTCACCGGTCGCATCGATGCCTTCGCCCGGGTTAACAACATGGACACCTGCACCGTCCCCCTCGACCTGTAAAGAGTAAATAGGGGTCAGGCACTTTAGGTGCCTGACCCCAAAAGTGCCTGACCCCTTTGGTTATCGCTTTTGTAGGGCTTGTGCGGCGGCTAAGCCGGCGGCGGCCATTCTTCTGGTGCCGTCGTCGACATCGATGTGCTCGAGTTCTTCGGCGGTGACCCACTTGGCGCCTTGGGATTCGTGGTTCGTGGCAAGGGTGGCACCTTCGGGCGCCACCACAAGGAAGCGCAGGTCGTGGTGGTCGTGGGCGTCTTCCTTAGGCGGGTCGACACGGTGAATGTCGTGATCGATCGGTGGCACAACAACCCGAAGGCCTTCGATTCCTGTTTCTTCGGTGGCCTCCTTCAAGGCCACCCCAGCAAGGTTGGCGTCGCCATCGGCATGTCCGCCCGGCTGCAGCCACCTTTGCAGCTTGGTATGAAAAAGCAGCAGCAACCGCTCGCCGGTAGCGTCGACCACAAACGCCGAACCTGTGAGGTGACCTGGCCGACAGGTGCGCACCAAGGCGTCGCTGTGGTCGGCGAGCAGACCAAGGGTCCGGTCGCGGGCGCCTTCTAAGCCACCAGCGGCCCAACCGACCTGCCCGCGGGCCAGATCGAGACTGTCGCTCGGGCTGAGTTCGCCGTCGGTAGCGAAACGGTACGTGGTGGGTGCGTCTGCGTGCGTCACGGGTGAATCTTTCGAGAAAGGTGCGGGCTGTTCAAAACAACGTAGCGCCAGGCAAGATCAGCACCTTTGGAAAGGCCGATACGGGTCGTCGCCGTTGCGTCTGCGGGCGGCAAAACGCCATCGTCGACGATCCGCACGACCGCCGACCCTTGGGTGAGATCGAGCCCGTTCAGGTCGCCGTCGATGCCAAGAGCCGCGCAGAGCTTCGCAGGGCCGCTACAGAGGTCGACGTCGCGTTTCGCCCGCCCACGAGCCGCATACATGCCCGAAACGCCGCTAAGGGGCTCCAGCGCGCGCAAAAGGACTGCCGAGGCGCTCCCCGAGGGTTCGGTGACCACATTCGCGCACCAATGCATGCCGTAGCTGAAATACACATACAGAAAGCCCGGCGGGCCAAACATCAACTCGGTGCGGGGCGTTGGACCGCGAAACGCATGGCTACCCGGGTCATCGCTGCCGCCATAGGCCTCGACCTCAACAATGCGCCCCGACCCGTTTGGACCAACAAGAACCTTGTTGAGTAGATCTGGCGCAACCTCGTGGACACTACGGTCGAAAAACGACCGGTTCAGCGGAGTCGGTTCGGTCTCGGCGGGCTGTTGCTTCAAGGCACCCGGGCGGCAAGGGCTTCGGCGAAACGTTGGCGCTGCGTAGCAACTGCTGCCGGGCCTGCTCCACCCGATGTAGTGCGGTTTTGTACGGGCACACCGGGACGCAATAGGGCTGCGGCATCAGGACCGAGCTCGGGGTGCTGAGCGACCAGCTCTTCGAGCGCTCCCTCCCCCGCCAAGGCCTCGCGAACAAGGCCGCCCACCACTGCGTGGCTATCGCGAAACGGCATCCCGCGTGCAACGAGGAATTCGGCCAGGTCGATCGCTGCGGCGTACGGCGAATCGGCCGACTTCTCCATTGCCTCGTGGTTGAACACGATGGTGTCGATCATGCCATCGAGCGCCAACAGGGTCAGGCGCATCGTGTCGACCGAATCGAAGAGCGGCTCTTTGTCTTCCTGAAGATCCTTGTTGTAGGCCAGCGGCAGGTTCTTCATCGTCGCGAGCAAACCGGTGAGATTGCCAATAAGGCGGCCAGCCTTACCACGAGCGAGCTCGGCGACGTCGGGGTTCTTCTTCTGCGGAAGCATCGATGAACCGGTCGAAAACGCGTCATCGAGGCTCACGAAGCCGAATTCGGTACTCGACCACAACACAAACTCCTCGCCGATTCGTGACAGGTGCACGCCAAGCAACGTCAGCGCAAACAGTGTCTCGGCAACAAAGTCGCGATCGCTCACCGCGTCAAGGCTGTTTTCGAACCGCGCTGCGAAGCCAAGGTTCTCGGCAACCAGGTCTGCATCGAGCGGCAGCGACGAGCCTGCGAGCGCTCCGGCGCCTAGCGGCGACACGTCGACCCGCACCCGTGCGTCGGCCAAACGATCGATGTCGCGAAGCAACGCCCAGCCATGCGCCAGCAGATGATGTGCCAACAACACCGGCTGCGCTTGCTGCAGGTGGGTATAGCCGGGCAGGTAGTGATCTCCCGCAGCATCGGCCTTCCGGCCCAGGGTCGACGCTAGGCGCACGACCAACTCACTGATCTCGTCGATGGCGGCCAGAGTCCATAGCCGCACATCGGTGGCGACCTGGTCGTTGCGACTGCGGCCGGTGTGCAACTTCGCGCCAGGCGGGCCGGCAATCTCGGTCACTCGGCGCTCGACCGCTGTGTGAATGTCTTCATCGCTCGGCACGAAGACAAACGATCCGTTGGCGAGCTCAGCCTCGACGGCATCGAGCGCGGCCAGCACCACCTCGACCTCGTTCGACGAGAGCAGATCGACCGAACCCAACATCGCGACATGGGCACGCGAACCAGCGACGTCCTCGCGGAACATGCGCTGATCGAACGGCAGGCTGTCGTTGAGCTGTTGCAGCGCTTCGGCAGGCCCACCAGCGAACCGGCCGTGCCACAGAGTGCTCATAGAGCGTCGATGCCGTGTTTCGCGGCCACGGTACGCAGCCGCAACGCGTTGAGCCGAATGAAGCCCTCGGCGTCGGACTGGTCGTAGGCTCCGCCATCGTCTTCGAAGGTCACAATATTGGCGTCGTAGAGCGAATCGTCACTCTTGCGACCAACGACGGTGATGTTGCCCTTGTAGAGCTTGAGGCGCACGACGCCATTTACCCGTTCTTGTGACTTGTCGACCATCGTCTGCAACATCTGACGCTCGGGACTGAACCAGAACCCGTTGTAGACAAGGCTTGCGTACTTGGGCATCAGTTCGTCTTTGAGGTGTGCGGTCTCGCGATCGAGGGTGATCGACTCGATCGCACGGTGTCCGCGCTGCAGAATTGTGCCGCCGGGTGTTTCGTAGCAACCACGGCTCTTCATACCGACAAAGCGGTTCTCGACAAGGTCGAGTCGGCCAATACCGTTCTCGCCGGCGATCTCGTTGAGTTTGGTCAATATCTGGCCGGGGGTCATCGCCTGTTCGTCGATCGCCACGACATCGCCACGTGCGTATGTGAGCTCAAGATAGGTGGGCACATCGGGGGCCTCTTCGGGCGACACGCTGAGGCGCCACATATCTTTGCTCGGCTCGAACCACGGGTCTTCGAGCTCGCCGCCTTCGAAGGAGATATGCAGCAGGTTCGCGTCCATCGAGTACGGCGACTTTTGCCCCCGCTTGCCTTCGATCGGAATACCCCGCTCGTCGGCGTAATCAAGGAGGGTTTCGCGAGAGGTGAGGTCCCACTCGCGCCACGGTGCGATGACCTTGATGTCGGGGGCAAGCGCATAGGCACCGAGCTCGAAGCGAACCTGGTCGTTGCCCTTACCGGTCGCTCCGTGGCTGACGGCGTCGGCCCCCGTCTCACGGGCGATCTCGACCAGCCGTTTCGCGATGAGTGGCCGAGCGATCGAGGTGCCGAGCAGGTATTCGCCCTCATAGAGCGCGTTGGCTCGAAACATCGGGAACACGAAGTCGCGAACGAATTCCTCCTGAAGATCCTCGATGTAGATCTCCGAGACGCCGAGCGCCTCGGCCTTCGTTCGTGCCGGTTCGACCTCTTCGCCCTGACCGATATCGGCGGTGAAGGTGACGACCTCACACTCGTAGGTCTCGCGGAGCCAGGTGAGAATCACCGAGGTGTCGAGCCCGCCGCTATAGGCGAGCACCACCTTGTTCACGCTGTCCTTCGTTGGGGTACCACTCATCGTTGTGCTTCGTTTCTGGTTGCTTGGGGTAGATGTTGTGAGAACTAGGTCAATTTGCCGCTGATTCTTACAGATCAGCGAGTTCGGCGAGCTGCTCGGCGAGGGCCTTTCCGCCCACGTCCTCGGTCGCGACGACCAGCATTGTGTCGTCGCCGGCAACCGTACCGAGGATGCCCGAGTGGCCCGACCGGTCGATCGCCGAAGCGACTACGTGCGCCGAACCGGGCGGCGTCCGGAGCACGACGATGTTGCCCGAGTTGGCGACCTCGACGACCCACTCGCCGAGGACCCGCCGAAGATGGTCGGTTGGGGCGATCTGTTCGGTGGGCAATTCGGGTATTGCGTACACCGTTTCGCCGCCTGGCACCCGCACCTTGATAGCACCAAGCTCTTCGAGATCTCGGCTCACCGTTGCCTGTGTGGCCTTCAACCCATCGGCCGCCAGCAGTTCGACCAGCTGGGCCTGTGAGGTCACCGCCTTCTCGGCGAGCATGTTCGCAACCCGATGTTGCCGGGCAGCTTTTTGCATCAGCTGTTCTCCTGCATCAGCCACGCCAGCAGACCACGAGCGGCGTGCATCCGGTTTTCGGCCTGCAACCAAACGTGGCTGGCCGCGCCGTCGACGACCTCGTCGGTCACCTCTTCGCCGCGGTGGGCTGGAAGGCAGTGCAGAAAGGCGACGTCGGGCGCTGCATGCGAAAGCAGATCAGCGGTAACGGCAAAGCCTTCAAAGTCTCGCAGGCGCTGCTCGGTTTCGGCTTCTTGGCCCATCGATGTCCAGACGTCGGCATAGATCACGTCGGCCCCCTCGACCGCAGCCTCTGGTCGATCGGTCACCACGAGGTCAAGGCCGGTTGCGGCGATGCGGTCGAGGTCGACCTGATCGAACTGGTACCCGGGAGGAGCGCCGACCCGCATAGTCATGCCCGCCATTCCTGCCGCAAGAGCAAGCGACCGGGTGACGTTGTTGGCGTCGCCCACATAGGCGATGGTGCGCCCGGCGAGCGAACCAAAGACGGTTTCGATCGTGAGTAGATCGGCAAGCGCCTGCAGCGGATGCGCTTGGTCAGACAACATATTGACGACTGGCACGATGTCAACCGCTGCCATTCGTTCGACGGTCGAATGGGCGAAGACTCTGGCGCCGATCGCCGCGTGATAGCAAGCAAGCGTGCGGGTGACGTCCTCGACAGATTCGCGGGTATCCATACCGACTTCTGAGCCTTGGATATACATCGGATGGCCACCAAGCTGCACAACCGCCATCTCCATCGAGTTGCGGGTGCGAGCGGACGGCTTTTCAAAAACCAGCCCCATGCCGAGACCTTCGAGCACACGCGGCGCGGCACTGGGTGCCGACAGCTTGAGCACCGCCGCCATTTCCTCAGCCGACAGGTCGTCGATTTCAAGAAGGTGTCTCATGAAGCGTCCTGCAGTTTCTGAAGCAGCGCACCCACGATGGCCACACCCTCGTCGAGATGGTCGTCGGAGAGCGTGAGCGGCGGTGCGAACCTGATTGCGGTATCGCTCAACGCATTCACGATGAGTCCGTTCTCAAAGCACTGCCGCCCGATGTCTTTCGCTCCGGGACGATCGAGTTCGATCGCCAGCAGCATGCCGAGCCCTCGCACCGACGCAACGCACGGAAGCGCTGCCAGCTTGTCGCGCAACGCCTGCCCCGTTTGCGTTGCTAGGGCCGGTGCATCGATGTCGCGCATGACCCCGATGGTTGCGCGAGCTGCGGCTGTCGCCAACGGTTGGCCGGCAAAGGTGCTGCCGTGGTCACCTCCGGTGAAGCTGCTAGAAACCTCACGCCTAGCCCAAACGGCACCGATCGGCATGCCGTTGCCTAGGGCCTTCGCCATCGTGACGATGTCGGGTTGTATATCGAAGTGTTGGAACCCGAACCACTCGCCGGTGCGGCCGAAACCAGTCTGAATCTCGTCGAGGATGAGGGTGATGTTGTGTTCGTCGCACAACGCCCTGATGCCCTGAAAGAACTCAACGGTCGCCTGGTTCACGCCGCCCTCGCCTTGCAGTGGCTCAAGCAAAATTGTGCCGACCTCGGGAGTGATGGCCTTCTCGAACTCTGCCAGATCGTTCCAGGTGGCGTGGACAAATCCTTCCGGAAGCGGTTGGAAGGGTTCATGTTTCTCGGGCTGTCCGGTGGCTGCCAGTGTCGCCAGGGTGCGACCATGAAAGCTGCGAAACGCACTGAGAACCTTGTGCCGGCCGCGGCCTTGATATTTGCGGGCCAGCTTGATGGCTGCCTCGTTGGCTTCGGCGCCGCTGTTCTGGAAGAGCACCTGCCCATCGGGTCCGCCAACCAGCTCGTTTATGGCGAGTGCAACCGGCGCCTGATGTTCGGTGGCGTACAGGTTGGAGGTGTGCACCAAGGTGCCGGCCTGTTCGACGATCGCTGCAGTTACCACCGGGTGTGCGTGCCCCAGCGACACGACCGCAAGGCCGGTGAGAAAGTCGAGGTACCTCGTACCGTTGGAGTCCCACAGCTCGGTACCTTCGCCACGAACAAACATCGCGGGCGGCGGACCGTAGCTCGGGAGTATCGGGCAGTACGCAAGCGTGCTACCCATTGCTTCGCTATGGGTGGTCATGGGGAATCTTCCGAATCGGGTGAGGGCTGCGGCAAGATCATCGTGCCGATGCCAGCGTTGGTGAACAGTTCGAGCAACAGAACGTGCGGCACTCGGCCGTCGAGCATGTGTGCACTCTTGGCGCCTGCAGTGACGGCGTCGATGCAGGCCCGGACTTTGGGAATCATGCCGCCGGCGACCGTACCGTCGGCGATGAGCGCCTCGAGTTCGGGCACGGTGGTGCGAGCAACGATGCTTGCCGGGTCGGCGATATCGGTGAGCAGCCCGGGCACATCGGTGAGGTACACAACCTTCTCAGCATGCAGCGCCCCGGCAAGCGCTCCGGCGACCGTGTCGGCGTTGATGTTGTAGGCCTGGCCGCTTTCGTCAGAGCCGATAGTCGAGACGACCGGAATCATGTCTTCGGCCAAAAGCCGCTCGATGATGTTGGGGCGCACCTCAACCACGTCGCCAACGAAGCCGAGAGCGGCGTCGCGGGCCTTGGCCAGAATCAGTCCGCCGTCCTCGCCAGAAAGACCCACGGCGTAGGCGCCGTGCACGTTGATCGAGCCCACGATGTCGCGGCCCACCTTGCCCACAAGCACCATTCGCGCCACATCGAGGGTCTCTGCGTCGGTCACTCGAAGACCGTCTCGAAACTCACTTTCTTTGCCAAGTTTGGTGAGCAGTTCGCCAATTTGCGGACCGCCGCCATGCACCACGACTGGTTTGAGGCCAACCGACCGAAGCAACACGATGTCTTCGGCGAAGGTGGTGGAGAGCTGCGCGTCGACCATGGCGTTGCCGCCGAACTTGATGACGACAATCGCACCACGAAACTGCTGGATGTAGGGCAGCGCTTCGATGAGCGCTTCGGCTCGGCGTGCAGGCTCGAAACCGCGGTTCTGCGTCGCTGCGTCGATGGTTTCGGTCATGGGAACACTCCAGCTGCTTGCAGTCCCAGGGTCTCGTCGAGGCCAAGCGCAAGGTTTGCACACTGCACGGCCTGTCCTGATGCCCCTTTGGTGAGGTTGTCGAGCGCGGCGATCGCCACGACCCAACCGGTGCGGGGATCGACCCGAGCGGTGAGATGTGCACTGTTGGAGCCGAGGGTCGCCTTGGTTGAGGGCGATCGCTCGTTCACGACCACAAACGGTTCGTCTGCGTACGCTGAGCTCAGGAGGTCGAGCACCTCTTGGGTCGAGGTGTCGCCGGTCGGCCGTGCATAACACGTTGCGAGAATGCCTCGGTTCATCGGCGCGAGGTGCGGCGTGAACAGTACCTGCACGTCGGTGCCTGCATGTTTGGCCACCGCCATCTCGATTTCGGGTGTGTGCCTGTGGTTGAGCAGCCCGTAGGCGGTGAAGTTTTCGTCGACCGCACAAAACGTGGTGTTGTCCTTGGGTGGACGACCGGCGCCCGAGACACCGCTTGCCGCGTCGACGATAATCCCCGTTGGCTCAACGATGCCGGCCTTGACAAGCGGCGCCAGAGCCAGCGTTGAGGTGGTGACGTAGCAGCCAGGCGCAGCGATGAGCGGCGCCCCGTGAAGTTCGTCGCGGAACAGTTCGGGGAGTCCGTACACAAACTCGCTCAACAGCTCAGGCGACGTATGGGGTTCGCCGTACCAGGTTGGATACAACGAAGCATCTGCAAGCCGGTAGTCGGCAGCAAGGTCGACGATATGGTCCACGTTGCCCACCAATTTGGGGACCAGTTCTTGCGAAGCGCCGTGCGGTAAACCCAAGAACACCAAGTCGGCAGCACTGAACGTGTCTGCGAGGTCACCGTCGTTGTCACCAAACTGCAGATCGCCGTACGCCGCTGCGAGGCTGGGGTAGAGATCGGCCACTGCGGTGCCAGCTTGGCTGTGCGCGGTTGCGGCCACAAGCTCAAACTCAGGGTGCGCTGCCACCAAGCGTAGAAGTTCGGCACCGGTAAAGCCCGATGCACCAAGTATCCCGACACGTTTCATTGGGAAAGAATACGACCAGTCGCATATTTATGCAAACTCCGAGCGGAGAAGATTACTGACCGACGGCCGTTACACGCCGACGACAACCTTGCCATAGGTCTTGCGGTCGGCCAGATCCTGCAATGCCTGCGCTGCTCCGTCGAAATCTACCGTCGGGTACAGCAACGGATCGACCTCACCGGTCGCCGCCAACTCAAGCACCGAGGCCATCTGACGAGCGAAAGACTTCGCATCGCGACCAAGAGAAGCACCCCAATGCACGCCGACCAACGAATAGTTCTTCAGCAAAATGTGGTTTGCAGGCGCATCCTGGATGCCGTCGAGAAATCCAATGATCAGGTAGCGGCCATCCCAGCCCATCGTTCGACGAGCCTGCTGAAACACTCCCCCGCCCACCGGGTCGTAACACACATCTATGCCACCGGGAGCAGCCTCGCGCACAGCGTCGACAAACTCGGGGGTCTGGTGATGATCGATCACAACATCGGCGCCGAGGTCGCGGCAGGCCTGTGTTTTCACGTCGCCGCCAGCAATTGCAACCACCGTCGCACCCGCGGCTTTCGCCAGCTGAATGGCAGCCGAACCGGTACCACCCGCGGCTCCGGTGACAAGCACCGTCTCACCAGACTGGAGCTGACCACGTTCGTGCAGAGCAAACCACGTGGTGCCGTAGTTCACCGGCAACGCCGCCGCTTTCGACGCGTCGACACCATCTGGAACCACAACCGACATTGCGGCTGGCACCACCACCTGCTCGGCAAGACCGCCGCCAAGGCTCAGCACCTGTTGCCCCACAGCAAAACCGTCAACGCCTTCGCCGACTGCGGCGATTACACCAACGGTTTCGCCGCCCGGAGTAAAGGGCAGCGGCGGTTTGACCTGATACATGCCACGACACTGCAAAACGTCGGGGAACGACAGGCCAACAGCGGTGGTGTCGAGCAGCAGCTGGCCGGGCCCAGCGGTAGGCGCGTCAACATCGTTGATCGCAAGATTGGTGCTGGGCTCGCCCAGTTCGGAGATTTGCCAAGCTTTCATGAAAAGTCCTCTTCCTCGGGCAGAACCTGCAAGCCGAGTTCGGTGAGATGGCTGGTATCGATCGGTGTCGGGGCCTTCGTCAGCGGATCGGCCCCCGACTGTGTCTTCGGGAAGGCAATAACTTCGCGGATGTTTTCTTCGCCGGCAAGAAGAGCGGTAACGCGGTCGATACCGAAGGCGAAACCCGCATGTGGCGGTGCACCGTACTTGAACGCATCGAGCAAGAACCCAAACTTGAGCTGTGCTTCCTCCGCACCAATGCCAAGAATGTCGAAGATCCGGCTCTGGACGTCGCTGCGATGGATTCGAACACTGCCCGAACCAAGCTCCCAGCCGTTCAGCACGAGGTCATAGGCCTGCGAGCGAACGTCGAGTAGCGCTTCGCCCTCGGCGGTTTCAAGCACTTCGATATCGTCGGGATGCGGCATCGTAAACGGATGGTGGGCCGGCACCGGCTTGCCGTCATCGTTGATGTCTTCGAACAGTGGGAAGTCGACCACCCAGAGGTAGTTGAAACCGCCTTCGGTAACCGGTGGCCGACCGAGTTCGATGCGAAGCAGGCCAAGAAGGTGTTGCGTGCGACGCTTGCGATCAGCGACCAGAAACAACACGTCGCCCTCTTCGGCTTCGAGCCGCTCGGCAATACCGGCAAGTTCGGCTTCAGAGCAGAACTTGGCAACCGGAGAGTTCAGCGTGAGGCCACCTTGCTCGCCTTCAGCGGCCTCGACCTTCATCCAGACCAGCCCCTTGCCGCCCCAACGCTTCACCATGTCGGTGAGGTCGTCGAGCTTGCTGCGCGAGAACTCGGCGCCACCGGGCATTCGAATGCCCATAACTCGGTCGGCCTTAAAGGCGTTAAATTCGGTCTCGGCGAACAGATCGGTCAGGTTGACCAGCTCCATGCCGAAGCGAGTGTCGGGTTTGTCACTGCCAAAGCGCTCCATGGCGTCGTCCCACGTTATTCGTGGAATTTCGGTGGGGCGTTCGCCGGTCACGGCCTCGGTAGCACCAGCGATTGCGTGGCTGATGAACCCAAACACGTCCTCTTGGGTGACGAAGCTTGCCTCCATGTCGAGCTGCATGAACTCGAACTGACGATCGGCGCGGAGATCTTCGTCGCGCATGCAGCGGGCGATCTGGTAGTAGCGGTCGATCCCACCGACCATGCAGAGCTGCTTGAAGATCTGAGGACTCTGAGGAAGCGCGTAGAAGTTGCCTGGCTTCTGTCGAGACGGCACCACGAAGTCGCGTGCCCCTTCAGGCGTGGAAGCAATAAGCATCGGGGTTTCGACCTCGACAAAGCCTTGCTCTTCCATGGCACTCCGGATCGCCGAGTTCACCACGGCTCGGGTGCGCAAGTTCTTCTGCATCCGCTTCTTACGAAGATCGACGTACCGGTGACGCAACCGGATGGTCTCGTCGACATCGGTGCGCTCGTCCATTGGAAACGGCGGAGCCTCAGCGGTGCTGAGCACCTCGACCGTGCAGTCGCGAATCTCGATCTCGCCCGTAGGCAGGTTGGCGTTTGCTGTGCCATCGAGACGGGCAGCGACCGTGCCGGTTATCCGTGCCACATACTCCGAGCGCAGATCATGGTTGCCGTCGACCACAACCTGGACAATGCCTGCATAGTCGCGGAGATCGATAAACGCGAGGTGCTGGCTGTGCTCGCGACGGCCGTCGACCCAGCCACACACGGTGACCGTTTCGCCAGCATGCTCGAGCCGGATGTCGCCGCACCGGTGGGTGCGCATGGATGTAGCTTGTACGTCGCTCACGAGAAGCGCCTTTCAGGTAACAATTTCAGGTGTTTCAGCCGAGCTGATTTTGCAAATATGCGACCAGGTCGCTTCGGGGAATCAGCTGTTGTCCGGTATCGCCACGAAGATCGCGCACGGTTACCGAATCGGCGGCCAATTCATCTTCGCCGATGATGACCGCGAACGCTGCGTTCGAGCGGTCAGAGACCTTCATCTGGGCCTTCATCGAGCGGTTATCCCACGCCCGGTCCGTGCGGATGCCGTGATTGCGAAGGTCTGCAGTGAGTTCAAGCGCCACATGGGCGCCACTCACGTCGACCACAAAGACCTCGGGGTCGATCGTCGGAGCGTCGAACACGCCTTCGGCATCACAGGCCAGCAAGATCCGGTCGACGCCGAGGGCAAAGCCGATGCCGGGCGTCGGCGGTCCGCCCAGTGATTCGGCAAGGCCGTCGTAGCGCCCACCGCCGCCGACTGCGTTCTGCGCCGAATCGAGCGCATCGGCAGCAAACTCGAAGGTAGTGAGTGTGTAGTAGTCGAGTCCGCGGACAAGACGTGGGGACAAGTGATACGACACACCGAGTTGATCGAGACCAGCCCGCACCTGACCGAAGTGTTCGGCTAACTCGGGGGTGAGGTGGTCGACCATCAGCGGGGCGCCGTCGATGATTGCCTGGTCTTCGGGTCGTTTTGAGTCGAGCACCCTCAGCGGGTTCAGGTCGAGGGTAAGTACGGATTGTTCGGACAAGTCGCCCACATGGTCGCGGAAGTACGCCTCAAGTGCCGCCAGATACGCGGGCCTGCAGGTTGGGTCGCCAAGGCTGTTCAGCAACAACGACACCTGCCGCAGACCGAGTCGCTCGTAGAACTGGTTGGCCAGCCAGATGACCTCGACATCAAGCTCGGGATCAGAGGTTCCGAGCGCCTCAATGCCCACTTGGGTGAATTGGCGAAATCGCCCGGCCTGGGGTTTTTCGTAGCGAAACTGCGGCCCCTCGTACCAGACCTTCCACGGCAACGCTGGTCGATGTTGCACGTACGCGCGAACGACCGAGGCAGTCAGTTCGGGACGAAGAGCAATATGGCGGCCATCTTTGTCTTCGAAGTCGTACATCTCCTTGGTGACCACGTCGGTGGATTCACCCAACCGAAGGAAGACACCGATGTCCTCAAAGATCGGCGTGCTCACCTCGCCGTAGGACGCTCGCTCGACGGTGTCGGCGAAAAGGTCGATCAGAGCACGCTGCCGCGTTGATTGCGGGGCGAGAATGTCGCGAGTGCCTTTCGGCGCTTGAAAAGAAGGCGATGCCACGGTTGCCGAGGTTACCCGCCGCAGCGACGTTTACAGACCGAATTCGGCCGGGTTCAGGTTCTGCGACTCGAGGAAGTCTCTCGCCGCGCCGGGTTCGAGTTGGCGCACCACTCTCGCCACCCGCTCGAAGTCGGCATCGGCCACCGCTGCGATGTCTCGGGCATAGGCGGCGGCGCCGCTGTCGCGGAGCGTCTGGTCATTCTCACGAACCCCTTCTTGGACGACTTCTAACGACTGAATAACGGCCACCCACTGCAACAAATACGGTGCAAATGTTTCGCGCAGCTCTGCTGACTCGGTGAGGAAAAGGTCGATCTCGAGCCGGTTGAGCTCGGCAGACATCGCCTCGGTGCTTTCGGTCGACGAATCAAGCCACCTCTGCCTCTCGGCAGGCGATGCGTCTTCGGCGAGGTCGTTGTACGAGTCCCAGAAGGTGCCAAGCAGTTGCGCGAAGACAGCCTGGGCTTCGTCGATATTGGTCAGAAACCCGGTGTCAGCCAACGAAAGCGGGGTCGGTGATCCAACGATAAGAGCATCGATCGTCTGTTCGGCACGAGGCTCCGATGGAGAACACCCAGCGGCTGCCACCACCAAGACCACACAAGCTGCGAGACTGATTGCCGGTTTGCGCATGCAACCGGTCTAGCGTCTTCGCAGACGAAATCCCCGTCCCTACCGACACGTCCGAACAAGAGTCCATCCCTCCCGTGCACCTGCCGCTACCCCGCTACTCACTTCTCGCAATCATGTTCTTCGTCGTTGTCGCGCTGAGCGCTTGCGGCGAACGCGACCCCGGCCCCATCGCCGACGTTGAGGGCAACTCGTTCATTCTTACCGCTCGTGCCGAGGGCGAGCGCTGGTATGAGGTGACCGAGAGCCGCGACGCCGGACTCACGTGGGAACTTCAAGACCCTGAACGTTACGGCTCTGACGATCCGGCCGACCCGAATTTTGGGTACGACGTCGAACAGGTAGAGCTGTCGAACATGCTCGAAATCTGTGAAGCCACGGTGTGCTGGCGGGCAACCGACGCAGGCATCGAGCGGTCAAATGACGACGGAGCGACGTGGGCGTCGGACTTTCGCCTTGCGTCGGGACGCGAACGGTTCTCGCCCGAGGGCTACCCGACCATCGTCGACATGACCATCGTGCGCGAACGCAGCCAACCCGTGGTCGTTGCCGCCACTGCTGAGCACGGACTTCTACTCGGCCGACCCGACGGCGAGTGGGTGCGCCGTTCGATCGATCATTGGGAAGCCCCAACATTGACAGGGTCGTGGATACAGGTGTGGCCCGAAATTACCGGAGTTGCGGTGGCCGCCGCGATCGGGCTTGCCATCATGGCCACTCTCGCAGCAACCATCATGCGACGCGCCTACGAGCAGATCGCCCACTCACTTGTTTCGATTGTCGCCGTGCTAGCCGTTGGTCCGGCTGCGTACTATGCGACGTTGCCATTTCTCGACTGGGCAGATGGAACGATCGTCGCTCGCCAAGACGCCCTGGACGAGGCGATCTCGGCGGCCACATTTTGGGGCCTCATCGCGTTGGTTGTCGTTGTCGTGTTGTCGTTGCTTGTGCGACTGCGTTGGACGCGGAAACTCGGCCCGCTCCCGTTTCCCGACACGCCGGCCTAAACGGTCTTCGCTAAACGGTCTTCGCTAGACGGTCTTCGCTAAACAGTTGGCGTCCGAGCACTCATCACCCGGAACACCTCATAGACACCATCAACAGTGCGCAGTTGCCGGATCGTCGCATCGAGTTGACTCACGTCGCCCACCTCGATCTCAAAGCGGAACCGGGCCACGCGGTCGGCGCCAGTAGTTGTCGACGCACCACAAATATTGATCTGGTTGTCCGATAACACACGGGTGAGGTCGTTGAGGAGATATCCCCGATCGAGAGCCTTCACTTCGACGCTCGACACAAAGTCGGCACCGTGCGCTTCGTCCCATTCCACATCGATGAGACGTTCGGTCTGGCCGAGAAGCGAGTCAGCGTTGGTGCAGTCGGTTCGGTGAACCGACACGCCGCGCCCCTGGGTCACAAAACCCATGATCGAGTCTGCAGGCACTGGCGAACAGCAGGGCGCCAAGCGCACCATCACGTCGGGCAAGCCCTCAACGTGCACGCCCACAACCGAGCCGCTTCGGCGAGACGGACGGGGTTCAATCGCGGTTGTCGGAAGTTGGTCGCGACGGGCCGCGTCGGGTTCCTCAAGGTGACGACGAAGGCGTTCGACTACGGCTTTGGCGGTGACGTGCCCCTCGCCCACTGCGGCGTGGAGCAGGTCGAGGTCTGCGTAGTTCAGGTCCTCTGCTACCTCTATCAGGTCGTCGCCGCTAAGAATCTTCTGCACTGGTAGTCCAGCGCGTCGGATAGCGCGCACCACATCATCGCGGCCGTTGGCGATCGCGTCTTCACGCCGTTCACGCGAATACCACTGCCGGATCTTCTCGGTGGCCCGGTGGGTGACAACAAAGGTCAACCAATCCCGTGAGGGACCAGCGCCTTCATTTTTCGACGTGACGATCTCGATCCGATCGCCCGAAGCGAGCCGGGTCTCGATCGACACAAGTTTGCCGTTGACCCGCGCACCGATGCAGGCATGGCCGACCTCGGTGTGAATCGAATACGCAAAGTCGACCGTGGTAGCACCGACTGGCAAGGTGACCACTTCGCCTTCGGGGGTAAAGACATACACCTCGTCGACGTCGAGGTCGACCCGAAGGTTCTCCATATACGTTGAGTTGTTGTCGTCGTCATTACCCCAGTCGATGATGCGGTTGAGCCACGCCTTGTCGTCGAGTTGCTCGTCGCCCTTGTACTGCCAGTGGGCAGCGACGCCACCCTCCGCGCGGTCGTCCATCTCCTTGGTACGGATCTGCACCTCAACAGGCCTACCCTGCGGCCCAACCACCGTGGTGTGTAACGACTGATAGAGGTTGAACTTGGGCATCGCGATGTAATCTTTGAACCGGCCAGGAACCGGATTCCAGGTCGCGTGAATCGAACCGAGGGCCGAATAACAGTCGCGCACCGAGGTCACGACAACACGAATACCAACCAGGTCGTAGATGTCGTCGAAGGATCGTCCTTTGACGACCATTTTTTCGTAGATGCTCCAAAGGTGTTTGGGGCGACCGTTGACCGACGCCGTGATGCCGAGCTCAGACAGCGTCGACTCGACATCGCCGAGCACCTGCTGGAGAAATAGATCACGTTCGGGGTCGCGTTCAGCGACCATCTGGTCGATCTCGCTGAAGCGCTTTGGATGCAGGGAGGCGAACGACAAATCTTCGAGCTGTTGCTTCATCAGCTGCATGCCCATGCGGTGCGCCAACGGAGCATAGATGTCGAGGGTCTCGCGGGCGGTGCGCTCCTGCTTCCATGCTGGCAATGCAGCGATTGTTCGCAGATTGTGCAACCGGTCGGCAAGTTTGATGATCAACACACGCACGTCCTGCGCAATTGCCACCATCATTTTGCGCATCGAGGCCGCCTGCTGCTCTTCCTTGCTATCGAAGTGCATGCGGTCGAGTTTGGTGACGCCGTCGACGATCAGCGCGAGGTCTTCGCCGAATTCACTGACCAATTCGTCGCGGGTGATCGGCGTGTCCTCGAGCGCATCGTGCAGCATGGCTGCCATGATCGAGGTGGCATCGAAACCAAGGTCGGCCACCAACCGGGCAACCGCGATCGGGTGGTGGATGTAGGCCTCGCCGGACTTGCGAACCTGGCCCTCGTGAGCCATCTCGGCGATCGTGAACGCCCGCCGAATTGGGTCGGGGTCGCCGTCGGGATAGTTCCCGAGAAACGTTTCGAGCAGCACATCGAATTCGCCAGACAGCGACTCGCTGTGCCGTCGCCATGGAAGTACCCGTGCGCTCGATACCACGTTCCTTCCTCAGCTCTCGTAGGTGATAAGCGAGGCGATGTTTGGCTGGCTCAGCGCCGCACGGCCATCGAGGAAACCGAGTTCGATCCAGAAACCAAACCCAACAACCTTGGCCTTGGCGCCCTCGACAAGGCGAGCGGTAGCGGCGGCGGTCCCGCCAGTGGCCAACACGTCGTCGATAATCAGTACGTTCTGGCCGGGCGCAAGTGCATCGACGTGCATCTCAAGCTGATCAATTCCGTACTCGAGTTCGTACTCCTCGGACACCGTTTCGAACGGTAACTTGCCTGCTTTGCGAACGGGGACAAAACCGGCGCCCAAACGATAGGCCACCGGCGCAGCGGTAATGAAGCCTCTCGCTTCAACGCCGATCACGCAATCGATCGATGCCCCGGTGAAGTGGTCGGCTAAAGCGTCAGCCGAGAACCGAAACGCGTCGGCATTGGCCAGCAGCGGCGTAATATCTTTGAAGCCGACACCCGGTTTCGGGTAATCGGGTATTTCGCGCACGAGCTCTTGGAGCCACGTCGAATCGGCCATAAGAACAGGTTACCGGCGCAGCTACCGCTTCTTCTTTTTCTTACGAGGTCGGGGCGGGATCGATCCGGCAGCAGCCGCTGGAGAGGTTGGCGAAGACTTCGTTGGGGAAGGCTTCTTTGCGGTAGAGGTCTTCGACGACGTCTCGGCCTGGTCGCTCGATTCGACGTCTGCCGAGTCGTCGGCTGCGCCGCCCACCTGGTCTGGCAGCTCGGCATCTACTGCCGTTGTTGCGCCGCTAGCCGCGCCAGCCGTGGCCGACTTCTTTGCCGCCTTCGCTGGGCTGGCGGGGCGCTTTGGCACCGCCTTGGCTCCCGACCTTCGCGGTGTGGTGCCAAGAACTGCATCATCGCGATCGACGGTTCTCGTATCACCAAGAACACCCTTCGCTTCGAGTTTCTCGCGAACCTCAAGATGGCGGGGCTCGCGCTCTTTCAACCACGCCACCACCGCAGAGGCGATGAACAGCGACGAGTAGCCACCGACCAAAAGACCGACAAGGAGTGCAATAGCAAACTCCTGAAGCGTGACTGCGCCCAGGATGAATGCGCCGATGACCAGCATCGACAACACGGGCAACACCGAGGTGATGGTGGTGTTGAGCGACCGCATGATGACCCGGTTAAGCGCGAGGTTCATCATCTCGGTGTAGGTGTATTTGCCGGTTGCGCCCACCCGAGCGGTGATCTCGTGGACTTTGTCGTACACAACAATCGTGTCGTACAACGAGTAACCCATGATGGTGAGGAAGGCGATGACCGTCGCTGGTGTCACCTCAAAATGGAACAACGAGTAGATGCCGACGCTGATGATGAGGTCATGGACAACCGCTATTAGCGCGCCGACTGCCATGCGCCACTCAAGGCGTATCGAGATGTAGATTGCGATCGCGATAAAGAAGAACACCATGGCTCGCAGAGCTTTACTGGTGATCTCCTCGCCCCACGTCGGACCAACCGACTCAAAGCCGGTGACGTCGCCAAGAGCAGCGAGTTCATTGCGCAGCTCGCCGGCAACAACTGGATCTTCGATGTCAGAACGGATGCGTAGCGTATCGCCGTCGACAATTTGGATTTTGGCATCATCGGCACCGAATCCGCCAAGGAAATCCCTGGCCTCCGCTACAGAAGTACCAGGCGAAACCACCTCAAAGGATGTACCACCTTCAAAATCGATGCCCAGATTCAGCCCTCGGACAAAAAATGCGCCAATGCTCAAAAGCACCAGCACAACCGACCCGACGATGGCCGTGCGCCAGAGCTTGGGGAAGTCGATGTTGCTTTCGCCCCGGAAAATATCGGACAGGGTGCTCATGATTGGCCTCCAGCGACGACGATGTCGCCTACGCCGAAGCGCTTCGGGTTATCGGCGAACGATTGTCTTCGAGCCAGCCACTTCACGGCGGGCCCCATGAAGAAATACGTGGCGACGAGGTCAAGGATTGTCGCCAGCCCGAGGTAAAAGGCGAAGCCTCGCACCGCTCCGGTGGTAAGCGCATAGAGCAGCACCGCGGCGATGAGCGAGGCCACATCGGCCTTCACGATGGTGCTAAAGGCGATCGGAAACGCTCGCTCGACCGAGGAGCCAAGCGTTCGTCCGTTTCGCATATCTTCTTTCACATGCTCGAAGTAGACGATGTTTGAGTCGACCGAAACGCCAATCGACACAATCAGACCGGTGACCCCGGCGAGGGTAAGCGCCAACCCCTGGGTCGAGCCGAGCCAAGAAATGATGGTCCAGAGCAACGCGCCGGACACAAGCAGGCTCAGAATCGCGATGAGACCGAGCGCCCGGTAATACCAGGTCACGTACACCGCCACAATCGCCAGACCAATGAGGCCAGCAATCATGCCGGCATTGAGTGCATCGTCGCCGAGACTGCCAGAAACCACTCGTTGTTGTTCGGGCTCCAGCTCGACCGGAAGTGCGCCGAAACGCAGCGCCACGGCAAGGTCCTTTGCTTCCGACTCGGAGAATGGTCCGCCGCTGATGGTGATCTGATCGCGGGAGAACTCGGGGGCGTTGACGTTGGGGGCGCTGATGACCTCGCCGTCGAGGGCAATGGCGATCGCACCTGATGGACAACTCGTGGCTCTCCCAAAGCAATCGCTGGCAAGCTGGTTGAAGCCGTCGATGCCGTCGGCACCGGCTTTGAATTCGGGGGCAACGAGCCACTCGATGCCTCCCTGGAGAGTCGCTCGAGCGTCGGTGAGAGCATCGCCCTTCACGCCGACGGGACCAAGGGTGTAGCGCCCGACCTCGTTGCGGTCGTCGTCGTACTCGGCGAGCACAACATTTTGGGTTGGATCATCAGCATCGTCGGGGCTGGTGAGGTCGGGTACCTCGCCAAGTCCGAACAGGCCTTCGACAAACTCGATCTTTTCTTCGTCGGTCTCAAGAATTGTTGTGGTGGTGGTTGGCAGCGGCACCGTGGTGGCAACCGTACTGTCTGGAGCAATGCTGTCTGGAGCAGTGCTGTCTGGAGCAATCGTCGTCGCAGCGGATGCGACGGCGTCGTCGTAGAACTGCACCGGATCGTCGATACCGAGGTCGGCGAGGGTGCCGCCACTGGTATGGCGGGCGACAACCGGTCGAAACTGCAACTCGGCGGTTGCGCCGACGAGCTCAAGTGCCCGATCGGTGTCTTCGACGCCGGGCAGCTGTACCAGGATGCCGTCGTCAACTCGGGAGATCTCTGGCTCGGCAACACCGAGGCTGTCAACGCGACTTCGAATGATCTCGACTGCCTGGTCGAGGCTCTCGGTCGTCGTTTCTTCGGTGGCCTGGTAGCGAACCTCGACGCCGCCTTGCAGGTCGAGGCCTAACAAGGGCTCGTTGCCGACTGCGAAGGTCGCGATGAGGCCGCCGATCGCAAGCACGATCATGCCAATGAGGTAGCTCAGTTGTCGGCGACTCATTCGTCCTCGTCAGTTTCGGACTCGGCGTCAGCGTTGGAGTCCGTCGAATCGCCTGCAGCGACCGAGGCCTTGTCGTTTTTGTCGTTTTTGTCGTTTTTGTCGCTCTTGTCGTTCTTGTCGCTTGTCTCATCGCTGTCATCGCCGATGATCGCCTGCACCGCTTCGCGAGCGACCTTGATCTCGACGCCCTTTGCGACTTCGAGCCAGATGACCGAGCCTTCGAACTCGACAATGTTTCCGTAAACGCCGCTTGTTGTGAGTACGTGGTCGCCCTCGCTAAGGCTCGCCAGAAGCGCCTGTTGCGCCTTTACCCGCTTTTGCTGAGGCAATATCAGCAAGACGTACATCAAAACGGCAAATACAGCCAGGATTATCAGCTGACCCATGAGATTCGGTTCCTTTCGCCGGACCGGCAGATTCTAACGGCGCAGCCACGCTCACCTGCGTCACGGGCCGAGAGAAATCTTAGGGTCGGCCTCGAATCACCGGTATCGCTGTCCCCCGGCATGGGGGTCTGCGACGAGTAACTCGACGTGAGCACCATCGAAATCACACCCGCTGGCTCCAGCGTTGCGGGTACACCGACACGAATTCGCCGGCCCGCAGCGGCGCGTTTTCTGCAACAGACCACCTTCGGACCGACTCGAGGAAGCATCGACGACCTGGTGCGGCTCGGAAGTTACCGAGCGTGGATCGACAACCAACTCGCACTACCTGTATCGCTGACCGAGCCGTACGTCCGAGCGAACTCCAACAGCAGTCTGAGCACGACCCGGCATCACATCTGGTGGAACAACGTGGTCCGCGGCCCAGATCAACTCCGGCAGCGTCTCGCGTTCGCGTGGAGTCAAATCTTCGTCGTCAGCGACCGCGACTACGTGCTTTCGAACAGCCAATACGCCATCTGTGACTTCTACGACATGTTGGCTCGCGGGGCAACGGGCAACTTTCGCGACCTCCTCGAAAGCGTCACGCTCCATCCGGTGATGGGCATCTACCTGAGCATGCTGCGCAACGAAAAGGCCAACCCCTCACAGAACGTGAGGCCCGACGAAAACTTTGCTCGAGAAGTCCTGCAGCTGTTTTCGATCGGGCTTTGGAAACTTCGCCCGAACGGCGAACGTGTGCTCGACCAGACCGGATCTCCCGTCCCGGCATTTGATCAGGAAGTCGTCGAACATTTTGCCAAGGTATTCACGGGCTGGAACTACGACGGTCTTCGCAGCTGGACCGACACCAATATCTCCTTGGAGTCGCGTGACACCCCAATGATCGCCGACGACTCCTTTCACGACCGGTCAGCGAAGCGACTCCTCGATGGCCACCTGGTTCCCGCTGGTGGCAGCGCCCGAAGTGATCTGACCGCAGCGCTCGACAATATCTTCGAGCACCCAAACGTCGGGCCGTTTCTTGCCCGTCAACTCATTCAACGTTTCATCACCAGCAACCCGCGTCCGGCCTATGTACGACGCGTTGCCGCCGTATTTGACGACAACGGACACGGCACTCGCGGCGACCTACAAGCGGTGACCATCGCCCTGTTCACCGACCCCGAAGCACGCAGAGGGTACCGGCGGCACCCCGAGACGTTCGGCAAGATTAAAGAGCCGCTGCTACGGCTCTCACAGGTGTGGCGGGCTTTCGACGCCCAGCCTGGGCCGGAGGCCAACGACATCTTTCGGCCGTATGCATCCGCGATCAGTTCGATTGAGGCGGTCGTTGGGCAGGCGCCGCTGCGCTCTCCCTCAGTCTTCAATTTCTATCAACCTGATCATCTCCTCGCATCGGACACCGCCTCGACAGGCCCGCTCAGCTCGCCTGAAGCACAGATCCTTTCGGAGATCAACGTCGCATCAACAAACAACATGTTGCTCGCACAGATCTACACCGACAACAACCACGGCGACCCGTCCCACCGGCGCACGAGCACCAAGATCAACATCGACTTTGAGCTGTCGCTAGCCGACGACGTCGACGCGCTCCTCCGGCACCTCAATGTCTTGGTACTGGGCGGCAGACTTCCGCGCACCTACCGGCGGGCCATCGCCGATCATCTCGCCAGCTACGCCCTCGACGAGCAAGGACGGCTCGCCCGAGTGACCGACGCTATCTATTGCTTGGTTGGCTCACCGTTTCACCTCGTGCAGAAGTGACACGAGAACACCCCGAAAGCTTGGTATGACCCACCCTTCAGTACACGCTCATGGCGCTTTCGACCGCCGACGCTTTCTTGCCTCGACGGCAGCTACTGCAGCTGCTGGCGTCACCCTTTCGACGTTTCCCTTTGGCATGGCATCGACGGCGGCCGCCGCAACAGGGCCCCGCAGTCTCGTTTGCGTCTTTCTCGCTGGCGGTGCGGATTCGTTCAACATGTTCCTGCCGCTCGACCACAACACAACCGACCAAACCTATGAGACCTACCGGCGAACTCGAGGCGCTCTAGCCGTGAACGCCCGCAACATCCTGCCGATTGGCAACGGCGACTTTGGGTTACATCCCCTCCTGCCAGGTCTGGCCAGCCTTGCCGAACAAGATCGACTGGCCACGGTGATGAACGTCGGTCCGCTTTCGCGACCCACCACGCGGGCCGACTATCTCGCTCAGCGTCAGATTCCCCAAAGCCTCTTCGCCCACGATGCACAACAGAAGCTTTGGCAAACCGCTCAGGTAACAACAACAGGCAACGAAGGCTGGGGCGGCGCAATCACGGCTGCGGTTGCCAATGGCGCAGGGGTTGCTCCGTCGTTCTCGCTCAATGGATCGAACGCCTGGCAGGCGGCGCAAGGAGCGAAATACGCACGACTCTCGCCTACGGTGCCGATCTCGCGGCTCGCCGGCTACGACGGCTCGATGTGGAACTGGATCCCAAACCTCGACGCGGTGGCCGGAGTCATAGCACGCGGGCAACACGCCGCAGCGGTATCAGTCAACGCGTTCGACCGAGCGGCCGAAACAAGCATCGCCGACGCAATTGCCACCACTGAACAGCTGCAAGAGGCCACGGCCAGCAGCGAATCGAACGACGTCGGGATGGAGGACATCGACCAAAACCGACTTGCCCGACAACTTGAGCAAGTGGCCCGACTTATCAAGAACCGCGAAGCACTTGGGATGCCGAGGCAGATCTTTTTTGTCCGAATGGGTGGATGGGACACCCACGGCGAACAAGCCGAGCGGTGGCCCGCGCTGCTCACCGAGTTCAATGAGGCAATCACCAAATTTGCTGGGGCACTCGACAATCTCGACCTTGCCGACTCGGTCACAACCTTTACGGCGTCGGACTTCGGCCGAACGCTAACCATCAACGGCGATGGCACCGACCACGGCTGGGGAGGCCACGCCTTTGTTTTCGGTGGCGCCGTGCGAGGAGGGCACTACGGAACGTTCCCGAGCTACAGCCTCGACAACAACCCCGACGACGTGGGTGAGAACCAGCGAGACTTTGCCGGCCGCTTGATCCCGTCGACATCGGTAGGCCAGTACAGCGCGACGCTCGCCCGCTGGATGGGCCTCAGCGAGCCACAGATCAACGCTGCGATCCCCCACCTCGCGAACTTTGACCAACGCGATCTCGGATTCCTTCGCTAGCTCCTCGTAGCGGGCCTTAGCCCCAGACCGCGTGCACGTCGGCTCGAAATTCTTCGAACCGACTCTCGACGATCGACTGTCGCAAGTCGTCGACAAACCGCAACAACCACCAGAGGTTGTGCAACGTCAAAACACGAGCCGCGGTGGGCTCCTTCACCATAAGAAGATGCCGCAGGTAGCCCCTCGACCACGTGGCCGCCGGGCTGTCCGGCGACCCCGGGTCGATCGGTTCGTCGCTCAGCTGAAACTCGGCGCGACGAAGATTGAGCTTGCCGGAGCTAGTGAGGAGTGTCCCGTGCCGGGCGAGACGGGTAGGGAGCACACAGTCGAACATATCGACGCCGTTCGCTACCGCCTCGACGATGCCCACCGGGTCGCCGAGTCCCATGAAATACCTCGGCTGGTCAGTAGGAAGGATCGCTGTGACCGCTCCGAGCGCCGACACCATTTCCTCCTGGCTTTCCCCAACGGACAAACCACCCACGGCGTACCCATCGAAGCCGATTTCCATGGTGCGTTCAGCGCTTTCGATACGCAGCGCCAGATCGGTTCCACCCTGCACAATCCCAAATTGGCTCTGCATCTCGAAGCTCGCGCCGGCAAGAAAAGCGCCCCGTGCCCGTTCCGCCCAGTCGGCACTGGTATCGACAGCGTGGCGCAGCACCTTCGTCGGAGCTGGCAAGCCAGGACACACATCGAGCACCATCTGAATGTCGGCGCCAAGCTTCGCCTGAACCTCTACTGCAGATTCGGGGGTGAGCTTGTGAGTCGAGCCGTCGTACACCGACCGAAACGTCGCTCCCTCAGCATCAACCTTGGGTTCAAGCGAGAAGATCTGGTAGCCGCCAGAATCGGTCAGCATGTGTCGATTCCAGCGGGTAAACCCGTGAAGCCCACCGAGTTCGGCCACCGTGTCGGCGCCCGGTCGCAGCATCAGATGGTACGTATTGCCCAACACGACGTGCGCGTTAAGTGTCTCAAGGTCGTCCGACGTCAGGTGCCGTACAGCACCGCGTGTGCCCACCGGCATGAAACAGGGCGTGGGGAAAGAACCCCGCGCCGTCGTTACTGCGCCGGCGCGAGCCGTACCGTCGGATTTCTCAAGGGTGAAAGAGGCGCGCATCGAGACAAGGATCGCACATCACCGAAGCCGCTCCCCTTGTTGGGGAGGTGAAGAGTCGCGGGCGAGTCGCCGCTAGGCGAACAGGCCTGATTTCGGCGCATCAGCTGCAGCGGCATCTTCAACCGCTTGCTCTGCAGCCGCCACCGCGGCGGCCTCGACCGCATCTGCTTCGGCCTGCACAACCGACTCGTCGAATTGCTGTGACATCGAGGTCGGGCCGCTACCACTTGCTGGCGGATGGCTCGCACCGGTCAGCGGCCGCATGACTTGCAGCCCGACAATGCCAAGGGGTTCGGCCAGGAATCCGTTGATCTCTTCCGCGTCGGTGATGCTGATCATGCCATTGGGCAGCGAAGCAACCTTTGCAGCGACGAACCAACCAAGAACTTCGTCGGCGCGCGCATGGACGACATCGCCGACCTTTACGTCAATGCCTCGAATGTGCACTACTTCTATCTGTCCACGACTCATGTGTGATGTAACGGCAGTTCAACAGCGCAACTTCACTCTTTTCGAGAAAGAAACATGCCATCGCCAAACGACAGCATTCGGTAGTTCTCGACGATCGCCGTGTCATAGATATCACGCCACCGTGTACCAACGAAGGCCTCAATCATGACGAGAAGGGTCGATTTTGGCAGGTGAAAGTTCGTCAGCATTGCGTCGACGACCACGAAGTCATAAGGGGGCCGGATGAACAGATCTGTCCGCCCCTCAAGCGCACCACGGGCGGCCGCAGACTCAAGCGACCGCACGACTGTGGTGCCGACAGCGACCACACGGTCGGCCGACTCCACAAGATCCCAGGTCTTCTGAGGCACTCTGTATGCCTCGGAGTGCATCTGGTGTTCGTCAAGCAATCCGTCGCCGAGCGGCCGGAAGGTGTCGAGGCCAACGGTGAGTTGCACCCGCGCGATCTGGGCGCCCCGTTCCTCGATCTCGGCGAGGATTTGGTCGGTGAGATGCAACCCAGCGGTCGGTGCTGCGACTGACCCCGGATGGGTCGCGTACACGGTCTGGTAACGCGACATATCAGCGACAGTCTCGGTAATGTAGGGCGGAAGCGGCAGCTCGCCCGCCGCCTCAAGCGCCGCCTCGACCGAACCCTCGGCTTCGAGCTCTACAAGTCGACGACCGCCGTCGATGCGAGCTCCGACGACAACGGCGAAACCAGCGGCCACTTCGATGCGGGTACCAGGGGCGATCTTCTTGCTTGGCCGAACAAGCGCCTGCCAACGGCCATCGGCGACGGGCTCGAGCAAGAGGATTTCGGCAGCGCCGCCGGTGGGACGGCGGACACGCAACCTGGCGGGGAGTACTTTGGTGTCATTGAGCACGACCACGTCGCCAGGGCCAAGCAGGTCTGGCACGTTCGCCATCGTGAGATGTCGGGGCTCGACGCCGGCGCCTTGGTCGACAAAAAGCTTCGCTGCCGACCTTTCGACCGCCGGCGACTGCGCAATGTTTGCTGCTGGCAGGTGGTAGTCGTAGTCATCGGCTGATGCCGAGAAACTCATGATTCGTCGAAGAGGCCCGGTGGCGGCGCTGGGTCGGCCGCTCTGGTGGGAGCTGTCAGCCCCAAATGACGCCAGGCGCTCGCAGTGGCGACTCGGCCCTGCGGGGTACGCATGAGGAAACCCTGCTGGATGAGGTACGGCTCGTAGACATCTTCGACCGTCTCGGTGGGCTCGGACACACTAATCGACAACGTCTTGAGGCCGACCGGACCCCCCTCGAACATGACACAGACCGCTTCAAGCAGGCCACGACTTGGTTTGTCGAGACCTCGGTCGTCGACACCAAAGAACTTCAAGCCGTCCTTCGCCACCGTGAGATCAATCAACCCGTCGCGATCGACGTCGGAAAAGTCTCGAACCTGGCGCAACAACCGGTTGGCAATACGTGGGGTGCCCCGCGAGCGGCCAGCGATCTCGGCAGCGCCATCGACGTCGATATCGACGCCAAGAATACGTGCGGCGCGCAACACAATCGACTGGAGTTCGTCGGGTTCGTAGTATTCGAGACGGGTTTCGAGGCCAAAGCGATCGCGTAACGGCCCCGTGAGCAGCCCCACACGGGTCGTCGCTCCGACAAGGGTGAACGGAGACACGGGCAGCGGTATCGATCGGGCAGCGGGACCTTTGCCAAGAACGATATCGACACGGAAATCTTCCATCGCCGGATAAAGCACCTCTTCGACAGCACGCGAAAGCCGGTGAATCTCGTCGATGAACAACACGTCGCCTTCCTCGAGCTGATTGAGGATCGAGGCGAGGTCGCCCGGACGTTCGAGTGCAGGCCCCGAAGTGATGTGTAGCTCGGCGCCCATTTCTTTGGCCGCTATATGAGCGAGCGTTGTCTTGCCAAGGCCTGGGGGCCCGGCAAAGAGCAGATGATCGGCTGCCCGGCGACGCTTTTTCGCTGCGCCGAGCACCACCCGCAATTTTTCCTTCAATTCGCGCTGACCCACGAAATCGTCGAGCGTCTGTGGGCGAAGGCCGGCCTCATCGCTCTCATCGCCGACAAGGCTTGCTTCGAGCGACACCGATTCATCAACCGGGTTCGCAGCGCCAGAAAGGGTCTCGCCGGTCTCGTTGGTCTCGTCGTCGTCTTCGTGACCACCGAGGAGTTCGTCGCGACCACTCACCGCGGCGCTGCCAGTCGTTTCAGCGCCGTTTGCAGCAGCTCGGCCGGATCGGCCTCAGCATCGAGATCGACGATGGCCATGCGGATTTCGTCGTTGCTGTACCCGAGGCCCGACAAGGCCTCACGCACGTCGGCAAGCGCACGCGGTGTTGAGGATGCGGTGTCGGAATCGGCAAGCACCGACAGATCGACGACATCAGGAAGATCAAGTTTGCTCTTTAACTCGACCAGCAGCCGAGTGGCAGTCTTTTTGCCAACACCAGGAACCAAGCAAAGTGCGTCGACGTCATCGCTCGCCAGCACGGCTCGAAGCTCATGCGGAGCGTGGACTGACAAGATGTCGAGGCCGAGCTTGGGCCCAACACCATGCGCGGCAATGAGCGCCTCGAAGGCAATGCGCTCTTCTTTGGCAAGAAAGCCATACAGCGTCTGTGAATCTTCACGGATGTGGTGATGCACGTACAAAAACAGCTCGGCGCCGACCGCCGGCAGACGTTCGACCGACGCCGGCCCAAGCAACAGCCGGTAGCCGACGCCGGCGACCTCAACAAGCGCCTCGTTGCCGCCTCGGTCGAGAAGGATTCCTCGTAGCGATCCAATCATGAAGTCTGTGGGCCTTTCTCGGACGACTTGGTGGACCAACGCCGGTCCGTGACCGCTGCCCCTGCCATGGCATCGGAACGAGCGACGGCAAGAGCGGTGGGCGCCTGGGCGATATGGCAGATTGCCACGGCGAGAGCGTCGGCAGCATCAACTGGCTTGAGCGGAACCTTGATCTTGAGAAGCGTACGTACCATTTGTTCCATCTGTATCTTGTCGGCGCCGCCCCATCCGGCGACCGCCAGCTTGATCTCATTGGGCGAATACTCGACGACCTGACAACCAGCGCTGGCGGCCTCGGCCATCACCACACCACTTGCCTGGCCAACCGACATGGCCGTGCGAACATTGACCTGAAAGAGCACCCGTTCGATTGCCACGACCTGGGGCTTTTGCTCGGCGATCAGCGAACGAATTTCGGCCTGCATTTCTGCGAGACGGGTGGGCAATTCGGCTTTGGGGTCGGTGCGAATGACACCGGCGCTTCGGGCAATTTGTTCGCGGCCCGTCTTGTCGATGCAGCCGTACCCGAGGCGCGAAAGGCCGGGGTCGATTCCCAATACTCGCATCAGCGTGTCGTCTTTGTTGTTTCGCGTGCAGCCTCGTGTTCGAACACCTGTACGAGTCTAGCGTCTGCTGCGACTAGATAACGGCGTCCTCAGAACTCCACGGGAAGTCGATCCACTTCTCGGTGTTCTTCCAGACGTAGTCGCAATCAACGACTGACTGGGACTTGTGATAGAGCACTGCGGTTCGCACTTCGCCGACCTTGCCTTCGCAGAAGTCGTCGACCAGTTTGAGTGTTCGTCCGGTGTCAGCAACATCGTCAACAACCAACACCTTGGTGTCGTCGAGGTCTACAAGGTCGAGATACGGCGGCAAAACAACCGGCATCTCAAGCCGTTCGTCGACTCCGGTGTAGAACTCAACGTTCATCACATAAAGGTTCTTCACCGACAGGGCGTAGCCAAGAGAACCGGCAAGGAACAACCCGCCTCTCGCTATCCCGAGGATCAGTTCAGGCTTGTAGCCGCTGTCGGCGACTTGCTGAGCCAGCTCGCGTGCGGCGGCGCCGTAGGCATCCCAAGTGAGGACTTCAAGATCTGTTTCTGGTGGCTTCACGTTCTGACCGTACACCGGCCGCGGCTTTCACGATGACGCGAGGATCAGATGGTGTGGATCACCCTGAGCGCTAAGCCAGTAACTCGTCGCGAAGTGCATCGAAGAGCTGGTCAGCGCCGACCTCGATTGCCCCCGACACAGCGCTGAGGTGCGACTTCGCCTCGGCACGTTGTTCGGCTGTCAGCGCAAGCACGTCGGCAACCCCAAGCTGGCTGTTCTCGAGCTCGCTGGTCGCAAGCAGCACCGAACACTGAAACCTGGCGCCAGCTCGGGTTCTTCTCTGTGACACACCAACGACTTTTTTGCCACCGGCGAGAACCTCGCCTGGTCCGACCGACGCAAAACATATGCGCCGGTTCCACTCGTTCTTTTCGAGAGCACCCCGGTGAACCTCGACCTCGCCGACACCGATGCGGCTAAGCACCGCCGACCAGACCTCACCCACCCAAACAAAGGCCCGCCCGACATCGTCGTCCCACAAATCATCACCGGGCCGAATCACAAAGTCGACCCACAACATCGAGTCGTCGACCAGCACCGCTCCCCCGCCACTGCGGCGCCGAGTGACGCTAAGCCCTGCCGCATCGATCGTTGCTTGGTCGAGCGTGTCGCCCGCTTGCGAACTGCCGAGCACAAGCGCCGGTGCGGTTGGCAACATCCGCCACAGCTCGCGTGCATGACCAGACGAAAATTCCAGCGGGTCGAGCGCGTGCAGCGACTCGACAGAGCCGCTCATGTCTCGCGTCAACCAACCGCGACGGTAGGTCATGATGCCGAGCGCTTCTCCGACATCTCAAGATACGGAATCCACGAATCCGGTGTGCGGCCGACCGCGGCGCGAAACCACACCGATGGGCGGGGCGGCGCCGGCGGTCGACGCAATGTCATCGACGTATCGACCAAGAGACGATCGCGTTTGAGCATGTTGCAACGACGACAGGCGGCCACGACGTTTTCCCAAACGTGTTCGCCGCCCCGGCTACGCGGCAAGACATGGTCGATGCTGTCGGCCATGGCACCGCAGTACTGACAGGTGTGATCGTCGCGTACGAACAAGGCGCGTCGGCTGAGGTTGCGCCGGTGCGTCGGCGGCACTCGCACGTACCTACAGAGGCGCACGACCGATGGCTCTTTGACCGAGAGGCGTTCGCTGCGAAAAACGCGGTCGGTTGCCGCCTCGAGAATTGCCTTCTGCTCAAGCACAAGCACAACTGCGCGACGTGCAGGCACGACACTGAGCGGCTCGTACGTCGCGTTCAGAACCAACACTCCACCCATGCAATCAAACTAGTACGTCGCCAAACTGCACACCTTGGAAAATGGCCGTGAAATGGCTCGGCGCACCAAATCACGACCGAGTAACAACCCGAGTAACAACCGAATGCTCGGCGAGCGACCAAGTTGGTTGGGCCAGTCAGTCGCTGGTTGCGTTCCAGTCTTTGACCCACTCGAGGTAGGTGATCAGCCCGTCGGTGGGAGGAGCCGTTTCGGTATCGCCATAGGCGGTTTGGAGGCGAAAATTGAAGTACGACGGGTCGGGTAGCGGGAGGTAGGGCGACTGTTGCCACCACTTGTTTGGGGCGAGCGTAAACAACTGACGAACGGCCGTAGTCCATAACTCGGGACGACGCAGCAACGCTCGGGCTGCTTCTGACCACCATCGAACTGAATTCACCGCAGATTCAGGCGACTTCGAACTCACGTACAACGCTCCTAGTTTCCCGATTTCCTGCTGTTTCTGGGCTAACAATTCTGGGCTTGGTCATGCTGGTAGGTCGCCAAGCTGAGCGAACCCTAGCGCTGCTGCCCCAATCAGCGGTGCGTCGTGGCCGAGCTGTGCTGGAACAATCTTGGCACCGCGGGAATAACGAATCGTGGTCCGTCGGTCGAGTTCTTCTTGTGCGGCCTCGAAAAACAGCTCGCCAAAGCCAAGGGCAACCGAGCCGGCAACCACCGCAAGATCGATATCGAGCAGCGTCGCCACCGAAGCGACGGCGCGACCGACCAGGGTGCCGGTGCGCACTCGAATGGCATCGTCGGCCACAGAAGCCGGAGCGCCAGTGATTGCCTCTATAGCGGGCCCTGACGCCTCGGCCTCGAGACACCCACGGCTTCCGCAGCGGCAAAGGCGACCGTTTTGCACTACTTGGAGATGACCAATGTGTCCGGCGTTTGCCGAAGCGCCGTGCAACAGGCGTCCATCGACGATCAGCCCGCCACCGACACCGGTCGAGACAACCATCCCAAGGAAACTGGACCGCCCCCTCGCTGCACCAAACCAACCCTCGCCTAACGCCAAGGCTTTGGCATCGTTGTCGATCACGACCCGCAGCCCGGTAAGCGACTCGAGTTCTGCCAACAGCGGAAAGGCATCCCAAGGTTCGATGTTGAGCGGCGAAACCGTCGTTCCACCCGGCGTCATCGGACCGCCAACACCAACACCACACACAGCAAAGCCAGCAAATGGGTGATCGCTATTTACGGCACCGCCATCTACACCAGGCCTCGCGTCGACAAGCATCTTCATCAAGTCGGCAAGCGAGGTGAACAACTCGGTCCCGCTGGTCGTCTGCACTGTGGGGCGCTGGTACCGGTCGAGTAGCTGACCTGAACGCGTTACGCGCCCGACAGCAAGCTTCGTCCCACCGATGTCCACAGAAAGTGCATGCGTCAACCGGCTCATTAATCTCGAAGATAACCCGGCCCTTTACCTCAACCTTCACCTAGCCTTGCGACTATGTGTTCTGTGTCGAACGGAACCGCATGAGTACTCGTCCAGTACTAGCTACCCACGATGAAAGAATCGACCCCGAAACAATGCAGCAAAACGTGCCGCAATCCGTTCCGCAAGCGACCGAGCGCTCCGGAACCTTCTCCGAACTCTTCGATGCAATCTGCCAGAACATTCAACTGGCAGTGCGAGGCAAAGACGAAGTCATTCGCCTCATGGTTCTGTGTTTGATCGCCGACGGTCACCTGCTAATCGAAGACGCCCCCGGCGTCGGCAAGACCAGCTTGGCGAAAGCGCTGGCTGCTTCGGTCGAGGGCACCCTGGGCCGCATCCAGTTCACGCCCGACCTACTGCCCGGCGATGTCACCGGCATGTCGGTCTGGAACCGTTCGACCGGCGACTTTGACTTCCGGCCCGGCCCGGTCTTCAACAACATCGTGCTTGGCGATGAGATCAACCGTGCATCGCCAAAGACCCAGTCCGCCCTGCTCGAATCGATGGCCGAGCGTCAGGTCACCATCGACGGTTCGACCCATGCACTCAGCTCACCCTTCATGGTCATCGCCACCCAAAACCCGATCGAGCACGAAGGCACCTATGTGTTGCCGGAGGCGCAACTCGACCGGTTCCTCATGCGCGTGTCGGTTGGCTACCCTGACCGTGACGCCGAGATCGACATTTTGACGACGCTCGAGGACGGTGACGCAACAGCTTCGCTGCGCCCGGTCGTTGCTGGCGACAACATCCGCGCCATGAGTAAAGCTGTTAGCTCGGTGCACGTCGCCCCGTCGCTTCGCAGCTATATGGTCGACCTCGCTGCAGCCACTCGAAACCACCCTTCGCTTTCACTCGGCATGTCACCTCGCGCGGTGCTGGCCCTGCAGCGGGTAACTCGCACCGCTGCTGCCGCAAATCGTCGTGACCACGTCATACCCGACGATCTCAAAGCCATGGCTCAACCGACCCTCGCTCACCGGCTCATGGTCACCCCCGAGGCGCAACTCCAAGGTGTCTCCGCCGGCCAAATTCTTGGCGAAATCATCGCCAGCCTGCCAATTCCCACAGGACCAGGTTTGGTTTCATGATCGCTTTCGGTCACGCAGGTTTGGGTTGCTGCTGAAATGCCAAGCCGCTCGGGCTGGGGGCTCGTCGTTATTGGTTTACTCTTCGTCGCCGCCGGGCGGGTACTCGGTAGCCTCGAGTTGTTCCTCTGCGGCATCATCACTGGCGCCGTGGTCTTATGCGCAGTGGGTTACGTACTTGGCCGTCGTCTTCGCCTAGAGGTGCGGAGAAAAATTCAGCCGCCGAAGGTTCACGCCGGAACTGCGAGCAGAGTCGACTTGTCGCTCATCAACCGCGGAAACCGTCGAAGCCCGGTGCTGACGGTTAACGACAGCGTGTCGGGCACCCACGGGGCTCGCCTCCAGGTCGCCCCGCTTCGCTCCGACGCGAGCGCTAGAGCCGCCTATCGCTTACCCACCGCCAAACGTGGTGTTGTTCGGGTCGGCCCGCTCGACGTCGAGATCGCCGATCCCCTCGGGCTTGCGCGCACCAAACTTGTAGCGGCCGGCGTTTCCGAGCTTCTTGTCTACCCAACCGTGTTCGCAGTGACACCCCTCCCCCAAAGCGACAGCATCGACCCCTACGCCAGTTCGCTTCAGACACTTGCGCTCGGGTTGACGGGTGAGGACTTTCATGCGCTGCGAAGATTTGACCAGGGCGACGACCTCCGACGGGTGCATTGGCCTTCGACCGCTCGATATGACGAACTCATGGTGCGACAAGATGAGCAGCCGTCGCTTGGGCGGGTCACGGTGGTTATCGACAATCGCGAAACCACTATGTCGGCCGACGAGCTTGACTTGGCCACCACCATCGCGGGAAGCGTCGCGCTCGCAGCCCAACGTCAACACGACCTCGTTCGGGTGTGTGCGGCGGGTGGCACCTCAGGCAGATTCGCGGTGAGCAACAGCGATATCGAGTCAATTCTTGGATTTCTTGCCGTGCTCGATCTCACCTCGTCGGTCTCACCAGTTGCTGGCCTACAGCACGCGGCGACGCCAGACGCTGGCGGTGCGCTGGTGTTGATCAGTAGCGAACCAGACCTCGCGGAGAGCACCGCGGTCCGCCGACTTTCCTCCACCTTCTCCGCTGCCACATCAATAGTTATCGATCCAAGCGCTACCCAAACCGACCAACCCCAGCGCGGCACATCGTCATCAGCCCGCAAAATCGTCGTCACCGACGAGAACCCGTTCCCCGGAGCCTGGAACCAGGCCATTGGTGCCCGGCGCCGCACAGGAGCTAGTCGATGACCTCTTCGGTCGCCACACCACGCCAGGCGTTAGGCCTTTTGCCGCTGGCAGAGTTTGCGGTGACGCTGATGGGCTTTGCGGTAGCAATGGGCTTCGGTCGGGTATTCGGCGACGACTCATACAGACAGCCGCTCTTGATAAGCGTTCTTGTCGCTCATGCACTAGCGGTTATCGCCCGCCGACTCGGCGTGTCATTAAGCATCTCGGCGCTGATGTCGGCCGCAGGCCTGCTGGTAACCCAAAGCCTCCTGCACTACGGCGCAAGCACCCGCTATGGGCTTCCGACCTCGAGCACTCGTGAGCAGATCACTACCGACCTCACCGATGCCTGGACCTTGTTTGGCAACATCAGTGCCCCGGTAGACCCGGTTCCTGGCTTTCTCCTTGCCGCGTCGGTCGGCCTCTGGCTCGTGATGTTCCTGGCCGACTGGGCAGCATTTCGTATGCAGTCGGGTTTCGAGGCGGTGTTGCCGCCGACGGTCATCTTTATCTTCGTTTCGTTGTTCGCTGCCGATCAACAACGTTTGCTAGCAACAGCGCTATTTGCCGCAACGGTGCTCTTGTTTATCGTGGCGCACCGGTCGGCGGCACTCGAGCAGTCCAACGCGAGCTGGTTGGGCGGTACCAGCCGACGAGGCACGCAGTCGATGTTGGCGGCTGGCGGGGCGATCGCCGCGATTTCGCTGCTGTTCGGGCTACTTGCCGGGCCACAGTTTCCTGGTGCCGACGATGAGCCCATTATCGATCTTGAAAAGGTCGGCGATGGGCCGGGCACGCGCGTGGCGTTGAACCCGCTGGTCGGCATTCAGGCCCAACTGCTCGATCTGCCGAACACGGTTGCGTTCACGGTGAAAGCCGACGAGCCGACCTATTGGAAGCTCACCTCGCTTCCCTCTTTCGATGGGAAGCAGTTCACCGCAAACGAGAGCTTCGCCGAGGTCGATGGGCCGCTTGAATCGGTGGCGCCCAAAGAAAGCACCTACGACCTCAGCCAAGAGTTCACCATCGACGGTCTCGCCGGCGAATGGCTCCCGGCCGCCCACGAGCCACGCTCGGTCGAATCGCTTTCAGAAGACTTCAAAATCAACTGGAACGCCGATATTAGTTCGTTGATCATTCGCGACCGATCAACAACGGTGACCCCGGGAATGACCTATCAGGTCACCTCGGGAATCACGACGCCCGACCTAGCCGCCATTCAAGCGGCAACGATTCCCGAAGATATCGATGAGGTGTTTCTCGAACTTCCGGGTGACTTCAGTGAGACGGCGCGCCAAATCGCCCGGCAGGTCACCGCCACGGCGACAACGCCGTATGAGCAGGCCTTGATGCTGCAGCAATACTTCATCAATAACTTCGACTACGACATCGACGTGGCACGGGGTCACAGCATCGAACGCATCGACGACTTCCTTGCCGCACAGGTCGGCTACTGCGAGCAGTTCTCAACGGCGTACGCCACGATGGCGAGGTCGCTGGGTCTTCCTACTCGAGTATCGATTGGTTTCACCGAAGGTGAATACAGCGCCGATGAGGGTTTGTACCGGGTACGCGGAGCCCAGGCCCACGCGTGGCCTGAGGTCTTCTTTGAAGATATTGGTTGGCTGAGATTTGAGCCGACGCCTGGCCGCGGGGCTCCCGGCGATCAGGTGTACACCGGCCAGAGTGCAGAACCAGCGCCTGCTCCCGAAGTCACGCCTCCTACCAGCACGACGGCTGCGCCTCGACCTGAGCGGCCGGTTACCAGCGACCCCGGAGCAGCGCCGGTTACTCAGCCACCGGCCGATGTTGCGGCCGGCGGGTCAGACTCTGGCTCGGGTTGGCAGATTCCCGTGCGGGTCGTGCTTGCCCTGTTCGCCGTGTTGGCTGCGCTAGGACTCGTGGGTGGAAGCATTCTTGCCTTGAAGAGTCGTCAGCGCACCAAGGCACTGAGCGTGCATCCCGATGAGAATCGTCGCCGAATCGCCGAAGTCTGGCTGTCGACCGAAGACAAGCTCACCATGGCCGGTATTCCACCTCGTCTTGCTGAAACGCCGACGGAGTTCGCTTCTCGTGCTGGCGGGCAACACCGGGCCCTGCGCGATGACCTTGTTGCGTTGGCGGGCCTGGTTACGGCGGCCCGCTACCGGCAGTCAGCGCCATCTGATGAAGACGTGCAGGCCGCCCGCGAGTTTGGTGCGCGGACCGGCCAGTACCTTGATGAGCGCTTTAGCTGGATCGACCGGTCGAAGTTTGCGCTCGATCCCCGCCCGCTTTTCCCAGAGAAGTCCTCCGTGGCAACGCGGTAGAGAAGTCCTCCGTGGCAACGCGGTAGAGAAGTCCGAAGAAGTTTTAGTCGGTGTCTTCGTCGGCTTCGACGTCGGTGCTGTCGTCGCCTTCGTAGTCGCGACGGAACTTGTCGCGCATCCGGTCGCCGGTAGACCCGAAGTATTCGCGAACACCAGAGGTGCCTCGTACGGTTTGGGTCATCTGCTCAAGCCCGACCCGGCCGAGCCGGCGCAGGTTGCGCTCGAAGAAGAACGCCGATCCCAACATGATGAGGAAACCAACAAATGCGACCAGGTAGTGCATCTGCAGCGTCAGCACCATGAATGCGGCACCGCAGGCAAACGCCAAGGTCGCCCACTTCAGGTTGCGGAAGGCGTGCGTGTAGACGGTGGTTGAGCTGACCTCACGAGCGAGCGCGGGGTCAGACTCGTAGAGCTGCTGCTCGATCTCGCTGAGGATCCTCTGTTCATCCTCGGAAAGCGGCACTCATCCTCCAAAACTCCACTTGCATATCTCGGTCATTTCTCGGTCAGCTCCGCACTTTCGGCCTGCATCAACGCTTTGGGCAGCGCGAGTTGGAAAGTCCGTCCCTTCATCATCGCACATGCGAAGGGCTAATCCAACGCGATCGGGGGTCAAATGAAGGGGTCTTTCGCTAGGCGTCGGGGCCCCACTGCTGATCGCCCTTCCTTTTCACGCGGAGGCCTGCGTTGTCCGCCAGGACCGCCGGGCCAATCGCGTCATCACCAAAGCGCCGTCGTATGTCGTCGACAACCGCATCGAGACCACGTTGACGTTTGGCGTCTGTGGCGTCGAGGTCGAGCGTGAGCTGGCGGGCCGGATCTTCCCGCAACGACTGGACGCCGACGCCCAACAGCCGCACACCCATCTCGATGTCGACGTGGTCGAGCAGCAGCTTTGCTATTCGCGTGATCTCGGCGCCGGAATCGACCGGCCCGGGTTGGGTAGCCGACCTCGTGATCGTGCTGAAGTCTCCGAAACGTACCTTGATGCTGACGGTGCGTCCGGCAATGCCTGCTTTGCGAAGCCTCGATCCCACCGAGTCGGCCATCCGCACAAGTTCGCGTTCGAGGTCGAGCCGCTCGAACAGGTCTTCGGCGAAGGTTTCTTCATGGCTGACTGACTTGGTGGCTTGGTTTGGGGTCACCGGCCGGGGATCGCGGCCGTTCGCTAGCTCGTGGAGGTGCCGGCCTTGGGCCTTTCCGACTGCCGCCACCACGCTCTCGACGGGCAGCGTCGCTAGGTCGGCAACCGTTTCGACGCCAATGCGTTGGAGCTTCTCGAGTGTGACTCGACCAACGCCCCACAACGCCTTCACCGGCAGGGGGTGCAAAAAGGCGAGTTCAGTGCCCGGTTCGATAACCAACACACCGAGGCCTGGTTCTGGCCCGCTGCGCGTTGCGCGGGGTTTTGCCGCCTCTGAGCCCAGTTTCGCGAGAAACTTTGTTGTTGCGGCGCCGACCGAGCATTCGAGTTTTTCTTCGGCAAAAACTTCCTCGCGGATCTTGCGAGCTATCTCGGCGGGGCTGCCCAGCAGTCTCACCGCTCCCGCAACATCGAGGAACGCTTCGTCCAACGACAGCGGTTCGATCTCGGGTGTATAACGGGAAAACAACGCCATCACCCGCGCCGACACCTCGCTGTAGAGCGCATGGTCGCCAGACAAAAACACAGCGTTCGGGCAGAGGCGCAAGGCGCGCGTCGATGGCATCGCAGAATGCACGCCGTAGGCCCGAGCCGCATACGAGGCTGCGGCCACAACGCCGCGCTGGCCGGACCCGCCAACGATCACTGGTTGCCCGCGAAGTTCTGGGCGCCGGAGCAACTCGACCGAGACGTAGAACGCATCCATGTCGACGTGAAGAATGGTTGGGCTCGACCGCAGTCCTGTCCCGCTAGTCATGGGGTTGGAGACAAATCATGGTGCGAGGCGCCGCCATGTCAGCTGTCGACGCGCTCGACCTGAGCGGTGGCCAGTTTCTCGCCCCGGACATCGTAAAAGAAGGAGTCCTCGGACCCGTGATCGCTGAGGTGGGCGAGGAACGGTTCGCGTACCCAGCGTGGCGACGACGCCAGTTTTTCCTCGCACTGCGCGACGTCGCACCACAAGGCTTCCTCGACAATGCCATCGGGGTCGTCGATGACAATGTCGCCGGTCCAGCCACCGGCAACCATCGTGACCACGGTGAGGTGCATACCCAGATCGATGAACCTCACCTCGATGTTGTAGGCCTCGGTGTCCCAAGAGTCGACGACCAGTCCGGTTTCTTCGGCAACTTCACGACCCAAGGCTTCGACCGGTGTTTCGCCGTCATCGACCACGCCGCCCGGAGGCGACCAGTCGACACTTCCGTTGCGCCTGCGATTAGCTACGAGAAGATAGCCATCGCCGTTGGAGAGAACGGAACTGGCGACAGACCACTGTTTCATGTCTGCAGTCTTGCCGGTCTTGTTGACCGACGCTAGAAGTCAGCGAAAGAATTGCGACCGGGGCGCCGGACCAAACTTTGAGGTCGACCGTCAGCTGGCGGAGCGTTCGAGAAGTGCTCAACGCCCGACTTGTTCGGCTCCGGGATTTGCAATCATCACCGCATCGCCAATATCGAGTGGAATCTCTTCGGAGGTCGCTGGTTGGGGTTCCGCCGCGACGAGAACAAGTCCGCCGACCGCGGTCAGACCAACGAAGATGCCGGCGATAGGCACCACAAGTCGACGACGAATTTTCGCACCAACCGCTTCCACGACGTTGGTTTGTTCCGTCATGAGCGAGTTCAGCTCGTCCTCGACAGCAGAACGTTCGGCCTCAAGTGCATGGGCGAGGACGCCAACATCGAGCTGGCGGATCGGGATTTCCGAGCCGTTCGGAAGGTCGCGCAATGCGTAGACGATCGCCAAGTATTTTGCGAGCACCTGGTCACTCGGCGAATTGGCGATAACCGAACGGTGCTCGCCAAGCGAAAGAAGCCCCTCTTCAAGGTCGATGATCAGTTCTGATCGCTGTGGTGCAAGCGCGTTTGCGTCGATGTCATACAGCGAGGCGACGACCGCTATTGTCTGCTCGTCGAGCGGGGCTCGCCCTTGCTCGATGTCTTCGAGGAGAGCGATCGAAAGTCCTCCGGGTTCGCGGCTGAGTTCGGTCAGCGATAACGAACGATCGACACGTCGGTTCCGAAGAAGACGGCCGAGACGGACAGGCGGCACGAGAAGCGCGGCATCAGACATCGCGTTCTATCGGCTACCACCGCGTCATTGTTAGCGACTAAGCGCTGCGGTTCAGTGGCGTCGACTGCGCCTGTACTTCAGGGTGAACGACCGGCCGAGCTCTGCTGAGCCGGTCGCGGACTCCCCACCAGGTGACCAAAGAAAATGCTTCGACCACAATGCGATTGGACATCTTGGATTCGCCGAGTTCGCGGTCGCGAAACGAGATCGGCACCTCGGTGATTTTTCCGCCAAGCATGTGAATCCGGTAGGCCATCTCGACCTGGAAGCCGTAGCCATCGGCTCGGACCCGGCTGAGATCGATCTCGTCGACAATAGCGGCCGAATAGGCCCGGTAGCCCGAGGTCGCGTCGACGGGTTCGAAGCCCAGAAGCGCTTTGGCGTAGAGGTTGCCCCAGCGCGAGAGGAGCCGCCGGTACAGCGACCACGAGGGGATCGAGCCACCGGGAACATAGCGACTGCCAATGGTGAGCGCTGCTCCCCCACGCACTCCGGCAACGATGTCGGGGAGAGACGCCGGATCATGAGAGAGATCCGAATCCATCTCGACCAAGATGTCGAAGTTCTGCTCGAGACCCAACCGAAATCCGAGACGATATGCACTTCCAAGCCCCTGCTTGCCCGACCGGCGAATGACCCGGATCTGGCCAAGCTCTTCGGCTAGCTCGTCGCCAAGGTCGGCTGTGCCGTCGGGGCTGCCGTCGTCGATAACGAGAATTTCGGCCGTCGGAATCGCTGCCCGTGCCGAACGCAGCACCGCCTCGAGGTTCTGGGCCTCGTTATAGGTCGGGAGAATAAGCAGCGTTCGCACTTCAACTCTTTCGGCAGATTCTCTTGCGTTTCGAGCGATACATGACACCTTAGCCCGGTGACTCAACTGCTCTGTGGCTCGCTAGTGTTTCCGTCGTGACCGAGAAGTCCGAACCACCAGGCGCCCCGACATCGATTCCAGACCTCCAGAGGCAACCGGCTCTCCAGAGTGCAGCTCCGCCCGTTGGGGCCCGAATTCTTGCCGTCGCCTCCATTGTTCTCAGCGGCGTTTGCGGCGGCTTGATCGGTTATGGCATCACCAATCTCCAATGCGACGACGGCTGTAGTGGCCTTGCCACCGCCGTTGGGTCGGCGGCAGCGATTCTTGCGGCCATCGGCGTCGCAGTCGTTGCGGTGCTCGCGCTGCGGGCGATGGCCGAATGGAACGCTCAGCAACGGGTCGAAGACCTTGCCAAAACAACCGATTCGACGCAGAAGCACCAGCAGTGACCTCTAAACCGCCCACTCCCCCCGAGCTCCTTCATCTTGCCGAGGGACTTGTCGCAACGATTGCCCCACAGTTGGTCGCCGCACGCGCAGGCCAAGCTGACGGCACCGGGTCAATCGGCGTGTCGACCAAGAGCACCGCCAATGATCTGGTCACCGAAATGGACCAATGGACCGAACGCACCTTGGTCGACGGGCTTCTCGGAGCTCGTCCTGACGATGGGGTGCTCGGCGAGGAAGGGTCCTCGGTTGCTGGCACCAGTGGGGTTCGTTGGGTCATCGACCCGATCGATGGCACCACAAACTTCTATTACGACATCGTTGGCTATTCGGTCTCGGTGGCTGCACAGATCGACGGGGTCACGGTCGCCGGGGTCGTCGCCGATCCCGTACGTGGCGAGATCTTCACGGCGACGCTAGGGGGCGGGGCGTTCCGCAACGGCCAACCAATCACCGCGTCGATCAAAGACGACCTCGGCACTGCGCTGGTCGCGACGGGCTTCAACTATGACGTCGGGCTGCGCACCAACCAAGCTGCGGTACTCACCACGCTGCTCCCCCGAGTGCGAGATATTCGCAGGATGGGCGGTGCGGCGCTCGACATTTGTCTGGTCGCGTGCGGTCGTGCCGATGCTCACTACGAGGCCGGGCTGTCGATTTGGGATGTCGCTGCAGCCGCGTTGATCGCCACTGAAGCCGGAGCGAGACATACCGACATCGATGGCAAGGTTGACGATCCGGGAATCGCGGTATTTTCGAGCGCAGCTCTCCATGATGACTTCGTCGCTCTCCTCCACCAGTCAGGTGCGAGAGCACGGGTCTGAGCCGTTTGGGCGCCGCCGACACCGGTTCGGGGCCCTGAGCGACCGAGTCTCGCAGACAGATTGTTTCGGTTGGTGCTTCCTTCGACACCACTGAGGTGCCACCATGGCCTTTGTGGAAACCCGAATTCTGATGGTCGAAGACGATGACGGCATCCGGACGTCGGTCAAACTTGGCCTCGAGGACGAGGGCTGGGAAGTAGTCGAAGCCGACAACGGCGAAGACGCGCTCGGCCTCTTTTCCCAAGCACCAACCGACGTCGTCCTGATCGACATCATGTTGCCGGGAATCGACGGATTCGAAGTATGTCGATCGGTTCGGCGCACAAGCGATGTGCCGATCATCATGATCACCGCTCGTGCTGACACCCACGATGTGGTCGCTGGCCTTGAAGCCGGCGCCGACGACTACCTCACCAAACCCATCGCCCCCAAAGAACTCTCGGCCCGTATTCGGGCGTTGCTTCGGCGAGCACGAACCACCGACGCCACGAGCAGCCACCTCACCTTTGGCGATCTCGAGATCATCGCTGACGAGGGCGTCGTTCGCAAGGCCGGCGAAGAGGTCCACCTCACAAAAACCGAGTTCCGTCTGCTGGTCGAACTCGCCGCCACACCCGGCCGCGTGTACTCGCGCGAAGTTCTTCTTGAACGGGTCTGGGAGTACGGCTACTTCGGCGACGGCAGACTGGTCGATGTACATATCCGACGTCTGCGCACCAAGATTGAGTCCGATGCTGCGAACCCACAACACGTGGTCACGGTTCGAGGGCTTGGCTACAAGCTGCAGACCTGAGCTTCGCCGAGTCCAGGCACCCAGTGAACTGAGCACGAAGCGATGACCCCCTTTCGACGCCTTGGCTTGGGTGCTCGAATTAGCGTCGCGTTTGCGCTCGGGGGTTTGGTGCTTTCGGCGTTCCTTGCTTTCGCGACGCTCGGTCTGACCCGCGAGGTCCTCTTGCGTCAGCGCGAGAACGCCGCCCGCGACCTGGCGTTAAACAATGCACAGTTGGTACAAAGCCAGCTGACCGAAGAGACCGACCCCTCCGAGCTCATCAATATTCTCGGTGCCTTGCAGACCAGTTCGTCACGGCCGCTGCTCCAGTTTCAAGAGGTCTGGCAAGGCGATGGTTCAGGCGGGTTTACCCAAGAAAGCGTGCCTGCGGGGCTGCTTGCTCGGGTCACGTCGGGAGGGGCTGGGGTGCTTCGAACACAACTCGACGACGAGTTAGCGATCGTTTTTGGTGTGCGGTTGCCTGAAGACAACGCCGCCTACTTTGAAGCGGCCTCGCTCGAAGAGACCGAAAGCAACCTACGCACACTTCAGGTCATCCTCTTCGGCGCCGCGGTTGCCACAACCGTTCTTGCCGCGCTCTTGGGTCGATGGGCGACAAGTCGCATGCTTCAACCGCTCAGCGACGTGTCCGACGCGGCCGAGGCGATCGCTGGCGGCCGTCTCGACACCAGGCTCGACCAGCAAGTCGACCCCGAACTTGCATCGCTCACCAGCTCGTTCAACGACATGGTCGGTGCCCTCGAACTCCGGATTGAGCGCGATGCCCGCTTCGCTTCAGAGGTAAGCCACGAGTTGCGCTCACCCCTCATGACCCTTGCGGCGTCGATGGAAGTGCTCGAAAACAACCGAGACCACATGCCGGTGCGGGCCGCAACCGCCGTTGACCTGATGTCGACCGACATCAGCCGGTTCCAGACGCTGGTTCAGGATCTGTTGGAGATCTCGCGTTTCGATGCGGGAAGTGCGGCTTTGCAACTCGAACCGCTGGCTGTCGGCGAATTTGTCAGACAGGCAACCGCCATGACCGATACCACCGCCATTGTCGAACTACGGCCAGGGACTGAAGAAACGGTGATCAACGCGGACAAACGCCGGCTCGCTCAAGTCATGTCGAACCTCATCGAAAACGCCCGGAAATACGGTGGCGGAGCAACCCGCATCGAGGTCTCCGCTACCAACGAAGTCGTCAGAATAGCGGTCGACGACGCAGGCCCAGGCGTTCCTCTCGATGAGCGAGCGGTGATTTTCGACCGGTTCTCTCGCGGCAGTGCAGGAGGTCGTCGCGGCGCCGATACCGGTGTTGGTCTTGGTCTCGCGTTGGTCGATGAACATGTTCGACTCCACGAGGGCCAGGTGTGGGTCACCGACCGACCCGACGGCAAAGATGGCGCCCGCTTTATCGTCGAGTTGCCGATCGAAACCCCGCTCGACGCAACCGGGGAAGGTGCAACATGAGACCGCTCAATCGAGTGTTGCGCCTAGTGCTCTGGTTCACAGCGATTTCTTTGATTGCGGCCACCTGCGGTGTTTCTGCCGAGCAGACTGTCCGTCCAATTGATGACGAGCAACTTCCTGAGCGGCTTCGGCCAAGCGAGCCAGCGCCAACTACGACTAGTGAGCCCCAACGCGGTTTCCCGGTCACGATCTTCTTGTTCAGCCAAGAGGGCGATGACCCGGCGCAGCTCGTGCCTCGCACACGGACCGTTCCGCAACCGAATGCTGAGAGCGCCTTGCGTGCTCTGCTAGCGGCCGACCCAACTGAAGAGGAAGAAGCGCTCGGCCTTCGAACCTTCTTTGGTCCGGCAGCCTTGGCTGAGGAGCCAATCGAACTTCTCAGCGCCCAAATTCGCCAAGATCTACTCCGCATCGACCTTTCGGGCCCACCGGTGATCGAGGGTGTACTCGGCCCGCTGCCCTGGGCGCAGCTCGTGTTTACCGCAACCCAACAGTTTCGCGAAGGTCAGGCCCTGCGTCGTGTGCGATTCCTCAGCGACGGAACTCCCGTGTCACTACAGGTGCAAGACGGCGATAGCCGGGCCGGGGTGCCAGTGACTCGCGACGAGTACTCCCGATACGACCCAGAGGCCCCCGACGAGCCGAGCACGACCACGTCTGAGACGCCGAGGCCGCCCGGAGATTTGCCCGAAACGTTCGACGGCACGCAGCCACCGACGACCGGTCCGAACTAGGCGGTCTATCGGCGGCGGCGTCCCGCAGATGACCGACGGCTTCGCCCGGCGCTGCTGCGCCGCCGCGGCAACCGGTCGTTGCGAGGCAACGTTTGCTGTTGTCGCGGCATCGGCCAATTACGCCAGTCGACATCGATCGGCCTGCCGCTACTACGGGTCAAGATTCGGAAAAGATCGGGCAAGGCCAAGCCAATGCCTCCGTATCCCAGTGGTGCCCTCGCTGCCGGAACCCGACGTTGACCGACCTGCACCAAACGAGGATCAGGAAGTTCTCCGGCCTCGAGTCGCCTTGCGCACTCTCGACAAATGAGCACATCGAGGTCCTGTGCACCCGTTTCGATCGACGCCGGCACGGTGCCTGGCCGATGGTCAGGGTCGAAGAAACAGGTGCCTCGCCGCGCTCGCACTCGTTCGGTTCGATTGTCGGAGGTCTGGGGCTCGACCCACGGGTCGCTGGTGACCGGCTCGGCCGGCGGCGTGCGCCCTTCCAGCTTCGCTTCGACCCAATCAAATCGCCACCGAAGAGCGTCGACTCGGTCGTTGAGTTCGGCGAGGTCGGGGCCATTGTCGACACGGTCGACCAGGTCGCTGACCTCGTTGTATTCGATGCTCGCCTCTTGGAAACGCAGCTGAAGGTCATCATCGGAGCTGAGCGTGACACGGTCGTTGAGGTCGTAAACCATCTGTGCAATAGCGCTGACTTGGTTGTTGAGCTCTGCTTTGGCTTTCTCGAGGTTCTCTTCGCGACGCTTGGTCGTTTGTCGCTTGCTGTACAGCGCAGCGCCGCCGACACCAGCAGCGCCGACACCCAACAAAATCAGCCCGGTCGGAGCGCCGCCAGAGTCGGTGTTGCTGCTCGTTTCGCCAGCGGTCGTGGTGTTACCGGAATCGTCCTGCGTGGACTCGGTGCTTGTTCCTGATCCGCCCGTAAGGAAACTAACGACCGCCTCTGTGCCAGAAAGCGCATCGCCTTCGAAACGGTCGAGCGCTTGGTTGCTCCGGCCCGATGAATACTCGGTGCTCGCCAGACCGAGCTCGCCGGGTGTCACCACCAGAATCGTGTGAAGATCGGCGGTGCCGACCGTCTGTAACAGCGAGTCGGCGAAGTCTTGGGCTGAGCCATCGACTTCGCTGGCCAGCACGACCGAGCCGACGCCTTGCCGACGAGCGTCGGTTGCCGTGCCGCGATAGTCGCCTTCGCTTACTTCGGCCCCCGGCTCGACGTACCAGCCTTGGCCGTCAAGAGCATCGGCCACCTCCGACGTGAGATCTTGTGCCGATGCCGGGCCTGCCGCGAGCCCGACGAGGAACATTGCGAGAAGGGCAAACGGGGCGAGTGGCGCGAATGCAGCAAGAAAGAGCGGTCGGCACGGAGATGGCTTCATAGTTTCCCTTAGGCGAAAAATTGTTCAGCAACGCTGTATAACTCGTCGGAAACGTATTTTAGTTCCGCGACACATTCGGTGAGCGGCCGCGGTGAGATCGACGCCGCTCGCAAGGCAACCATGTGGCCGAACGCTCCATCGTGGACAGCGTCAATTGCTGCAACACCGAACCGAGTACTGAGAACCCGGTCGAACGCTGTCGGGGTGCCGCCTCGTTGCACATGGCCAAGCGTGGTGACACGCGTTTCGAGGCCCGTGCGCGATTCGATCTCTCGGGCGAGAATTGCGCCGATACCGCCAAGACGAATGTGGCCGTACTCGTCGATCTCCTCAGTCGGAAGGTCGAGCGTTCCCTCAAGAGGCTTTGCCCCCTCGGCAACCACAACCACCGACGCGTACCGGTTGTTGTCGTGGCGACGCACCAGCGACTCACACACTGCGGCGATATCAAAGGGCCGTTCGGGAATGAGTGTCATCGTTGCTCCGCCAGCGATGCCCGCCCACGTAGCGATGTGGCCAACATGGCGGCCCATGACCTCGCAGATCATGACTCGGTCGTGTGATTCGGCAGTGGTGTGGAGCCGGTCGATCGCGTCGGTGGCAATGGCCACTGCGGTGTCGAACCCAAAAGTGCGTTCGGTGCCGCCAATGTCGTTGTCGATAGTTTTTGGCACACCCACGATCGGAATCCCCTGCTGATACACCGCAAGCGCGGCCGACAGTGTGCCTTCGCCACCGATCACAATCAGCGCGTCGAGCTCGTTTGCTGCCATCGTGGCTTTGACGCGCTCGATCCCGTCGTCGTACATAAACGGCTGGATTCTCGACGTTCCCAAGATGGTTCCACCACGAGGAAGAATCCCCCTCGCAACCTCTATCGAGAGTTCCATGAACTCGTTGTCGAGCACGCCACGCCATCCATCGAGAAAGCCGATGACATGGTCGCCGTAGTGTTTTTCGGCCTTGCGGACGACGCCTCGAATCACGGCGTTGAGCCCTGGGCAGTCGCCGCCACCGGTTAGTACACCGACATTCACGCGTTGATTCCTTCCCGAAGAGAAGCTCCTGATACTAGCCGTCCTGACGCGCTGCACTGAAGGTTTGCGCTCGGGATCGCCTCCAAGCGGTCTGGTTTGTCTGCGATACAGTTGCACACGGAATTCAGGAAGGGTTTTCATGGGAATTGTTGTTTCGATCGATGCCGGCACAACAGGCGTCCGTTCATTCGCTGTCAACGAGGCCGGGCAACCGGTTGGTTGGGCGTATCGCGAATTTCCGCAGTACTTCCCCACCCCTGGATGGGTGGAGCACGATGCGAACGAGATCTGGACGGCGATCCTGGCAACACTCACCGAACTAACGGCAAAGATCGATGAACCAATCGCCGCCATCGGCATCACCGATCAACGCGAAACGGTTGTCGTCTGGGACAAGAACACTGGCCAACCACTGCATAACGCGATCGTGTGGCAGGACCGTCGGACCGCCGAGCGCTGCGATCAACTCGAGGCCGAAGGTCACCTTCCCCTGGTTCGCTCGACCTCGGGACTTGTCCTTGATCCATACTTTTCGTCGAGCAAACTCGAGTGGCTATTTTCCGAAGGCGGCGTTTCTTCCGATGCCGACACCGCCTTTGGTACCGTTGATTCTTGGGTGCTGTGGAATCTCACGGGTGGCGCGGTGCACGCGACCGAGCCGTCGAATGCCAGCCGAACCATGTTGTACGACATTGAAGCCATGCATTGGTCAGACGACCTCACCTCGCTGTTCAGTATCCCGCGCACCTGCCTTCCCGAAGTGCTTCCGTCGAGCGGGCGATTCGGCGTGACGACATCGGGGCTCCCTGTTGCGGCCGGCATCCCTATTAGCGGCATGGCTGGCGATCAGCAAGCTGCACTGTTTGGCCAAGCATGCTTTGAACCAGGTATGGCGAAGAATACGTACGGCACTGGTTCTTTTGTGCTCATGAACGTGGGTGGAACCTGCCCAAAGCCCGTCGAGGGGCTGCTGACTACGGTTGGTTGGCAGTTGGCCGATGGTTCGGTCACCTACGCTCTCGAAGGCGCCGTGTTTGTCACTGGTGCTGCGATTCAATGGCTACGCGATGGTCTCGGCATCATCGAAGACGCATCCGAGATCGGCCCGCTCGCTGCCCAGTGCGACTCCACTGGCGGCGTGTACGTCGTGCCGGCGTTCGCCGGCCTTGGCAGCCCGTGGTGGGACCCGTATGCACGCGGAACGATTGTTGGCATGACGCGAGGTACCGGACGTCCAGAGATCGCGCGAGCAGTTGTCGAGTCGATGGCGTATCAGTCTCGTGACGTCGTCGATGCTATGAGCGCAGCATCGGGTCATCAGGTTCGCGATCTGCGGGTTGATGGTGGTGCCTCGGTGATGGACCTTTTGCTCCAGTTCCAAGCCGACCAACTTGGGGTCACCGTGCTGCGGGCGAAAGTGCAAGAGACCACGGCGCTCGGGTCTGCCTATCTTGCTGGCCTCGCTGAGGGTGTCTGGGCATCACCCGATGATCTGGCCCAGTACTGGGCGTCCGATGGCGAGTTCGCGCCAGCGCCAAATTCGCGCCAGGCCGCCGAGGCTGGCTATGGCGATTGGCGACGAGCTGTTGGACGAAGCCTGGGGTGGGCGAACGACTCCTAAGGGCCTGCAATTGGGCCTTGGCGCCTGCAGGCTAGGTAGACGCGTCGGTAAACCGGAGAACGGTTGCGGCGTCGCCCAGGCTGCTCGCCCAATCGGTGATGAGCCGATCGGGGTTGAACCAGATCGTCTGGACCCCGTCGGAAAGCTCGAGAAATTCGACCAACACCGCTGTTTGCGCTGCGATATCGAGAACACCTAGGGGCCGGTCGAGCACCGCTGGAAGTGGCGAAGATGTGCCTTCTCGCAAGGCGTCGTAGTGGCTACGGACCAAGCCCGCTGCCTGCACAGCATCGACCGCTACCCATTCGCTCGGCTTCTCGGCCTTGTCGAGCTGGTCGGTCTTTACCCGGACCATGACCCGCAGACGCTCAATTTGTAGTTCGAGAATGTCGATCTGTTCGGTGGCCCTCGACAGGTCGATCGTGGCCCGCATATGCCGGTCGAATGACGCTTCGGCTGCCTCAAGGATGCTGATCATCAGATCGATCCGCGGATCGCTCTCGCTGAGAGTTTCACCACTATCGGCGAGCGACAACGTCTGGTCGATCCGAGCGATTTCTGCCTCAACTGACCGGCCTGCTGCTTCGAGGTCGGCAACGGTTGCCTGTTGATTCTTTGCGGCGGTCTGCCAATCGACGGCGAGCCGCGTCAGTTCCTCTGCGTTGAGCTTGTCGAGGTCTTCGAACCCGAGAATCTCAAGCACTTCAGCGAGCCGCTCACGGGCTTCGGGAAGTTGATCTGCTACCTCCGCTGGCCGGATTCGATGCGAGCGCAGCGCTGCTTCGAGGTCTGGCACCTCGCCGACCATCTCTGCGGCCCGTTCCGCAATGGCATCGAGTTCGGCCGCTGCTGCCGCAAGCTCCTCATCGGATTCGAGTTGGCTGTTCAGCGCTTCCCATTTGCGTTGAGCGTCTTGATATTCGCGTCGAGCTTGGGCGACGTCTCGTCCGGCCCCAGCGTTGGTTGAGTCGAATGCTCCTTCCAACATGAACTCCGCCCACGTGGCGAAACCGAGTCGGTCAAGAATTCGTTGCTCGGCCCTTCGGGCGACAATGAGTTCGGGCAGGTAGATGCTTGCTCGACCAGTGACCCGTGCTTCGGCTTCGACTACGCGGTCGTGAGCGTCTTCAAGCATCGCAATGTCGGCTGGCGACACTTTCGGCTTTGCGCTCGACTTCTCGCTCACCGCTTGGTAATTCCGCCGAGCGACGCTGAGTCGCGTCTGTAGTTGGTCGACGTCACCATAGGTTGTGCGAAGGCGCAGATCGGCGTCGTCGAAGCGTGCTCGAGCGCGCGACCAATCGTCGGCGAGCGCTTCGGCTACAAGCGATGGCGACTCAGTCGTGATGGTGGCGTCGCGGATCGCACCCAAAACGTCGCGCATCACTTGACTGCCTTCGGCCGAGAACCAGGCAGTTCGTGCATGAAATTCCTTGCCAAGTTCGCTAAGGCGGTCTCGTCGCTCGCGCAGTCGATCGACAGCACCAAGGGCGCCCTGACCCGGAGCAAGCGCTAGCTGCGACTCGAGGTCGGCCACACCAGCGGCCACGTCGGCGAGGCTCCGAACGGCATTGCGGTCGAGGCGATGGTTCGCTGCTTCGAACGCATCGCTCAGTTCGCTCCGGAACAGCTTGGCCTCAATCGAAGCTTCCCCTGCGGCTTCGACTTCGGCAGCCAACGCGCGGCGCGCCGCCTCGTCGGTCTTTATGACCGGGGTCAGAAAGCTTTCTTCGCCGAGAACCGGAACAGCATCCTCGGCGCCGGGAGGCACCGGGGCCACGCCGTGCACGGCGATTTCTGTATCGCCGACGGCGACGACCGTCTCGAGGTCGATCGGTTGGGCGGTAAGCAGCGCCTGAAGAGCGGTCACGAGTTGCAACTGGTCGTCGGGCGCGAGGCCGGTGATTACCGTAAGTTTCGGGTGAAACTCCAACGGCGGTTTCCCGGGATCGGGATTCGCAATCTGCACGACTCTCATCGCAGATCCATCGGCCGTGGCCAGCCGATTTATAGCGTGTAGAACCCTATTCCTTCACGACGGTCGTGATGATTATGAGAGCGTGTCTTGTACCGATTGTGCCTCGACGCGATTCTTGAGTTCGTCGAGCGCCGTGTGGATGATCTTTGCCTCGGCGCGTCGCTTGACGAATCCTGGCAGCGGCACCGCAAGGTCGATGTTCAGATCGTAGGTAACTTGAGTGCTCTGCGGGTCTCCATCGACAGGCGCGAACTCATATTCGCCGTCGAGCCGTTGCATCACATCGCCTTGCATCAGCCGCCAGGAAATCCGCAACGGATTCGAGCCGTAGTTGTAGCGCAGCACGTAATGTGTGCTGCGGCCCATAGCCGCAGCTCTGAACTCGACTTCGTTGCCGCGACCGAACTCGTCAGTCGTGAGTATGGTGCTCTCTTTGATATCGGCAGCCCAGTCGGCGTAGGTGCCGTAATCGGCCGCCAGCTCGAAACAGCGTTCCGGAGTTGCAGCGATGGTGATGTGTTGCGTTGTGTGTTCAGACATGCCAAGTGACTCTTCGACTAAGGGTGAGCCACCGAATCTTTCGGCTCGATGACGTCTTGACGATAGCCGATGTGTGGAGATTTTTTAACTCGTCGACCGAGGAGTGAATTCTCCGAACTTCGCGCCCCACAGCCCCGACACGCCAAGACCGAACATCGACACCAAGATCCCAAACGCTAACGACGTGAAGGGGCGCATCGATGCCGTGGCAAACCCGACGATGATCTGCACAGCCAACGAGGCAAGGAAGTGGTACTGCACAGACTTCGGAGCACTGCCTGCAAGAAAGTAAAGGCCACCCATGCCGATTGCGTCGGTGCGACTTCTGTTGACTGCGACGAAGAAGGCCCAAAGGAACGCGATAATCCCGAGGCCAAAGAGCACCAGACTGACAATGGCTGCGGGTAGTTCAAAAGCGGTCACCGAAAGCGCTGCTGGCACGGCCGTTGCGGTAAACACGACGGTACCGACCCACGATATTTTTGCCAGCAGCGTCATGCCGGGCGTTGCCCGAACGTGGCTAGTGCGCCCTGAAGGCGGTCGGCGAGCACGTCGTAATCAAATTCTGCGACGACGCGTTCTCGAGCGCGCATTCCCATTTGCCTGCGCAACTCGCGGTCGTCGAGCATCGCCGTGAGTTCGACGGTGAGGGCTCCGACATCATTGGGGTCAGGCAACACTGCTCCAGTGTGGCCGTGCACGACCGCCTCGTGCGATCCGCCACTTGCGCCTGCGATCTGGGGCACGCCAGTCGCGGCAGCTTCGACAAACACGATGCCGAATCCTTCCTGCTCAAGCCCAAACCATCTCACTCTCGACATCATGGCAAACACATCGCAGCAGCCGTACAACCGGGGAAGGTCAGTGTCGGGCACGCGACCAACAAAGCGCACAGGAGCGCCGATGTCGGCGGCCAAACGTTCCAGCCGTTGCTGGTCGCGACCGGCCCCAGCGAGTACCCCGACCAGGTCTGGTCGAGTGGTGCTGAGCCGCCCGATCGCCCTGATGAGGGTGTCGAACCCTTTGCGAGGAACGAGGCGACTTACGCCCAGGATAACTTCTGCTTCGACGGGCAGATCGAAGCTGGATCGAGCTTCGATGTGTTCATCCGCGGTCAGCGGACGAAACCGATCGGTGTCGACGCCGGGAGGAATAATAACTGATGGTAACGAGCGTCCCGCAGCTCGTTCTGCTTCCGCTGCAGGATATCCGCCGGCGGCGATGACCAAGTCTGCGTTGATAAGCGTGCGGCGAAGGACGGCTCGACTGATCGGCAGCCGTCCGGGGATCGCCACCTCGGCACCGTGGAGCACAACGGCATAGGGCAGTTCTAGTCCGGGGCCAATAACTCCGAGCGGAACCGCTGGGTCCAGCACGACGAACTCGGCTTCGACTTCGCGTGCAAGCTTGTTGATGCGATGCTGCAGAATCGGATTGGGGAGCAGCACGGGTTCGGGCGACCGCTCGATGCGGAAACGTTGTTCGGCGTCGAAGTGCTCGGCGTCGGCATAGGGAGTGGTGTACACGACGACGTCATCGGGTGGCAGGCGGCGCCAGAGCTCCCACAGGTACGCCTGGATCCCGCCCAGCTTTGGTGGAAAATCGTTGGTGACAAGCAGGTGCCGAGGCATCAGACAGCCACGAAGTCGGGTCGGTCGAGTTCTTCACGAACCAGTTCGTCGGTGTCGTCAGAAACCAGGTCAACAAGATCGTCAAGGCCGAGTTCGCGAGCCGTCCACACCGCATGGGCTCGCAGCATTGGGTTGGCGGAGCGGAGGTACATCTCGGTGAGGTCACGAGCTTGGTCGGCATGGCGGCTCCCGATATTGGCAAGAACAACCAGCGCGTTTCGCCGCAGATAGTCGGGATCGCGCCGCGGGATGTACCACCGGCCGTAGGTGTCGAGCAGCGTCGCATCATCACAGGTCAACACCTGCACGAGGTCGAACCAGACCCTACTGCTTTCGCCTTCAGCGAGATCGCCGTGACGCAATCCGGACCGCTCGACCAAACGATTTGGTGGGCACACTTCCTGGCAATCGTCGCACCCATAGAGGCGATCGGCCAACGGACGTCGAAACTCGACAGGGAAAATCCCTGTGTCCTGAACCAGCCAGGCCAGACATCGCCGCGCATCGACAACGCCGGGCGCCACAATTGCGTTTGTAGGGCACTCGTCGATGCAGCGGGTACAGCTCGCGCAACCGTCGGCAACCGGCTCAGCCGCCGCTGGCAGGGGCGCATCGGTAACAAGCGATCCAAGGACAAACCAACTCCCCTGGCCTGGCAGGAGCAAATTGGTGTTCTTGCCGTACCAACCAAGACCAGCGCGGTAGGCCGCCTCGCGGTCGACAAGTGCATTGTCGTCGACCAGGACTCTTGTCGACCAACCTTGTGCCCGAAGCACTTCGGCGATCGCATCGAGCCCGTTGCGAAGTTTGGCGTAGTGATCGTCCCAGACATACCGGGCGGATCGTGCGTGGAGTCCAGTGGGCGAATCGGGCACAGTTTCGAGATAGCCGCGGGCCGCAACAATGAGACTTTTTGCGCCGACCAGCGCACGCGTTGGGTCAGTGGACCGGGCCGGGTTCCGGTAGGTGAACTGCATGCCACCGTGGAGGCCCTGGGCCTTACGTTCTTCGAGATCGTTCTGCGTGCTAACAAAGGGCTCGGCTCGGGCAACGCCAACCGCATCGAGCCCATTGGCTTTGCCGACTTCGACTAGGTCTTCGACGTAGGAGTCTGGCAGCACCGCACGATTCTACCGGTTTGACCCGGCGAGGCTCTGCTCGGCCCCGAGCACTACCGGATCTCGTGACGAAGCTCGGGAACCAAACCGGCGTTGCTGAGCATCTTGACCGCACGCATCTGGGCCAAGTCGACCACCACCGCATCGTCGGCCTCCCGTGAACAGATGAAGGTAACGACACAATCGGCGCAAACATCGGTGTTTTGGAACCGACAATCATCGCAGTCGATGGTCAGCGTGGAGGGCGACGAGTTTGGCGACTCAGGTTGCTTTTCGAACATGACATCACCTTACGTAGGGGGTGTGACACCCCGGCGCTCACGAGGTCGTGTACGCCTGAAGCTCGACGAGTTTTGCCTGCGCTGCGCCGCTGTCGAGCGCCGCGGAAGCGGCGGCAACCCCCTCAGCGAGCGTGTCGGAAACTCCGGCCACTACCAAACCCGCACCAGCGTTCAGCACGACGATGTCACGTTTAGGGCCAAGCGCTCCGGCGAACATTTCGCGAGCGATCGTGGCATTTACCGAAGCATCGCCACCAGCGAGTTCGGCCGGGTCGACCCGACCAAGACCAACGGATTCGGGCGTTACTTCATACTCGTGCACCTCGTCGTCGCGCAGCTCAAAAACTGTCGTGACACCGGTAGTGGTGAGTTCATCGAGATCACCCGCCCCCGAAACCACCATCGCCCGCACGGAACCGTTTGCGGCAAGAACGTTGATCATCCTCGACGCCGCACCGGGGTCGGCGACACCAATTACCTGGCGCTTGATTCGGCCAGGATGCGAAAGCGGTCCGAGTAAGTTGAAAACCGTCGGCACTCCCAACTCAGCGCGCACACCCGCCACAAAACGCATCGCCGGATGGAACGTGCGAGCAAACGCAAAACCTAGACCGGTGTTTTCAACACCTTTCGCAAGAACATCGGGCGCGATGTCGATGCCAACACCCAGTGCTTCGAGTAGGTCGAACGAGCCTGAGGTCGACGACGCCTTTCGGTTGCCGTGTTTACAGACCGACGCTCCGGCCCCGGCCGCAACAACCGCTGCCATGGTCGAAACGTTGAGTGCATGACTTCGGCGGCTGGGAGCACCTCCGACACCGACGATGTCGATGGTCTGCTCGGGAAGTTCCAGTGGCGTCGCCGCTTGCTGCATAGCGCGAACCAAGCCGGTGATCTCCGGGACCGACTCGCCCTTTATTCGCAGCGCCATAATGAAACCGGCCACCTGAGCGTCGGTTGCTTCATCGGACAGAATCGATTCGAGCGCGGCTTGGGCCACCTCGCCGTCGAGGTCGTGGCCATCGCTTAGAGCGTTGAGCACGGCTGGCCATCCGCCGTGGTCTTGCAGGCTCTTCTCTTGACTCATTCGCCCACCTTAGTGCGGGCGAACTGTACGACTCAGGCCGAGCGTCGGCGTCGCTGACGGATGATTCGACGACGCTCGCGTTCGGTCGCTCCGCCCCACACGCCGGCCTTTTCTTTGTTGGCCAAGGCATAACTGAGACAGATGTCCTGCACGTCGCAGCCAGCACAAACTTGCTTCACAGTCGCCAAGGCATCGGAATCGTCCTCGGGGAAAAACAGTTGCGCGTCGAGTCCTTTGCAAGCCGCTTTTGCTCGCCATTGTTGGAGGGGTGGCAGTGTGCCAGCGTCCTTTACCGAAATCATCTGAAAACTCTTTACTGGTATTCGTGTCCGCTGAGGCTCGGACATCACGGGCGAACCACCCAGCGGGGCAACCAAGGGGTTCGCGGCGCCACTATTGCGCGCCAGTCCGAAAATGTCCAAGGCGAGCGAACTTCGCGCCAATCGCTAGCATTCGGCCATGGAATCCGCCGGCCCTACCTCATCACTCAATTTTCAGGCCGTGAAACGTGGGGCCCTTGCCGCTGGGTCAATCGCCGCACCCATGGCGATCATCATGTTGATCGTGGGCCGCCAACGCGATCTCGACGGCTCAAGTTTGCTCCTGTTGTTTTTCGGCATCATCCTCGCTGGGTTTGGCTACGGCGGCTACGTTGCCGCCCGCGACATCGATGCCACACCACTGATGCACGCAGCGCTGGCCGCACTGGCCTGCTACGCCGTCATCCAAGGCCTTGGCGTTATGCGCCGACTTGTCGTTGGCGATGATATTGGCTGGATCGGGGTGGTCGCCCGAGCCCTTCTTGCGTCGACCTTCGGCATGGTCGGGGGTTTCTGGGCCATGATCCGCCAGCGAAACGACCGATGACCTCGACCAGTCAAACTTGCACTCGGCCGATCACACGCGAAAGAATAACCCTTATGGCATTTCAGGCCATTTCTCCCCCTTCTCTGCTCGTGTCGAGTGAGCATCTTCGTTTCCGCCCAGTTCGGGCGGCTGCGACGGTTGCGACACTTGCCCTTTTTGCCGCGCTCTTGGCGATGACCACGCCACCAGCAGCGGCCATCGAAGGTGGCTGGCAGGCGGGCAGCTCGACCCAGAACCGCGCCACTGTCCGAGTCACCACGAATGGCTCCACCTGCACGGGCGTTCTCGTTTCGCCGACACTTGTGCTCACCGCAAGGCATTGCTTCAAACACAGCGCCCCCAATCCAATGCCGCACCAGCCCCGGGGCAACGGCTTTACCGACTGGCAGTACCCCGACCGCTTTTATTCGCTCAACCACCTGTACTCGAACGGCGTGAACGTTCTCGTCGGCAACGATTCGAATAACCCCGACCGCAAGATTCAAGCCCGGTCATACTCTCTTCCCGGCAACGTGGACATTGCGCTTCTCAAACTCGATAACGCGGTTCCGTCCTCGGTGGCCACCCCAACTCAGGTCATCACTCGTTGGAACGACAACAGCCGCGTGTCGAGTTTCGTGTCGCAGCAAACGTTCTCGGTATTTGGCTTCGGCAAGACTTCGAGCGGCCAGTTCTCGAACATCATGCAGGAGGGTCGTTCGGCAAACGCCGAGTACCCGTGCCCAAGAAACGCAAACGGTTGGACCGGCGGCGACGTCCACCGCCTTTGTGCTGCGGGTTCGCAGGGCGGGGTGCGCAGCGGCGACTCCGGCGGGCCCCTCTACCTCGACCGAAACGGCAGTCGGCAGCTACTTGCCACGTTCCAAGGTCTCGAAAGCGCACGCAACGGTGGCCGTTACGTAGCGACCTTCTTCCGAGGCGGAACCTCAAACAACGGTTCGCCGCTTGGCGACGTCGGCGGCTGGCTCGAGAACCACCTCTCGGCCAACGGCGGCGCTGCAGTTACCGGCAACACTTCGGGAACCACGGCAGCAGCCGTAGTTGCCCAGCCGCAACCGCAACAACAGGCGAGCGCCACTTCATCGGCAGGTTGCTCGCTCAGCCCCTCGGCAAATGGCGTGACCGCCAGGTGGTCGCCAATCCAAGGTGCCGCCACCTACGTCTACGCCATACGAGTCAACAACGGTGCCGTTCGCTACGACCGCGTCAACGCCCTCGAAAAGTACTTCGCTGCAAATCCCGGCAGTTCGATATATGTGAGAGTTTCCGCCGTTTACGCAAACAACACCTACTCACACTCGCTCGAGTGCGGCACGGCAACAGTCGGCGGCGGCACGCAACGTCAATCTCGCGCAGCAACATCGGGATGCAACGCACAAAGTGCCCAGGGCGGCGTATCGCTTAGCTGGAGCGCCGTCTCCGGCAGCGACTACTACGTCTACAGCGTCGACCAGCGCTACTTCCAGACCACCAACACCCAGGTGTTCGTGCAGCTCAGCGCAGGCCAGTCGGCACAATTTCGGGTCGCCGGCTTCAACAGCAACGACTACCCGGGCCGCTACTCCCCGGCCGTTTCCTGTCAGGGCACTGGCAACTAATCCGCAGTACGCTAACCAGTGGTGGTGAGTTGACTGGGTGACCGCGGCAGGCTTTGGCCTGTCGAGGAAGGTCGGGGCTCCACAGAGCAGGATGCTGGCTAACGGCCAGTCGAGGCGACTCGAAGGAAAGTGCCACAGAGAATAGACCGCCGATGACCCGGGCAACCGGGAACAGGTAAGGGTGAAACGGTGCGGTAAGAGCGCACCAGCACCCCGGGTGACCGGGGTGGCTTGGTAAACCCCATCCGGAGCAAGGTCAAGCAGGAAGAGAGCTGCTCGCTCGTTGACACTTCCGGGTTGACTGCATAGATGGATGGCCACCCACGGTTGCGTTTCGGCGCAACCCGGACAGAACCCCGCCTATAGGTCGACTCACCACCACATAAGTCGCTGAACAGGGGTTTTAGCGAATCTGGACTTCGGCGTGACACGAGGGTGACACCGCAGCTCCCAAAATCGAGTCAATTGCGTTCATAGTCTTCTCTTCTGAGTCGGGCCACAGGTGTGCATAGGTGCAGCCGTCGCCCAGGCGCTCGAGGACAACCGGTTAGAACTCGTTTCGTGATGCTCGCCAACCTTCTCGCCGGTTCCGTATCGCCAGCCATTTGGGCCCGTGAAGTTCTCGGCGTTCCGTTCGTCGATTGGCAGCACGACGTAGCCGAATCGTTTACCGCCGGCACGCCACGAATCGCCGCCTGTATCCACCGACAGGCCGGCAAG
>CALLQB010000020.1 GCA_938015295.1 uncultured Acidimicrobiales bacterium
GTTGTTGGCGGATGGCGCCGACGCAAACGAGCAGGGAGAAAGCGCGATGAAGCACTTCATTTTGTTGGCCGGATACGGCGAGCTGAAACCGTGGGATCAGATGAGTCCCGAAGACCAACAAGCGAGCATGGAACAACACGAGGCGTTCGGTGAAGCCTGCGAAGCCGAAGCCGGGGTCGAGATGATCGGAGGTGAGGCGCTCGAAGACGGGTCGGTGGCAACCACCCTTCGCACGAGCGGTGGAGAGATGACGGTCACCGATGGCCCCTTCGCCGAAGCGACCGAACATATCGGCGGTTACTACGTCATCGAAGCTCCCGATCTCGACACGGTCATCAGGCTTTGCCAAAGCCTTCCCCCGTACGACATCGAAATCCGGCCAATTGTCGACATCGGCTGATCGGGTCATCGCCGACACGTATCGATCCGACTGGGGGCGTCTGCTGTCGTTGCTTGTGGCGCGCACCCGGCGGCTCGATCTCGCCGAGGATGCCCTAGGCGAAGCATTCGCAAAAGCTAGCGAACGATGGGCGGCCGACGGGGTTCCCGCAAACCCCAGCGCCTGGCTGTTTACCACGGCAACCCGCCAGATCGTTGGCGTGCTGCGGGCGGAGGCCATGCGAGGTCGCAAGGCTCCGCTCATCGCGCTCGGTAGCGGCTGGACGCCACCGCCCGATGCGAGCGGGGTCGATGGTCTTGGCGATGAACGGCTTTCGTTGATCCTGCTGTGCTGTCACCCGTCTCTGCATCCCGAGGCACGGTCGCCACTTGCACTCCGGTTGGTTGTTGGGACGTCAACCGACGAGATTGCACAACTCTTTTTGGTGCAGCGCGCAACCATGGCCGCACGAATTACGCGGGCGAAGAAGAAAATTGTGCTGGCGGGCATTCCACTGTCGTCGCCGGTTGACGAGGAGCTGCGGTCTCGGCTTGTCGATGTCTGCCGGACGATCTATCTGGCGTTCACCGCCGGGTATGCGCCTCGGCAAGGTCGCGAACTTTTGCGGTCTGATCTTGCCGGTGAGGCAGTCGAACTGGCAGCGGTGCTGCACCGGCTTGTTCCCGACTCACCCGAGGCTCAGGCTATGTACGGATTGCTGTTGCTCCAGCATGCTCGACGCCACGCCCGTGTCAGCGAGGGAAACTTGGTTACTTTGGCGGACCAGGACCGGTCGTTGTGGCGGAGCGAGGAACAGCGGGTGGGTGCCAGGTTGATCTCCAATCTGTCGCCGTGTCGTGGTTATACCGAAGAGCTGCGGCTGCAGGGTCTGATCGCTCTCGAGCACGCGCGGGCGCCTCGTGCGTCGGACACCGACTGGGCCACTATCGCTGGTACCTATCGACAGTTGTATGCGCTGACCGGGTCTCCGGTGGTTCGGCTCAACCTTGCTGTCGCGGTTGCCGAAGCGCAGGACCCGTTGGCGGGCCTCGCTGAACTGGGCGGGCTCGAAACGACGTTGGCTGACAATCACCGGTTCTTCGCCGTGCGCGCCGCACTGGCTCGCCGAGCGGGTCACGAGAGCCTTGCTCGATCTTCCTACCAAGAGGCCTTGGATCTTTGTGGCAATGAAGTCGAGCGGGAATATCTCCGGGCTCAGCTCAGCGAACTCGATGCTTCGGCTTAAGACTCGGCGTCCCTCGCCTAGCGGACGTGTGGTTATCACTCTCGAAGCGAGTGGCCCGGGGGTTACCAGTGTCACGATCACCAACACAGCCATCGGTGCGATTCCCCAAGAGCTGCCAGCCCACACCGAGGGCTGGTCGACCATGCTTCGTCAACTCTGCGAACGCACCGAACAGGGTTAGGCGGGCGGTGGTTCAGCCGGGCTGATACGAGGGTTGCGACGCCCCAGCCTCGAGGTAGGCGAGCAGCGCCGGAGCGAAACCCGGGATCGGAGGGCAGCCATTGGTTGCCTCCTGTTGGTGCCCGACGCCTAGCCGCCCGATGCTTCGGTCTCCGCCCCGTAAGGTCGGGTGATGATCTCGAGTAGGTGACCGTCCGGGTCGCTCCAGTAGAGGCCGCGGCCCCCGTCGTGGTGGTTGATTTCACCGGGCGTGCGTTTTGAAGGGTCGGCCCAGTGGTCGATTGCGCCTGCCTTGATGCGACCGTACGCGGCGTCGAATTCGTCCTCGGTGACGAGAAAAGCGAGGTGCTGTTCGATGAGTTCGCCACCGCTCCAGTCGGCGTAATCGAGCGAAACCCCGTTGCCGAGGTCGACGATGAGGAACTGGCCGGCAAAGTCGCGTGGTGGTTCGAGCCCCAGGATGTCGACGACGTGGGCTGATCCGCGCCGCTTGTCGGTGCACCATACGATGAGGTGATTTAGGTCAGCCACGGCACAACCCTAATGGGCAATCGCGATGCTGAGAAGGGCCGCCGACGTCGGGTCTCAGACCGGGCCGAGCAAATCCCACTTGTTGCCCGCGACATCGAGGAAGACGGCGAACTGACCAAACGTTTCGGTCCGCGGCTCGGTTAGGAACTCGACGTTGTGGCTGACCATGTGCTGGTACGAGGCGTCGAAGTTTTCGACCCGTAGGAAGAGGCCGACGCGGCCCGCATACTGCTCGCCGACGGCAGCGCTTTGTCGTTCGCCATCGGCGCGGGCAAGCAGCAAGCCTGTTTGGGCGCCCGGCGGGCGGACAACAACCCACCGCTTTGGTCGCCCATCGTTGGTGGTCGAGGGCGAGTCTTCGACAAGCTCAAATCCGAGCACGTCGACGTAGAACTCGATTGCTTTGTCGTAGTCGTCGACAATCAGCGCAGTGTGTTCGATGTGCATGTAGCGAATCTACGCGCAGTTCATCGTGGCTTGGTCTGCCGAGCCGAGCGGCTCGTAGGTGATGGTGATGTCGTTGATCGTGATGGTCAGTTGCGGCGGGTTGGTGGCGAGCAGGAACTCGGCTTCGTTCAGGCCATCGTTTGCATCCCATCCCCATTGTTCTGGGTGGGCGCTTCCCGGTTCGGTGTCGATGGCTCTCCACCTGGTGTCGTTGAGCGGGCCGACGATGTCGACGTCGCAGGAGAGATCGAAGAGCAACGTCCACGGGTAGCCGTCCTCGATGACCATCCCGGGCTCGAACCGGTCGGGGCGTGGAGGGCTGCCGTCGTCGAGACCAACAACAACGAAGTCGCTGGCGGCCGCGGTTGAGCCGGGCGAACGAAGGTCGGCCTGCACCGTGGTTCGTTCTTCGGGCACCCCACCTGGCGGATCCTGACTGGTGAGCTGCACGGCGAACGGGTTTTCGGGAAGACGGTCTCGGGGGATGGCGACGATGTATGCCTCACCGTTGGCGTCGCTGTTGCATGCGGTCGGGTTGCCAGGCAGAACGAAGTCGCCGTGAACCAGCTGCCGGTCGGTGTCGATGACGACATCGTCGAGGCGGACCGGACAGCCCGAGCCGTAGACCGCTCCGAACCAGATGACGATTTCGGTCTCGAAGTCGACCGTCGGACCTTCACCCGACACGCCGGCCTCGTCCCAGAGTTCGGCGTATTGCTGGGGTGTCGTCGCAACGCCGGTCCGGTAGGGGTGGCCGGTGCGCTCGGTGCCGAGAAGCCGCCAGTGATCGCCACCTGTCGGTTGGGGGCCGTCGCGCACGGCGTCGGACGGGTCTTTGCCGTCGACGCACAGCCTGGGGTCGGCCAGGGGTGCTAGCCGCTCGAGGGTTTCCTCATCGAGGACTGGCACCGAGGCCTCGACGAGGCCTCGGGAAACACTGTGGCTCAGGCCCCAACTCGTCAGTCCTTGGAGGGCGTCGCTGACCTGATCGCGCAGGACCCGCAGTTCGGCGTCGGTAGCGATGACCTCGACAGCCACAACGCCGACGCCGGGAAACTCGCTTTCGAGGTCGGTTTGTCGAGCCGCTGCATCTTGGCTGAACCCGATGCTGATCCACCCGTTGTGGTCGCGGTCGAGCCAGATGTCTTCAAAGCCGGGTTGCGTCCTTGCCCAGTCGCGCACTCGCTCGACCGGTTGCTCGTTGCCGACGTAGATCGGTTCGTCGCGGTAGAACGACGGGTCGGCGGTAAGGCGAGGAGCGTCGGGGTCGCAACGTTGTAGTCCAAAGGCGAGATCGCCGACGGCTTCGTCGACTCCTGGGTTACCCGTATCGATAGGCCCTGTTTCGGTACTTCCTGTTTCGGAAGTTCCTGCTTCGGTAGTTCGTGTTGTGCCGGCTGTGTCGGTAGCCAAGACGGTGTTGTTCTCGGCGCACGAACTGAGGAACAACATCGTGGCCATGATCGCTGCAGTAACTAGGGCGCGTTCAGATCGACTCATGGCCATAGGACGACGGTAGCGGTATCGCTGGTTCCCGGCCCATGAGATGCGGGCTGGTTGAGGTTACGAACGAGCTTGCTTTCGGGCGACGATCTCGTCGAATTCGGCCCAAGTCAGCTCGCCGCGAAGTAGCGAAGTGACCGCACG
>CALLQB010000021.1 GCA_938015295.1 uncultured Acidimicrobiales bacterium
CAAGCTCAGCTCAAACGGCGAGGTCAACACCGCACAGATCGCATCACTGCTCGGCACCTTCAAGTGCCGGCACCCCGGAGCATCGGTCGAGTTCACACTCGATCACACCGGCAGCCTCGTCGACTGGATCGACGACGGCGCCATCGACCTTGCCATCCTGCAAGTCACCGAGGAAACCATTCGACCCACCGACATCAAGCTCTGGACCGACAAGTTGTGTTGGGTCACCTCGGCCACCGAGGGGCTCCACGAAGCGCCGATTCCCCTCATCGACTTCGGCACCCATTGCCACTACAACGAGTTTGTCCACAAGATTCTTAGCGCCGCTGGCGTGACGTTTCGAACCGTATTCTCCGCAGCGTCATCGGTAGACGTTCGCGCAGCTGTCGAAGCGGGAATCGGCGTGGCGGTGATGAGCAACCGGTATGTCAGCGAGGCCATGACCACCTGGCGCCCGCCAGTCGAACTCGATCCGCTTCCTGACGTCATGCAAGTCGTCCGGTCGGTTCCGGGCGAACGGCCAGATGCGGTTGCCGCACTTATCGAGACCATTCAGCGCGAGCTCACGCCCAAGCTGTCGACGGCTTAGCCAACCAAACCAGTTCGGCAAAAATGGCAACGCCCCGCCGGAACGAATCCGGCGGGGCGTCTGGCAATACTGCTAGTTCTGACCGTCACAGATGACGGTGAACGACTGGACTAGGCGAGATCGAAACGATCGTTGTCCATCACCTTTGCAAACGCCGCGCAGAAGTCGTGAACGAACTTCGCTTCGGCATCGTCGGCGGCATACACATCGACAATCGCACGCAGGATCGAGTTCGATCCGAATACAAGGTCGTTGCGGGTGCCGGTCCACTTGGCGTCGCCGCTCGCGCGGTCGGTGCCTTCGAAGACGTCTTCTGCGCCAGCTGCCTCAGCCCACACGGTGTTCTGATCCATCAGGTTCACGAAGAAGTCGTTGCTGAGCGTGCCGACACGGTCGGTGAAGACACCGTGGCCGTCATTGCTGACGCCGAGGACCCGGAGTCCGCCGACGAGGGCGGTCATTTCGGGAGCGCCAAGGTCGAGCAGATGAGCCTTGTCGACGAGTACATGCTCGGCGACGTGACTGCTGCCCTTGCCGACAACGTTGCGGAAACCGTCGTTCTTGGGCTCGAGCCAAGCGAAGGACTCAACATCGGTCTGTTCCTGGGTCGCATCGCCACGGCCGGTGCTTACCGAGACCGTTGCGTCGTGACCGGCAGCCTTCGCGGCTGCTTCGACTGCCGCAGCGCCACCAAGAACGATGAGGTCAGCCATCGAGACCGAAACACCGACACTCGACTGCACACCCTCGAGTGCACTGAGTACCCGACCGAGCTGTGCGGGCTTGTTGGCTTCCCAAGCGTTCTGTGGAGCCAGGCGAATACGTCCGCCGTTGGCGCCGCCGCGCATGTCGCTCTTGCGGTAGGTAGAGGCCGAGGCCCATGCCGTTTCGACAAGCTCGGTCACGGTGAGGTCGGTCGCCATGATGGCGGCCTTCACGGTGGCAACGTCGGCGTCGCTGAGCGCGGTGCCGGCGGGGATTGGGTCGGTCCAGATGAGTTCCTCGGAAGGAACCTCTGGGCCAAGGTGACGTACGACGGGTCCCATGTCGCGGTGGATGAGCTTGTACCAAGCACGAGCGAACGCGTCGTCGAGCTGCTCGGGGTTGTCACGGAAACGCTGCGAGATGGGTCCGTAGATCGGGTCCATTTTCATGGCCATGTCTGCGGTGCTCATCATCGGCGCATGCGTGATCGATGGGTCGTGTGCATCTGGCACGGTTCCGGCGAGAGCCGGTGCGGTCCACTGCTTGTGACCGGCTGGGCTCTCGGTGAGCTCCCAGTCGTTGTCCATCAGCGTCTCGAGGTAGTTGTTGTCCCACTGGGTAGGAGTGGAGTTCCAGGCACCTTCGAAGCCACTGGTCGTGGTGTGCACGCCCATGCCCGAACCGAAGCCGTTCTTCCAGCCGAGAAGCTGCTGCTCCATTGGCGCGCCTTCGGGCTCTGGGCCCATGGCGTCTTCGGGACCAGCTCCGTGCATCTTGCCGAAGGCGTGACCGCCGACGACGAGCGCGACGGTTTCTTCGTCGTTCATGGCCATGCGGCCGAAGGTTTCGCGAATGTCGGCGCCAGAAGCGACCGGGTCGGGGTTGCCGTTCGGGCCTTCTGGGTTCACATAGATAAGACCCATCTGCACGGCGCCGAGCGGCTCTTGCAGATCGCGATCGCCGCTGTAGCGCTGATCGTCGAGCCAGACGTTTTCTGGACCCCAGTAGACGTCTTCTTCCGGTGCCCAGACATCTTCGCGACCGCCGGCGAACCCGAAGGTTTTGAAACCCATTGATTCGAGGGCGACGTTTCCGGTGAGAAGCATCAGGTCGGCCCAGGAAATCTTGCGGCCGTACTTCTTCTTGATTGGCTCGAGCAGGGCGCGTGCCTTGTCGAGGTTGCCGTTGTCGGGCCAGCTGTTCAGGGGAGCAAAGCGCTGTTGTCCGGAGCCGCCACCGCCCCGGCCGTCGTGGGTGCGGTAGGTGCCGGCTGAATGCCACGCCATGCGAATAAAGAACGGACCGTAGTGGCCGTAGTCTGCAGGCCACCAGTCTTTGGAGTCGGTCATCAAGGTGGTGAGATCGGCTTTCAGGGCTGCCAGGTCAAGCGTGGCGAACTCTGCGGCGTAGTCGAAATCGTCACCCATTGGGTCAGACTTTGCCGAACCCTGATGAAGGATGTTGAGGTTCAGCTGGTTTGGCCACCAATGTTGGTTGGCTTGGCTGCCACGAGCCGAATGGTCGCTTTGCAGCACCGGGCACTTTGCTTCGTCGGTCATGTTGCTCTTTCGCTCCTGCGGGTTGGTTGATTGGTTGTAAAGATGTGGGGGTTAAGGATTTTGCGGGGTACAGCTTGCCGGTGCCGGCGATTAGCCTTGACAGTCGGGGCACCGGCCCCAATAGACCACTTCGGCCTCGTCGATTTCGAAGCCATGATCTGCTTTCGCGTCAAGGCACGGTGTCGACCCGACGGCACAGTCAATGTCGAAGATAAGGCCGCAGCCTCGGCAGACTAGATGGTGATGGTTGTCGCCGACACGATCTTCGAACCGGGCGGGCGAGCCAGTGGGCTGAATCCGACGGATCAGCCGGTTATCGGCGAGAGCGCCCAGCGTGTCGTACACCGCCTGCCGAGAAATTGAGCCAATCTCGTTGCGGACGATCTCGGTAAGTTCTTCAGCCGTGGCATGAGGGCTGGCCGTGACGGCCTGCATGATTGCCAAACGTTGCGCGGTGACTTGGAGGCCACAACTTCTCAGCTGTTCCTCGAAGGCCTGTTCCTCGGTTGCGTCATGAGCACGGGGCGGGTGCTCTGGGGCGTCGGTCACGGTGGTTGAGTCAAGCAGACATTCTGGACTCAGTCAAGAGTTTGCATCAAAGACCCGCAAGGCCTCCCACCACGCCTGCATGACAACACGATGGCCAGCCTCTTTGGACCGGGTGAGTTCGTCGGCATCGGCGGGAAGCTCTTGGGGCTCGGTAGGCACAAGATCGGATGCACCTTGGATCGGGTCGACCCATTCCAGTTCAATCTCCTCGAGCAGCGAACCGAAATCGGGCGCCTCATGGTGGTCGCTTGTCTGGTGATTCATGAACGAGAGAAAGTCGTCGAACGACTCGAGGCAGTAGTACGACCGAGGCTCGGCGCCCCGCCAGAATTCGTACCGCCGACAATTGGGTTCGGTACGGTGCGTGGCTTCAAACATCATCCGCGACACCTCTTCGAACTCGGCTTCCTTACCTTCGTAGATTTTGATCTTCGCGAGAAACGTGGCCATTGTCCTGCTTTCTTCGAGTGACTGCAGGCAAGCCTAGATGCGCTCGGCGCAGCCGGACAGCGACAGGCTCAACTCGGCAGGGTGATCTCGTAGGCACAGGTGTGCGCGCCAGCCGTTTTGTGCGTAACGCGTTCGACAACAGCATCAGGAATGGCCTCGCGGATGAAGTCGAGTTCGGCTGAGCAGGCTTGGTGGTAGCGGGTGGCGACCGCCCACAGTGCACAGCTGTGAAGGTTGATCCGGTAGTGCGTTGCGCTGAGCGCGTCGGAATCGGCAAGGTAGCCCTGAGCGTCGAGTAATTCGGTAAGGACGGCGATTCGTTCGTCGAACGACTTACCTTCCAATTTGTCTTTCGCTCCTTCGACGAGGCGACGGCGACGGCGGTCGAACACCCGACTCACAAGTTCGGGGTCTTCTTCCTCGATGCATTCGAGGAGCTCGATTGAAAGACTGCCGTCGGTTTCGACGAAGAGGGGTTCGGTGAGGTCGGTTGCCCGGTACTTGTCGGCGGGTCGTCCGGTTTGGCCGTGTTCTGGTCGTGCCGAGATGAATCCGGCCGAGCGCAACACGCTGAGATGTTGACGAACAGCGCTGGCAGAGATGTCGAGGGTGACAGCGAGTTCGTCGGCGGTCGCTTCGCCACGCCGTTTTAGGGCAACAAGAACCCGGCGTTGCGTTGCCGAGATCTCGAAACCGGTGGTGGACATGGCATGATTGTACCACTAGTGCCATAGGTCTCAGAGTTTCACAACTTACAACTGTCAAAACGGTGCTAAATTGTAGTAGTAACAGTGCTCTCGCCACAGACCCACCATTACGCCCACCAAGACGAGAGCGGGAAAGGAACCACCATGAAGGTTTGGATCGACCAGGATCTCTGCACCGGCGACGGACTCTGCGAGGAAATCGCCCCCGACGTCTTCTTTGGACTCGACGACGGCCTCTTCTATGTGAAGGAATCAGCCGAAAACTTCGGCGCCGACAAGATCTTTGACGGCGTGGCCAACCCTGCCGGCTCAGAAGGCATGGCGCGAATTCCCGACGGCGGCATCGAGCGGGTCATCGAATCCGCCGAGGAATGCCCGGGCGAGTGCATTTTCATTGAGGTTGACGGATAGGCCTGTTGGCCAGCGCGGCGATAGCCGTGCCATTCGTGGACCAACCCCCACGCTGCAAGAACTCAAACGACGAAATCGGCGAAAGCAACCTGTCAAGGTTGCCGTCGATGAAGAAAGCGATACTTGATGAGCGAAAGCATGCAAGGTATTGAGGAACTGACCGAAGCCAGCTACGAATACGGCTTCAGCACCGACCTCGATACCGACATCGCGCCTCCAGGGCTTACCGAGGAGACCGTGCGTCTGATCTCGGCCAAGAAAGACGAGCCCGACTGGCTACTCGAGTGGCGTCTGAAGGCATTCGCTGCGTGGCAGAAGATGGACGAACCCGATTGGGCCAAGCTCAAAATTGCACCGATCGACTACCAGTCGATCAGCTACTGGGCAGCGCCAAAACAAAAGCCCGTGCTCGACAGCATGGACGACGTCGACCCCGACATCCGCGAAATGTTCGACAAACTCGGCATCCCGCTGCACGAGCAGAAGATGCTGAGCAACGTCGCTGTCGACGCGATTGTCGACTCGGTGTCGGTCACCACAACCTTCAAAGAGACACTCGCTGAAGCAGGCGTGATCTTCTGCTCGTTCTCCGAGGCCGTGCAGGACCACCCCGACCTGGTGCGCGAGCACTTGGGCTCGGTCGTACCCGTACGAGACAACTTCTTCGCTGCGCTCAACTCGGCGGTGTTCTCCGACGGGTCGTTCTGCTACATCCCCAAGGGCGTGCGCTGCCCGATGGAACTGTCGACGTACTTCCGCATCAACTCTATGAACACCGGCCAGTTCGAACGCACACTCATCGTGGCCGAAGACGACTCACATGTCTCTTACCTCGAGGGCTGCACTGCGCCACAGCGCGACGAGAACCAGCTACACGCTGCTGTCGTCGAACTGGTGGCCAAAGACCGCTCCGAAATCAAATATTCGACCGTGCAGAACTGGTACCCCGGCGACGAAAACGGCGTGGGCGGCATCTACAACTTCGTCACCAAGCGAGGCCGCGCACACACCGATGCCAAGATCTCCTGGACCCAGGTTGAAACCGGTTCGGCAATTACCTGGAAATACCCCAGCGTCATCCTGCAGGGCGATCGTTCGATCGGTGAGTTCTACTCGGTTGCACTCACCTCCAAACATCAGCAGGCCGACACCGGCACAAAGATGATCCACATCGGCGCCGACACCACCAGCAGCATTATTTCCAAGGGCATCTCTGCCGCCAAAGGCCAGAACACCTACCGAGGTCTTGTGAAGATCATGCGGTCGGCCGAAAACGCCCGCAACTACACCCAGTGCGACTCGTTGCTGCTGGGGAAAGACTGCGGCGCGCACACCGTGCCCTATATCGAGGTGAAGAACCCGACCGCCCAGGTCGAACACGAGGCGTCAACCTCCACGGTGGGCGAAGACCAGCTCTACTACTGCCGCCAACGTGGCATGAACGAAGAAGATGCTATGGCGATGATCGTCAACGGCTTTTGCCGCGAAGTTTTCAACGAGCTCCCCATGGAGTTCGCTGTCGAAGCTCAGCGCCTGCTGAGTGTGAGTTTGGAAGGAAGTGTCGGCTGATGCTCCACGTAAAGAATCTGACCGCGTCTATCGGAGACGCCGCGATCCTCAAAGGTCTCGACCTCGATGTCGGCGCTGGCGAGGTACACGCAATCATGGGCCCAAACGGGTCAGGCAAAAGCACGTTCGCTCACACGCTGGCCGGCCGCGACGGCTACGAGATCGGCGGCACGGTCACCCTCGATGGCGCAAACTTGCTCGATATGGAACCTGAGGAACGCGCTGCTGCCGGCGTCTTCATGGGCTTCCAGTATCCGGTCGAGATACCGGGCGTCAACAACATGTACTTCCTCCGCACGGCTTTGAACTCGGTCCGCCGAACTCGTGGCGACGACGAGATCGGTGCCCGCGACTTCCTCAAAATTGCTGAGGAAGCCATGGAGCTCGTCGAGATGAAACAAGACTTCTTGTACCGGTCGGTCAACGCTGGCTTCAGCGGTGGCGAGAAGAAACGGAACGAGATCCTGCAGATGGCTGTCATGCAGCCCAAACTTGCGGTGCTCGACGAGACCGACTCTGGTCTCGATATCGACGCGCTTCGCGTCGTCGCGGCTGGGGTGAATGCGCTGCGTGGCCCCGATCGGTCGATGATCGTGATTACCCATTATCAACGCCTGCTCGATTACATCAAGCCAGATTTCGTCCATGTATTGGTCGACGGCAAGATCGTCGAATCTGGCGATCACACCTTGGCCCTGCATCTTGAAGACCACGGCTACGCCGACTTCGTGAACCACGACCTCGATGATTCGCCGCTCTCAGGGGCCAACGCGTGAGCCTGGCAATGCTCCCCTCTCGCGCCGAGGCACTCGAGAAGCTTCCGTCGCTACGTCTGCCAACCAAAGGCGATGAGGCATGGCGCTACGCGCCGCACAAGACCTTGGGTCAGCTGACCTTCGGCCTTTCGTCGGCTCCCGACACGGTGCCCGCTGACGTCGATGGACAGATTCCCAACATCGACGGCCCCCGACTCGTCATCGTCAACGGCGTAGTCGACTCCGAGCGTTCGAACCTCGAATCGCTGCCTGCCGGACTTCAGCTGGTCAGCCTCGCTGATGCCTCAGCCGACTTCGCCGCTGGCCTACTCGAGCGCGAACACGACACTGCCGAAGACACCTTTTCGATCATCAACCGGGCGCACGGAACCGGTGGCGCGCTGCTGAAGATCGACAGCCAACTCGATGCCACGATCCACATCGTCGATGTCGTTGTTCCCGGCTCCGACCACAATGCTTCGGCAACGCGCGTCGTCATCGAAATGGCGGCGGGCAGCTCTGCGACGGTCGTCGAAACTCGCATCGGGAGCGGTGACGTGTTTGGCGGCTCCAACGTCCGCACTGAGATCTCTCTCGCTGCCAATGCCACCCTCGAACACATCACGCTGCAAGACCTTCCATCGACCCAGGTTCACCTCGGTCGGGTCGACGTGACCCAGGCAGCCAGCAGCACGTTCCGTGCCCGGCTATTTAACCTCGGATCCGACTACGGCCGAGTCGCCTACTACGTACACCTCGTCGGCGAAGGCGCCCACGCCGACCTAGCTGGGCTCTACTTCGGCTTCGGCGAGCAGACCCTCGACCAGCAGATCACCGTGGTTCACGAGGCGAAAGATTGCACCAGCCGCCAGTCGTACCGTGGCGTGCTCGACGATGCCAGCACCGGCGTCTGGAACGGTGGCGTCGATGTGCGCCCTGGCGCCGATGGCACCGACTCCGAACAGTCGAACGACAACCTTTTGTTGTCCCGCAAAGCCGAAGTCAACACCATGCCCCGGCTCGAGATCTTGGCCGATGAAGTGTCGTGTCAGCACGGCGCCACCGTTGGCGAGCTCGACGAAACAGCGCTGTACTACCTGCGT
>CALLQB010000022.1 GCA_938015295.1 uncultured Acidimicrobiales bacterium
GTTCTTAACTTGGATGTTGGGTTCACGTGTTAACTCACTGACAAACGATGGGTCGCTATCTTGGACCTCATCGGTTCCCGGGAGGTCTTCACCAAGTTTGTTCACCGGATTCTACGTCATAAGTGAGGCATGTCGTTTCTGGGTTCTCCAAAATTACTTACCGCCAACACAGAAACAACGTTTTCGAGGGTGCCTGTGATTATTCCAGTCGCGTACACAATATCAGATGTTCCTGGTGGAAGCATTGGCATCGAGTTATCAGAGAAAGAAAGAGCCGGATTTGAGAAACGAATATGATTCAGATATGTCTCTCCAGTATTGGTCACCCTGAAACAGTATGTCACTTTGGAACCGCTAAAGCTTGTTACCTTCTCTTTCGGGATGTCGGTAATGCAACTATCCCCACCATTGTCTCCAATGTAAACAGTATTTTCCACAGTAATATTTGCGTTGTAGACAGTTTGAGCGACTTCGGAGGGATCGCTGTCAGTTACGGCATCAACGCCAACAATCAAGTTTCCACTTTCCGACACGGGTGTGGCAGAGACCTGAACAATATTCTTGAGATCCCCTTGAATGGTGGAGATTACTGGAACAGTGAAGGTCGCGTTCGGTGCAAGTTGTTCAACAGAGTAGTCGTCGAAGAAATCAAGCATCGGATCCGTGATGGTGACGCTATCGAGGTAGGTATCACCAGTATTCGAAACCACGAAACAATAGGTAACCGTGTCGCCGGCAACGGCGATCTCACTGCTCGTTGCGGTGCCACATGAGGCGCCGGTGTCTGAGCCGTTGTAGACGGTCTTGTCGATCGTAACGGCCGGTGAGATCTCGGCGACCTCGGCGGTGTCGGTGTCCGATGGAGCGGCGATTCCGGGCAGTGGAGCGCCGCCGCTTGTGCTCGGCGTTGCTGCAGCGGTCGCCGTGTTTAGTAGATCGCCAGAGATTGTCGTTTCGGTAAACAGGGTTACCGACTCACCGGGAGCGAGGATAACCGGACTGGTCAGCGAGACGCTGAGGGTCGTATCGCTAACCGCAACCCCCGAGAGGTGCGTGTCGCCAGTGTTGGTGACGGTGAAGCAATAGGTGACATCGGTGCCGTTGACACCGGTCGCCAACTCCGCGCCCTGACACGATGCTCCGGCATCGAGGCCGAGGTACACCGTCTTTTCTAAAAGAAGCGCGGCGCCAACCACGTCGACAAAGGTGTCGTCCTGAGCGGTGGGTGCGGGGGCGACAATCGGATTGCCGCTAGCGTCGACCGGGGTTCCGGCCGTGTCGGCCGTGTTCGTCACATCGCTGGTCGAGGTGGTTTCGAAATAGAAAACCGCGCTCTCGCCGATGTCGAGGAATGTGGGGTCGCCCGAAAGGAGAACGAGGTTGCCCGGGTACGACTCACCCAGAGTCGGGTCGTCGATGGTTACGTCTTCGAGCGCAGCGTCCGAACTGGTGTTGGCCACCACGAAGCAGTAGGTGATGGAAGCGCCGGTGTTGACGATCGTTGTGTCGGTTCCAGGGCAACCAGTGCCGGTGTCATGTCCTGCATAGGCAGTCTTGACGATACTGATGGCTGGCGACCGCAATACCACGTCGGCGATGTCGTCGTCGGTGACTGGTGAGGCGCCTGGGAGCGGATCGCCAAGCGCATCCACCGGGTCAGCTGCAAGTGATGCGGTATTGGTGAGCGTTGTCCCCATCGTTGTTGTGAAGGCATACATCGCCGTGCCGCTGGGCGGCAGGGGATCGGTGATCGTGCCAACAGCAACGAGATCGGTGGCGTCGATGCCCAACGTGGTGTCGCTGAACGTCATCCCCGCAAGGTCGAGGTAGCTCTGCCCAGAGTTGGTGACCTCGAAGCAGTAGGTAATGCCGACACCGCTTCCGGCATCGATACTCTCGACACCGGGACAAAGGCTTGCATCAGTGCCACCAACGACCGTCTTACTGAGCGACACGCCAGGTGTGAGGACATCGACAATCGCGTCGTCGTTGTCAGAAATCGGCGCTAGACCAGCAATTGGCGTTGCGCCGACTGAGGGTGTGCCCGCAGCGGTAGCAACATTCGTCAGGTCTGTCGCCGCTACCGGTGCCGTCGCGACGGTTGTCGAGGTCCCGGAGGCGAGATCGGTTACCGCGAGCCCCGAAATGCCCAGTGATGGGTCTTCGATTGTTAGCGACGTGAGATCGGTGTCGCCGGTGTTGCTTACGGTGAAGCAATAGACGACGTTCGTGCCATCGGCCACCTGAAGCGTGGAACCGTCGACCCCAGAACAGCTGGCGCCTTCGGGCACAACGGTTTTCACAAGTTCGATGGCTGGCGCGACGACATCGACCGAGGCCGTATCAGCATCGGTGACGGTGCCGAGATTGAGCGACGAGCCACTGGCATCGCTCGGGTCGCCCGTTGCGCTTGCGGTGTTGGGTTGCACATCGACGGTTGCTGTGGTGTCGTAGCGAACGGTCGCCGAGGCCCCCGGAGCGATAAGCGAAAGGCTTCCGCTAACCGGCACGAGGCTTGCCGGGTTGAAGCTAGGGATGTCGGCATCTGCAATGACGACGTTTGCGAGGTGAGTCGTGCCTGTATTCGCCACAGTGAAGCAGTAGCTGATGGCATCGCCCACGACCTGTGTTACGGCTTCAACCCCCGGACATGTGCCATCGGTAGAGACGGTCTTGGCGATGGTGATCGACGGGCTTTCTTCAGTGACTACTGCAGTGTCGCTATCGGTGACCGACGTGGCTCCAGCGATCGCCGTGCCATCGTTGAGTGCCGGGTCTGCGGTAACCGCAGCCGTGTTGGTAAAGCTCGTCGTGGCGGTCGTCTCGAAGTACAACACGACCGATTCGCCGGGAAGCAACGGATCGGGGAGTGGGCCGACCGTGCTACTAATCGTGGGGCTTCCAAGCGTGGCATCTTGGACATCGAGGTTGGTCAGCGGCGTATCGCCTGAGTTGGTAACGGTGAAGCAATACGTGATGTCGATGCCGGGGAGTATCGCAGCCGAGCCGGTGGCGCTGGCGCAGCCGGCCCCGGTGTCGTGGCCGACATAGACATCTTTGACAAGGGTGACCGCTGGGCTGACAACGGTGACCTGTGCAGTGTCATCGTCGGTAACCGGGTTCTGGAACGGAACGATCGATCCGTCGGCGTAGGTTGGTTGCGCCGCGGCCGTAGCTGTGTTGAGCAAGTCGGCTGCTGGGGCACCTGTTTCGTAGTACAGGGTGATCGTGTCGCCGGGCGCAACCGGAAACGCCGGCGCGCCGACGATTCCCAGCGGCGGAACGCTTGCTGCGGTCAGGCCGAGATTTGCGTCGTCGATGGTGTAGCTGTCGAGGTAGGTCGTGCCGGTGTTGGTGACCTCGAAGCAGTAGGTCATGTTTTCGCCTGGCACCGCGCCGGCAACGAGGTCGAGACCAGTACACGAGGCACCGGAGTCGTGACCGAGGTAGGCGGTCTTGTCCAGCAAGAGGCTTGCGGGGTCAGGTTCACACAAGGTGAAGCCGCCTAGGCGGATGGCGTGCCCGTTGCTCACCCCGTCCCACGTACCGCTCGGGTTGTTGGGGTCCGCCAGTTCGGCGGCTTGATCGTCCGGTCCGTTTGAATAGTCCAGCGTCAGCTGGGTGAACGGCTTAGGCGTCGATACGAGGACCTGCCCGCCGAGATCGTCGGGCGACAGACCACCATTTAGGTTCTCGTCGTATACGTCAGCCTTTGCTGATTGGCCGGTGATGTTGGTCGCGGTGCCAAGCGGCGTCACGACCACAGGAACCGATCCGGACGAATCGATCGCGGTGAATGCGACCTCGTCCTGAAAGCCGTCGTAGGGCTCGAGTGCCCTCGTGTAGTGGCCCATCCAGTCCACGTCATCGACCGTGAAGTCGTTGGCAAAGAACACCGGGGTCGAGAAGTTGAAATCGATCGTAGCGATATCGTCGCTGCTTTCACTGAACATCGCGACGGTCAGGTAGTTCGATCCATAGGCCCCGTCGACGCCGTAGACGCCGTCGTCGACGCCAGGAGCATTGTCGATCTCATTGGTTGATGTAGCGAAGCCGTCGATTGTGCCTACAGCTCCGGGTCCTACGGTGTTGCCGTTCGTGCCGTCTATGAGGTTTCCCGCCATATCGATGGTGACATCGAGGCCACTTCCGCCGACGTCGAGCCATGTCTTGGTTTTGTCGTTGACGCCCCAGATCGCTCCGTCAGTCGACGGGTCGTCGTTGCCGCCTGGGGCCGAGGACCAGTTGAACTCGGTGAGAAACGTGCTGCCTGCCGGGCACGTTCCGCCTTGTGCCTGTGCGGAGGGACTCGAAATCGGACCCAGCGCTGCCGGGAGAGGGGCGATACCGGTGACGACGGCAGCGACAAGGGAGAAAAGAATGAGGATAAGAAGCGCGCGTTCGCGAGAACGCGAGGCGACAGCTAGTCGGCGATTGTTGCTCATCTTTGCGAGCCTCAAAGTCGTGGTTCGAACCCTCGGCAGTTACCAAGAGTTGTTACCCATCGTCTTTGCGCGTCTAGCTATGAGTAGAACATCATTTGTAATGATCCAGACGGAACCGGTGTACCAGTATTGGTCTGTCCCGTTTTTACCGTTGCGGAAGCCCCTTGAGTTTGTCGACCGCGGCCGCGATCTCGGCGGTGTTGCCGGCATAGGAAAACCGGAGGAAGTTGTGGCCACGGGTTGGGTCAAAGTCAACGCCCGATGTTGCTGCAATGCCCAAGTCATCGAGCCACTGCGCGGACAGTTGTTGACTGTCGCCGAGATGGCCTACATCGGCATAGACGTAGAAGGCCCCATCAGCCGGAGCGAGACTGGTGATACCAGCTTCCGGTAGTCCATCGAGCAGTAGCTGCCTGTTCGTTCGATAGCGAGCTACATTCGCCTGCAGTTCCTCGTGACAGTCAAACGCAGCGCACGCAGCCACCTGGGCGAGAGTCGGCGCCGCGATTGCCAGATTCTGACCGAGGCGTTCGATCGGGTCGATCAAATCATCGGGTGCGACAATCCAGCCCAGCCGCCACCCTGTCATCGAGAAGTACTTCGAAAAGCTCTGCACGATCACCGAGGTCGGCGCTGTTGCAAGAGCCGTCATCGCTCGCTCGCCGAAGGTGATGCCGTGGTAGATCTCGTCAGAAATCAGGCGAACGTCGTTTGCCTCGCAAAAGGCAGCCAACTCCGCGAGTTCTGCCTGGCGGATCATTGTGCCGGCGGGGTTCGACGGGCTCGCGACCACCAACCCGTCGAAGGGAAGTAACGGTTCGAGCACCGCTGGCGTTGGTTGGAAGCGAGTAGCCATTGTTGTGGGCAGATCGAGCACGTTGACGCCGAACGCCCCCAACATGTTGCGGTAGCACGGGTAGCCGGGTGACGGGACGACGACCCGGTCGCCTTCATCGAATGCCGCAAGAAAGGCGAGAACGAACGCTCCGGACGCGCCTGTGGTGATCAGAATCTGTTCGGGGTTCACCGCAATGCCGTACCAATCGCCGTAGTGCGCAGCGATTCGGTCTCGAAGTTCGGGCAGGCCCTTTGCCGTGGTGTAGCCGAGCACGTGCGAATCGAGTGCTTCATGCGCCGCAGCGATAACGCCCGCTGGTGCAGGGGTTGAAGGCTGTCCAACCTCGAGATGCAGGACGTCGGCACCGCTGGTCGCACGTTCTTCGGCAGCTCGCATGACTTCCATAACCCGAAACGGGTCGATTGCAGAGCGATTTGAAGGCCGGGGCCAGAGAGATGCCATGCCGCTGTTTTACACCGACCAAGGCCGAGCGCCGATAGCGTGGACCGTTCATGTTCGTCCGAGCAAGGCTGCTTGTTCCTCTCGCTCTCGGAGCTGCGGTAGTCAGCGGCTGCTCGTATCTCCCAGGCGGCGATGCGCTTGTCGAATCGCCTCCGGTCAGCGTGTTGGCCAAGGTCGAGTTTCCCGAGATCGACGGCAAGATTGTCGTCGGCGCCGTGTTCGATCTCAGTAGCAGCCGCAGCGCAAACGAAGCTGCGTTCGCCGATCAGGCGGTGTCAGCGGTAACCGCCGCCAACGCATCGGGAGGTTTGTTCGGCGATCCCCTCGGACTGCAGGTTCTCGATAGCGCGAACGACGTCGATATCGCGATCGATGCTGTCGAGACCTTGATCGCCCGCAACGCCAAGGTAATTTTGATGGGCTGCGAACCCGAGACGGTGATCCCTGCCGCAGCACTCGCCAGCGAAAAGGGCGTAGTTGTGCTGTCGCCCTGCATCACTGATGAGCAATTCGGTGCAGATGCGGGACCGTTGGCGTTCTCGTTTGCTCCAACCAACCGGCAACAAGGCGTCGTGCTTTCCGACCACGCCGCGAGCCTCGGTTTCGAACGGGTGATCGTCGTCGCCAGCGCGTCAGATGAAGGCTCGTTTGGTCGGTGTTCCTCCTTTGCTGAACGTTTTGCGGCATCAGGTGGCGCGATTGTGGCGACGATTGAGTACGCCGAACAGGGACTGTCGGTTGCCGAGGTGCCTGCTGCGGTTGCGCAGTTTGTGCCTCCCGACGCGCTGATCGTCTGCGCTCCCGCAACTGACTTGCCCGAGGTAGTCGCAGGTGTCCGGTCGACCCCGGCTACTGCCGAAGAACCCTCGACCGAGACCGACGCTCCGCCGGGCCCGCCGATCCCCCTCCTGATGGGGTCCGAAGGCGACACCATGTTTTGGATGGAGTCGCAACCCTCGCTGACCAATGCCTGGATCATTTCATCGACCTCGCTGTTCGGTTCGCGAACGGCGGCGGAAACCGAGATCATCCGGGCGCTCACGCCGCCACCGCGGGGAAGCGCCGACCTGCTGGTCACCACAGCACTGACGTCCTTTGTGCGAGCTGCGGACATCGCTGGGACAGTCGAAGGCGTCGAGGTTGCTACGGCGCTTCGAGCCGGTATCGATGACGCTCTTTTGGTGGCAGAAGGTGGGTTTATGCAGTCGCCGACCGGCCCAGATGGCGCGATGACGTTTTCTCCGACCGGACTGGGAATGGTGCAGGTGCAAAACGGGTTTCCTTCTCTGATCACCGTGCGTGATCCGGCGGCGTCTCCGGTGTTGGTCAGTCCGGCTGAGTAACCGGAGTAACCCTGCTCAGCATCATGAGTTGGCGATGCGGGTGGGTTAACGTCGAGACGCGAAGAGTCTTGTTCTGTAACTGGGAGTATTCATGGAGATCGCAAATTCGGCACTCGACCTGATCGGGAACACGCCCATCGTGCGGTTGCCCAAAATCGGCGCAGGGCTTGCCGGTGACCTCGTCGCCAAACTCGAGTTCACGAACCCGGGAGGTAGCTCGAAGGACCGTCCGGCGGTCACCATGATCGATGCCGCCGAGGAGGCAGGCCTTCTCAAACCGGGCGGCACAATCATCGAGCCGACGTCGGGTAACACCGGTGTCGGACTCGCCATCGTGGCTGCACAGCGGGGCTACAAGACAATTTTTGTGATGACCGACAAGGTCAGCCCCGAAAAGGTCGACCTGCTCAAGGCGTACGGTGCCGAAGTTGTGGTGTGCCCGGTGGCAGTGCCGCCAGAAGATCCCGAGTCGTATTATTCAACCGCCGAACGACTGGTAGCTGAGACCCCAGGCGCGTACCGCCCGAATCAGTACGACAATCCGCACAACCCCCGGGCTCACTACGAAACAACTGGTCCTGAGATCTGGCGTCAGACCGACGGCAAAATTACCCACTTTGTTGCAGGCGCAGGAACTGGCGGAAGTATCAGCGGGGTCGGGAAGTACCTCAAAGAGCAGAACCCGAACGTGCAGATCATCGCAGCCGACCCCGAAGGATCGGTGTATTCCGGAGGTTCGGGCCGTCCCTATCTCGTCGAGGGAGTCGGCGAAGACTTCTGGCCATCGACCTACAGCCCCGAGCTCGTCGACCGCACGATCGCGGTTCCCGACATGGACTCCTTCCTTATGGCGCGCCGGGTCACCCAAGAAGAGGGCATCTTTATTGGTGGTTCGGGCGGCACCGCTGTCCAAGCGGCGGTGCAGGTAGCAGCCGAAGCGAAGCCGGGCGACTTGGTGATGGTCTTTATCCCCGACAGCGGCCGTGGGTATCTCTCAAAGGTGTTCAACGACGAATGGCTGGCCAATTTCGGTTTCCTCACCGCCGATGGCCCAATCGTGGGCGACATCATCGATCAAAAGAGCAATGGCGTCGACGACCTTATCTATGTGTTCCCTGAGGTAAGCGTGCGAAAGGCGATCGCAGTCATGCGCGAGAACGGTGTGTCTCAGCTGCCGGTTGCGAAGGGCGAAATGCCCTTGGCTGAAGCCGAGGTCATGGGGTCGGTAAGCGAATTGCGCCTGATGGAGCTCGCCTTTGAAGATGGCGGCATCCTCGAGCGCACCGTTGAAGAAGTGATGGACACCAAGCTTGCAACGATCGGTATCGGCCAACCGTTAAACCGTGTTGTCGGCATGCTCGAGTCTGCACCAGCGCTGGTCGTGCTTGACGGCGGTCGTCCCCGACATGTCGTCAGTCGTACCGACGTGCTTTCCTTCCTTTCGCCGGCGGGTGAGATCGATCAGATCTGATCCTGATCGCCTTCTCCGTTCCCGCCAGCATCTCTTCCAGACGCCCCCACAAGCACAAAAGTAGAAAAGTAGATAGAGCACCTATGACTGACGTCGTCGACCCTTTCGCCAATCCCGAAGGCTACGGCTTCGAGACTCGGGCGATCCGAGCGGGGCAACCCCACGATCCGCAGACTGGCGCGGTCACCATGCCGATTCACCAGTCGACCACGTTCGCCCAGGAAGCGGTGGGCGAACACAAGGGGTTTGAGTACTCGCGCACCGGTAATCCAACGAGACGGGCACTTGAACAGTGCCTTGCTTCGCTTGAAGAGGCCCGGTTTGGACGCAGTTTTGCGAGCGGCATGTCGGCCACCGACGCCATCCTTCGCTACCTTCGCCCCGGCGATCACTTGATCCTTGGCGACGATGCGTACGGCGGTACCTTCCGACTGATCTCACGGGTGTACGGCGAGGCGGGAATCGACTACTCGGCGGTTGATCTCACGAACCCCGAGGCGTTGGCTGCCGCATGGAAGCCCAACACAAAACTGGTGTGGCTCGAGACGCCAACCAACCCGTTGCTGACCGTGTTTGACATCGCGGCTATCGCCGAGGTGGCCCACGCTAACGATGGCATCTGTGTTGTCGACAACACTTTTGCGACGCCGTATCTGCAACAGCCGTTGCGTCACGGCGCCGACATTGTCACGCATTCGGTTACGAAATACCTCGGCGGCCATAGTGATGTTGTCGGTGGCTTTGTCGCCACCAACAGCGAAGAGATCGATGACCGACTCGGGTTCATTCAGAACGGGGCCGGTGCTGTTCCTGGCCCAATGGACTGCTTCTTGACGCTTCGCGGCGTGAAGACGCTGGCGGTCCGCATGGACCGGTCGTGCGACAACGCCGAGACGCTAGTTGACATGTTGGTCGCCCACCGGGCGGTGTCGAGGGTGCGGTATCCCGGGCTTGCCGATCACCCGGGGCACGATGTTGCTCGCCGGCAAATGTCGCGATTCGGCGGCATGATCTCGTTCGAGCTGGCGGCCGGTATGGATGCTGCGATGGAGCTGGCGAAGTCGACCAGCGTCTTTACGTTGGCCGAATCTCTCGGTGCAGTCGAGTCGTTGATCGAACACCCAGGAGCGATGACCCACCTCTCTGCTGCTGGGTCCCCCCTTGAGGTGCCAGATTCTCTCCTTCGTCTCTCGGTTGGCATTGAGTCGACTGCTGACCTGGTGGCCGACCTGCAGACGGCGCTCGACGCGGTGGAGGCCTGAGGTCACACGACCTGCCGACCACGGATTGGGTTGTGGCGGCTGTACGGTGAGAACGCTATGAGTGACCCGTGGGCGCCAATTTCTGCTGAACCTGTTTCGTCGTTGCCGGTCGATGCTCCGGAGGCGTCGTCGACCCGCAAGATGCTGCTGGCAGCTGTGGGCAGCGCGATCGCAGCGCTTTTGTTGGCGTTGCTGTTGTGGAGTCTTGCCGCCGACAATTCGCCAGCGTTTACCAACGGTCCTGCATCCGATTCCGGAGGCAGCGGCGAGTCGGCCGGCGCAGTGGAGGACGAACCTGAAGCCGACCAAGGCGACCAGGCCGACCAGGCCGACGACGAACCTGGGGCGTCTGGCGAAGAAGATGGCGTTGCCGGGTCTGGAAGCGCCGAGTTCGATGCATTGATCGACGACCTGAGCACCTTTGTCGAGAACGAACGTCAGCTCGAATTTCTTGAATCAGTCAACGTGCAACGACTTGATGACGATGCGTTTGTTGCCCGTTACACGGCTCTGGTCGAAGAGTCGGTGGAGGATGATCGTGAAGAACTCGAGATCTATACCGGCGTCAATCAGGCCTTGGGCATTCTGCCCGACGATGTCACGCTCCTCGAAGCTACCTATGCGTTTGGTGCCGCTGGGGTGCTCGGTTACTACGACCCTGAGACGAAGGAACTTGTTGTTCGCGGCAGCGAAGTAACTGTGCTGCTGAAGACCATCATCGTTCACGAACTGGTGCACGCAATCGACGATCAACACTTCGACCTTGATCGGCCCGAGTACGACGACCGTAAAGACGAAGTCTCGACCGGCTTTCGCGCCGTTGTCGAGGGCAACGCTCGGCGAGTTGAAAACGCCTATAAGGACACCCTTTCCGCCGACGAGCTGACACAACTGGCCGCCGATGAGCTGGCGCTCTCTGCGTCGGTCGAAGTCGATTTCAGCAAGATCACCTTCGAGTTCATCACGTTGCAACTTGCTCCGTATGAGTTAGGCGAGGTGCTGGTTGATGAACTCGACGATCTCGGCGGCGAAGAAGCGATCAACGAGGCGTTGATCGATCCGCCTACCACCTCTGAACAGGTTCTCAAGCCTGAGGCCTATATCACCCTCGATCCGCTTGAAGACGTTGCTCCGCCTCCCGCTGCAGGCGATGTTGTCGAAGACGGTGTCTTTGGCCCCTTGGTCTTTGAGGTGATCTTCGAACCGGTCGTGGGCGACGCAGGCTCGCAGGCACTCGAAGGATGGGAGGGCGACTGGTTCGTCGTCTGGCAAGACGGACCAGCGACCTGTATTCGTGTCGACGTGTTGCTCGACGAGTCAGGCAATGTCGACGATCTGGTTGACGTGATGGACCGCTGGGCTTCGACGCGCGACGGTCGAGCGTCGGCCGAGAGGACCTCGGACGATCTTGCTCGCCTTACCGCCTGCAACCGGTGAGTCCGGCAAGCGCAAAACAATGACAGGCGCAAAAGAAGTTGAATAAGTAATCATCGCGTCTGTTCTGGTTTAGTCAAGAACTTCAGGGGTCGAAAAGCGGTAGGTGAACCGGTTTCGAGTGCGGCTTGTGAGCGTTGGCGTTGTCCTTGGTGTGCTGCTCAGCGCGTGCGGTGTCGACCCCGACTACGCCGAGCTCGATGTTCGCTACGATGGCGTTCCGATCCGACTCGACGAGGGCGTGCCCAGCGACGGCGAGAACAGCCCTTCGGCCGCAGGTCGCCTAGGCGAACTGCCCGGTGCGCTTGCGCACACAACCGAGACCGATGACTTCGTTGCGCACCGCGTGACCAACGAGAGCGATGTCACAAATGGGGTCGCCACGCTAGAGAGTGCAGACGACAACCCAGATGAAGCCGACCCGGCCGCACAGCCATCGCCGGAGACTGTGGCATCAGCGCAGGACGATCTTTCGGCGACGAGAAGAGACAGTGCTCTCAAGAACTTTGGCGACCTGGTCGCAGGTGCAA
>CALLQB010000023.1 GCA_938015295.1 uncultured Acidimicrobiales bacterium
ACCAGCGCTCCGCCTTCGTCGCGGTTACTGGCGGCAATCGTGCCGCCGTGGGCCTCCACAACAGATTTTGCGATCGCCATACCCAACCCCGATGAGCCTTTTGTATCGCCGCGTCGAAAACGGTCGAACACATGCGGCAAAAGCTCGTCATCAAACCCGGGTCCGTCGTCGACCACGTCGATGATTGCCGTACCCGCGTGGATCGTTGCGGTGAGCACCACCGAGTCAGCTCGGGCAGCCGCGTTGCGCACCAGACTTTCGACGATCTGTCGGAGGAGTCCGTAGTCAGCGTCGGCAACCACCGACAGCGTCGGCCGCGCCTCGACCTTGGTGTCATCGACGCGGACCGCAGACGCAACTTCCTCGATCAACAAATCGAGGCGCAACGGAGCGGTTCGCGGCTTGGCCTGTCCCGATTCGAGGCGAGCGAGTTCCAGCAATTCACCAACACCGGCCGATGCCCGTTCGGTGGCTTGCCGGATTTCGACGAGCGACTCGCGGTACGCCTCGGCGCCTCTTTCTTTCGACAGGCTGTGGCTCGCCGATGCCTGAATCACCGCGAGTGGCGTGCGTAGTTCGTGGGCCGCATCAGCAATAAAGTCGCGTTGCTGTTGGGCGGCACGGCGAGCGGGTACCAACGACCGGCCCGCCACGTACCAGCCAGCGACGGCGGCGGCGATCATCGATCCGAGCGCGGCGAGACCGATTCGCCACCGGATACCTGCAACGTCGTTCTCATAGTCTTCGAGATACACCGCCGAGACAACGAAAACCGTGTCGCCTGAAGAGGGGCGGGTGAACGCCAACCAGGTGCCGTCCTGCTCGAATCGTTGAAAGTTCTCGAACCCGCCCGCATTGGCGACGATCGTGAAGAGCGGCGGCTCGACCCACTCCTCGCCAATTGGAGAGGCCCACTCGTTTTCGATGTCGACCTGCCAAATGTTGTCCGGCGCGCTGTCAGGATCGATGGCAGCATCGACCACCTTCTGCACGGCGTCGCGCTCGGCAGACTGATACACCCGGTCAGCTGCAACCGAGGCCGCGTACCAAGCAAGGGCACCAACGGTAAGGGCGGTGATCACGCCGTAAACAATGGCAAGTCTGAGCCGGACGCCTCGAAGGTTCATTCGACACCCTCATTTTGTTCATCACGAGATGTGTCGTCGGCACACAACCGGTAGCCAGCACCCCGTACGGTCTCGATCGTCGCGGTGCCCCCCGGCCCGGCCAGCTTTCGTCGAAGATTCGCAATATGTACATCGACGACGTTCGACATCCCGTCGTAGTTCGCATCCCACACGTGCTCAAGGAGGTCGGTGCGACTCACAACATCGGTGGGTCGGCTCATCAGATATTCAAGGAGAGAAAACTCGCGGCTGGTCAGCGGCACCACAATCGCACCGAGCCACACGCGACGCGACGCCGGATCGAGACGAAGCTCGCCGACCTCAAACACCGGCGAGCGAGAATCTGCAGGGCGACGAATTAGCGCCCTCAGTCGAGCAGCCAGCTCGGGGTAATCGAACGGTTTCGTCAAGTAGTCGTCGGCTCCAGAATCGAGCCCCGACACTTTGTCCGACAGTGAATCCCGGGCGGTCAACATCAAGATGGGGACCACATAACCCTCGGCACGGAGCTCGGCACACAGATCTAGACCATTGCCATCGGGCAGGCCGAGGTCGAGCACAACAACGTCGTACTCGTTGCTCAGCGCCGCATGATGGGCGTCAACAACCCGGTGAGCGAGGTCAACAGCGTAGCCATCCTCGACCAAACCCCGTTCGAGAATGGTCGCCAGGGGAATGTCGTCTTCAACTACCAGAACTCGCACTGCTCCAGTGAACCACGTTCTTCATGAAGGAGACATGAAGAACCGGTTCATCTTCGATTCATCTCCATCGGCATACAACGGATCGATGGAAACCCTTACGCAACCGAACTCGCGACTTGCGTCCACCGACGCGCAACTCGCCCATGTCTTTCGGCGACTAACCATGACGTCGCATCCCGGTGCGGTGGAGCGCTCGCGTGGGTCTTCGCCCGAAGAACTTGCGTTGACGCTCATCGACCAGGCCTACGCTTCGGGCCTCAACGACGGTGATTCGTTGATCAAACCCGACGATGGCGACAACGATGCTTTCGTCCGCTGGTGGCTGGACAAGATGTGGTCGCCGGCCGCGGGCGTCCGGGAACGAATGACCTGGTTTTGGCACAACCACATGCCGTCGAGCTTCGAAAAATCCGAGCTTGTGCATGTCGTTGAACAACACCGCACTATCGAACGACTGGCGCTTGGAAACTTCCGCGATCTGCTCCAAGCCCTAACCGTCGATGCTGCAATGCTCCACTATCTCGATGGCGCCGGCTCGCGAGGTGACGAACCCAACGAGAACTATGCCCGCGAGGTTATGGAACTGTTCGCCTTGGGCGTCGGCAACTACACCGAAGACGACATTCGAGTGGCGGCTCGGGGACTGTCGGGGTGGTTCGTCAACTACGAAACAAAAGAAGTGGAGTTCGCGTCGGATCAGCATTACGACCGGCCACTACGTTTCTTCGGCACACGCAAACGCTGGACGAACGCCTCGATCATCGACGCGATTTGTGACCAGCCAGCCTGCGCTGTTCACGTCGCTCGGTCGTTGTATCAGCATGTGGTGGGAGGACAACCAAGCGACGCACGCCTCACCTCTCTAGCCGCAACGTTCCGAGACAACGATCTTGAGATTCGGCCGCTGCTTGAGGCCCTCGTCACTACCCCAGAATTTCTTGGACAGGCTCGAAACCGGGCACGGTCGGGGGTCGAGTACCTCGTGGCCACCGTTGCTATTTTCGGCACCGACAGTATTGACCCCGACCCCTGGTGGCTCTGGCAGCTCGGCCAGGTTCCCTACTACCCCCCGAACGTCGCCGGTTGGCCGGGCGACGAACGATGGCTCAACGCGTCGCAAGTGCTCGGGCGAACGAACATCCTCTTCAACACCGAACTGAGCGACCGTCTGATTTCGTCCCTCGAACCAGAGGTAGACGACGTGTTACACCACTGCGGTATCTTCGACGCCAGCGACGCAACGAGAGCAGCGATGGCGGCGGCGCGCGACGAGTTTCCTTTCGATCGTACGCACGAGCTGCTACTTGGTATCGCCCTCAGTTCACCGGAGTTTGCCCTCGCATGAACGATCCACTTCGCCCCACACATGCCGACGTCTCCGCGGCCAGCCCCTCAAGGCGGAAGTTCCTCTTCGGAGCCGGCGCGGCCGCAACCGCCATCGGCGCCGGCGGGGTTCTTCTACGCAGCCAAGACGAACGGTGGCCGTCGGCCGATGCCGGCAGTACCACACCCGACGCGCCGACCACCGCAGCCAAGCCGTTGCCAGCACTCGCATCGGTGCCCGAGGGCAGAACTCTGGTCGTCATCAACTTGGAGGGCGGAAACGACGGATTGGCCACCCTCGAACCACTCGACTCGGCTCGCCTCCGCGGGTTGCGCGACAACCTTCTCCACGAACCGGCCGACCTTGTACCCATCGACGAGGAGATGGGGCTCAACCCGTCGCTGGCTGGCCTCCACCAGCAAGGGCTCGCCATCGTCGAAGGTGTCGGTATACCCGGCGGCGATCTTTCGCATTTCGAGATGACAAAACGCTGGGCGACGGGTGCCAGAGCGCAAGACGACCGCTACTACACCGGGTTTCTCGGCCGACTTTGCGATCAACTCGACGAAGGCGCCCCGCTCACCGGCTTGGCGATCGGCGGGCACGGCCACTCCCCTGCCCTGCTGTCACAAAAGGCCGCCACTGCCACCCTCGGCGACCCCGACGCTGGCTGGTACTTTCGCGACGAGGACCCCTGGCTGCGACAGTTCCGCAGCTCAATCTCGACCATGTCGCCACTCACGTCAGGGTCGGTGTCTACCGCCAGCGGGTCGCTCCTAGCTACCGCCCATCAGGGAATACTTCGGGCGCTCGACCTGGCAGACATGCTCGACGACTTCGACATCGAGACGCCAGGAGTCGAGTACCCCGGCGGCGAGCTCTCGGACAGTCTTGCGGCAGCAGCCAAACTCGTTCGATCAAACACTGGTGTCCGCATACTCCAATTGACCCTTAGCGGGTTCGACACCCACGACGATCAACCCGGAACGCACGACTATCTGATGATGCAGCTCAACGACGCCCTGACGGCGTTCCGCAACGACCTCGCAACTGACGGACTCGATCGCTCAACCCTCATCGCCACGACCTCAGAATTTGGCCGACGCCCGCGCTCAAGTGGATCGGGAACCGACCACGGCAACGCCTCCGTCGCTCTCCTCGCTGGTCCTGTCGCCCCCGGACGACACGGGGAGGCCGCGTCGCTCACGGCCCTTGATACCGACGACAACCTCGCCCCTACCGTGACGTTGTCGGAGTACTACGCAACGCTTGCCGGCTGGTTCGGTATCGACCCGGGATTGGTGCTGCCCGACGCACCCACACCGCTGAGCGGACTACTCACCTAGACGTCTCCGCCGACTATCAAGATTCGATCAAGATCGGCCGTCTGGCCTTCAGAAAGTTGTGACCCCGTCCGTTGTTCGTTGTGGCAAGCAACGACACACCAAACCAGCGGAGTAGCAACATGAAGATCATTACGACCGGTCACAACGGCACCGTCAACGAGACAATCGTCCGCGAAAAGCTTGAAGAACTCACGCGCAAGCTTGCCTCAGAACCCGATCTTGTCATCGCCCACCACACGGCGTCGATTGATCAGCATGTGCCGTCGGCACTCGCCAGCCTCTTACCAGGATCGAGCTTCATGGGCGCATCCTCCTGCCGAGGCTCGATCACCGAGCAGGGACAGTTCGGCAACACCGACGAAGGATTCACACTCTGGGCGATCAGTGACGCTGACGGGGCCTACGGTACTGCGCTCGAGGAAATCGGCAACGATCCACACGGAGCTGCACAACGAGCGTTGCATTCTGCTGTCCGCGAAGCTGGTCGGCCCGGCGAAGCCCCCGAGCTGATCTGGATGCACGCCGCACCGGGACACGAAGAAGCGCTCATCGAGGCGATCGATGCCGTTACCGGCGGTTCAGTGCCGATCACCGGAGGCTCAAGCGCTGATGAAACAATCGGCGGCGACTGGAGTTGTTTCGGTGGAGGAAAGACCGGAACCGATGCGATATCGATCGCTGTCTTCTTTCCAAGTACGCCATTGTCGTGGTCCTTTCAGTCAGGCTATGTGCCAACCCTCCACTCGGGCATCGTGACCAAGGCCAAAGGGCGATGCATTCAAGAGATCGACAATTTCCCGGCAGCGGCGATCTACAACATCTGGACCAACGGACTGATCGACTCGGCCATCCTCGGTTTCGACAAGAGCATCTTGGCCAGCTCAACGCTCAGCCCTCTTGGTCGAGAGGTCGGCCGCATCGGCGACACAGAATTGGCAGTGCCGTATTACTCGCTACTCCACCCTGAATCAGTGGGAGAGAACCTCGAACTCAACCTGTTTGCCGCCGTCGACGAGGGCGAACGGCTGACCGTCATGACCGGGAGCACGCAGAGTCTGCTCGACCGAGGCGGGCGGGTAGTCGCCGATGCACGTCGACGTCTCGACCCCGGCACCGACGTAGCCGGGGGCCTCGTGATCTACTGTGCCGGAGCGATGCTTGCCGTCGAATCCGAGATCGAGTCAGCGCGCGAACAACTCACCGATGCCTTCGAAGGCATGCCCTTTTCCGGTGCGTATACCTTTGGTGAGCAAGGACGCCTCCTCGGCGGCGAAAACTGCCATGGCAATCTCATGATCGCAGCCGTTGTCTTCGGTGCCTCAACATGACGTCGATCGAGCCGCTACCCGACCTCGAACTCGACGAGGCAATCGCCGCCGGCACCGACCTCCTCGACGACCACGAACGCTTGCGCGAAGTGCTGTTGACGGTGGAATGTCTACGCCAAACAGAAACGACGGCAAGAAAAGAGGCCCAAGCCCTACTCTCGGGTCTTGAGGTGCTCACCAAGGCGAACTCGATTCAATCGATGTTCAAGGGGATTCTCGAGGTCATCGGCGAAGTCATTCCGTTCAGCCAAGCTGCGGTTCTTGTCGCCGACTCCGACGATCGCCTCACTGTTCGGGCGACGACAACCGAAAGGCTGGTGAACCTCCAGCTGCGACCCGAAAACCTGATTCGACGGGTTCTCGGCGGCAAACCGGTGATGGTGATGGACCTGTTACAAATCCCCGAATGGGAACAGCTCCCCTCCGCAACGCGTCACAACTACCGGTCCGCTCTACTCCTCCCGCTGCAGACACCGAGCACCAAGGCGATCTTCGTGTGCCTTCACGATGAACCGGGTTCTTACAGCAGGCGTCATCTCGACCTCCTGCAGTACTTCACACCGCTCGCTGCCCAGGCCATCGCCCGGTCAGAAGAAATGGCCGAAATCGAAGGACTCATTAGTCGGCTCGAACACATGGCCCACCATGACGCCCTCACCGACCTCGCCAACCGGACGCTGTTTCACGAACTGCTCGGGGCCGCTATCGAGCGCGTGCGTCACAGCCGGCGCGAGGCAATCGGCATCCTCAATGTCGATCTCGACGATTTCAAGATGATCAACGACACGCTCGGTCATGATGCGGGTGACGCGCTTCTCGTCGAGGTGGCCGCTCGTATGCGTCGTTCGGTTCGGACTGGGGACACGGTCGCCCGACTCGGCGGCGACGAGTTCGCCGTCCTGCTCTCTGGGGTCCACCACCAAGGCGAGGTCGACGAGATCGCGACCAAGATTATCGACGCCATCTCGAAGCCATTCGTCTACAACGGCCACACCATTCGACCTGCTGCAAGCCTCGGTTCGACGTTCTGCGAGGACCCTGGCCGCAGCAGCGAGGTACTGCTGAAACACGCGGACGTCGCTCTCTATGACGCAAAGAGTTGCGGCGGCGGCTGTCATCGTTCGTTCACCCACGGGTTGCGCAGCGAATTCGTGCACGACGAGATCGTCGAAGCCGAGCTGTATCGCGCCATTCAGAACGATGAGCTTGTGGTGCACTATCAACCAATTTTGCGGGCCGAAGACCAAGAGGTCGTGGCTGTTGAAGCGCTCGTCCGCTGGGAACATCCGGTTCGTGGATTGATTCCGCCAAATGATTTCATTCCGATTGCCGAGCGAAGCAGCCTGATTCTCGATCTTGGACGGTGGGTGCTTCGCCGTGCGCTGACCGAGTGTGCCCCCTGGCTTCGGTCGAGCCCCGAACGAAGGGTTGCGGTAAATATCGCCAGTCGGCAGATTCTTTCGCCGAGCTTCGCGGGCGAGGTCAGAGCAGCTCTGCAAGACAATGATCTCGACGCTTCGTGCCTCGAGCTCGAACTCAGCGAAGAGATCGTCGTCAAGCGGACCGTTGAGGTCATGCTGCGCAACCTGCAGCGACTTCACCGCGATGGCGTCGATCTCAGCTTTGATGACTTCGGCACTGGCTACTCGTCGATTCAGCAGCTGCGACGGTTTCCCGGCCAACGGCTCAAGATCGACCGCTCGTTCGTGATGCGGATGGTGTCAGATCAAGCCGACGCAGCGATCGTCAAAAGCATGGTCGAACTCGCACACGGACTTAACCTCACCGTTATCGCCGAAGGCGTCGAAACCCGAGCCCAAGAACATATGTTGAACGGCTTCGGTTGCGACGAACTTCAGGGGTTTCTCTATAGCCGACCGCAACCTGCAGATCAGATGCTGGCTGTTCCCGACACACCATCGGTCACGCCGATCCTGCGGGCAGCCTGACCGTCACTACCCAAGTGGGGCAGCGCCGAAAGCGACGCCAAACCTCACACACCAGATGACAACCGTTTGGTAGCGGTCCAGATCGACTCCGTCTGGCAATTCGTAGTTCTGATCGCCGACATTACCCTTCAAATCACCTAGGTCGATGAAGTCGTCGTCGTACTCGCCCGAGTCAGCACCAAGCGGTGCCGCCGAAAGGTACACGTTCAGATCTGGCCCGTTGTCGGTCTCGAAGTTTTCGAACCGGAGAAACGACTGGCTGCCATCAGAGATGACCTTTGCCGTGCCGACCGCTGGATGCGAACGCCCTTCGAAGAGTCCTTCGCCCAACGTGACAATCTCATCGGTAGTCATCTCGGGCATCTCGTCATTCGCCTCGGAAGCCTCAACCCCTTCCATGGCATCGTTCATGTCGGCGGCCAGTTCGGCCGACGTTGCATCCTCGGGACGCCCTGAAGCTCCCTCACTTGCCGCAAACGGGTTGCTCTCGCTGACTTCATCATCGATGAACGCTGTGTGAATGCCAAACACACCAAAGGCCAAGAACGCAAGAATCGCGAGTCCAACCAGGCCGCCGAACAAAACCTTTGGGTTTTTCAAATACTCCACCGTTGTGCTCCCTGTTTGCATAGATACGTACTCAACTCTGCTGGTCGCAAAAACGTTCCCGCTCAGAAACGAGGACTGCTGTCGCGGCGGCGAGTCCCGAGGTGAACCCAACCTCTAGGTCGCGAAATGTGCACTCCAAACCGCCTAGCGCACCGATAAGCATCGGCTCGTTCAGGTCGCCGAGGTGGCCGATGCGAAAGGCCCGGTCGGCCATGTCGAGCATCGCTGGAGCGATAGACACGTTGTAGCGGTCGCGTGCGAGAGCGATGAGGTCAGAGATTTCTACGCCCTGGTCGACGATGCCGTCGGCCAGGACACACGTGACAGCCGACGCCTGTTCGTCGCGATGTGTAGCGTTCACCGCGAACCCCTCTCCCCAGGTTTCGACGCAAACCCGCACAGCATCGGCAAAGCGTCGATGACGGGCACAGACCGCATCGAGCCCGCCTTCGTCGAGTAACAGGTCGACAGCTGCTCGCAGCGCGAAGAGGTGCTGGATAGGCGGCGTACCGCAGAACCGCTGGTAGACCCACTGCGGGTCAATCCGCTCGTCCCACGACCAGAAGTAGCGGGGAGTACCAACCGTCTTGTTGTGCTGCACGGCCTTCTCGCTAAGCGCAGAAAACGACATGCCCGGCGGCATCATGAGGCCCTTCTGCGAGCTGGCCAACACCACGTCAATACCGAGCTCGTTGAGTGGTACTGGATCGGTAGCGAATCCGGCGATCGCGTCGACGACCAAAAGACCAGGGTGGCCAGCGCTATCTAGTGCCTCGCGTATAGCGGCGATATCAGCCAGCGTTCCTGTCGATGTCTCGGTTTGGGCAACGAACACACCGACAAGCTCATGATCGGTGTCGGCGACAAGCGCCGCGTGAATCAGGGCGGGGTCGGGTGCCCGCCGGTAGTCGACGGCGATCGGCTGAGGGTCGAACCCGAGCTTTCGTGCCATGTCGGCCCAGCGAATAGAGAACAGGCCGGTCTCGGGCAGAAGCAACTTCTGCCCTGGCTCGACAAGATTGACAAGCGTTGCTTCCCAGGCGCCGTGCCCTACAGCGGGGTACGCCATCACCCGATGCGCATCAAACAGTTGCTCGAGATCGATCCACAGTTCGTTGACGAAATTCGCGAAGTCGGCAGACCCAAAATCGACCGATGGGCGCCGAAACGCCTCGAGAACCGAATCCGGAATATTCGTCGGCCCAGGGTTGTGGATGAATGTGCGGCCCGGCATAGCTCTCAGTCCAACTCGACCCGACGACAGAGCCACGCTGCCGCGCCACCGAGAATCGCATTCGTTGCGCCTTCGCGAAATGCCGGCCAGATACGCCCAAGCGCGGTGCCACTGCCCAGCGTGAGCACATTCACCACGAACAAGAGCCCCATGACGGCCATGATCAATGCCAGCCACATCGTCACGGTCCGAAGGCCCGGGACCAATGAACCTGGGGGTGCCGAGACGATCAGCATTGCGGCACCCAGGAGAAGTATCGCCGGCTCGAAGCGGGCGACATTGATGAACACGATAAAGCCCCGGCGCCATGTTTCGAGATCGGCGTCAATGGTCGCGAACAAAGCCGCCAACAGCGAAAACACCGCTGCGGCAAGCAGCAGGAAGGCCAGGAAACCCCGAGCTTCCTCCCAGCTCACCGAAGGTCGCTGGGTCTCCATTGGTAACTAGTTGCCGAACAGGGCGGCGGGGCTCTCTTGGACCAGACGCGGAATCGCTTCGCGGGCTAGGTCATCGATCGGGCCGGGCCAGATACCGAAGACCACGGTCACCAACAAACACATGCCGATCGCAATCTGGGCGCCGAGGGGCACGTCGATCTTGTCGGTCGAGGCAACGTCGGCGTCGTCGCCTATGTCGTCTTGGCCTGCCGATTCGCCGTCGTCGCTATCGTGATCATCATCTCCGGCGAAGAACATCGTGACGATGACCCGCAGGTACAAGAAGGCACCGACCACTGCACTGATCATTGCGATGACGCCAAGCCAGAACGAACGGGCATCGATCGCCGCAGAGATAACACCGAACTTGGCGAAGAATCCCGTCGTGAGGGGTACGCCTGCCTGCGAGAAGAGAAACACCATCAACGCAAACGCAAGAAATGGACTGCGCTTGGAAAGGCCCTGGTAGTCCTCAAGGGACTGCGCTGCGTCACCTTTGCCACCGGCGACAGTAAGCACGCCGAAGCTACCAATCACCATGAAGGCGTAGGCAGCGAGGTAGAAGAGCACCGCCGAGGTGCCCCGGTCGGTGGCCGCCTGAACGCCAACCAGAATGAAGCCTGCGTGGCTAATCGATGAGTACGCAAGCATGCGTTTGATGTCGGTCTGCACGATGGCCAGGAACGAACCAAGCAGCAATGACAGCACCGCGAGCACATAGATAACCGGTTGCCAGTCGGTGCGGTACTGCTCGAAGGTCAACACAAAGACTCGGATGATGGCGGCGAAACCCGCCGCTTTGACGCCCGAGGCCATGTACGCCACGACCGGGGTCGGCGCCCCCTGATACACGTCTGGGGTCCAGAAGTGAAACGGCACTGCGGCGACTTTGAAACCCAGGCCTACGAGCATGAGCGCAAACCCAGCCAGAAGCAGTGCGTCGTCGGCCAACACCGTCACCGAAAGGAAGTTCTTGATGTCGATGAGGTTCGTCGAACCGGTTGCGCCGTAGATAAGCGCGATGCCGTAGAGAAAGAATGCTGAGGAGAACGCGCCGAGGATGAAGTATTTCATACCGGCTTCCTGCGATTGCAGTTTGCGTACGTGCATTGCTGCGAGCACATACACCGCGATCGAAAGAATCTCGAGGCCAAGGAACAACACGATGAGGTCGTTGGCAAAGGCCATGATGATGCCACCGGCGCCCGACATCATCAAAAGCACATACAACTCGGGTCCTTCAAGGCCCTCGCGTTTGAGGTAGTCGTCAGAAAGCAGAGCGGTCAGGCCAACCGCAAAGGCGATAACGACGGTGAGAAACAGCGAGAAACCGTCGAACGCAACCGACCCTGCGAGCGTCGAACTGGCGCTGTTGGCTGTGTCGGTTACCCGCATCCACAACGGGATGACCGTGATAGCGGTAGCGGCGCTGAGGAGAACCGTGGCGATACTCCACACCGACGAGGGCAGCCGTTTGAGGATCGAGGCGAAGGTGAGCATAAGAATGCCACCAACCGACATGACGAGCAGCGGAACCAGTACCGGCCAATCAACATCAGGCGTGTCGATGGGTTCGATGTCGATCTGAGCGAGGAGTGAAAGCATGATTATTCGCCCTCCTCTTCGCTGTGTTCTTCGTCGCCATGTTCGTCATCACTGTGCGACTCTGCATCTTCTGCAGTGCGGAAGTTTGCGACGGGCTCAGTGAAACCCGGAACAGCGTCTTCGATGTGGGCGACCAGAGCATCGACTGCTGGCTCCATGCGCTCGATCACTGGCTTTGGATAGATACCCATAAACACAATGAGTGCGAGAAGCGGCGCAAGCGTCAAGCCCTCGGACAAGCTGAGGTCGGCCATGGTGGCATTGTCGCCTTCGGCCGGACCGTGGAAGACCCGTTGGTACGCCCATAGCAGGTACAACGCGGCGAGAATTACGCCACCGGCTGCCACAATCGCCCACCACCGATGGGCATTGAACGCGCCGAGCAGCGTCAGGTATTCGCCGACGAAACCGTTGAGGCCCGGAAGGCCAATCGAGCTGAGCATGACAACGGTGAACACGCCTGCCATGACCGGTGCCGATTTCTGTAGCCCGGACAACTCCGAGATGAGGCGGGTATGGCGTCGTTCGTAAATCATGCCGACGAGGAGGAACAACGCGCCGGTGGAGACACCGTGGTTGACCATTTGCAGCAAGCCACCCTCAATGCCCTCGGTGTTGAGAGCAAACGTGCCTAGCACGATAAAGCCGAGGTGAGCGATCGATGAATATGCAACCAGACGTTTGAGGTCCTTTTGCATCGTGGCCGCAATCGCTCCGTAGATGATGCCGATGACGCCAAGGGTCATCATGAACGGAGCAAAGTAGACCGATGCTTCGGGGAAGAGATACAAACCGAAGCGAAGAAACCCGTAGGTGCCCAGCTTGAGCATCACACCAGCAAGAATGACCGAGCCGGCCGTTGGTGCTTCCGTGTGAGCGTCGGGAAGCCAGGTGTGCACCGGAAACAGCGGCACCTTCACCGCAAACGCCAGGGCGAAACTCAGGAAGATCCACCGGGCCGTGTCGCGCGCTAGCGCCTGGCCTTCGGCCAACTCGACGATGTTGAACGTGACATCGTTGCCGGTGGCCGACGCGGTGAGAAAGGCGGTAGCCAAGATGCCGACCAGCATCAATGCCGAGCCGGCCATCGTGTACAAGAAGAACTTCGTCGCCGCGTACTGGCGATTGCCGTGTCCCCATTTGCCGATCAAGAAATACATCGGCACAAGCACGATCTCGAAGAACACAAAGAAGAAGAACAGGTCGAGGGTGAGGAACACACCCATAACGCCAGCTTCGAGGATCAGTAGCCACGCGTAATAGGGCTTGTGATCGTGACCGGGGTCGACACCGAGAATAGCGATCGGAAACAAAATTCCGGTGAGGACCACGAGGAACAACGATATGCCGTCGAGGCCAAGCGCCCAGCTGATGCCGAACCCTTCGACCCAACTTGCCGACTCGGTAAATTGAAAGCCCGCGTCGGCCATATTGAACTCATAGAGCACCCAGAGGCTCATCGCACCGGTAATGACCGACGCTATGGTTGCCGCCTCTTTGGTGAGCTCGGGTCGACCGCTGCCGGGAAGTAGCGCCACAAGCAGCGCGCCAATGGCAGGTACCACGATCAAGGCCGTGAGCACCGGAAACGACACGTCGGCCGCAGCAAGAGTAAGAGTCGAGGTCACAGTGACGCCCTCAGGAAGAACCAGCCGACGAGTGCAACTGCACCCACGGCAACACCGACGGCATAGTTTCGCACCAGACCGGTTTGGGTCCGCCGCGCAGTGCCGCCGACGCCACGAACAACAGAGCCAACGCCGTTGACAGCACCGTCGACGATCGTCGCATCAAACCAGGCCACCAAGTCGAACAATTTGCGACCCGGCCCACCCATGAAGTTGCTGACCGACAGGTCATAGAACCAGCCATTGGCAAGCACCGACTTCTCGATGGCCGCAGGTTTTGGCCCCTTGCCTTTGAGGTACACATTGACGGCGAAGGCAATGCCGATAATGCCCGCAGCGATTGCGACCAATGCCAGGAGGAACTTCGTGTTACCCGAGGCAGCGATCTCGTGTTTGTGGGCGAGCGTCGGCTCGAGCCAATGCTCGAGGTGGTGCCACCACTTGTGGTTCCAGCTAAACGGTAGGTTGAGGAATCCACCGACGATCGACAGCACCGCCAGAACGCCGAGTGGCAACGTCATCGTCCACGGCGACTCGTGCGGATGGAACTCGCGTCGCTCGGCGACCTCTTCGGGGAGGAAGTCCTCGACGCCAGAGATGTCGGGTTCGCTAAACAAGGCTGCGGGTTCGGGGACAGGAGCGTTCGCACGTTCGCGTTGCACTGCGGCGAGGGCTTCGCTTGCCTCGGCTCGCTTTGCCGTCGCGTCGACAACAGCTTGTTCGGCTATGGGCACGTTAGCCTTCGCCGTTTCGAGAGCTGTCTCGCCATTGGTGATAGTGGTCTGTGCTGCGATCACGCCGTTCTCGGCAGCAGCAACCTGCGCGGTGAGTTGCTCGCGGTTCTCATCGGTGGCTTCCGCTAGCGCTGCCTTGGCAGTTTCGACATTGCCTTCCGCTACCGGAACATTGTTGCGCATCGTCTCGAGGTTGGTCTCGGCGGTGGCAATAGCGGCAACGGCCTTGTTGACGTTTTCCTTTGCCGCATCCTCGGCAGCAACAGCTTCGTTGATCGTCAGCTGCGATGCAGCGATGCGGTTGTTCCAAGCCTGGTCAATCTCAACCGGCGTCGGATCGTCATAGCGGTAGCGACCGTAGAACGTCATCATGACCTGACGGGTCATGTAGAACGCGGTGAGCAATGCGGTGACAAGACCAACAGCCCACAGCGCCTTGCCATTGACGCCGCCAGTGTCCCAAGCGGCGAGCAGGATTTCGTCCTTCGACCAGAAGCCGGCAAAGGGAGGCACGCCGGCGATCGCCAGCCAGCCAATGATAAAGGTTGCGCTCGTGATGGGCAGGAGTTTTCGGAGCGCACCGTAATGACGCATGTCCTGGTCATGGTGCATGCCATGGATGACCGAACCCGAACCCAAGAACAACAGCGCCTTGAAGAAAGCGTGCGTGATCATGTGGAAAATGGCGGCTACGTAGGCACCGGTGCCGACGGCAAGAAACATGTAGCCAAGCTGGCTGACCGTTGAATATGCGAGGACCTTCTTGATGTCGGTTTGGGCGACCGCGATAGTTGCGGCGAACAACGCCGTGCCGACACCAACCCAGGCAATGACATTGCCAACCCAGTCAGCGGCTTCGTAGATCAGACCATTGACGCGAGTGAGGAGATAGATGCCCGAGGTGACCATGGTGGCTGCGTGAATGAGCGCCGATACCGGCGTCGGGCCCGCCATGGCGTCGGGCAGCCAGAGATACAAAGGGAACTGCGCCGACTTACCCATCGCCCCGACAAAGAGCAGCAAGGCAATGGCGGTAGCCGTGTTCGTGCTCATGCCCGGAGCTGCAGGAAGGAACTCGACGTACTTGATCGACCCGAACGTGAAGAACACAAGGAAGGTGGCGACCATGAAACCCCAGTCACCAATGCGGTTGGTGACGAACGCTTTCTTTCCGGCGGTTGCGTTGGCGGGCTCCTCGAACCAGAACGAGATAAGCAGGTATGAGCAGGCGCCCACGCCTTCCCAACCGAGGAAGGTCAACAGGAGGTTGTCGCCCAGCACCAGCATGAGCATCGAAAAGGCAAACAGGTTGAGGTAAAGGAAGAACTTCGAGAAGTACTCGTCGCCGTGCATGTAGCCGATCGAGTACACGTGGATCAGCATGCCGATGCCGGAGATGAACAGACACATGGCAATCGACAACGGATCGGCGAGAAACCCGATGTCGACCGAGAAGTCGCCAGCAGGAATCCATTCAAAGAGTGTTTGGCTGAAGATACGGTCTTCGGCGTCTTGGTTACGAAGACCGAGATATACCAGCACCGTGGCGGTGAAAGAACCCGCCATCGCAGCGGTGCCAATCCAGCCGGCGAGTGGTTCGCCCAGGGGCTTGCCGATAAGCAAAAGTGTTATAAATCCGAGCAGCGGGAATGCCGGAATCAAGAAGACGAGATCGAGAAGTTCCATGGTCCTAGCCCCTCAGTACCGAGAGGTCATCAGCGGTGGTGGTAGCCCGACGTCGTGAGATTGCGACAACGAGGGCAAGGCCAACCACAACTTCGGCAGCGGCCACAACAAGAACAAAGAACACCGAGACCTGGCCGGCGATGTCGCCGAGGCGATCACCGAAGGCAACAAAACTCAGGTTGACCGCGTTGAGCATGAGTTCGACACACATGAACATCACGAGGGGGTTACGACGGATAAGCAGGCCCATCGCCCCAACCGCAAACAGCGCGGCGGACAAGATGAGATACCAGTTGGAGGTGACTTCGACAGCAGCCAACATCAGGCTTCGCCTCCGTCTGTTGCATCGGCAGCATCAACCAGATCATCGCCAGCCTCGGCCGAGTCTGGCGCTTCAGCAGCGGAGTTGTTCCCCGCGGCTTCGGCTTCGAGTTCGGCGGCGCGGGCATCGATGCGGGCTTGGTAGTTCTCTTCGCGAATCTCGAGGGTGTTCTTCGGGGTGTCGAGCATGTCGCCCTTGGTCCGACGTGCAAGGACCACTGCGCCAACAACGGCAATGGTCAAAAGAATCGCGGTGGCCTCAAAGGCAAACACGTAATCGGTGAACAGCGTCTCGGCGAGCTGCTCGACGTTTGGCTTCACGGTCTCATCGACAATCTGGCCTGAGGAACCTCGGGCGCCGGTGATGGCATCCTCAGATCCAACGAGCGAAGCGGTTACGAGGAAGAAGATGCCAAGACTGAGAATTCCGGCAACAAACCGCTGCCCAACGATTGGTTCGATGTTGAGATCTTCGGCCTGATCAACGCCGAGCAGCATGATCACAAACAGGAACAAGATGACGATGGCACCGGCGTACACCACAACCTGCACCGCAGCGAGGAAGTGCGCCTCGAGGGAGATGAACAGCACCGCCATGCCGAACAAGGTCTGAATAAGAAACAGCGCCGAATGCACGGGGTTGCGCGCGATGATCACGCCAGCGGCGCCGCCCAGCACAATCGCTGCGCAAACGAAGAACACGATGACTTCGACCATTAGTGATCAGTCTCCTCGGGAGACCGAGCAACGACGTGATCGTCAGACTGGCCAACCTCCGCGTCGCGCACGCCGTAGCCAAGCTCGCCAGACCAGGCAACTTTGCCTTCGTAGCTGGCATCGCCTGACGGTGCGGTTGCCCGCATCCAGGCGGAGGTCATTTGGTCTTCACCGGGGCGCCAGTCTTCCCACGGAAGGTGCTGCGGCAGGCCGTCATCGTCGACCAGCAACTCCTTCTTGGTGTAGATCGCGTCGGCGCGGTTGGTGAAGGAGAATTCGAAGAGCTTCGACTCGGTGATGGCCTCGGTGGGGCACGCCTCGACACACATGTCGCAATGAATGCAGCGCAGGTAATTGATTTCGTAGATAAAGCCGTAACGCTCACCGGGCGAAACTGGATCGCCGTCGGGGTTGTCCTTGCCGCGCACATAAATGCAGTTGGCGGGGCAGACGCCTGCACAAAGCTCACAGCCGATGCACTTTTCCATGCCGTCTTCGTACCGGTTGAGGACATGGCGTCCGTGAAGACGGTCGGGCTTTGGCCGCTTCTCTTCGGGGTATTCAGTGGTGACCCGCTTTTCGCCCAGTTTCTTGAACGTGACCGCGAAGCCTTCGAGGTAACCCATTAGAACCGTGTCTCCTCAAGCTCGCGCTGTTCGGCTGCACTCTTGATGGCACCCATAAGCAGGAGCCCACCAACCATGAAGATCGCGAGGGTGACGCCGAGCAAAATGCCAACGTTCCAGTTGCGGTCGGCCAACACGTTGCGGGCCGCGAGGAACAGGAACCAACCGAGTGAAATCGGGATAAGGACTTTCCAACCAAGGTCCATCAGCTGGTCGTAACGGAACCGTGGAAGCGTTGCCCGGAACCACACGAAAGTGAACAGGAAGGCAAACAGCTTCAGAAGGAACCAGAAGATTGGGAACACCCAATCGATCGAATCGATGAGGATCGGGCCTGAAGGACCGCCGAAGAACAACGTCACCATAATCGCCGACAAGGTCACGGTGTTCATGAACTCGGCGAGGAAAAACATCGCGAAACGAATCGAGCTGTACTCGGTGTGGAAACCACCAACAAGTTCCTGCTCGGCTTCAACAAGGTCGAACGGCGGCCGGTTGAGTTCGGCGGTGGCGGCGATGAGGAACACGACGAACGGGACGAAGCCGGTGACGATGACGTTCCAATGCGGGACGATGCCTAGCCAGCCTGCGCCAGCCTGATCGGCGACGATGTCGTGGGTGCTCAGCGACCGCGACTGCAGAAAGATTGTTGCGAGAGCCAAGCCGAGAGCGGCCTCGTAGGACACCATCTGGGCCGAGGCTCGCACTGAACCAAGCAGCGGGTACTTCGAGCCGGATGCCCAACCGGCGAGCATGACGCCGTAGACGGCAATCGATGACATTGCGAGGAACAACAAGATGCCAACCGGGGGGTCGGCAAGCTGCAGGTACGTCGACTCGCCGCCAAGCCAGTCGGGAAGCGTGATGATGCCGTCTTTGTCCTTGAAGTTTCCGCCAATGGGGATGATGGCGAACGTGAGGAAGGCCGGCACAAGCGAAAGGTACGGCGCCAGCTTGAAGACGAACGGGTCTGAAGCGTCGGGTTGGAGGTCTTCTTTGAAGAACAGCTTGATGCCGTCGGCGAGGGTTTGCAGGATGCCCCACGGACCGGCTCGGTTTGGACCGATGCGGTTTTGCATATCGGAAACGAGCTTTCGCTCGAACCACACCATGAGCATCACGCTGACAAGCAGAACCGAGAAGGAGATTACGACCTTCACTAGGACAATGATGAAGACCTCAAGGGTGACGCCATTGAGAAAGAGGGGGTCAAGACCAGCGAACATCAGGCCCCCTGTCGCTCGACACGAACGTTTGTCGCCACATCACCAGCGGCGATGAGTTGACCCACGTTGACGTCGCCTTGGTTGGCGGGAACCACGGCTGCACCGCGTGGGACGTCGGTGCTGGCCTCAACCGGGACGTCGATCGATCCGGTGGCTGAGGAAAGCGAAACCGTTTCGCCTGCAGCAACGCCAAGTTTCTCGAAATCGAGTGGGTGAAGCCGCAGCGTGGTTCCGGTGTGCAGGTTCGCGCTCGACGGCGATTTTGCCAAAATGGTGCCGGCGTCGTACATCTGCCGTGACACGACGAGTCGGTACGAGTACGCATCGTTGGCGGCAGCGGTTACGCCGCTAGCGGTAGGCATTGCCATCGTGCCGTCGACGACAATTCCGTCGCGCACATTGTTGCTGAGCACCGCCATGTCGATCGAAGCATGCACCGCAGATACCGAGGCGATGTCGGTCCAGATGTCGTCGATCGATTCAAGACCCAGATCGCCACCGGCGTGAAGCGCAAGCTCGGCCGCAATCATCCAGTCGGCGCGTGCGATACCCGGCGGTGTCACCTTCTGACTGACTTTGGAGATGCGGCCTTCGAGGTTGGTGAAACTCCCTTCGGCTTCATGAGGCGCTGCGGCGGGCAGAACTACGTCGGCATACGCGGAGGACGTGTTCTCGAAGAGATCGACAGCGATAACTGTTGCCGACTCGAGGGCCTTGGCCGCCAAACCGGTATCGGGGAAATCGGCTGCCGGGTCGGCGCCCAGCAGCACCAGGACATCAAGGCTTCCATTGGCCGCAGCGGTCAACATCTCGGCGGTCGACTTTCCGGGACTGGTCGGCGCCGCGGTCCAAGCCGACGCTGCCGCTCCGTCGCTGAGCGTTGTGCGGCCAGGCAGAAGACCGGGGCTCATGCCCATGTCGAGGGCGCCGTGCACGTTCGAGCGGTGCAGGGCAGAAAGGAAGCGAACATTCGGCAGTGCCGACAGCGCTACAGCAGCATCAGCGATTGCCGCAGCACCTTCGGCGACCGATGCCCTGCCAACAATGACGGTAACCGGGCCGCCGTCTTGCAGAGCAGTTCGGGCGGCCGAGATAGTCGCGGCCGAAACGCCTGCGACTTCATCGTCGGTGCCGTTGACCAACGCTGCCGCTAGTGCAGCGGTGCTGCCAGCCAGTGGGTACAGGTGGTGCTTGGCGTACTGGCCGAGTCCGGAGCGATGCGGCGTGAGTTCGATGATGGTGGCACCGTCTTCAACAGCGGCGTGGCGCAGACGAAGAAACAGCGCGCCGAGGGTTTCCTTCGGGTCGGGCCCGAGAAGAATGACCGTGCCGCCGGGCGTGCACGCTTGATCGATGGTGGCTCGCGGGAGACCCAGAATTACTTCGGCGGGAAGGCCGTCGCCCAACTGCGCATCGACGTTGTCGGTGCCGAGAACGCCTTTGGCCAACTTCACAAACGCGTACTGCGACTCGTTAGTCAGACGCGAGCCGCCGATGAAACCAATGCGACTCGGGTCGGTGGTCTTGAGCAATTCGCCTACCGCGGAAAGCGCCGTGCCCCACGACGTTGGTAAAAGCTCATCGCCGGTGCGAGCAAGAGGTTCAGTAACCCGATCTTCGTTGTTGAACGCTTCGAAGCTGAACCGTTCTTTGTCCGACAGCCAACCCCAGTTGACCGGGTCGCTGTCGACACCCATGTAGCGGAGAACCTGGTTGCGAGAGGACTGCACAGTAATACGGCTACCAACGGCATCGCTCACTGACGTCGACTCAACTTCTTCAAGATCCCACGGGCGAGCCTTGAACCGGTACGGCTTCGCGGTGAGGGCGCCAACGGGGCAGATCTGCACCGTGTTGCCGCTGAAGTACGAGCTGAAGGGTTCGTCGGGAAAGGTGTTGACCTGGGTTTGGTTTCCTCGGTCTTGGAAATGGATCAGCGGATCGCCTGCGACGTCCTTCGCAAACCGGGTGCACCGGTCACACAGGATGCAACGTTCGCGGTCGAGGTACACGGTGTCGCTGATCGGGATCGGCTTTTCGTAGTGCCGTTTCTCTTCAACAAAGCGACTCTCGCCCGGGCCATAGGACATGGTCTGGTCTTGCAGCGGACATTCGCCGCCCTTGTCGCACACCGGACAATCGAGCGGGTGGTTGATGAGCAAAAACTCGAGGACACCATCTTGGGCCTTCTTGGTGAGTTCGCTCTGCGTGTCGACCGCCATGCCCTCACCGACTGGGATCATGCACGACGGCTGCAGCGCCATACCGCGGCCGGTGTCGACCTCGACGAGGCACATCCGGCACATGCCGACCGGCTTCATCCGGCTGTGGTAGCAAAAGCGCGGAATGTAGGTACCAGCTCGCTCACACGCATCGATCAGAAGCTCACCCGGGCGCGCAGCAAACTCCTGACCATCGACGGTGATGGTGACGGTCGTTTCGGTTTCGGGCTGCGTATCGGTCACGGGTTCTTACGGTCTGAAGAGGGATCGGTACTGAATGGATTGCGAGAGAAAAACAAAATCTGACGAAGCAAACTTAGGACTTAGAACTTCAGGAAGCAGTGACCGGGATCGAAGTGCGCTGCGGAATCTTGGCATCAAACTCATGGCGGAAACGACGAACGGCCGAAGTAATGGGCGCCACCGACGAGGGGCCGAGTGGACAAATGGTGGTCTGCTTAGGCGGAAACGGAATCGCTTCGAGGCCTTCGGCTTCCCACGCAGCACCCGGATAGGGGCCAGGGCTGATGTTATCGGCGATATCGAGCAACATTTCGACATCGCCAGGACGTCCATGGCCGTCATAGATACGACGGAGAACGGTCTCTTCCCACGTGGTTCCTTCGCGGCACGGCGTGCACTTACCACACGACTCACGGGCAAAGAATCGTACGACCCGCAAGCAGGCCTTCACGGCGTCGGTCGATGCATCCATAATGACGATGGCACCCGAACCGAGCATCGAGCCAGCAGCACCAACCGGCCGCGCTTCGAGTGGCAGGTCGACCTGCTCGGGGAAGAACCAGGGTGCTGACGCACCGCCGGGGATAAACATCTTCAGTTCGTCGTCGCCGCGCATGCCCTGGCAGAAGTTGTCGCCGTAGATGAGGTCGCTGAAGGTAGTAACGCCCTGCTCGGTCTCGTAAACGCCAGGTCGTTTCACGTGTCCGGAAATGGCGAACAAGCGGGTTCCGGGCGAGGTTTCGCTGCCGAACTTTTTGTACTCCTCAGCACCGTTGACCATGATCCACGGCAGGTTCGCGAGCGTCTCGACGTTGTTAACGATGGTCGGTTGACCGTACAGGCCAATGGCTGCGGGGAAGAACGGGGGCTTGAGGCGAGGCATGCCTCGTTCGCCTTCGAGGCTCTCGATCAGTGCGGTCTCTTCACCGACGATGTAGGCGCCAGCACCCCAGTGAAGAACGACGTCGACGGAGAAGTCGGTGCCAAGAATGTTCTTGCCGACCAGGTTCGCTTCGTACGCCTCGTTTAGGGCAGCAGCGATGCGCTCTTGTGCCAACGCCATTTCGCCCCGCACGTACAAGAAACACTGCGACAGACCCAGCGCGTAACAAGCGATAAGGCAACCTTCGATCAGCTGGTGCGGATCACATTCCATGAGGAGGCGATCTTTGTACGTGCCAGGCTCGGACTCGTCGCCGTTGACGACCAGGTACATCGGCCATTTGCCGGGAGGACAGAAACCCCACTTGATGCCGGCAGGGAAGCCCGCTCCGCCACGGCCGAGAAGCACGGCGCTGCGCACTTCGTCATGAACCTCAATGGGCGCTTTGGTGAGCGCACGTTTGAGGCCTTCATAGCCACCGGTGGCAAGCGAACGTTCGAGGGTGTAGCTATCTTCGTGCACAAAACGTGACGAAACGATCTTTGGACCCTCGTTGTCGACGTAGCCGGCAGCGTGAGGCACATAGGCGTTGGTTGCCATCAGTCGGCCTTCTTTTCCTCGACAGCTTCCGCAGCTTTTGCTGCAGCTTCGGCGGCTGCTCGCGCAGCAAGTACGGGTTCGTTACGGCTCATCCAAGCCGGGGCATCGACGACGGTTTCGGGTGCATGGACCCCGGCGAGTTTGTCGGCGGGAATTGTCTGGCGCACGCGCTGCAGGGTGCCGTGGTCGGGGATGGTGTCGGCGAGTTTGCCAGAGCGAAGATCGGCGATAACTTCGTCAACCTCATCGTTGCTGATTCGATGGAAGTAGCGGTAATTCACCTGCATGCACGGGGCTTCGGTGCATGCCGCTAGACATTCGTAGTCTTCGATCGTGAACAAGCCGTCGGCGGTGGTGCTACCCGACCGAATCTCGAGCGTCTCTTCAAGGTGCTCGAGCAGTTCTTCGCCACCGAGAAGCTGACACGAGATGTTTGTGCAGACATTGATGACGTACTTGCCAACCGGATGGGTCTTGAACATCTCGTAAAACGTGCACGTACCGATGACTTCCGCAGCGGTTACCTCAGCCAGCTCGGCGATGTTGGCCATTGCGTCGTTAGTCACGTAGCCGTCCTGCTCTTGCGCAAGATGCAGCAACGGGATGACCGCCGACTTCTTTCGCGGGTACCGCGAAAGAATTTCCTGCGCGAGGACGAGATTTTCGGGAGTGAATCTAGCCATGGCTACCTGTCAACCTCGCCCATGATTGGATCAACCGACGAAATGACGGCCACGCCATCGGCAAGCAATCCGTCGTACATGAGGTGTGGCAGCGTCTGCAGATTGATAAAGCTCGGGCCGCGCACGTGCATGCGATACGGCTTTGGACCACCGTCGCTGACGATGTAACAACCAAGTTCGCCGCGTGGTGATTCGACAGCGACATACACTTCGCCCTCGGGCACCTTGAAACCTTCGGTGAAAATCTTGAAGTGATGGATAAGCGCTTCCATCGATTCGTCGATACGAGCTCGAGGCGGTGGGGTGACCTTTTTGTCTTGCACCCGGAAGTCGCCGCTTGGCATTTTGTCAAGGCATTGGCGAACAATGCGCATCGATTCGCGAATCTCGTTGAGACGGATGGCGTAGCGGTCGAAGCAGTCGCCGTAGGTGCCGACAATGACGTCGAAATCGACTTGGTCATATGCCAGGTACGGATCGTCGCGTCGCAGGTCCCACGCGTAGCCGGTCGATCTCAGGATCGGGCCCGTAGCGCCAAGAGCCAATGCCTCGGTGCTGTTGAGCACCCCAACGCCCTGCAAACGTTCGCGCCAGATTGGTTGCCCGGTCATCAAGATGTCGTATTCCTCGAGTCGGGGAGGAATCATTTCGAGCAGACGCAGGACTTCGTCTCGCCAGCCATCGGGAAGGTCTGCGGCGACACCGCCGGGGCGGATGTAGTTGTGGTTCATTCGCAGGCCGGTGACCATTTCGAAGAACCGCAGTACCTCTTCTCGTTCGCGCCAGCCGTAGATCATCATCGAGACGGCGCCGAGGTCCATGCCGTTGGTCGCCATAAACAACAGATGCGACGACATACGGTTGAGTTCGCACATCAGCATGCGAATCCACGTAGCTCGTTCGGGGATTTCGACATCGAGTAACTGCTCGGTCGCAAGCGAGAACGCAAGCTCGCTGAACAGCGGCGAGGCGTAATCCATTCGGGTGACGTTGGTCGACCCTTGCAGATAGGTGAGATCCTCGGCTGTTTTTTCCATGCCGGTGTGCAGATAGCCGACGACTGGTTTTGAACGCTTAACGACTTCGCCCTCGAGTTCGAGTACAAGGCGCAACACACCGTGGGTGCTCGGGTGCGACGGGCCCATGTTCATAATGGTGCGTTCGTCGGTATTGGTAGCTAGCGCTTCCGCGGGAGCGTCGATAGCGAGTTGGGCCACCTCCGCCTCCGACATGCGTAGCACGGCAGAATCCTCACGACGGTAGACGCGTTCGGCGTCCTCGGGCAGAGGGGCAGAGGCGCTTGTCACGGCGGCGGCTGGAGTGAGATCTTCGGTTGCGGTCATGTTCGTAGCTGCCTCCTACCGGCGCGTGGGTGCGCCCTTGAACTGCACTGGAATGCGGCCCATGCCGTAGTCCTTGCGCAGTGGATGCCCATCCCAGTCTTCGGGCATCAGGATTCGGCACATGTCGGGGTGTCCCTCGAAATCGATGCCGAACATGTCGAATACTTCACGTTCGGGGGTTTCTGAGCCAGGGAAGTGATCGAACAGCGTCGGCACCACTGCACCGTCGGCTGGGACCTGCACGCGCAGGCGAATTCGTTCGTGTTTGGCGTGAGAAACCAACAGGTAGACGACCTCAAAGCGTTCGGCCGAAACCGTTGCGGGAAGCGTGCGAGGGCCATGCGTGAGGTAGTCGACGCCGATGACGTCGAGGAGTTGGTCGAAGCCATCGGCCTTCAGCGCGTCGACAGTGGCGACGAGCTCGTCGGCACTTGGGTGCAACACACGCTGACCGCGCGATTCGGTCACCGGAACGCCATAGGCACGTTCTACGTCGTCGGTGGTTTCAGCCTGTTCAGCGTCATCGGTAGCGACCTCGGTCGCCTCATCGTTGTCTGCCATATCAGTCAGCGTCCGAGCTGCAGCGCTGCCGGCTGGCCGTCGCGTTGCTCAATAAGAACGCCGGCGCCTGCACCGGTGGCTTCTCGGCGTTTGGTGAGCTCACCGTCTTCGATCAGACCATGCAGCGTGATAATGGCGTGAAGAAGAGTCTCGGGGCCTGGTGGGCAGCCTGGAGCGTACACATCGACGGGCACGACCTGGTCAACACCCTGCACGATGGCATAGTTGTTGAACATGCCACCGCTTGAGGCGCAGACGCCCATCGAGATGACCCACTTCGGTTCCATCATCTGGTCGTAGACCTGACGGAGAACCGGCGCCATCTTCTGCGAGACGCGCCCGGCGACGATCATAAGGTCGGCTTGACGAGGAGACGCCCGAAAGACCTCCATACCAAAGCGTGCCATGTCGTAATGCCCGGAACCGGTAGCCATCATTTCGATCGCGCAGCAGGCGAGGCCAAAGGTGGCCGGCCAGCAGCTGCGGGCCCGAGCCCATTTGACCAGATCTTCAAGGTTTCCGGTCAGGAAATTGTGATCGAGGCCTTCGAAGCCTTCGTCGAGAACGTCGCCGATGCCCATGGACCTACGCTGCTTCTTCTGGACTGCTGTAACGGCCTTCGAGACCCACCTTGCGGACGGTGCTGGTGGTGGTGCGTTCGGCACTCACCGCCGGCGACATGAGACGCAGCTTCTTGATTGGTCCCCAATCAAGTGCGCCGTTACTCACGAGGTACACGAACGATTCAAATACTGCAGCGGTAAAGATGAGCAGTGCGACAAGGCCATACAAACCAAGGCCTCGGTGCACGATCGCGTACGGGTAGAAGAAGATGATTTCGATATCGAACACGATGAAGATCATGGCGATAAGGAAGAAACGAACAGGGAACCGCTCGGATGTTTCGGTAGCCGGAATGATGCCGCACTCATAGGGTGCTGACTTCTTGTCGTTTGGTCGACGAGGAGCAAGCAAACGAGAGGCACCAAAGCTCAACGAAGCAAACAGCGCCGCCAGAACCAGGAGGGCGAAGACTGGCAGATACTGCCCCAACATGGTTAGACCCGTGCTTTCTCAGCTTCGAAAGCTTTGCGGCGCTCGGCCACGTCGGCGTCACGAACGTGAAGGAGGTAACACAGCACCAAGAAGATAATGAGCGAGCCGAGGGCGATCATGAACGGCGGGAACCGAACGTTGCCGAGGTCGCGAGTCATGATGACCGAGATCACGGGTTCGTTCTCGTCGACGACCGGTCGCGGCGGTGCTTCGCCCGGAAGCGGTTCGGCGTCAACGACAGCCTGCACCTGAACCACGGCGTGGTGAACAGGATGGCGGAAGTTAATGATCGAGGAGATCTTGTGCTTGGCCCGCTCCCAGTGTTCTTCTATCCAACCGGCGTCGGGAGCGATGTCACGCTTGGGTTTGCCGCCTCGATCGTATGCGTCGAGGAATTTGAACTCCGATGCGGCGCCAAAGAAGCCGTTGTCAAGCAGGTCGGACGAGGCTTGTGCTTGCGCTTCGCCAGCCTGTGCTGCCGAGAGCAGCCGCCAGTCACCCGGAACAAAGTTCGCTTCATCGATGAGCTCAGTGGCGACCGAGGCGACCTCGGAGAACGTAACCGTTTCGTTGCGCAGCTGACGATCGGCGGCGAAAGCGGCGAAGTCCTCTTCGAGCGAGGCTTTGCGCTCAGGGGTCAGCGCATCCCAGGCTGCTTCACGCGCAGCGATGGTTACTCGGTCCTGATCTTCCCGATCGAGGTTTTCAAACAATTGGTTCGGGTAGAGAGCCTGCGTGGTTTCGTCGCGGATGACATCGGGAATCTCTACGGTGTCGCGCAAGCTGGCCATCGTGGCGTATTCGGCGATTGCCTCATCGTTGTCACCATTGATGACCAAGTCGTACGCCGTGAAGCTGAGGTCTTCGACGCCGGCAAGCTGACGAGCCTCTTCGAGTCCGGCGCTCTGCAAGTCACCACGATTGATATCGCCCGTGACCCACACCGGAGCCGAGCCAGCGTACCCAATGCCGTAGATCCACCAGAAGACGCCCATGATGAACATCCAGCCGAAGAACCCGGCGAGCGACAACAGTGTGCCGATCCGGATACCGCTGTTGGTGCTAAGGATGAGCCAAATCGAGCCCATGAGCACGATGACACCGATAAGAACGGTGAGGACACCGGCGATCTGGGGCCGAAATTCGATAGCAGCGAGCACGCTCGCGTTCGAGGCTGCAGAGGTGAGCAGACCGGTGAGTGCCGTCATTACAGGCTCCTCTCGTAGGCCACGATCGCGGCGATTTCTGGCTGGGACAGCAGAGCGTTGTACTCGTTATCGCCTTCAGCACGGGCGCCGAAGCCGGGCATCTGTCCTGAACCCTGTGAGGAGCGTCCAGCCGAGCCGTAACTTACACCGGTTTGCGAGCCGATCGTGATGAAGGTTTGCTGCTGACCAGGGTCGATAAAGCGCGTGACGGTTGCGCCGCCGGTGAGGCTCGGCCCAAAGGCGCCGCCACCCTGGTCATAAGAATCCTGCACCGGAGTGCCATCGACCCGTTCTGCCTGTTCAACAGCTTGGTAGGAGAACCCGGCGGTATGGCACCGGGCGCAGCCGTAGACGCCGGCATCGGCACGGTTCGAAAACAGCACCTCGCCCCAGGCGATAAGCACATCTTTGTCAGCGAAATCTTCGGCAAGAAGATCGGCGGCTACAAAATCTTCGAGCTGAGACTCGATCTTGGCCAACTCACGATCGCGGGCTTCGCCTTCGGGCAGTCGTTCGACACCGCTAATGCGCGCCGAGAGGGTTGCCTCGGCATTCGCTTTCAGCGGAGCGAGCATGTCATCGACCTCGCCCATGAACGCTCCTGCGGCGGCCGCAGCCTCTTCGTCGCTCAGCGACGGATCGGCCTCTTTGAGCAGCGCTGCTTTGCGTTCGGCCGCACCATTGCGGACATTCGCGGCGATCGTGTCGGGGTCAAGCTGGATCGACCGCATCCAAACGACCAAGTTGTTGACCTGCTGTTCGGTTAGCGGGCCACCACCGGGACCACCCCAGGCGGGCATGACACCGTTGCGTCCAAAGTTCAGAACGTGCGTGACCTCTTCTTCGCTGAAGCGGGTCAGGACCGTGTTGAGCGCGGGCGCCGCCCAAGAAACCTGCGAAACAAAGTCGCCGGAAGCATCGGTCAGGGTGAACTGTGCAGCACCGGGGCCGCCACCGGGACCGTGGCACGCAGTACAGAGTTCTTCGTAGGATTCGCCACCGCGATCGGTAAAGATGCGGTTGTAGTTGGCGTCGGCGCCATCGATTCGTCCAGGCTCGCCGAGCCAGTAGAGCGGTAGTACTACGCCGATGAGAGCCAGCGTGACCAAACCAGCACCGAGGCTGCGGTCGAGGCGCGTGCCTTCGAGTACCTCGTCAGGAACCGCTGGTAGGCGGTTGGGCGCGAGTTCGACCTCCGAGCCGACCTCGGGGTCGGCGCGAAACAAGATGACGAACGCCCGACGGGCCATCAAGAAGATGACAGGGACGGTGACGAGGAGAGCAAGAACCCAACCAATGGTGCGTTGGGTAGATGCGGCGAGGAGTAGTGACAAGGGAGTGACCGTAGTGGATTAGTAGGGGCGTGTAACCATTAGTGCGAAGATTCGCTAATGCAGTTCGGGCCTTCGGCTTCCTGGCCGGTGGTATTGGTGCCGATCGGCGGGCCCTGAACGATGGTTCCGGTATCGACGATGAGTTCGCCTTTATCAGAAACGCTCATGGCAAAGCGGTCCATGCCTCGAGGGGCAGGACCGCCACGCTTTTCGCCAACTTGGTTGTACTGCGAACCGTGACAGGGGCATTCGAACCACTGCGACGTGCCACATTCGGGCACGCGGCAACCGAGGTGAGGGCACTTCTGGTAGAGGGCAACGACGCCGGCGGTCATGCCGGCGAGTTCGGGAGCGCTGTAGGTCACCCGTGCCTTTTCGATGGCGCCGACGGGGTATTCGGTGAGCCACATACGGCCTTCGGCCTTGTACAGGAAGCCATTGTTGGCACGAATCTCGGCGGTGAGATCGCTAAGGAGCCCAGCGTTGAGCTTCGAGCCGAAACCGCTGACGCCTGACGGCCAAAGAAACCCAATGCATGCGGCACCGAAACCGCTGAGACCAAGACCAAACATGGCAATGATGCCGCGGTTGAAGAACATGCGTCGGGTGACGCCGAGTTGTTCTGGGTCCGGTGGGATGTAGGGCGCAGGGGGCGCCGCTTCGGCAAGCACAAGGTCGGTGGACTCCTGCTTGCGGGCAGCGACAAGTGCTGTCTCGTATTTCTTGCCGGAAACCAGCTCGTCGCCCTCCTCGTCAAAGGTCGCGCCTTTGTCTCGTTTGACGGTTTCGCGAGAGATCGAGCCCACGGCATCGCCCGCGTCGCTGCGACGCATGGTGGCGACAACAACGACGAGTGCGAGAACAACGAGGGCAACAATGCCAACAATGAGTGCAGTCATGGATTCAGACTCCTACAGCTCGAAGAACAGGCCAGCGTCCCAAGGGAACACGAAGTTGAAGCCGGGTCCTCGGAAGAAGGAACCGATCATCACCAACACCGCCCAGAACATGAGATGGATGGTCATAAGGGAAATTGCAAACTTGCGATCTTCGGGTTTGTTCGACGGATTCTTGTCGAGGTACGGCGCAAGGATGAGCAAGATCATGCCCATACCCGGGATGGTCACACCAGCGACCATCGGGTGGAACATCGTGAGAAGTTCCTGCAGGCCAAGGAAGTACCAAGGTGCCTTGGAGGGGTTCGGGGTTTCGTTGAAGTTGGCAAGCTCGAGCAGCGGAGCGTTGACAAAGATCGAAAAGATCAACGTGAAAGCGGTGATGACACCAGCGGCGACAAATTCGGCAACCAACAGGTGAGGCCAAACGTGCACCTTGTCTTGCGGAACCGACTTGACGTCTTGGATTGAGCCCGACTTGACCACCGTAAGGAGGCGTTGGGTGTGCCCACCTGGGCCCGTGACAACTGGCGATGCCGCGGCGGCCGGTGCGGCGGCGACCGCGGCAGCTGCCGGAGCGGTAGCAACATCGGTGCCAGCTTTGGCGGCTTTGGCGGCTTTACTGCGTTCAAGCAGATGCGCCGGGATCTTGCTCGCGCCTTCGCTGTCGCCAGCAGAAGTAGACGCGGCAGCTGCCGGGGCGGCAGCGGCTTCACCAGCGTCGCCGCCTGACGCTGCTGCTTCGGCCTTCTTGCGGGCTTCTTCGGCCCGCTTACGAAGATGTTCTGGGATTTCGGTCATCGATGCTCCCTGGTCCTACTAATCCTACTCAGTCGCCAGGCCTACAAAGGCCCGGAGATTCCGCCATCTTTACGAACCCGCCAGAAGTGGATGGCCATGAAGATAACGGTAACGAACGGCAACATCAGCACGTGAAGTACGTACCAACGCAAAAGGGTGTCAGTGCCAATTTCGACACCGCCCAACAGAACAAACCGGACCTGCTCACCAAACACCGGGGTGTAACCCATCATGTTGGTTCCCACGGTAACGGCCCAAAGTGCGAGCTGATCCCAGGGAAGGAGATAACCGGTGAACGACAGCAACAGCGTGAACTGCAACAACATCACGCCAATGACCCAGTTGAACTCGCGGGGCGCTTTGTAGGCGCCGTGATAGAAGACCCGACACATGTGCAGGAACACCGACAACACCATCAGGTGGGCGGCCCATCTATGCATATTTCTTACGAGCAGACCAAAGGTCACCGAGGTTTGCAGCGTGTAGATGTCGTCCCATGCCGCTGCGGCCGTCGGGCGGTAGAAGAACATCAAGAAGATGCCGGTAACCGTGAGCAAAATGAACAAGAAGAAGCTCAACCCGCCGAGGCAGAGGGTGTAGCTCACCTTCACTGCGTGGCGCTTCACCTTCACCGGGTGAAGGTGGTAGAGCACGCTGTTCATAATCACGTACGAGCGGTTACGGGGGCTATCGGTGTAGCCCTTCCGGAAAATCGAACCCGGCCGAAAGATGGAGTTCCAGGCTTGGCTTCCCTGCGTCTTATCGACGAGGTCGCTGACCTGTTTTTGCACCTTCTGGCCAAGTGGCTCTTTGGTGGCAGTCACGATGTGAATCCTCGGTACTGATTGCTTCGTAAAGGGTGATGGAACTTGGTAATGCTAACCATGTCAGACAAAGAAGCGGGTCGGCCTAACCGAGCCGCATTCCATATCCGTAACCATGGGTGTTTGTACGTTGGTGTGGATCGCCATCGGCCGGCGGAGCGCCGATCTTGCCGAGAATGATCACACCGGTTGGGCAGCGATCGACGCACAAAGCACAGCGGGTGCAAACATCGTCGTCGATAGTAAAGATGACGTGGTCAGAAGGGTCAGAGCCAGGAAGCTCGGTACCGATCGCGGTATCGATCGCGTTGGGCGACACCATGTGGATACATTTCCACGGGCAGATGTCGACGCAGCCTTCGCACATGATGCACTCGGCTTGATCGATGTGGATAAAGGTTTTTGGTTTGACAGCTTTTGCGAGCCAGTCGGCGTCGACTTCTTGTAGCACGTAGTCGTCGCGGAACTCTGGCATTGGGGGATTGGCATCAGTTGTTGTCACCGCAGACCCTCCCGGCTAGAGATCGAAACCGAATGCATCAGGCTTTCGCACCTTCTTTGACCAACGGACGTCCGTAGCTCGATGCTGGAACGATCGCGTCGGCCTTGGCCAACTTGTCGCCTCGTACTTGCCAATCGATGAACATCTTGAGGTTGAGGCCGAGAAGCACGTTGTACAAGATGACGACAAGAATGTCGCGGAGAATGAGATAGCTGAGCGTGAAGGGTAGCCAGCCACCTTCGGCCTGTGGTTTGACGATGTCGCCGGGGCCAAACAACAGCTTGTCGGGGCGCCAGTTGAGTTCGTTGTCAGCCCACGTGAGGAACTGGTGCGGCACCACGCCGTAGATCCAAAAGATGAAGGTAAACATGAACGCGGCCCAGATCATTGCCTCGCCCCACGAGGGAGCGAGGTCGGCAGGCCGTCGTGCGGCATACAGATAAAAGATCCCGACCATGGCGGCCGTAATGATCAGTGAGGTTACGAAGGCAACCACAGCGTGTTCTTCCTCTCGTGAAAGTACTCACAAGTGTACCTGTTGTTCTATCGGTACCCCTGCTCCGGCCGCAAGGTCTAGCACGGCCATTTTTATCTGGTCATATCGTGGCAGACCTCGCCCACGAGGGGTGACATGTGACCAAGATTTACCTCGGTTGGAGTGTAGCGAGCTCAGCGAGCCTCGCCGCTAGGCGAGCCGATTCCACGACAGCACCGGTTCGACAAGGCAATCCAACAGCACAGATAGTGCTGAGTTTTGCGAAATGTCGCCGGAGCCGCTGGCTTGGCCGAGTGCTTCGAGAAGGGGTCCTGCTACCGCGGCGCGGGTAGCCAGAACCGCGTCGGCTCCGGGCCAGGCAAAGATCGAAGCCAAAAAGTTCGCCGTCAATTGCAGGTTCGCTTCCGCCCATTGCTTGATCCGAACACGGTGGCGATCGATGACGGCATCGGCATCGAACTCTGGCCGTAGAGCATCGAGGCCAAGTTCCTCGTTGAGTGGCTGATAGGTCTCGGCGAAACACTCGCAAATCTGCTGGTAGACCGGGCCGGCTGCCGCAACAACGTGTTCCGACGTTCCAGCCTTCGCCGCGAGGATGCCGAAGGTGATTTCGTTGAGCGGGCGGGTGGCCGCAACATCGGCCACTGCGGTCCTTATCCGTTGCCGAAGGTCGATGGCGCTGTCGTCCGCGTTTCGGGTGAGCCACCGCCGCGACACTTCCGAGCACCACAAATCAACCAGCACAAGGTCGTCGAGCCCGGGAGGCGGCCCGTCGGCAAAAGTGATCGCAGACACAAAAAGACCGAAACTTGCGCGCTGGACCAGCGGGTCTGCAGATCCGGGCGTCACTACGTCGCGAAAAATCAGGCCCGAAATGAGCGCATCGAATACCAGGATGAAACTTTCTAGATCCCAACCCTCACGGAACTCGAGGCCCCACTCGTCGAGAAGCGTTGTCCACATCGGCGAGTACAGCTCGACGATTCGTCGTTGCGTGGCATATGTATGGTCGGCGACGAACCGGTCAGCACCACCAAGTTCACCCAACACAAGACGAGGCATGAACGTCTGCTCGTCGCGGTACTGCTTCCAAAACTGGTCCAAAAACGCGGCGATGACGCTCGCTGCGTCGCCTTCGGATGCCTCCATCACCCCTTGGATGGCGTCTCGACCGATTAACGCCGGCTCGGCGGAGACAAGCGACTCTGCCAGCGCCCGAATGTATGCCCGCTTGTTCTCGAAGAGATGGTAGAAGGTGCGTCGGCTTACGCCGGCAGCTCTGCCGATTCGTTCAGGGCTGAACCCGTTCTCAAGAATGGAAACATCGCCAGAGCACAACGCGTCGAGGCCAGCGGCGAGCAGGCTCTCGCGAGCGGTTGCGCCACTTTGGCCAGCGACCGGTGGTGAATTCGCCGTCCTCGTGACCGACGACGCGTCCGACTCAGAACGATCAACCAACCCACACCACCTTTTTCTCGAAACATCCGCTAATTCATGGACCCGAGCTACGTTTTAGCGCCAAGTGCGACTAGGCGGTGAACATCGTTCAGAAAATCTAGGAAATGATCGACCGCTTCGCTACTTCTTCAAGCATGACCTCTGTCGCGCCGCCACCGATCGGCAAAATTCGCGCATCGCGCGACATCCGTTCGATGGCTGATTCCCGCATATAACCCATGCCTCCATGAAATTGCACGCAGTCGTACATGACCTGGTTTACCACTTCGCAACCCCACGCTTTCACGCCAGACATTTCTTTGACGTTGTCGCCACCCTGATCGTGAATCCATGCGGCGTGATACATCGACGCACGCACAGCGTCGACTTTCGCCTGATTCATGGCCATACGTTGCCGAATCGCGCCGAGATCAAAAAGTCTGCCACCGAACGCGTTGCGATCCTGCGTGTAGGACAGCGTCATATCGATGGCCGCCTGCGCAGCGCCTGTGCCCATACCCACCAGCACCATTCGCTCGTTTTGGAAGTTCTTCATCGTTTCGTAGAAACCACGGTGCGGCGCGCCCAGAAGCTGATCGTCCGCGACCCAGACATCGTCGAGAACTAGTTCGGCGGTGTCGGAGCACCGCCAACCATGTTTGTCGAGTTTGGTTGCGACGCTAAAGCCCTCGGTGCCCGGGGGCACGAGGAACATTGAGATGCCGTATTTGTTTTCGGGGTCGGTACGCGCGGCGACGATCACCAAGTCGCCATAGACAGCGTTGGTGATGAACATCTTGCGCCCGTTGATGCGCCAACCGTCGCCGTCCTTCACGGCCTTGGTACGAATACCGGCGACGTCAGAACCAGCATCAGGCTCTGACACAGCGATCGCGGTGATGATCTCGCCGGCCATCATGCCGGGCACATACTTTTCGAGTTGCTCGGGGCTACCCGAATTGATGAGGTGTGGGCCAGCCATATCGGTGTGCACCAGCACCGTGACATCAAACCCGGCGAAGGTCGATGACCCGAGTGCCTCGGAAAACACCGCAGAGGCCACCATCCCCAGCCCGAGTCCGCCGTGTTCCTCGGGAACGCGAAGGCTGAACATGCCAAGCGAGCCCATCTTGGCGAGCACCTCGCGGGGAACCTTTCCGGCCGCCTCCCACTCGTCGCCATGGGGCATGACCTCTTTAGCGACAAAGTCAGCTGTTTGGTCATAGATCGCTTCGAGATCATCGGTCATGTATGCGTTGCGGAGCATGAGCGTGTGCTTTCTTGTGAGTGCAGTTAGGAGCGTTCTGAGAAGGACTGGTCGCCGGCGTCACGGGAATCACCGGCGAGAAAAGTGACGAGGGTGAAGTCGCCCGGCACCGTATCGCCAGGGCTTGACCGCACCTCATCGACGACAGCGTGCGTCGTAGCAGTGAGCGAATGCAGCATCTTCATTGCCTCGATAGTGACAAGCACTTGGCCAGGCTCGACACTGTCGCCGGGCGATACCAGCACCTCGACGACTACCGCAGGGAATGGCGTGATGATGTTGCCGCCGCGGCCAACCGTGGCCGCAGTATCTGGCGCCCAATGTTGGGACCGCCGCAGAACGTCGAACTGGTGGGTATGTCCCGCCACGACCACCGCAACCGAACGGCTGACCCGGTCAACATCGACGACTACCGCCTGCGTGACTCCGGCGAGGTCGACCTCAAGCAGACCGTTGGTCACGGTTGCCGAAGTGTCGACCGTTGCCTCGTGGACCTCTCCCCTACGGTCGACAAGGGCGAACCGGGGGAAACCGCGATGGGGTGTGGCACGAAATCGCGGGAGGGCGTTCCAGGGGCCAGCGTCGAGCACCGGTCGGGTGGCCGACCACGCGATGGCCGCCAGCTCAGCCGCTGCCGCCGCCGCAGGTTCCTGAGGGATGGGTGTCTCGTCGAGAAATCGAGTGGTGACGGTGGCTGTTCGAACCGGTTCGGTGTCGACGAGCCAGCGTTGAAAGCCGGCGTTGTTCGCTACGCCAGCCAACACGAGATGATCGAGCGCATGGGCCAACCCTCGACGCGCTGTTTCGCGATCGGGACCACCGACGATCAACTTGGCAATCATCGAATCGTAGAACGGGCTGATCTCGCTGCCGAGCTCAACGCCGCTGTCCCAACGGACGCCAGGTGGCACACGCAACGCGGTGATGACGCCCGTGTCGGGCGCGAAATCGTCGGCCGGGCTTTCGGCGTTGATTCGAGCTTCAAACGCGTGACCGCGCAGCACCACATCTTGTTGCGAAAGACTCAGCGGCTCGCCCGCAGCCGAACGCAACTGCTGCTCGACCAAATCGATTCCGGTGACGTATTCGGTTACCGGATGTTCAACCTGCAATCGGGTGTTCATCTCAAGGAAGAAAAAGTCGCCGGTGTCGGCATCGACCACGAACTCAACGGTGCCCGCTGAGTCGTACCCAACCGACGCAGCAAAATCGACAGCGGCCTTCCGTAACCCAAGTCGGCTGCTGGCCGGAAGGTTTGGGGCCGGCGCCTCTTCAAGAACCTTCTGGTATCGCCGCTGCACTGAACACTCGCGGGTACCAAGGTCGATGACAGTGCCGTGTTTGTCGCCAAGCACCTGCACCTCGACGTGTCGTGGCCGCTGGATGTAGCGCTCGACGATCATCGCATCGTCGCCGAACGAACGCGACGCTTCGGCCATCGCCTCAGCGAGCGCCGGGGCAAAGCCGTCGGCATCGTGCACGATCCTGATGCCTTTGCCACCGCCACCGGCGGCCGCCTTCACCAGCACAGGGAAGCCAATCTCAACCGCTGCTTGGGCAAGACGATCGGCGTTCTGGTCGGAATCGAAACCAGGAATGGTCGCAACACCGGCGGCGGAAGCGAGCTGTCGAGCGTTGATCTTCGATCCCATCTGATCGATCACCGTCGGGTCCGGCCCAATCCAGACCAGTCCCGCCGCCTGCACTTCGCGGGCAAACGAGGCGCTCTCGGAGAGGAACCCGTAACCGGGGTGCACCGCCGTGGCACCCGTTCGTGCTGCAGCCGCGAGCAAAGCGTCGGCAGACAGATACGACTCGTTCAGCGCAGCCGGGCCGAGCCGGGTGGCGAAGTCGGCCTCGGCGACAAACGGCGCTGCGGCATCGGGATCGGCGTATGCGGCCACGGTCTTGTAGCCGAGCCGCCGCGACGTCCGGATAATTCGGCGGGCGATTTCGCCACGATTGGCAATAAGAATGCGCATGGTTCCCGCCCTACATCCGGTAGACGAGAGGTCGTCCGGCCGGAGGTTCATCCTGACGTGCCGCAAGCGCAAGACACAGGCCCAATATGTCGCGTGTGTTCACCGGATCGATGAGACCGTCGTCCCACAGACGACTTGTGGCGTAGTACGGATCGGACTGGGTCTCGTACTGGTCGGCGACTTCGGCGCGCATGGCGGCGATTTCCTCTTCGGTAGTGTCGGCGCCCTTGAGCCCGGCAAGTCGAATATCGACAAGCACGGTCTGTGCCGTTGCGGCCGACATCGTGGCGATACGCGAATTTGGCCAGGCAAAGAGGAACCGCGGGTTGAAACCGCGACCGCACATACCGTAGTTGCCGGCTCCGTACGCCCCACCGGTGAGCACGGTGTAACGCGGCACGGTTGCGTTGGCAACCGCACTGACCATTTTCGCTCCGTCTTTTGCGATACCCCCGGCCTCCGCATCGCGACCGACCATGTACCCGGAGGTGTTCTGCAAGAACACGAGCGGCACTCGCCGTTGCTCGCAAAGTTCGATGAAGTGGGTTGACTTAAGCGCCGCTTCACTGAAGATGATGCCGTCGTTGGCGATGATGCCAACCAGGTGTCCCCAGATGCGAGCAAACCCGGTGACCATCGTCGCACCCCATTCAGGTTTGAAGTCCTGAAACTTCGAGCCGTCAACAAGGCGAGCGATGACTTCGCGGGCGGCAAAGGGGATCCGGTCGTCGGCTGATACGACCCCATAGAGTTCGTCAGCGTCGTACAGCGGAGGTTCGGGAGCTGCGTAGTCGACCCAGCTCTGTCGGTCATCGATGCGTCTTTTGTTGACCGTTTCGCAGATCTCACGGAGTCGGCCGTATGCCTCCTGCTCGGTTGACGCGATGTAGTCGGACACACCCGAGGTATGGGTGTGCAACGCCGCGCCACCGAGGTCGTCGGGTTCGATGATCTCGCCGAGGGCCGCTTTCACAATGGGAGGGCCGCCCAAAAAAATTCGGCCGATGCCTTCGACCATGATGACTTCGTCGGAAAGCGCAGGCACATACGCGCCGCCAGCGGTGCATCCGCCGAGCACCACCGAGAGCTGCGGCAATCCCATCGCCGACAACCTTGCTTGCCGGTAAAACGAACCGCCGAAATGGTCTTTGTCGGGGAAGATTTCGTCCTGCAAGGGCAGGAACGCGCCACCGGAATCGACCAGGTAGATGACACCGAGGTCGTTCTGCTCGGCCACCTCTTGGGCCCGTACGTGCTTCTTGATCGAGACGGGAAGCAGCGAGCCACCTTTGACGGTCGCATCGTTGGCAATGAACATCCACGGAACGCCATGCACCATGCCGATACCGGTGACGATTCCAGCGCCCGGCGCGGCGTCGTCGTACTGCCCGTAGCCGCTCAGCGTGGAGAGCTCAAGAAAAGGCGTGTCGGTATCGATGACCATATCAATGCGGTCGCGGACCAGCACCTTGCCGCGGCCAAGATGCCGCTCGATCGAGCGCTCGCGCCCGTTGCCGCCGCCGATTGCCCACTGTTGGCGGTCGCGCAGAGTGGCCGCATCGGCCACTGCTGCATCGCGGTTGGCGGCAAAGGTCGGTGACCCGACGTCGATCCCTGAAACAATCGGTCTCATTGGATGGCTGCCTCTCTCGAAAGGCCCTCTCTCGAAAGGCCCTCTTTCGAAGGGCCCTCTCTCGACACGCCCTGCCAGAACTGGGTGGCCACAGCATCAGCGAGGTCATCGATAGCCAACGAACCATCGAGGTCAAACCACTCGATCGTTGAATTCATCGCGCCGAACAACACCAGACGGGCGATACCCAGATCTTGGTCGTCGCGGAAAGCACCACCGGAGGCGATGCGGTGAAGGAGCGTGGACCACATCGCTTCATACGCATCGCGCCGAGGGACAATCGCCTCGCGAACCGAAGACGGAGCACTGCGGAATGTCGTGACATGCACCGCAGTGTAAGGACCGAACTCAAAGAGCGATCCGAGGTGCGCGCGCACGTGGGCCCGCAGCAACGCTTCGGGTGGCTCGGTGACCGCCACCGGAACGGCCGCAAACGAGTCGACCATGACCTCGATGCCCCGTTCGAGGATGGCAGAAAAGATCTCTTCTTTCGAAGCGAAGTGGTGATACAACGAGCCCGCCTTGATACCAACCGACGCAGCAACCTCGCGCATCGAGGTGCCAGCAAATCCCTGATCGAGGATGAGCTCGGCGGCGCTATCGAGTATTCGAGACCGCGCGACCGATTCGAGCGCGGGCACAGACTGCCGAGCTTCAACGTGTGTCGTCATGCTTGCCACATCGGCACGCTACCTAACAAATGTTAGGTAGGCAAGAACTCGGCCCGCCAAGGCGAGGCGCGCAAACAAGTGAATCCATCGCCCCATTTGTCGATGGAGCAGGCGAGAATGTAGCTACTAGTAGAAACAACGCTAGAAATCATCTGTGACCAACTCTTCGTGCAGCCACGTAGCCAAATCTGGCAAAACGGCCGTAACCTGAGTCGACCCGACTGCCTCGGAGGCCGTCTTGACCGAAGTACCCGAACATCTCCTGCAGAAGGCCCGTGAGGCCCGCGCTCGCCTTACTGGCGTGGGCGGCGACGCCCCCGCGTCTGGCGACAGCGCCGCTGCCGATACCGGCGCCGCTGTAGAGAAGGCCCCGGCAGCCGCTGCACCGGTGGCTGCACCTCCTGTCGAGATCGAAAAGGCACCCGAACCGGTTCCTCCGTTCGTCCAGGCAGCGCTCGACCGCAAGAAGGTCCCCTCGTGGGCGTTCTTCATCGTCCTCATGCTGCCGATCTGGGCGTTCTTTTACGTAGGCACGCTCGAGCGACCACCTGAACAAGGCGTGTTCCAGGCTGGCGAAGAAGTGTACGCTGCCTGCGCAGGTTGCCATGGTGGTGGTGGCGGCGGCGGCACTGGCCGTCAGCTCAGCGGCGGCGAAGTGGCACTCACGTTCCCCGACGCAGCAAGCCACGTCTGGTGGGTCATCAATGGCTCGCCCGCAGCGGGCACCCCCTACGGCGACCCAGGTCGCCCGGGCGGACAACGCCTTTCGCTCAGCTACAGCGGTGCAGCGATGGGCGGCGTAGCTGATGCTCTCAGCGCCATCGAGATTCTTGAGGTCGTGTACTACGAGCGAGTCGCCCACGGCGAACTCGATGCCGACGGCGCCGAATTCCATGCACTCGAGGAACTCATCGAACACGCTGGCGACTACGCCGTGCCCGAAGAATTCGAAGTAGGCACCACAATCGAAGAACTCCAAGGGTTCATCGATGCCGCGATCGAAGAACTCGGCCTCGAAGGCGAAGCATAAACTTTTGGGGAACTAGGGCGGCGGGTCACGTCGTCAGATGTTCATGACCCCACAAACGACTCCCCAAAAAACGAACCGACGGACCGCTGCACTTCCGGTGCTTCTTCTTTCGATCGCGCTGACCACCGGAGCTTGCGGATCGGATGCGCAACCGGTGAGTGCTGATCCACCAAACGACTCGACACCGACCGAAACGTCCGAGCCCGTCGACGATACTCCCGTTGAAGGCGAGCAGATTCCTGTCGAACCCGACGGCGGCATCGGCGATACGCCACTCGGCCAGATCCCGTTCTTCGGCGCGAACGACGACCAGTGCCCCAGCACCGTGCTCGCCAACGAGGAGTCCGACCAGGAGCTCATAGCGGCAGGCGCAACGTGTTTCCTCGACCAAGTCACCGCTGGAGACCCTGTCGTGTGGGATATGAACCAACCAACAGTTGAAGGCGACCCGATCTACACCCGGCATTTCTACGACGGCGAAGCGGTCTGGATTCTCACCGACACGCGGGCGGATACCTACGGCAGCGGCACCGTCGATAGCCAACGCTGTGTCGGCGCCCAAACAACCAACTGGGGCATTGAAGGCACCAACTGCACCCCGGCAGAGTTTCCCGGCGGCTTTGCCGGCTTTCCGGAAGCAGAAACCAACTAGCCGCGAGACACTACGAAACCCGGCGAATCAGCTCGCAGGTGCTGCTGTCGTGGCCAGCCGCTACGGCAGCTGCTGCTGGGTCGTCGCTGGTGAGCTCACTCAAGATGTTGGTGGCCAGAACTTTGCCAAGTTCGACACCCCACTGATCAAAGCTGTTGATATCCCAGATCACACCCTGACAAAACACCTTGTGTTCGTACAGGGCGATCAGTTGACCAACCACCCGAGGGGTCAACGACTCTGCCAACAGAGTCGTCGTTGGCCGGTTGCCCGGAAAGACCTTGTGGTTCACCAGTTCCTCTGCGACACCCTCGGCTCGCACCTCATCAGCGGTCTTGCCCATCGCCAGAGCTTCAGTTTGGGCAAAAAGGTTCGCAAGCAGAATCTTGTGGTGTTCGTCGTACTCGTGGCGAGGCTTGGCGAATCCAATGAAGTCGGCCGGAATCACCGAGGTGCCCTGGTGGATCAGTTGATAGAAGGCGTGTTGGCCGTTGGTACCGGGTTCGCCCCAAACAACCGGGCCGGTTTCGACCGCCACTGGCTCGCCTGATCTCGTGACCTGCTTGCCGTTGCTCTCCATGTCGAGTTGCTGCAGATACGCAGGGAAGCGGGCAAGATCGTTTGCATACGGCAACACCGCGTGCGACCGGTAGTCCCAGACGTTGCGGTACCAAACGCCAAGCAGCGCCATGATGACGGGCGCGTTCTGGGCGAGTGGTGCGGTGCGGAAGTGTTCATCGATATCGTGAAAGCCGGCCAGAAATTCGTCGAACGCCTCGGGCCCAATACCAATCATCAGGCTCAGCCCAATTGCGCTGTCGACCGAGTAGCGACCACCCACCCAGTCCCAAAAGCCGAACATGTTGTTCGTGTCGATGCCAAAGGCCGCAACCTTCTCTTCGTTGGTCGACACGGCCACAAAGTGTTTGGGTACTGCCTCCTCATCGCCGAAAGCACCGATGATCCAGTCGCGTGCGTAGCGGGCGTTGGTGAGCGTCTCGATCGTTCCGAAGGTTTTCGAGCTCACCACAATCAGCGTGCTGGCCGGGTCGGCCGTGGCTAGGGCTGCCGCGAGGTCGGCCCCGTCGATGTTCGACACAAAGTTGAGCGTGAGCCCGTCGGCCATATCGGGACGAAGCGCCTGGGCGCACATCACTGGGCCAAGATCGGATCCGCCAATGCCTATGTTGATGATCGTTCGGATGGGTTCGCCGGAAAAGCCAACCCAACTCCCCGACCGCACCGCCTCTGCGAACTCGCGCATGCGAGCGAGAGTCGCCTGAACATCGGCGACAACATTTTGACCATCAACCTCGACCGTTGCCCCCGCAGGCTGACGAAGCGCGGTGTGCAAGACCGCCCGCCCCTCGGTGTTGTTGATGGCCTCCCCGGCAAACATCGCGTCGCGGTGCGCCTCAACGCCGGCCGCTTCTGCCACCGCCACCAGTAGATTCATCGTTTCCGCAGTGACGAGCTGCTTCGAGTAGTCGAGGTACAAACCGTTCGTTTCGATGCTGAAGCTGGTGCCTCGAGTGGGGTCGTCAGCAAAGAGTTTGCGGAGGTTTGTTGCGGCAAGTGCGGGGCGGTGGGCGACAAGTGCCTCCCACTCCGGTGAAGAAAAGAGATCCGACATGACCACATGTGTAGCGCCTGAGATAGAAAGAACAGCGCCATGACAAGATCGAGTATTGAATTCGGTGAAGACATCATTCGTGCTGGCCGTCGCAAACAACTCGAACTTCCGATTGCGAAGATGGCCAGCGGAACGCAGGTTTCGCTTCCCGTCATCGTTGTTCACGGCGCATCGGACGGGCCGACAATCTGGATCGACGCGGCCATCCATGGCGACGAAATCGGAGGCATCGAGATCATTCGTCGGGTCCTCCAAGGGATCGACGCTCGGCGTCTTTCCGGCACGATTCTTGCGGTCCCCACGGTGAACGTGCACGGCTTCCTCGCCAACGACCGGTATATGCCCGACCGCCGCGACCTCAATCGATCATTCCCCGGGTCGGCCCGCGGCTCGCTCGCATCGCGGATCGCAAACTTGTTCATGAAAGAGATCGTCGCCCGCTGCGACGTTGGCATCGACCTCCACAGCGGCTCCGGCGACCGAGCCAACCTGCCCCAGATTCGTGCCGATCTCGCAACTCCCGAGACACTGAAACTCGCGGCAGCATTCGGCGCACCAATCGTTATCGACGCGAAAACTCGCGGCGGTTCGATTCGAGCGGTCGGCACCAAGCGTGGCAAAACGGTGCTGCTCTACGAAGGCGGCGAGGCGTCACGATTCGACGAGACCGCGATCGAGCTCGGCAAAGCCGGCGTCGAGCGGGTGCTTGCCGAACTCGAAATGATCGGCCCACGGAGCGGCTGGGAAACCGAACCGCAGGTTGCCGGTTCAAGCCACTGGGTACGCGCACGGGCTAGCGGCCTGTTCCTTAGCAACGTTGAACTCGGCCAGGATCTCGAACTTGGTGACAGCATCGGCCTTATTCATGATTCGCTTGGCAACCGGCGGGCACGAATCACCACCCGCGTGCCCGGTAGGGTTATTGGCCTCATGCAACGCCCACTCGTCAACCAAGGTGATGCCCTAGTCAACATCGCCGAAGACCTGCAACCGGTTAGCGAACTGTTGTAATGCGCATCGCCATTTTGTCCCGCGCCCCCGGCTCCTATGCGACCCAGCGCCTAGTCAAAGCCGCCACCGACCGAAACCACGATGCCCGGGTCCTCGATACGCTCCGCTTCGGCATCGACCTCGCTAGCGACGAACCCGAACTGCAATACCGAGGTCGACCCCTCTCTGATTTCGACGCGATCATTCCCCGGATCGGCGCATCGATCACGTACTTCGGCACCGCCGTCGTTCGACAGTTCGAGCAGATGGATGTGTACACCCCGAACACCGCGAGCGCGATCGGGGCTTCACGCGACAAGCTGCGGGCCTTCCAGATCCTTTCCCGCTATGACATCGGCATCCCCAAATCGACCTTTGTCCGCGACCGGAAAGATGTGCCCGAGGCAATCCGACGAGTCGGTGGCGCTCCGGTGGTCATCAAACTCATCGAGGGCACCCAAGGCATCGGCGTCATGCTGGCCCCTGACGCAAAGATCGCCGAGGCAATTGTCGAGACCCTTCACAGCGCCGAACAAAACGTGCTTCTTCAGCAATTCATCGCCGAGTCGAAGGGCCGAGATGTCCGCGCTTTTGTCATTGGCGACCAGGTCGTGGCAGCAATGCGCCGCACCGCAAAGGGCGACGAGTTCCGCAGCAACCTTCATCGGGGTGGATCAATCGAACGCGTGCAGCTCGATGCGGCCAGCGAACGCATCGCCGTTCGCGCTGCACAAATTCTCGGCCTCCGTGTCGCTGGCGTCGATCTGTTGGAAAGCAACGACGGCCCCCTCATCATCGAGGTCAACTCGTCGCCGGGACTACAGGGCATCGAGGCCGCAACTGGCCTCGACGTCGCCGGAGCGATCGTCGATTTCATCGGCAACCAGGTCGGGTTTCCGGCACTAGACGTGCGCCAGAAGCTTGGCATGGCTGCCGGCTATGGCGTCGCCGACATCGTTGTTGGCGAGGGTTCTGACCTGGTTGGCCAGACTGTTGGCGACTCAAGCCTGCGCGACCTCGATGTCACCGTCCTTATGGTGCAGCAAGGTTCACTGGTGGTTCCAAACCCGCGCCGCGACCGGATACTTGAGGCGCACGATCGTCTCACCTGCTTTGGTCGACTCGAATCGATGCGCGATCTCATTCCGCAGCGTCGACGTCGTCGCGCTGCCATTGGTGACCTCCCCGGCGAGCCTCTTCCCGGGCAGTAGTGCGTTAACTGCGTGCGCCGCTAGAGCGAGCCAGCGACCGCAGTTGCCGCTTCGCCGACGGCTTCGATGGTGCGATCGATGACTTCGTCGGTGTGGGCAAGACTCGGAAACAAGACCTCATAGGCTCCCGGCGCCCACGCGACACCCCGCTTGAGCAGCTCATGGAAAAGTTTCGGGTAGATCCCGTTGTCCGCAGCCGCTGAAGCCTCATCGAAGTTGGTTGGAGCGGTGTCGGTGAAGAAGATGCCGACCAGCGACCCGACTCGAGGCACGACCGCGGTGAGGCCCGATGCGTCGAGTACCTCTTGCATGCCGCCGGCCAAACGAGCGGCAGTGGCTTCGAGCTGTTGGTACGCCCCAGCGTCGAGCAGTTCAAGTGTCGCCAAGCCTGCAGCGGTTGCCAGTGGGTTCCCCGACAACGTTCCGGCCTGATAGACGCCACCGAGCGGCGCAAGATGACTCATGATTTCGGTGTTTGCGGCAAAGGCCCCAACCGGGAGTCCACCGCCAATGACCTTGCCGAAGCACCACACATCGGGTTGCACGCCGAAGAATTCTGTGGCGCCGCCGCGAGCGAGCCGGAACCCGGTGATGACCTCGTCGAACAACAGCAGCGCACCAGCATCATCACAGGCTTTGCGCAGCTCCTGAAGGAAACCCTCCCGCGCCGGAACCAGACCCATATTGGCGGGCAAGGCTTCGACACAGACAACGGCAATGTCGTCGGTGATCTCCGGCAGAACGTTCCACGGCGCAACAATCGTGTCACCCACTGCACCAGCGGTAACACCGTCACAACCAGACAACCCCTGATTCGCTACACCGCTGCCACCTGCGGCCAGCAACGCATCGCTGTGACCATGGTAGTGGCCAGCGAATTTCAGAATCTTGTCTCGGCCGCTGGCGCCGCGTGCCAGACGAATCGCCGACATCGCCGCTTCGGTGCCGCTGGAAACCAACCGAACCATTTCAACGCCCGGAACGCGGTTGACAACTTCTTCGGCGATGAGAACTTCGCGTTCGGTAGGGGCGCCGTAGGTTGTTCCGTACAGGGCGGCCTCGCGCACCGCTTCAATGATCTTTGGATGCGCGTGCCCGGCAATTCCCGGCCCGTAGCTCTGCACAAAGTCGATGTATTGATTTCCTTCGACATCCCAGAGGTACGGGCCCTCGGCGCGCGCAGCGAAGTACGGACGTCCCCCGACTGAACCAAAGGCACGCACGGGTGAGTTCACCCCGCCAGGGATGACTTTTTTTGCGCGGTCGAACAGTGAATCACTGGTGTGCGAGGTCATTGGAGTCTTTCGGCAATGTCGCGAGCGAAATAGGTGAGAATCATGTCGGCGCCAGCCCGCTTGATAGCGATGAGATGTTCGAAAGACACCGCGTCCTCGTCGATCCAGCCGTTGGCTCCGGCCGCCTTAACCATCGCGTACTCACCAGACACCTGATAGGCAGCGAGAGGCAGATCGACCTCTTCGCGGGCCTTCGCGATGATGTCGAGATAGGCCATAGCCGGCTTGACCATGACCATGTCAGCGCCTTGGGCGATGTCCGCGCGGATCTCTTCAAGAGCCTCGCGGGCATTGCGAAAGTCCTGTTGGTATCCCTTGCGGTCACCGCCATCGGCGATGTTCACATCAACAGCGTCGCGAAACGGACCGTACAACGCCGACGCGTATTTGGCGGCATACGCGAGGATCGCCGTGTCGATGAAACCGTGGCTATCGAGTTCGGCGCGGATGGCGGCAACTTGACCGTCCATCATGCCCGACGGCGCAACAACGTGAGCTCCGGCTGTTGCTTGCGCGACGGCCGCCCGCACGTAGAGATCGAGCGTCGCGTCATTGTCGACCCGACCCGCGTCGTCCACGATGCCGCAATGGCCATGGTCGGTGTACTCATCGACACAAAGGTCGGTCATGAGCACGACGTCATCGCCGAGGTCCTCGCGAAGATCACGCATCGCGACCTGCACGACGCCATCGGGGTTCCATGCTTGGGAACCCGTCGCGTCCTTTGTTTCTGGAACCCCGAACAAGACAATGGCCGGAACGCCAAGGTCACGTAGCTGCCGCACTTCTTCTCGCAGCGACTGGCGGGAATGCTGCACGACGCCAGGCAGCGAGTGAATAGGTTCGGGGCTATCGATTCCCTCGCGCACGAAAAGTGGAGCGATGAGGTCATCGACATCGAGCGTTGTCTCGGCGACCAGGCGACGCATAGCCCCCGAAGTGCGAAGCCGACGCGGCCGGCGTTGCGGAAAAGTCATCAACCGCGAGCGTAGGGGCCGCGGACCGCTAGTTGATAGGCGGACTCAACAGATCTGCGGGAAACTCGCTGAGCGAATCGAGGACCAGATCGGCCTGCCCAAAGTCGGACCCAGCGGTGATCTGATTAGGCACGACTACCACGGTCATACCAGCCGCTTTCGCCGCGGTAACCCCATGGGCCGAATCCTCGATCACGACACATCTTGCTGGGTCAACCCCCAACCCATCGGCGGCGTGAAGAAAGACATCGGGCCACGGTTTTGCGTTGGCCACATGATCGCGGGTCGCGACCGTACTGAAATGGTTGATCAACCCTCGCGTGACAAGGTGCCGCTCGACCCACGCTGAAGGCGAGCTCGACGCCACAGCGAGCGGCAGCCCGGCCCCGGTTGTCATCTCGATCAGCCGCACTACCCCCGATCGCAATTCGGTCTGCTCAACGCGCTGGTGGTTGTCCGCCAAACGGCGCTGCTGAATCTCGTCAAGGTTGTCCAGCGGTCCGGCGAGCTCTTGCAACACGTCGGTCCAGTGTTTGTGATCTGCGCGTCCGACGCCGTTCTTAAACAGATCGAGATCGTAGGTAAATCCGTGACGCTCGAACTCTGCGTTCACCGACTCGTACTGACATATCTCGGTGTCGATGATGGTGCCATCGAAGTCAAAAATGATCGCTTCGGTCATAGACCAACGCTACCGCGACGAATCATGCAGCAGCGACGAGATTTGCAAACCGCTCGAGGCTGACGTTGCCCCCGGAAAGCGTGACCGCTACACGCTTGCCGGCAAGGCCAAGATCTCGGAAAAGCACGGCGGCCAGCGCTGAGGCTCCGCTCGGTTCGACGACCAATTTGGTTGCGGAAAACAGCAACTTCATCGTCGCCACGATCTCTTCGTCGGACACGACGGGGAAGCCTTCGACAAACGCGCTGTTGATCGGCCAAGTGAGTTCACCTGGACTGGTGACCTGTTGACCATCAGCGATGGTTCGCGGAACGGGAATCGTCACCCGAGCGCCAGCGGCAACCGATTGTGCATGATCGTCCCCACCCTCGGGTTCGACGCCATACATCGCAATACCGTTGTCGTGAGCTTTCGCGGCAGTCGTACATCCGGCCAAAAGCCCACCGCCACCGAGACAGACAACGATCGCGTCGATGTCCGGCACCTGCTCGACAAGCTCAAGACCTACGGTTCCCTGTCCGGCGATCACCTGGGGATGGTCATAGGGCGGTATCAGCACTCGACCATCACGCTCGGCGATAGCACGTGCGATTTCCTCGCGGCTTTCGTTGTACCGGTCGTACTTCACCACGGTGGCGCCATGGTTTTCGGTACCAGCGACCTTTTCGGGCGGCGCATCGTCGGGCATCACAATGATCGACGTCGTGCCACACATCGTTGCCGCGCACGCAACCGCCTGCGCGTGGTTACCAGAAGAGAACGCAACCACACCCGCAGCAAGACCGTCGGCGTCGAGCGACCGAATAGCGTTGTACCCGCCACGAAATTTGAACGCTCCCGTGAGCTGAAGGTTTTCGGCCTTGAGAAACACTTCGGCGCCGGCGCGCGCATCAAGTGCCGCATGTCGCACGACTGGCGTGCGAATCGCGACGCCAGCGAGCCGCTCTGCGGCGCGGTGAATGTCGTCGACAGCGATGGCGTATCCGGTCATGCACCGAACCTACTGGGACCCTGCTATGGGGTTACAAAATGCTCAGGCTGCAATACATCGCCCGGGAACAAGTCGATGGCAGTCACCTTGCCGGTGAGCTGATCGGTGTCGTCTTTGCCAAGCGCCTGGTCGTCGACGTCGGCTCGCTGTTCGACGACATCGGCTTTCACCTCAAATGCCGGTGTTCCAGCTAGGGCAAACTCGGTCACCACAAAGACCGTCGTGAGTTCGACAAGAGCGGGAACGCTGGTAGCTGTTGCGATCGGCTCGGTTGTTTGGTCGTCGACCGGGACAACAACGTCGGGAAGTCGAAAGCCGGTATCCGCATCGTCATTATCATCACTGTCGCCTTCGACGACCCAGTCGTCATCCTCGCCTTCGACGACCCAGTCGTCATCCTCGCCTTCGACGACCCAGTCGTCATCCTCGCCTTCGACGACCCAGTCGTCACTGTCAATCTCAACCCAGTCGTCACTGTCAATCTCAACCCAGTCGCCGTCATCTGTCGCATCACCCGCAGCGGTAGTCACTTCCTCGAAGCGCATATCCGCACTATCGCCAAGCCCGGCGACACCGCCGAACACCAACGGCAGCCCGTTGAGCGCACCAGCGCCTTCCATACCCTGGCCAGCCAACAAGCTTTCGGGGTCATCGATCCAGCCCTGCACCTGCGCCTGATCGAGACTCTGCAGTGACGCAAGAAGCGGCTGCATAAGCGAGGCCATCGGCGAGATAAACCACCGGTCGCCTACTCGGTGCACCCGCACCGAGGTCTCGGCAAGTTCGCCTACGTCTACGCCGCTCTCCTTCTCCATCTCGTCGAGATCGGCAGCCGACACCATGCACTCGGCTTCTTGATCCTCGAAGATTTCGACCAAACAAACGTCGGCGGCGGTATCGACCCGCAGACCCCCCAAGTTCGCGATTTCCACCGAAAGCGCGAACCCTTCAATCCACACTTGGCCATCGTCGCCAGTGGTTTCCGATCGTAGGTCGAGACGTTCTATATCGATGTCGACTTCGTCCTGCTGGTCGGCATCGAAGGTCTTGTCGATCTCGCCGAGAATCAGGTTCGCATAGTCATAGACCGCCGCAGCTTCCTCGGGATCAAGCGCCGCGATCATCGCCTCGAGGTCAAGGTCAGACATCGCACTCGCCATAGCTTCGACAGCACCTTCAGGCGTCTCACCACCCGTAGGGGTCGGGCCATTGCCGACCGCTGGCATCTCCGCAACACCGGCGTCGCGACGGATACCCTCGGCAACCGAATACCAAAGACTCACGTACCACTGGCCGCCGCGTTCCACTGCCACAACCCCCATGTCGTCGAGACTCTCAACCGAGTTTTCGAGCCCTTCCTCACCTTCTGCCACAAGCTCATTGCGCTGCTCGTCAGACAAGTTGTCCATGATCAACGGGCCATACGGGAGCTCCCCGGCCGATCCGGTCGCCGTCATCTGGCCATCGACGGCCACTCGAACAACGTTGCCACCGAGCGACTCTGGGGCGTAACTCATGTCGGAAAGTTCAATGTCGACTCCGGCGACATCGGACATGTCAAAATCTTTTGCAACAACCCCAATGCGCTGAAGTTCGCTCATCATGTCGAGGGCTGGATTCACCATGGTGCGACGTTCGGTCGGCTCGACCAGCTCGACCGCACCAAGAAAGTCCTCAGATTCCATAGCCTCGAACAGTTGCTGCACGGCTGCTTCTGGGCTTGCTGCACCAGAACCGTCGCTACCCGATTGGAACTGGCGTACCGCGACAAATGAGCCTGCGGCCAAAACCGCAACGGCCGCCGCTCCGGCGAGCATCGGCATCATCCTTTTTTGCCGAGTAGGCCCGCCCTTCTCAAGTAGCTCTTGCACCTCAAGCGGGGTGTCGTCGGACGCAGGACTCGCACCAGCTGTGGCAACACCAGAAAGCGCTGCTTCTACGCCATCGCGTTCAGGGGCGAGCTGCTCAGAGTTTCGTTTGAATTTCACCGGGATTCCTTCTAGCGGCTTGTTCCCAACCAAACGAGCAGCACCTCGGTTATCGCTTGACCGGTCTAGCTCGCACAGCGAGAAAGGCCAGTGGGATAACGATGAGGCAACCGCCAACAACGGCTGAAGTCGCAGCTCCGGTATCGACACGAAGTGGCGAGACCTTTACTAGCCACCATGCACCAACGACCAACAAGCCAACGACAACACACACCGCCGAAAGCACGGCCCGACGTCGGTAGCCCGCGGCTACGACACCGACTGCAACAATGAGCGGCAAGGCAAACCAGACACTAGCGACCGTCGCCCACGCACCCTCGACAATGTCGAGCGAACGCGCCGAACGGACCAATGCGTAGCTACTACGCGACCGCGTGCCGCTGAGCGCCCAACCAGAGAACGAAAGGGCTAGCGCAACGAGCAACAGCGCCGCTGCCGCAGCGTCGACGAACCGCAGTAGCCGCTCGGTCATCCAGATCGTTCCTCGGAGACCGTCGTCGGCCCACCGGTGCCACAGAGAGCGACGACCGCTGCGACCAGCCCTTCGAGGTTGTGAGGATCAGCAGAAGCGGCAACCTGCATGCCGTGTTGTTGCGCCGCAGCGGCCGTGCTCGGACCGATGACGACAACAGCTGGCGGCGTCTGATCACTGCCAAACAGCTCACAAAACCGATGCACGCTCGACGCCGAAGCAAACGTGATGACATCGGCGGCGCCGACGGCGGCTCGCAACTCCGGTCGTACCGAGGCCGCTGCCGTGCGGTAGGCCGCCACATGGGTAACAGCCCAACCTTTGCCCTCGAGGCCCTCGATAAGCCCGGGAGACATTTCGGCCGCGCCCGGAATCAGGATTCGTCCCGGTCCGGCGCCGAACTCTTCGACCAACGCTTCACCCACAAAACGCGACGGGATGAAGTCGGCCGCAAAGCCGGCTTGCTCGAGAGTCCGCAACGTCGAGGTGCCGACCACGGCGTGGCGCACCCCGTCAACACTGCGAGATAGGTCAGCCGACGACACCGCCGCCGTATAACGATCTACCGCGTTCGATGACGTGAGCACGACCCAGTCATAACCGGCCAGTTCAGCCACCGCGTCCCGCAGAGCGGCCCCGCCATCGATCGGCTCGACGATCTTGATCGTTGCCGCCTCGACAACCTTCGCTCCGCGAGCCGTCAGCATCGCTACCAAGGTCGACGCTTGGGCGGAAGCCCGGGTCACCACGACCGTGAGCCCAGCGAGCGATTGAGCCTGCATTAGCGTCCGAGGAGTTCCGAGCCGCCCGCATCGTCGAGCAGATACCGAGCAACCGACCTTCCGAGGTCTTCGGGATTCTCGCCGCTGCGTTGCTCTTTGAGAAGTTTCGACCCCGACACGTTCGCGACGACCCCGGTCAGCTTGACGGTTGTGCCCGGGCTGCCGGGCTGGTCACCGGTCAACACGCCGTACGCCCCAACCGGCAGATCACAATCAGCGCCCAGTTCGGACAAAAAGGCTCGTTCAGCATCGAAAACCCGGCGGGAAGGTCCATGGTCGATCTGACGGAGTTTGTCACACACCGGCGACGCAGACGACCGACACTCGATCGCAAGCGCACCCTGCGCGACCTGCGGCACCATCACGTCGACCGACAACGTGTCGACAACCGGCGGCGTCAACTCGAGCCGGTCGAGCGCTGCAGCGGCCATCACAATCGCATCAAACTGCGAGGCTTTCTCAAGACGAGTGTCGATGTTGCCGCGCAGCTCCGCGAAACGCAGGTCGGGCCGCAGAAAGCCAAGTTGCGCCTTGCGCCGCATCGAACCTGTTGCCACGGTTCCGCCTTCAGCTAGGTTGGCCAACGTTGACCCAACCAACACGTCGCAAGGATTCGCTCGTTCGGGAACCGCGGCGATCGTCAGTTCTGGCGGGGTGAGCGCAGGAAGGTCCTTTCCTGAATGCACCGCAATGTCGGCGCGCCCGTCAAGCAAAGCAGCTTGCACCTCTTTGACGAAGATTCCTTTACCGCCCAGCACGCCGAGCGGCGTCTGCTTGTCTCGATCGCCTTGGGTCGACACCAGCACGATCTCGACCGAAACCGATGGGTCGGCAGCGACGAGCAGGTCACGAACATGACGGGACTGCCACTGGGCAAGCGCACTGCCGCGAGTGGCGATGCGGATGTGCACTACTCGTCGTCAGGCAACAGGTCGTAAAGCTCGCGCAGAGCATCGGCTAGACGGTCGCCGCGGGCAGTACCAGCGCCATCTTTGAGCCGGACCGTGGGTGTTCGCAGCATCTTGCCCAGAATGCCCTTAGTGAGAGCTTCGACCAGCTCAAGCTGATCATCGTCGAGGCGTTCGAGTCGCGACCCGAAACGGCCGAATTCGCCGCGACGAATATCTTCGGCCTGGGCCCACAACGCGGCGACGAGAGGTTCGACCTCGCGCACGTTGGTGCGGCCGACGTATTTTTCGAGCTCTTCGTCGACAATCGTGCGGACGTTGGCGAGTTCGCTGCGACGCTCACGACGCCCAATGTCGGCGAACTCCTGCAAGCCGTCCATGTCGAGCAAGGTGATGCCTTCGATGTCAGCAGCAGCGGGATCGACGTCGCGAGGCATGGCGATATCGATGACCAACAGCGGGCGGCCAGCTCTGGCATCCATGGCGGTTTGCAAATCGGTGTGTTCGACGAGAAGCGACGTTGCGCCTGTGCCGGTGACCACCACATCGACGTCGATCATCGTCGTCGCCAGCGCATCGAGACCAAGTGCGGTTGCGCCGATGCGATCGGCAACCGCGACGGCGTTGTCCCACGTTCGGTTCGCAATAAGCACTTCGGATACGCCCGCTGCGGCAGCAGCTACAGCAGAGCCCTCGCCCATGTCGCCCGCTCCGACAATGAGCACCCGTTTGCCGTCGAGACTCCCGAGGCGCTGAGCTGCCAGTGCAATAGCCGCTTGAGAGATCGAGGTGATGTGCCGCGAGATGCCGGTGTCGGTGCGAACCCGTTTGCCGACCTCAAATGACTGCTGGAACAAGCCATTGAGCGCCGTGCCGGTGCAACCCTCGGCGTGCGCAAACTCCCACGCATCTTTGACCTGACGAAGGATTTCGGTTTCGCCAAGCACCGCAGAGTCGACGCCGCTGGCCACCTCGAACAAATGGCGCGCCGCATCAGCCTCGAAGTGGCTGTAGAGGTGGTCGGGCTCGTAGTGGGTGTAGAGATGGTCGCTGAAGGCTTCAGGCGGCAGATGCGAGATATCGGAAAGGAACTCGCGGACGTCGCCGTAGGCGCCATGAAAACGCTCTGCGTACACGTACACCTCGGTGCGGTTGCAGGTGCTGAGCAACACCGCCTCGAGGATGTGAGATCGACGGTGAAGGTCGTGCAGGGCCTTTTGCATGTCGGCCGGCGCAATGGTGAGCTTCTCGAAGAGGTCGAGTGGCATGTTGCGGTGGTTTACACCGATAACAATTACCGACACGCCAACCCCTTCTTCGTCGTAGATCTACGTTCTAGCATCGCCGCACCGCACCTGTTTTGCCAATCCCACTGCGACTCGAATCGAGGTGACCTGTGACACTATCGACACCGATTGTGGCCGACCCGCAACGACGGTCATGCGGGGTGTTGAAGCGAACCGCTTCGGGCCTGATAAAAGCTCAGGATCTGCAGCTCCGTCGCAAGGTCAACCTTGCGCCACGGTACTGATTCAGGAACGTCGAGCACCACAGGAGCGAAGCTAAGAATCGACTGAATACCGGCGGCGACCAAGGCATCGGCCGCCGCTTGAGCGGCGTGCTGAGGTGTGGCGATGACGCCGACAGTGATCTTGTGATCGCGAACGACCTCGGCCAGCCGTTCAACATGTTCGACGACAACCCGTTCGGTCGCCGATTCGCCGTTGGCGTCCGATCTCGGTACCTGTGTGCCGATCTTGTCGGGATCGGCGTCGACAATCGCGGTGACGGGAAACCCACGCTCGCCAAACCCGCCGTAGTTCGCTAGCGCTTGGCCAAGATTACCGAAACCGACAATGACCACGCGAGCATCGCCGGTAAGACCCAGTGTTCGTTGCACCTGCAGCATCAAAAACTCAACGTCGTACCCAACCCCACGAGTTCCATACGAACCGAGAAACGACAGGTCTTTGCGCACTTTCGCAGCGTTGACACCAGCAAGTTCAGCAAGACGAACGCTCGAAACCGTTGTCTCGCCCTCTCGTGCAAGGTCGGCCAGAACCTGGTGATAGAGCGGCAGTCTTTCGACGGTCGCGTCAGGAACGGCAGCTGATGGTCCGGGCATATACCTCAACGGTATTGCTTGTTCTCTTGTTCACAAACTCGCTACTGACAATTTCTCGATCCAACAATTTGGACACAACGACCCGGTCGTCGACACGGTCGAAAGGGTGACTGCTTCTGATCACCAGTCAGACCACGGGCCCCTACTGAAGATCGCGGCGACGGATCTTGCCACCAAAGCCCACCGGCAAATCCTCGACAACATTGACCTTTACCGGGCACTTGTACGCCGCAAGGTGGGCACGGCAGAACGCGATGAGTTCCTCTTCCTCGACACCAGATTGCTGCCGGTCCGGGTCGAGAACCACAAACGCCTTCACCGCCTCGTCGGTCTGCAAATTCGAAACCCCAACGACCGCCGCCTGGCTTACGGCGCGATGCTCGACGAGAACCGTTTCGACCTCGGCGGGATAGACGTTAAACCCGGAAACAATGATCAGGTCTTTGGCCCGGTCGATGATCGAGATAAAGCCTTGCTCATCGACGACCGCAATGTCGCCGGTATGAAGCCAACCGTCAACGTCGAGAACCCTCGCCGTAGCGTCATCATCGTTCCAGTAGCCGGGAAAGATGTTGGGACCACGAGCGATGATTTCGCCAGGGTCACCAATAAGCACGTCGTCGCCGGACTCGTCGACAATACGCATCTCGACGGCGGGAACCGGACGCCCGACCGAGCCGCGCGGTGCACCGACCCCGAGCGAGGTGGCAAGGCTAGGTGCCGCCTCGGTCAAGCCATAGCCTTCTGCCAGTTCGATTCCCAGACGGTCCGCCACCGCCTCGGCGATGTGCGTCGGCAACTTTGCGGCACCCGAGATTGCTGTGCGGACACTCGCGAACTGCGCCCGAGCGTCGTCCGGCAAGCCGGTAAGCGCAAGCCACATCGTTGGCGGACCAGCGACGAGGTTGACACCCTGCTCAACAATGGACTCGACCAACGATTCGGGATCGAATCGCTGGGCGAGCACAACGGTTGCCCCGAGACGCAATGACGTGCCAAGAATCGTGTTCAAGCCGAAGATATGAAAAAGCGGCAGCACGCCATACGCAATGTCATCGGGCAGAAAACCCTCTGGCGAGTGGGCCAAGGTTTGACGTTGATTGATTTCGAGGTTGTCGTGGGTAAGCATCGCGGCCTTGGGCAGGCCGGCAGTGCCGCTGGTGAACATCAACACCGCAACGGTGTCAGGTTCGACATCGGCTACCGAAGCCGGCTCGCCCGAAACCAACTCGTCGAACAGGTGGGTCGCCCGGTCTCCTAGCTCAACGCCCGGGCAACCAATAACACACTCGAGGCTAGGCACAACACCAAGGTCGATGTCGCTGATCGCCTGACGGCCAGCGGGTCCAACAATGACCGCTCGCGCTTCGACGGCTGAGAGCTCTCGTTGCAGCTCGGGAGCCGGGCTCAACGGATTGAGCGGAACCGCAATCATTCCGGCGCCGACCACTGCCAGGTACGACACCACAAAATACCTGGTATTCGCACACACCACCGCGACGCGATCGCCAGGCTCGATACCCGCCCGGAGAAGGCCCCCGCGAAGCCCACAGGACAGGTCGCGTAGTTCGCCGTAGGTCACCTGGCCCATGACGTCATGGAGAGCCACGGTCTCCGCTCGATGATCAGTAATCAGGGCTGCAAGGTTCACGCGCTGAGCGTAGGGGAAGACGGCCAGCGACAAAAGCAGGGCGCCACCCGCATTCTCGGTGAGTTCCTTAAGGATCACGAGTGAGAGGTCGACATAAATCTCACTGTGCGTGGTAATTTCGGTTCTCGTGGTTTGCTCGGTGTCTGTGTTGCCATCGTTGTGTTGGCAGCAGGCGCCCTGTTTGTCGCCCCCGTTCTCCGTTTCGAATCAACGGCCAGCGCGCAAAGTGGTGACGAGAGAGAAGAAGGCGCCTTTCTGACCGCGCTGAACGAAACCCGACGAGACCTTGGCCTCAACGAACTGATCGTGAGCGATGAACTCACCCGACTCTCGAGAGTGTGGGCGATCGAGATGGCGAGAGAGGGCGAAATCTTCCACGCCAACCCCATCTCGGCCAACATGACCTCCGATTGGCTGAAACTCGGCGAAAACGTCGGCGTTGGACCAGAAGTCGGCGCCCTGATGGACGCCTTCATCGCAAGTCCGACCCACTACGAAAACATCATCGACCCCGAGTTCACCCACGTTGGGGTTGGCGTCGTTTGGGAGGGCGACCTGATGTTCACCACCCACCGGTTCATGAAACTCGCCGACCGCAGTCTCGGCACCCCCACCACAACACCACCCGACGCGGCGCCACCCGCAAGCGACCCGGTGGTGGAAACGACCGCCAGCGATCTGCCAACTGCATCAACAGGCGACGGGACCCCGGTGCCCCCACCAGCGACCGCCGAGCGAATCGCGACCCTGGTGCAGTCGTTGCAGCAACCCTAGGTCGATAGCAAAAGCAGTTGGAGCGCCGAGGCGCCGACGATAATCAGCAGAAGCAGTGCCATGATCAACACCGTCCGTTTTCTCATAGCAGGCCTTTCAGACGCTTGCGTGCCGGCTAGTTGCCGGCTCGATCCCGTTTCGACAATTCGACTGGCGTGGTCGTGCCGGCCTCGGCGGGAACCAGTCGTACTTCATGGCCCGCCCCGAGACCCAGCTCTGCGGCCGCCGACCCACGTTGCACTGCCAAGGCCATAAGTCCGTAGCTGTCAACCAGGAGTCCAATAGCTCCCGGACCAATCGAATCGAACGATCGCACTCGGGCCACCGACCGGCCGCCCTCGCCGAACTCGATGCGAAGATGGTCGCTCAGGCCGACAAGGTCTTCCTCGCCGACGTTGAGCTGTACATTGCCAAACCGGTCGACCCACAACACCTCGGCGGTGAGTGTGTCGTCGATGCGATCGCTAACCGGAAGAACTCCTGGCACCAACAATCCTGGATCGACCGCCTCACCGAGATCGTCGAGCGGGACGCCGTTGCACAAGTGCGCGGCAACGGGCGCGTAGATGTCGCGCCCGGCATCGAGCGGCCGCGGCGCGCCAGGTACAGACAAGTGGTAGTCGGTATTGGTCAGCTCAACAGCAGCCGTTGCCCCGCCCACAAGCGCAACTGCAGAAGCGAAGAGGCCGTTGTCGGGTCCGACGAGCACCGAAGCGCCATCGCCAACGTCGATAGCAATGTTTCGGCGATCGGTGGCCGCGCCGGGGTCAACCACACCCAATACCACGCCCGGATTGAGATACTGGGCGCTTCGGGCAAGAGCTAGTGCGCCGGCCCGGACATCGTGCGGCGCAATATCGTGGGTGACGTCGAGCACAAAGGTTTGGGGGCTAATGGCTCGAACTACTGACTTGACGACCCCGACGAATTCATCGCCTAGGCCGTAATCAGACAAAAATGAAATGGTGTCGAAGCGTGGCAATCCGAATTCCGGCGACATGCCCTTGAAGGTACCGCCCGTCCGTCACCCGACCGCAGCCGGACGACGAACGGTGGCCAAAACAGCAACTGCCAATCGCCATGGGGCGACTGGCAGCGCAAAGTACTCGTTGTCCTAAAGAGAACTCGATGTGTTAACCCGCTTCGGTATAGCGAGCGTGCAGATATTTGTCGACGTCGTCTTCTTTGATGCGATATGACTTGCCGACACGAACTGCTGCCATGTCGCCCGCCTTGATGAGCCGGTAAACCGTCATCGTCGAAACTCGCATGAGCTGCGCTACTTCGGCGACGGTTAGGAACCGTGCACGTCCTTCAATTTGAGCCAATGGAAATACCCCTTACTCCAACTCCGCTCGCCACCATAGATGCGTGGAGTATTCACGCGCCACTTGGACAACAGAACCAACTTGTACCGCGTGAGCAACAATGCACAACAGAACACGACAACTTTGACATTTCGGGCCCTGTCACTAGAGACGGTATCCAGAGACGCTCACCAGAGACGAGATCAATCAGCGCCGAGCTCGATCGAACGGTCGCGTGCGGCCTCCACCGCCGAGGCAACCAAACCCATAAAATCGTGCTCGGCGAATACCGCGAGCCCTGCGGCCGTCGTACCTTGCGGCGAGGTAACATTTTCCCGCAACGTCGCCGGCGAATCGGTCGACTGATCGAGCAACATTGCGGCCCCGAGCAGCGTTTGCTTGGCAAGGGCTGCGCTTGTCGACGCCGCCAGGCCCACCGCCTCGCCAGCGGCAATCAGCGCCTCGGCCAATAAAAACACATACGCGGGCCCCGAACCCGACAAACCCGTCACGGCATCAAGGTCGGCTTCAGTTACCACTTCGACAATGCCAACCGATCCCAAAATGCTGGCGGCCCAGTCAAGGTCGGCCGCCTCTGCCGCTGCACCACCGGCGATGGCGGCCGCACCGGCCCCTACCAACGCTGGGGTGTTCGGCATTGCGCGAACCACGACCGACCCAGCGGGCAGATGTGCTTCGATCGCCGCCGTGGTCACACCAGCCGCGATACTTAGCACCCGACACGCTCCGTCTCGGACAACAGCGCCAACCTGAGCGGCAACCTCAGCCACTATGGCCGGTTTCACAGCGATGATTGCGTCGATGTCACTGTGGGGCTGCTCGGCCACCGCAACCCCAGGGAAAGCCGCCAGGATGGCCTCACGGCGTTCTGGTGAAGGTTCGACGACAACAACCTCGCTGGCGCTGGTCCAGCCCGAGGCAAGCAAGCCCCCGAGTAGCGCCTCGCCCATTTTGCCGCCACCAAGTACTTGAATTTGTGCCATAACTCGACGTTAGTAGAGCGAAGAAGCGCAGCTCGATGTCAGTAGAGCGCAGAAAACAGCAGAAAAACAGCAGAAAAGAAAGGACCCGGAGGTCCTTGGAGTTTCACTCGCACTTCCCCGATCGAGTGAGCATCCGCGAATCCCCGGGCCCGTATGGCGAGAATAACGCGAGAGATGCCGAGATTCAATAAGAGCGATCGATTTACATAGGAGTTTATGAAAGGGTGCCGTTCACCGGATGGGGCTAGCTCGCGCCAAACCGCGACGCGAAGCCAATTCGTAGCGCTGGTCGAAAGAACTGCTCGACCCACATGAACAACGAACCAACGATGCGATCGAGATGGTGTTCATCGACGAGCTCGACTGGGAACTGCCCGATAAGAAACACGGCGTCTTCCTCTCCGATCGCGAATGCCGCACCGAACAGCTTGAGATTCCGACGGAGAAGATGGGCGTAGAAACGTTCATGATTTTCCTCCGGGGCCGGCATCACGTAGGTCTCGTAGTGCAGATTTCTTTGGCCAAGACGAAAGCGGATGGTGAACACGTCCTTCTCGTCGCCCAACACCCGAATATGCCAGAGTCGGTCGATGTCGACGTCGCGTTCATACGCATCCATGATTGGGTTCTGGCCCACTTGCGATGCGAGCCAGCTTTCGATCAGGTTTTCAGCTGCGGCAAGAGCTTCAGGGCTTGGCGGTGTATCGGGCATGGCCCCTTAGTAGCAGGTAACCGGCACCGCCACCGTGAGGTCCTCGTAGAGCCGGCGCAGGCGGGCCGCGGTGGTCGACCACGTGTACTGGCTGGCCCGGTCGACGGCATTGGCCGCAAACTCGACCGCTAGGGCAGTGTTGCCGAGGATTTCATCGATGAAACTCGCGTACGCAGCGGGGTTACGACTGTCGACCAAGAACCCAGTGGAACCGTGTTCGACCAGGGTACGGAGGCCGCCGACTGCAGCGGCCACCACCGGAGTGCCACAAGCCGCTGCTTCAAGAGCTACCAGACCAAACGACTCGGACCGGCTTGGGAGTACACACACATCGGCCGCCCGGTAGTAGGTGGACAACAGATGATGGGGCTGCGGGTCGATAAACGATACGCGGTCGCGCAAGTGCAGTTCGTCGATGATCGACCGGATTCTGCGGACCTCTTTTTCACCTTCAGCGCCACTAGCCCCACCCACGATGAGCAGGCGGGCCCCGGAGTGGCCTAGTTCGGCCAGAGCCCGGACAGCGACATCGACACCCTTCAAAGGCTGCACGCGGCCAACAAACAGCAGCAGCGGTTCGTCGCCAAGGCCAAGAGCTGTTCGCGCTCCCCGCTTGTCGCCGGGAGAGAAGTAGGCGTGAACCACCCCGGGCGGCACAATCTCGATCCGATCGGGATCGGCGCCGTACAGCGATTGCAGCTGGCTGGCCTCGACGGGGGCGTTCGCCACGATTGCGTCAGAGCATCGGATGACATCGGCTTCAGCGTCGATCCGGTGCTGGGGTTCGGGATCGCCGGTTTCGGCCTTAACGCGCGCAAGCGTATGAAACACCGAGACAAGTGGGAGGTCGAGTTCGTGTTTGATCCGGTGTCCGGCCACTCCCGAAAGCCAGTAGTTGGCATGAAGCGCATCGGCGGGCTTGTCGCCCCGGAGGTGCGACAGCACACCATCGGCGTACTCGTCGACGATGTCGGGCAAGTCCTCTTTTGCCAGATCGACCGGACCGGCATCGATATGAATAACTCGGAAGCCGGGCTCGACGATGACGACATCGGGCAATTCGTTGTGCCAACGACGCACGTATACATCGGCTTCGACACCTGCCTGGGCCAAAGAAGACACCAACTCGCGTATGTACACGTTCATGCCGCCAGCGTCGCCAGCACCGGGCTGGATGAGCGGCGATGTGTGAAGCGAGAGAACGGCAAGACGGCGCATGTGGTGCCTAAAACATGAACCGGGTCGTCAACATTCCCGAAATGGTAGCCGCAGGCCTACTTTTTGCGGAATCCCAGCAGTGCAGCCTGACTAGCGGAGCAGTGCAGCCTTGCTAGCGGAGCAGTGCAGCCTGGCTAGCGGAGCAGCGCGTCGACCGTCGCCTCGCCGGATTTGTACCGGCGGGTGATCTCGGCTTGCAGCGTGTCGATGGTTCCGAAAAGCGACTTTCGGTGATTTGACACGCGATGCTCAAAACCTTCAAGACGTTCGACCAGTGCGGCGAGGTCGGCTTCGTTCATGTCGACAACCGACGACATCGATGCGGCCGGCAGAATCGTCTCAAGCTCGTCTTCGAGTTCGGTGGTGAGGCCGCTGGCAGGTTCCATGCCCTGTGGGGGACGCGGATTGCCGCCGCTCTTGGGACCCTGGTCGGTGAGAAGGTCGGGGAGTCGGCCGATCAGCTCACTGAGGTCGCCCATTTCGCCGCCATTGCGACGTCGAGCCAGCTCACCGCCGACGATGTCAAGACGGCCTTGGGCCATCCGGCGAACATAAGACGTACCGCTCTCGAGATGCTGACACTCGGCGCGCATAGTGCGCACCTCGTCCATTGGACGTGCAGCAAGGTCGGTCAGGTAGTCGGGAACGGTTACCCGTGATAGCTCTTCCATTAATGGACTCAACGGCATATTTCCTCCGAAGTTGAGCCTACCGGTGAAGGTTCCTGCATTGACGCAGGTCGCGGCAGGCCTTAGCGACCTGCTTACTGGCCGCTCAACCAGCGGCTCTACACTAGTCGTGTGGCAACACTTCGACTCTTCGCCTCGGCCCGAGTGGCCGCCGGTACCGGTTCTGACACCGTCCCCGGCACCACCGTCGCCGAAATTCTCGCTGCAGCAACAGACCGGTATGGCGCAGACTTCGCCAACGTTGTCCAGACCTGTCGTGTGTGGATCAACGGTGCTCCGGCCGAACTCAGCGATCCGGTGGCCGATACCGACGAGGTCGCGTTTCTGCCACCGGTGAGTGGCGGATGAGTCTGAAGGAGCGGAGCGGATGAGTGTGAAGGCACAGTCAGAGGCGCTGGCGAAGCTTCGACTTGAGTACGAAACATCAGGCCTGGAGCCAACCGACCTTGACGAAAATCCGATTCTGGCCTTCGACACTTGGCTGCGTCAGGCCACGGAAGCGAACTGCATCGAGCCCAACGCAATGGTGCTCAGCACGGTCGATGCCGAAGGCTGGCCAACCGCTCGCAACGTACTGCTGAAAGGCCTCGACGACCACGGGTTCGCGTTCTACACGAACTACAACAGCGAAAAAGGTCGAGCATTGGCGGCGACGAAGAAAGCTGCGTTGACATTCAGCTGGCTGCAATTGCACCGCCAGGTCCGTGTCAGCGGTACCTGCGAGCCAATCGGCGACGAACAGTCCGACACGTACTTTGCCATGCGGCCACGAGGCAGCCAGATCGGGGCTTGGGCCTCTGATCAGAGTCAGCCGGTGTCTAGCCGCGCTGAGCTCGAGGAGACGTTTGCCGAGACTGATACAGCGTGGGCCGGCCGCGAGATCAGCAGGCCGCCGCATTGGGGCGGCTATCTGGTGAGGCCGCTGAGGGTCGAGTTCTGGCAAGGACGCCCGAACCGGATGCACGACAGAGTCGCCTACACCCTCACTCGGGGCGCCGAGACCTGGACTCGGTCACGACTCAACCCATAGGCGACGAACTGCCCCGTCAGGCGGCGTCGTTGCGAAGGAATCGGTGCGTATGTCCGGCGTCGAGGTAGGTGGCGGCCTTATCGAAGTCCGCCGGTCGTGCGTAGAAGTACCCCTGGCCCATGTCGAAGCCGGCCGAGAAGATGAAGTCGTGGTCTTCGCGCGTCTCGACACCTTCGGCAAGAGCGGTGATGCCGAGCGACGAACACATCGCCGCGATCGTCCGGACGATCTGCGCGGCACCGTCGTCCTTGTTGATATCGGCGATAAACAAGCGATCGAGCTTCAAGATATCGAGCGGCAGGCGGTGAAGCAGGTTGAGTGACGAGAACCCCGAGCCGAAGTCATCGAGAGCGAGCCGCACGTCGAGCTCTTTGAGTGCGTGAAGATGTTTCAATGCCACATCGAAATCGAGCATCATCGCCGATTCAGTAATCTCGAGAACGAACCGGTTGGGGTCGAGACCAGTGTCGGCGAGCGCGTTGTAGACCGAGTCGACCACCTCGATCGATGCCAGCTGCCTCGGCGAAACATTCACGGTCACGTAGGGGTCGCTGTTGCTGACTTTTGAGAAACGGATCGCGTCGCGGCAGGCCTGACCAATCACATACGACCCGAGTCCGTCGATGCGGCCGCTTTCCTCGACCAGCGGGATGAACTGGTCGGGCGACAAGCGGCCCCGCACGGGATGGTCCCAGCGGCACAAGCCTTCGAAGCCAAGAACGTTCTGGGTCGCCAGCTCGATCAATGGTTGGTACACGAGGACAAACTCCTCGCGATCGAGGCCCGGTCCGTAGTCGTTGTCGAGCGCAATGCGCTCAAGCAGACGCTCGTGCATCGCTCCCTCAAAGACGGCGAACGTGTTCTTACCGTTGTCTTTTGCTCGGTACATCGCGACGTCGGCATAGGTGGCAAAGACCTCTGGGTCGACGCCGGTTCCCGCATCGAGCGCCACGCCAACGCTGCAGGTGACATCAAGTCGAAGTGTCCCGATATGGAAAGGTTCGGCCAACAGCTGAACGACGCGTGCAGCCAGTCGTATGCCTTCGGCGGAATCGCCGGCAGGGTAGTCAGCACAAATGGCAAACTCGTCGCCACCGAAACGCGCGACGAGGTCGTGCTCTCGGGTACACGAACGCAGCCGAAGTCCGACCTCTTGCAGCAGCAGGTCACCCACTGCGTGACCATGCGAGTCATTGATTCGTTTGAAGTCATCGAGGTCAAGAAAGACCAGGCAGGCTATCGATTCCTGCCGTTGCGCACGGCTGAGATTTTGGCTGAGGTGCTGGCTGAACTTCAGACGGTTGGCCAGACCAGTCACGGTGTCGTGGTAGGCCTGATGGCTCAGTTTGTTCGCCATCTCCTGTCGCTCGGTGACATCCCGCACAATGGCAGTCCAGAACCACTCGCCGGCGCTCTGCCACGGAGCCAACGAAAGCTCCACCGGCACAAGCCCGTCGACCGACCTTGCGCTCAACAGCACGTTGCGGATGACCACCGCCGAGTTCGGGGCCAATACCGGCAGGTCACTGATCAGCTCGCTGAGCGGGGTGCCGCTCAGCTCGTATTCGGTGACGCCAAAAATGGTCGCGAGCGCCGGGTTGGTTCCGACGATGTTGCCGCCCGAGTCGAGCAGAGCGATGCCGTCGGTGGCGGCTTCGACAAGCGAACGGTTGCGCTCCTCAGAGTCACGAAGCGAACGGAGCGTGCGTGACTGGGTGCACGCGTAACGGATCGCGCGATCGAGCGTGCCGGCAGTAAGACCGCTCTTTACCAGGTAATCGGCTGCACCTGCCTCCATGGCGGCGCGGTCAACCTCTTCGTCGGCGAGGCCGGTGAGAAAGATGAACGGCAGCATTGCGTTCTTCGCTCGAGCTGCCAGCAGCACCTCAAGACCAGTTTCTGCACCCAACCTGAAGTCGATCAGGCAGACGTCGAAGTCATGTTCTCGGAGCTGAGCCAACGCCTCGTCTTGATTCGTAACCCAAATCAGCTCGTAGGTCCCCGAAGCCTCGTCGAGGAGGTCCTCGGTGATCATGAAGTCTTCTTCGTCGTCCTCAATCAGCAGGACGCTGGTTGGGCTACGCGGCATGCCGTTCGCGCACCGCTGCCGGAAGTTTGACGATCTGAATCCAGTACTCGCCGAGGGCCTTCATCGTTTCCACCAAAGCGTCGAAGGTGACCGGCTTGGTGATGAACGAATTCACCCCCAAGTCATAGGTGCTAACGATGTCGGATTCTGCCTGACTGGTCGTGAGAACAATGACCGGAATCCGGCGCAAGGCAGGATCGGACTTGATGTGTTCCAGTGCCTCTCGGCCGTCCATCCGCGGCATGTTCAAGTCGAGAAGAATGATGTCGGGTTTCGGTGGCGGATTCTCGGCGTAGCGGCCCTCGCCACGAAGATACTCAAGGAGTTCTTCACCATCCTCGACCGTGTCGAGGGTGTTGGCTATCCGACATTCATCCAGCGCTTCTTGCGCCATGAATCTGTCGTCAGGGTCATCGTCGGCCAAAAGCAGCCTGGCGACATATTGCGTAGCGTCGTTTTCGATTGTCATACATCCGCTCCTGTGAACTGTTGGGACGATGGAGCAGGGAGAGAAACTGTGAACGTGGCCCCCGCGCCAGTAGTGCTTGTCACCGAGATCTCGCCGCCGTGGCGATCAAGAATTCGGCGACATACTGCTAAACCAATTCCTGAACCTTCGTAGTCGGCGTGCGAGTGAAGCCGCTTAAAGGGTTCAAAGATCTTCACCCCAAATTTGGGGTCGAAGCCGATGCCGTTGTCCGAGACGCTGAACGCGACCATCCCCTCCTTCGGTTCCGATGAGTTGATGTCGATACGCACCTGTTGTTCGCCTGTCGTAAACTTGAGCGCGTTGCTTACAAGTGCGTCCAGCACCTGGGTGAGAAGAACACGGTCGGCCCAAACCGCCGGCAGATCCGTATCGACGTGCACCTTGGCAGCACCGATCGAGCGAGCAGCCAGCACCTCTGCAACGAGCTCTCCCAAAGCAATAGGTTCTCGCGTCAGCTTTGCGGTGGTAACCCGTGAGAAACTGAGCAGATCGTTGATGAGGAGTTGCATCTTCTTCGACGCTTCGCGCATTTTGTCGAGGTTTTGTAACTGCTCATCATCAAGCCGGTCTGCGGCCTTTGACTCGAGCCGATCGCCGAACGCTTGAATCTTGCGAAGGGGCTCCTGAAGGTCATGGGATGCGACGTAGGCAAAGTCCTGGAGATCGCGGTTGCTGGCCTTCAAACGGTCGTTCGTTTCCTGAAGCTCCCCCCGTTGGCGATCGACCTCGGCAAGCACCCGACATTTTTCGATACCGAAGGCCAGAACCTGCGCCGAACGTTGCACCAAAACGGCACGTGATTCGTCAAAAGCGCCGCTCCCGATGCTGTACACGGTGAGCGCACCGAGAGGTTCGGCGGTCCGAACTGGGAAGAAGTGTGCGGTGTCGCATCCAAGATGCACAACCTCGAGTGCGACGTCGCGGTACTCATCGACAATCGGCAGATCGAGCGCATGCTCGCGTCCAGCAAAGTAGTAACGGTTGTCGAAAAGCGCGTGACCTTCGAAGGACCCGTGCGCGGGGACCGGCGCGGTGTTGATGAGTGTCGCCAGCGGATCGTTGAGGTCATACCCCGACGGAAGTTGGGGTGGGGCAAGCACGTCGGCGCCGGGAACCAGCGTCCTGAACACCACCGCCGCAGCCACCTCAAGCTCGTGCAGCTTGGCGACAACCGATTCGATCAGTTCGAGTTCGTCATCGGCTCGGTTGATGAGCTGCACGATGTCGATCAGATTGGCGAGGTCGGCTGTAGCTGGCGCGACGGTGCCGGCGTTGGATGCCTGGTTCATGCCGATGCCCCTGCGGGCAACGAGACCTCAAAGGTCGCACCCTGCGACTCTTTGGCGCGAGCGGAGAGTTCGCCGCCATGGCGTTGCGCGATTCGGCGACATACCGACAGGCCGATACCAGACCCGGCGTAGGAGTCGGCGCCGTGTAGGCGCTGGAAAGGGCGGAAGATGCGGTCGACAAACTTCTGATCAAAGCCAATGCCGTTGTCAGAGACTTCGAGAACAACGTGGCCACCAAGGGTGTTCACCTGTTGCACGTGTATCAGCGGCGCCACGCCGGGGGCACGAAACTTGATGGCGTTGCCGATCAAGTTTTGAAAGAGCTGACGAAGTTGCGTCGAATTTCCCAACACGATTGGCAGTTCGCCAATTTTGACGGTCGCTTTGGCGTCAGAAATCGCCACCTCGAGGTCGCTCAGCACGTCTGCGATCACCAACTCAAGGTCGACCGACTCCATATCGATGTCGGTGGTATGTACGCTCGAAAAAAGGAGGAGGTCGTTGAGCAACCGCTGCATGCGATCGGAGGCACTATGGATACGGGTGAGGTAATCAAGCTCGCGCGCTGACAGCTGACCAACCGCGGTGCGCTCAAGACGTTCACCGAACGTCACGATCTTGCGCAACGGATCCTGGAGATCACTTGATGCCATTTGGGCGAAGTTCTGAAAGTCGCGGTTGCTTCCTTCGAGACGCCGGTGCATCGCCTCGATCTGCGACAGTTGGCGCCACATATCGTCAACACTGATGATCTTCTCGAGGGTCATCGCCACCAACGCTCCGACGACATCTAACGCCTGGGCCAAGGTCGGGTCGAGGCCCCCTTCCGACGCCCCCAGAAGCCAAAGACTGCCGAGGCCGACCCGCGTCCCGACTAGGGGAACAACGATGACGTCGATATCTCCGAGGTCAGCGCGGATCGCGTTTGCCTTCGCCCATTTCTGCTGATCGAACCCCTCTGGCGCGGGTGGTGCGTCAGCGAAACGGTACTGCAGGGGTTCGCCGGTCTGGGCCACGACGAGCGGCGGCGAACTGTCCATCCGCAGATCGAGCGACTCGACCGCAGAGATACCTTCGGTTGCCAACCAGACTTTGGGAATACCGCCCACGATGGCCGCTGAACCTCCGCTGCGCACGCCATCGATGCGGCTGAGAAATTCAGCTGACCTCGCCAATACGTCGGCGACAACGGTTAAGGGCGCGATCTCATCGATCAGATCGGCGACGTGCAACAACACGTCTTCCGCGTGAACAACCGTAGATAACGCCATGACCACTAATCGGCAATGTCCAGACAACCGTTAGGAATGACAGGCCTGTTTCAACGAGGCACGGCCTGCGTTATCAGCGTTCCCGTACCATCACGCAGTGCGTCCGCTACTAGTCCAGGAGGACACAGCAGCGCTCAGACTCGCGATGAGTTGGTCGACTTGAGGCGCACGGCCGGCCTCGCCGTGATCGCTCCAATTCTTTTGGTCCCAGTTCCATCGCAAGGTGGGCGGGAGTTCGATCTGGACACCACCGTTGACCGGAAGGTTCACCGGGTTATCCGGATGAAGCCCACGAAGCTCGCGAGGAATCTCGTCGATCTCGTACCGTGCCTCATACTTAGGGAGGTCCTCGTTCAGCTGTTCGGCGAGATGCTGAGCGAGGTCACGATTGGACCCGCCGAGCAGGATTACCCGGCGGAGATGATCGCGTCCGTAACCGTGCAATGCGACCGTGGTCGTGACATGACCAAGAAAATCGGCGAGTAGTTGTGAATCTCCCGGGTGCACAAACTTTGACGGGATATGGGTTGGGACATCCTCGTCGTGCAACACCTGGTAGTACGAACTTCCCGTGAGCGACGCCACCTTCGCGGCGACGATGTCCGTCACTTTTTCTAAGTGGCCGCCATGGAATGCCATCAGCCCAAACGAGGACCGCAATTCGCAAGACTCGTGGACCCCTGTGGTCGCGAGATGCTCGGCGTAACGGCCGGGCGTAACTTCTTCGACTGGCTGACCCATTCGTTGCATCGTAGACGAGCTAGCCAAGCAGCCCGAAGGCCATCGACGGTCTTTTGGTTGTCCGAGCCAGCTCAGTTACTCATTCGGCGACCATGTCCTGCGGCTCGCGTCGCGAGAGCGCCAGGGAAGCGACCACGGCGGCCGTAATGACGCCGAGCAGGATCAGGCCAAGCGTGCCAGGACCGATGTTGTTGATCTGGGTGTTGACCCAACCCTGAAACTTCTCCAGCTGCTCCTGCACTGGGTTGGCAGTGGCGCTGAGCGGATCGCGAAATACTTGAATCTCCCACCAGCCATACAACGCGATGTAGATCCCGCCGAGAATCAGCAGCACGCCCGACACCTTGTTGACATAGGGCAAAATTCGACGCATGTTGCGGGCGATTGCCCCTTGGGCGAGAGCGACGGCCATCGTCAGGAACACAACGATGGCGGCCATTCCGGCTGCGTATGCCATGAACGTGGCGACGCCGTTGGCGAAGCCGTCGTTGGTAAACGAGGTCGCCACGGTGCCAAGAAATAACGGAGCGGTACAGCCGAACGAAACGACTGCGTACGACACACCAAAAAGAAAGATCGAACCGAGCTCGCGGGTACCGCCGCCTTTGTTCAGTCGTGGCGTCGAGATCGTCGGCTCAAAACCGAGGGCCATCGCGATACCAAGCGGCACCATAAGAATCCCGAGAATGAGCGTGACCCATGGCAGGTTTTCGGCCACAGATCCGCGTGACAGGAAGTGACTCGTGATGATCCCCAGACCACCAAAGACCAGAAAGAACCCGGCAGTTAGTGTCAGCCCGACGACCAGTCCGCGGCTGATGTTGCGGGCCAGACTCGGCTCGGCGTCTTTGTCTTCCTGACCGAGGAAAAAGGCGAGGTAGGTCGGTAGCATCGCGAACCCGCAAGGGTTGAAGGCTGCGACAAGCCCGGCGGAGAACGGGAAGGCAAGGCTCAGTGACAGAAAGGCAAGAGTCATAGAAGTTCCTCGTTGATAATGCTGGTCAGCGACTCGGTGGTGAGCACACCAGAAAAGGTCTTCACGACCTCTCCATCGGCAGAAACAAAGACCGTTGTCGGCATTGCCAAAGCGTTGTAGTCCTGGAACAACTCGCCATCGGGGTCGTTGCCAATCTCATAGGTCACGCCCGTGCGCTCGATAAGCGAAAGTGCATCACTGGGCCGATCGCGCTGGGCGATGCCGAGAAAGGTGACGTCTTCGCCGAAGTTTTGGTGGACTTCTTCGAAATCGGGAAGTTCCGAAACACACGACGGGCACCATGAAGCAAAGAAGTTGATCACCAGCGGTGTCCCTGCACGCTCACTGATGTTGGCCGCGTCGATCACTGGGATTTCGGCGGCAGCGCCGGAAGCGTCAGCAGCCGAGGTCGCGTTGTCTGATCCGCACGCCGCTGCTAGCAGCGCTGCCGCGAAGACCAGACTCATGATCTTCATGCTCTTCACGATCTTCATGCTCGGCTCACCTCGGGTCTTTCTTGATAGTCGATTCGAGATATGAACCCACCAACCTCGCCGGGGATTCCACCAGTAAACGGAATCTTCAGCTGAAAGGTTCCCCGTGGCCTAAGGCTAGGTGCCACAACGTAACGAAAACCTCAAGGGGCCCGACCTTCGCTCACTGCTGAGCGACGGTCGGGCCCCTGGTTCTCGCGGGTTCTCTACAGCCTGACAAGCAGACGGTACGAACCCTGGTGGGTCGGTCTACGCGGTGGACGCAAGCTCTCGAAGGTGCAACGGGATCGGCACCTCGGGCAGTTCGTCCTCGGGACGAGCGACCTTTGGCGGGCGACCACGACGACGCTTTTGTGCGACCATCCGACCGTTGAGAAAGAGCTGTCCGCCCCACACACCCCACGGCTCCCGACGCTCGAGCGCACCTTCGAGGCACTGAGCCAGGACGGGGCAATCGGCGCAGATCCGCTTGGCCGTCGCAATGTCGCCTAGGTCCTCGGAGAAGAAGATCTCCGCCGCGACGCTGACCCCGCGGCATGCCGACTGATCTTCCCAAGTCGACGTCTCGCCAAACGCAAGAGTGTCGATCTCTGAGGTGGGGTCGGCGGCCGAAGCTACCGACGGGTCCAAACTAGTGATGATTTCCAGAGGGGCTCGCATGGGTCCCTCTCTCCTTCTCCGTCAACGACGGCTTGTGTACTGATTTCGTGTTCGTGGACTTCTTGCTCTTGTCTGTTCGGGGGCTGATTGGGGGAGGCTTGAAAAAGCAGAAAGGCCGTCGATTTCTCGACGGCCTCCGGAGTTTCGATTGTGAGATTTAGGTCTCAGTCGAAAGATTCCTTCAGCCGCTGGCGCTTGGTGCCAAACTCAACCACCGGGGTCTTGGCCGCCCAATGGGCGTCGAAACCGAGGACGGTCGCAATGGCATACACGCGAGACGACACCGGATTTACCGGCGCAATCATCGTGTTGTTCATCGTGCAAGCCATTGGTGAAGGTTTTCTCGAGTGAAAGTCGGCGAACCGGTTGGTAGGCCGTGCGGGGTTTGCCCCGTTCATCTACCCAACCATCGACGCCCAAGGCCGTCAATTGAATTAACGCGTATTTCGTCCAACATCGGGATGGTTCGCCGAAAAACCCCTAGATTGCAAGGCGCGATGACAGAAATAATCCCCAAAGAATCTCCAATATTTCTTCCGGTCGACGGACCGGGAAGACGATTTGTGACAAACCGCTTTGTCCGTCTCGGCGATGTTGATCCGAGCGACGAGCTTCGTTTCGACGCAATCGGGCGATACGGGCAAGACGTCGCGAACGATGACGCACGAGAGGTCGACCTTCTCGGTGCGCTGCATTTCGTTGTACGCAAGACAGTCGTTGTGGTCCACCAACCGGGTGTTTTTCGCGAGCTGGTCACCTCGACCACCTTCTGTAACGGCACCGGCGGCCGCTGGGCGGAACGGCAAACAGCGATTCGGGGCGACGCTGGTGCCTCAATCGACATCTCGTCAGTGTGGGTGCACATCGACCCCGACAGCGGACGACCTAAAAAGCTCGACGACCGGTTTCACAACCTGTACGACGAATCGGCCCGCGGCCGCAAGGCCAACACCAAGCTTCACCATTCGCCCGCTGTCGCCGACAACGCGTCAGCGATGGCCTGGCCGTTCCGGTGGTCGGATCTCGATCTCTTGGGACACGTCAACAACGCTGCCTTCTGGACCGCAGTCGAGCAGGTAGTGCACGTCCGTGGCATACGTCGAACGGGCATCACCGCCCAACTCGAATTCCGTCAGCCGGTGCCGCCGGATACGACGGCCACCCTGCACTGGTCGGGTGACGTCGCAGCAGCCAACGGCCTGATGATCTGGCTTACCGGCGAGAACAGCGAGACCTTCGCCACTGCTCGGCTTTCGTCGGCGATGTCTGCTACGCCGGCGGCTCTTTGAAAAGTGCGCTGCGGTAATACCGGAGCTCATCGAGTGATTCGCGAATGTCGTCCATGGCCCGGTGGCCACCCGCCTTGCGCGGCGCGTCGCTCAAGCCTTTGGGGTTCCAGCGACGAGCCAGCTCTTTGATGGTGGACACGTCGATCGACCGGTAGTGCAGAAACTCTTCGATTTCCGGGAGATAGACGGCCAAAAAGCGCCGGTCGGTGCCGATCGAGTTGCCGCACAGCGGCACGGTTCGCTCTTCAGGAATGTGCTCGCGAAGAAACGCCATCGTTTGCTGACCCGCTTCCTCGAGGGTCAACGTCGATGCCTCGATTTGAGGTGTTAGTCCACTCCGCTCATGCATCTCCCGCACGACGTCATCCATTGTGGCGAGCACTTCTGGTGGTTGAAAGATCACCAGATCAGGTCCCTCGGCGATCAGTTCGAGGTTGTCGTCGGTAATCAGTGTCGCTATCTCGACAATGACGTTGTTCGCGGGGTCAAGGCCCGTCATCTCGAGATCCATCCAAGCAAGCATGAACCCGACCTTAGTCACTGGAAGCCGCCCGGTTTGGGCTCCGCCCACTGTTCCCTTTGGGCTCCGCCCGCTGTGCCCGTTGACAAACACGAATCCCGACCCGATCGCTGCGCACAACTACGATGACACGGTGCAACAAATACCAACGGTCAAAGCCGATGCCGAACTCGCCCTCCCCTCCTATGCGAACGCTGGCGACGCCGGCGCAGATTTGCGAGCATCAGAAGAGGTGACCATCGCTGCGGGCGGCGGTCGGGCGATGGTGGGTACCGGGATCTCGATTGCGCTCCCCGACGGTTATGCAGGATTTGTCCAACCGCGAAGCGGGCTGGCTGCAAAACATGGCGTGACCGTGCTCAACACGCCGGGTCTTATCGATTCGGGCTATCGCGGCGAACTCAAGGTCATTCTCATCAACCTCGATCCGACGACCCCCTTTACCGTCACCCGCGGCGATCGCATTGCTCAACTCGTGGTGCAAAGGGTCGAATCTGTTGCGTTTCTCGAAGTGCAGGAGCTCCCAGATTCTGAACGGGGCGTCGGCGGATTCGGCAGTTCCGGCAAGAACTAACGTCGAGGCCTACTCGGTAGCCGCTCGCGAGTTCTTCGTAAGAACCAGGATCCCGGTGTCGACATCAAGCGAAAAGCTCGACAACAACGGGCCGGCCAGCGCGGCGAACCGGTCGACCTCATCGGCCGAGAGCGTTGGCGGCCCATCGGCGAAGTTTGGCTGCATCTCGACGGTCAAGCCATTGGGTTCGAGAGCGAAACGAAGATCGATCGAACCTTCGCGATCGCGGTGATCGAGCAACAAGATGAGCGCCTCGTCGATCGCCAGACGAAGGTCGTCGACCGCGGCCAAAGATAGACCCCGACGCAAGGCCAGCGCCGCGCCACTCATTCGGGCAAGGCGACTGTAGGGACCCGAAGCAGGCACAGACAGCAAGATCGTTTCGACGGGCGGTGTCGACTCGTTCTGGTCAGATGTGCTTGGCGTCACGGTGAAAGGGTACTGCGGTTCTCGGGGAGTTCTCGGACAATCGCTTGAGGGTCGGTGTCGATTCGTTGTCCGAGATAACTTGGATGGCGAAGTCGGCCGTCGGGGCTCCAGTCGGCAAAAGCGACCTCGATAACAAGCTCGGGACGAACCCAGGTGGCCCCGCGCGCTTCGGGGCCGGTCGGCGTTGGAACGAACGGACACACATCGGTGCGAAGCGGTTCAAGCTGCGCGAGCAATCGCCTGATCTCGCCATCGTTCAACCCGGATCCGACTCTTCCGGCAAACCGCAGCGGCCGCTGAGCGCTCTTGTCCTGCTCGGTGGCTCCGTCTTGTTCGTAGTAGCCAACAAAAAGTCCACCGATTCCGCCTGAGCGGCTGCCCTTGCCTGCGCCCCACCCGCCCACGACCAGCTCTTGGTGGTACCGAACCTTTATTTTTCGCCAGAGCGGCGAACGTTTACCTGCTTGGTAGGGAGAGTCGAGGCGTTTGGCGATGAGTCCTTCCAAACCGTTCTCGGTGACCACTTCGAGAAGCACTGCTCCGTCGAGGTGCTGGTCGGTGACTCTCCAGTACGGCCCTGCGTCAACCAGTTGCACGAGCAGCGCCCGGCGTTGTTCATAGGGCACCGACGTTGCGTCTGTGCCATCAAAATGCAGCAGGTCAAAGATGACAAAACTGATCGGGACATCTGCGGCCCGCCGTTCGGCTTCGGCGCGGCTACTGATGTGCATGCGTGACTGCAGCGCCGAGAAACTGGGTTTTCCGTCCTTGAACGCCACGACCTCGCCATCGAGAATTGCCGGCCGGCCACCAACCGCATCGGCAAGACTGGCCAGTTCGGGGAACCGGTCGGTTGCATCTATCCCGTTTGACGACCGCAGGATCACCTGGTCGCCATCGGTGTGGGCGACAATCCGCATGCCGTCCCACTTGATTTCGTAGGCCCAGCCGTCGCCTGTTGGCAGCTCTCCTGGAGCCGCCTTCATTGGACTGAGGGGAACAAAAGCCGGATGCACGATCCAAACGGTACCGTCGTATCGCGATGGCGATACTGGTCGATCAACCTCTTTGGACATTTCGCGACGAGAAGTGGTCGCATCTTGTCAGCGATTCGAACTATGACGAGCTGCACCACTTTGCCAATCGACTCGGTATACGTCGGATCGGGTTCCAAGGCGACCACTACGATCTGCCCGAGCGACTGCTCGCCTCTGCGATGGCCCAAGGCGCACAGCAGGTCGACAGTCGAGACCTCGTTCGACGGCTCCGCGAGGCAAACCTACGCAAGTCGCCAAAACACCAGGCGTGGACACCCCTTGCTCGGCTCGGCCAAACAAGTGTCGAACACGCCTCGCAGCAAGTGCTCGATGCGCTTCGCTCAGACAGCTCCGACGGGCGCGATCTTGCGCTCATCGTCGAGGGAATTTGGGACAAGTTCGCCGGGGCTGCCCGTCGGTTTGAACAGGTGTTTGCGCTCTCGACAACGACACAGATTGCGGTGGCATTCGACACCGCCACCCACCTGGCCGATCTTGGAGATCTACTACATCTCACAACTCTGACAGGAGCGGCTGACCGTTCGGGCCGCGCTGAAGTCTGGGTTACTCCAACCGACCTGCACACAGCAGTCGACGTTTTGCTAACTCGCAGTGCTTAAGTCAGCGCTCGGCGAGGGCAGCGTCGATCTCGGCCTGCACAATCTCAGCCGCCGAGAGGCCGGGACTGCCACCCCTTTTGTTGTGCTCTGCGAGCGCAGCGTCGATTTCATCCTGGATGATCAAGTAGGCCGGGCGTTGCACCGGGGCATCGACCTTAAAATTATGCACCGCTAGCGCCGCCGCAATCGCGTCTTGCACAATCGCATAACCAGGGCGCTCCTGCGCCGCCTGGGGTGCCGCAGGCTTAACCGGATCGACGCCCACAACAGAACTGGTGAGTGCGGCAGCTAACACCAGAGCGGCCGCGGCGCCGCACAGCTTCCACTTGTTGCGGACGCCTCTGTTCGGGTCGGCGGTTGGGGTCTCGTTGTCGGCAATGGGCTCGAGGTCTATGAAGGTCAGCTGGTTGGTCATGACCACAACATCGACCAGCTGACTTACCAACGACTTACTAACGACGGTGTGAACAGCTCACCTGCGAGTATTCGTTGTGGACTGGCGAGGTGACGCCACGTTCCTCACATCACGAGTCCAAACACCCGCTGGGGTTCTCGACCTGTGGACGCCGCCCGGAACGGAACCTAGTTACAACACCCTCGTTGTTCGTTTCCCACACCACTCTGAACTGCTGATCATCAGTATCGCTGGGGATGAACGACAACCATTCGCCGTCGCCAAACGGGCTCGGCTTGGTTTCGATCTTACCTGGGAAGAGATCGAGAATTTGCTGGGCGGTTGATCCAATGCCCGCGCCTGACCGTGTGGTGATCGAACCGGAGATGATGTCGACGCGCTCAATTGTTCCTTGGGTGACCATGAACCCAACACCGTCGGGACCACCAACGGGTCGAACGTAGTGGCATGCCTGTGTCGCCTCGCCCTCGGGAACCAAGCAGGTCTCCGACGCTTCCGCTGCCCGGGCGACGGTCATCCCGAACAGGACCTCATCAAGACCCACCGTGCTCACCGATGAGTTCGAGTCGAGCAGCCCGGGTCCGCAATCCGCGGTAGCGGCGGGGGCGGCTTGGGCGAAGAGCTTTTGTCGTTGCAGCACCGGTTCGGGTTCGACCTCCGCCACGACAACTGTTGCTGGTGCCTGCACCGGTTGGGTTGTTGCGGGCAGCACGAGAACGTCACCGTCGCCTGAGCTCGAACATCCGCTGAAAAAAAGGCCCGCCGCCACAATGAATGCAAAGAGCGGTCGTAATGTCACCTCTGAATGCTACGACAATCACGCCAAGAGATACAGAGATAGGTCGATGGATAGGTCGCAAAAGATCATCGCCATTCTGGTGTGCGCTGTCGCTTCTCTTACCGCCATCACCTACGTGATTTCGCTGGAAGAAAGCAACAAGGCGGATGCTGCCCGAGAGGTCCGGCCCACAACGACGTCCTCGCCAGCGCCGACGACCACCACGACGACCACTACTACGACGACGACGACAACCACCACTACGACGACGACCACCACCACCACGATCGCCCCAAAAGACTGCCTGGTTTCGTGGCCCGACCATTACCTGGTGGGCCAGCTGATCATGGCGCTCGCGCAACCATCGGCTCTGACACGCGCCGCCGACCTTGCCGGCCAAGGACTGCTCGGCTCGGTGGGATTGCTCGGCGAGCCCGGCTCTGACCTCAAGAACCAACTCGCAGCGATCCAGAACCAAGCCCCCCTTCGCGTAACGATTGCGGTCGACGAAGAAGGCGGCACAGTGCAACGCCTCGCACAACTAATCGGCACGGTGCCATCAGCTCGCGACGTCGCCGCAACAGGCGACCCGACCGTCGCCAATGACACCGGGGCCAACCATGGCCTCGCGCTGGCCGATCTCGGCATCACGATGGACTTTGCCCCTGTGCTCGATGTGGGCGGCGGGCCGGGCATCGGCACTCGGGCGTACTCATCGGACCCAAGCATCGTTAGCGAGTTTGGTCTCGCATTTGCCGGGGGCCTGGCGTCGGCGGGAATCACACCAGTCGTGAAACACTTCCCCGGCCACGGCAGCGCCAGCGCGGACTCACACAAGACTCTTCCCGTCACACCCCAGTTCGCAGCGATGCGTGAAACCGATCTACTCCCCTTCCTCGACGCGATCGAAATCCCCGGCGTTGCCCTCATGGTCGGCCATCTCAACGTGCCCGGTCTTACCAATGGCATGCCAGCCACCTTGTCGCCAGAGGCGATCGATGGGCTCCTCCGAACCGAGCTTGGTTTCGATGGGCTCGTGATGACCGATGCGTTGAACATGGGGGCGATCACCCGACAGTGGACGGCCGCTGAGGCAGCGCTTCTGGCGCTCGGCGCCGGCGCAGACATCGTCATGCTGGGCGCGGTCGCCGATGTCGAACCCACACATGCAGCGTTACTCGAGGCACTGAGCTCCGGCACCCTCGATGCCGACCGTTTGGCGACATCAGTTGTGCGTGTACTCGCGGGCAAGGGCCTCGATCCTTGTGAACTTCCTGCACCTGCGCCACGGGAACCCGCCGAAACTCCCGACTAAACCAACAATTGCCGTCGCGTGTCTTTACAAAATTTTCGCTGTTGAAACACATTTCGAAAAAATCCGAATAGCTTCTACTTGTGATGGACCAGCGGGAGACCGAAACCTACAACCGAGGGCCTCTGCCAGACGCACGCGCTTCGGTCTCGGTGACGTCAGCAATCGAGCTGGCAGAACAACAAAACCGCCAGCAGGCGATCTACATGGCCGGAGCCGCCGTCATCGCTTTCCTGCTCCTGAGTTTCGTCGCACTGCAATTTCTGCTTGGCGACGACGCCGATGTCACCTCGACCGCCGGGGCAGACCCCGACGCGTCCGCGCAATCCGGGGCTTTCGCGTTTGACGACGACACCATCACCCCTGAGGCTTCAGCAACCGGCGCTGAAGAAACACCCGTCGAACCTGCCGACCCTGTAGCTGGCGCCGGCGTGGAGACAACAGTCGCCGATGAGCCAGCCATCGAATACCTGTTGCCAAGCATCTTGCCGGGCGACGAACCAATGACGCTTCGCGGTATGGGTCCAATGCAGATCGGCATGACGGTGGCCGAGATAGAAGAGACCATCGGCGGCACCATTGTTGAGCCAGCCAACATCGACACCCTCGATTGTGTGCAGACCAGCATCGGCGGTGACCTCGGGAGCCCTGTGCTCACCCTCGTTGGCTCGGCCGGATTCGCCGATCGGCGGCTCGCCCGCATCGACATGGTTGCCGGTCACGCAACGCGGTCCGGCATTGGTATCGGATCTACCGTCGACGACGTCCGCGAGACCTACGGCGAACGCATCGAGACCACCGGCCCAACAATGGTCTATGTCCCCACCGACTCAGCAGACGCCGCCTACCGGATCGTCATCGACACCGTCGGCGGTGAGGTGACCGGCGTGCGAAACGGCGAACTTCCCTGGGTTAGCTCGACGTCACCCTGCTGACCCATTCGGTCTCGGGGAATCTGATCAGGGGGATCTGACGGTCGGTCTTTTCCTGATACGTCGTGTACCAAGCGCGATCGGCCACAAGACCGTCCCAGGTTCGGGTCCGGTCGTCGCCCGCAAGGATTTCGGCGTCAGAAAGAAACTCGCCGGTCTGCACGCGCACTCGTAACAACGGATCGACGCGATCGCGAAGATTCAAGAACCACGAAGGGTGGGTCTTGGCTCCGGCAAAGGAGCCAACAACAATCCGGTTGCCGTCGGGATCGTTCCAGGTAGGAAGTGCCACCTTGTGCACGTTGCCCGACTTCCGCCCCACGGTTTGCAAGAGTAGGTGTTGCATCCCGGCTTGAACCCAGACCACGTCGTCGTTGGTCATCTCCATGGCTTCGACGTGAGCCTTGGTGAGTTGGACGATGTCGTCTGCCGATGGTGTCTCCCAGACTTGTTCTACTTTTTGGCTCTCGGTCATAGCCAAAATGTAGTTCCTCCCGCTGATACACCGGTACTTGCGCCCTGCGCAGCAGGGGGTGTTGCGACGACCTGAAGTACCACTATCAGTAAAATTTCAAGTTTTTCGTAAAGTCCACCGATACCAAGTCCAATGGTCTACCCAAACAAGCAACGCAAGAGAACAACCGCCGCAGCAATTGGTTGCGTTCTCTCTCTCATTGTCTCTCTCCTTGTCGCCACCCTTGGCCTGACCGCAACGCCGGTCAGCGCCCAGGAAGGCGAGTGTGGCGCGGCGCCGGCTGGCTACCGCTACATCTCATCGAACGATCGGGCGATTAGGGGCACGCCGGGCAACGACTTCATCTGTGCAGGCCCGGGCCCGAACAACATCTCTGGCCAAGGAGGCGACGACATCATCTTCGGTGGTGGCGGCAACGATCGCATTGCCGGCGGTAAAGGCAACGACATCATCAATGGCGGAGCGGGCAACGATCAACTTCGGGGCGGAACCGGCAACGATATTCTTGACGGCGGCGAAGGTAACGACGTTCTCAAAGGCCAGCCAGGCGCCGACAAACTCGATGGCGGAGCGGGCGACGACGATCTGCGAGGCGGCCCCGGCACCGATCTGGTCGACGGCGGCGAAAACAACGACGTGGTCAATGGCCAGGGCGGCGATGACGAGGTGCTCGGCGGTACCGGAGACGACGTTCTTCGAGGCAAAGACGGCGACGACGACCTCATCGGCGGAGAGGGCGACGACCGAGCAAACGGCGGTCGCGGAACCGATGCCTGCGACGCAGAGGAAACGGTGAGATGCGAGCCGACCGGCGAACCAAACCCTGATCCGCAGCCAGACCCCGATCCTGATCCCGAGCCCGATCCTCCTGCACCCGATCCCGACCCCGAGCCAGACCCAGAACCACCTGCACCCGATCCAGATCCCGAGCCCGATCCAGACGCCGAAATGGCCGAGCTGGTTTCAACAATCGAAGACACGATTATCGCAACGTACGGCGATTCGCACCCTTGGATCCCGGCTGCATGGGCCTACATCTCGACCAACGGTCAGGTGAAAATTGCCGATCTCGCGAATGGCACCGCCGGCACGGTGAACTCGGCATGTCGATTCAGCACGGCCAACCTCCCGACGTGCGAGGCACAGGTGTTCACCATGGACAGAGACTCGCTTAGCAACGTCGGTGTCATCATCCACGAACTCGCGCATGTCTACGAGGGAACGCTCGCTCTGCACAATAACGGCGGCCCCTTTGCCCAAGCGCAGCTGTATTTCCACGAAACGTATGGCGCCGGCTGCAGCTACGCCGAGGTCATGGCCGACGCGATGTTGTACGACGTCGACCCCAATGCGTTTCTCTATTACTGGCAGGCCGGTTGCGCTTCGTCATTGCCGAACCAACCAACCGCAGCCGATATGGCGGTTCTTCAGGCCGGTCTTTCAGGCGCTGACTTCGCCTGGTTTGATGAGACCTACACCAACGGCGCAGATGGCTGGACCGCCATTCGAAACGCTCCGGGGATCCTTACCTACCAGCTGATAACCGGCCTCGCGAACGAGTTCGATGGCTACTGTTCAACCTCGCACACCATGCAAGTCGTGTTCGGCATCCAGGAGGACGACAACCCGTTTGCCGATGGCGGTTGCTAAACAATCCAGGGGCAATTTTGTTTCGCCCCTGCTAAACAATCCAGGGGCAATTTTGTTTCGCCCCTGCTAAACAATCCAGGGGCAATGCCTACACCGCTGTTCGCAACACGGCCGCTCGGCGAGCTGCGGAGCCGTCATGACAAAGAGCCTCGAAAACGGATCGATGTAGCCGCCTTGGCCGGCCGCGACCGCTAACCGGTGGGCGGCCATGCAATCGTCGTAGGTCGGTTCATCAACGCTAAACCGTGACGGATGCGGCTCGTCGAGTCCGCCGGCGCGCAGCTCGGTCATGCGGCACCCGTTGGTAGGGCGTCGAGCGAGACCCGCCCTGAAAGCGCGAAATGGTCACTCAGGAAGAACGTCGCTGCGCCGCTTTCGACCGGCTCAGTCCAGACTGCGACTTCGTCGACGGCCAGGGTCTCGGTGGCAAAGTAACGAGTGAAGTAGGCACTGAACTCGGCCCCCGGGCGGAACCTGTTGCGGCGACTGTTCCACGTTGCTTTCGGGGGGCGGTCGCCCACAAGTCCGGCGTCGGCGAAATACCGTTCCTCAGCAACACGACTATTTGTGTCGCCAACAATCAAGATGTTGGGCGTCGGGCTGGCTTCAACAATCCGAGCGGTCTGCTCGAGACGCTCAGCAAGGCCACCGCCTCCGGGCGCCAGATGAACATTTGCAATGGTGATCTCGCCAAAGGTCACCAGCACTGCACAACCCTTGATCTCGATATGTGCAGGTTCGTCGGCAAGAAGGTCATGCTTCACCAAAACCGCGAGGTTGCCGCTGTGAGACTCGGGGTTCGCAGGAATCATTCCGTGCGTTTCAACGAAGGGAACCGTGCGCGGTAGCTCTTGGAAACACACGATGTCGGGTGAGGTCTCCAGCACAAACTCGCGCACCGCTGCCTCGGTGTTTTCTTGACCCCACTGCTGGGGCGCCTGAGCCGACCGCTCGAGCATGGCCAAATTCCAGGTAAGGAATGACAGCTCGGGAGACGACGCGGCTACAGAGCAGTCCGAATTCGGTTTGGGGGGCACGCACAAAATGTAGCGGCCGCTGGCAGACTTGACCTATGACGAATACGTTCTCTCCGGATTCTCCAGACTCACCAGAAGTCGTGGCCGACCTCACCGCGGCAGACGTCACCTGGACCATCGAGACCTTGCTGCCCGGCGGGGCGACCCCCGACGACCTTTTGGCACAGGCCGACACGTTGGCCGACACGCTCAGCTCCTACCGCGGCAGGATTGCCGAGCTCGATGCGGCGGAGATGGCCGAAATGATGACCACGCTCGCCGAAATTGGTGAACTTTCGAGCCGGGCAGGCAACTACGTCATGCTCCGGTTCAGCGAAAACACCGCCGAGCCCGAGCGGGGCGCGGCGATGGTGGCGATGCAAGAGCAGGCAACCGCAATCAGCACCAAGATGATCTTCATCGATCTCGAATGGGCAGCGGTCAGCGATGACCATGCCGACAAGCTCCTCAGCGACGACCGTTTGGCCTTCTGCAGTCATCACCTGGCCAACCTTCGCCGCAATCGTCCTCATCTGCTTACCGAAGCCGAAGAGCGGGTTCTCACCGAAACCTCGGTAACGGGTGCCTCTGCGTGGGTGCGGCTCTTTAGCGAGCTCACCTCGTCGATAGAAGTCGAGCTCGATGGCGAAACGGTGCCGCTCGAATCGGGCCTCTCTGAACTCCAACATCCCGACCGCGAGGTTCGTCAGGTGGCTGCTCAGGCCGTGACCGATGCACTAGCTCCGGGCCTTCGCACCCGAGCTTTTGTGTTCAATACCCTGCTACTCGACAAGAGCGTCGATGACCGGTTACGTAATTTTGACTCGTGGGTCTCGGCCCGAAATCTCAGCAACGAAGCCAGCGACGAGTCGGTAGAAGCGCTGGTGCAGGCCGTGGTTGGGCGCTACGACATACCGCAACGCTGGTATGCGCTGAAGGCCAAAGTACTGGGCGTCGACAAGTTGGCCGACTACGACCGCATGGCGTCGGTCGCTAGTAGCGACGAAGAGATCGGATGGAGTCAGGCCACCACAATGGTGCGAGACGCGTACGCCTCGTTCTCCGATGAACTCGCTGGTGTGGTTGGCACGTTCATCGACGACGGATGGATCGATGCGCCGATGCGCCCCGGCAAGCGGCCCGGCGCCTTCTGCGCCTATACGGTTCCGTCGCATCACCCCTACGTCTTACTCAACTGGACCGCTCGTAACCGCGATGTGCTGACACTCGCCCACGAACTCGGCCATGGCGTGCACGCCTATCTCGCCCGAGAACAGGGCCTTTTCCATCAGTCGACCCCGCTCACACTCGCCGAAACCGCTTCGGTGTTTGGCGAAACGGTCACCAACAACCGGTTGCTTGAAATGATCGATGATCCTGGCGAACGGTTCTCGTTGCTCGCCTCGACGCTCGAAGATTCGATCGCCACGGTTTTCCGCCAGATCGCTATGAACCGGTTCGAGCACGCGGTGCATACCGAGCGGCGCGACGTTGGTGAGCTGTCGGTCGAGCGGTTCGGCGACCTGTGGGTCGATAGCCAAGCCGCAATGGTTGGCGACTCGGTTGAGATCACCGACAACTACCGCTCGTGGTGGAGCTACATTCCGCACTTCATGGGCACCCCCGGCTATGTCTACGCCTATGCGTACGGTCAACTCTTAGCGCTGTCGGTCTATGCAAGGTACGAAACCGAAGGCGACGCCTTTGTCCCGGCCTACCTCGACATGTTGCGGGCCGGCGGATCCCGAAGCCCCGAGGAACTCGGCAAGATTGTCGATTGTGACCTGACCGACCCTGGATTCTGGGATGCCGGACTCAAGATCGTCGAGAGTCAGCTGACCAAGGCCGAGGATGCAGCCCGAGAGGCTGGCCGTCTCGGCTAATCGCCGCGTGTCTCGGTCGCAAAATACGCTTCGGTAAGCCAGTCGAGTAGCTCAACATCAATTTCGGAAACGTCGGCCACATTGACCACGTGGTACCACTTCGAGCCGGGGCTGCCCGCCGAAATCACCTTGCGCGAGAAGCGGGTGCTTTCGAGCTTGACGGGGTGAAGAAACGTCACAGCCACCCACTTCTTCATCGTGCGCAGCTCGGCGAACCGTGGGCCGTTCTTGAACATCACGCCGATACTGACCGGTTCGACTACCACCGGGCCGAGACTTTCGAGGTGTTCTGCGACCAGATCGAAGATCGGTCGTTCGCGGTCGGGTGCGTTTTTGAAGTAGTCCTCGATGCTCAGGCCCGGTTCGCAGGTGTGACCCTGACCACGTCTCCCAAACGTTCTTTTGCAGTCTGGGCATACCCACTTGAGTATTGATGACATATGTCAACCTTACTACGAACGCTCGAAAATTGGACAAAAACTGCCCCTGAGCAGGCAAAACGCCTTCTTGCAATGAACCATCCGCTGGTTGTCTTGATGGGTTCTTGATTGAAGTTTCGGCTGCGTTGCGACGATCACCTTCGTAACAAGAAAGCCCCCGATGGGGCCCACCCCAAAAACAGCGGAGCAACCCATGCAGTCCACACTAGACACACCACAAGTAACAAAGAGTTCGAAGAAGCGGCTCGGCGGCATTGCGCTCGCTGTTGCGCTCGGCGCAGCAGCCTTGTCGCCGGTCGCCGGAGCAGCCGACGCAAAGCTTGCCTGTGACCCCGGCTTCTACCAGGTAATTTCCGGCCAGTTCGCCTCACTCGACCCCAACGCAGGCGTCTACCAGACCATTGGTCCGGACCACTCCAACTTCAACGCCATGGGCTACCGGGCTGCCGACGGCCTCATGTACGCCATCGCTGGCACCAACCTTCAGCGCATCGACGCCAACGGCGTCAAGACCGACATGGGCGCTCTCGACATGCCGGGCGGCTCCTACACTGGCGACTTCGGTGACGACGGGCTGCTCCATGTCTCTCGCGGTGGTCGCGATTGGCACACGATCGACGTCGACACGATGACCGCCACGCTCATCCCTGAGCTGTCGCAGTACACCGCAGTTGCCGATATGACCAACGTGCATGGCAAGTTCTATGGCGTCAGCAGCGACGGATCGCTCATGATGATGGACCCCGCTGCTCGCACCCTCACCGAGGTTGGCATGGTCTCGGGCCTGCCCGAATCTCTCAAGTCCTACGGCGCAGCCTGGTCAACCGCTGGCGGTAACCTCTACGTCGGCCGTAACTCGGGTGAGATCTACCAGATCACCGGCTATACGACATCCACCCCCTCGGCAACCCAGGTTGGAACTGCACCAGCGACCAACTCGAACGATGGCGCTTCGTGCAGCTACGCAGCACCACCGGCGGGCCTTGACGATGTTGACGGCCCAACCCCCGAAAGTGAGCCGTCCACACCCGAGTCACAAGCAGCTGCCGACAGCTACGAGGAGAACTACGACGAGATCTCCAAGGGCTTTGTACCGGCCGAGACCCAGGAGCCAGAACCAGAGACTGAGCCCGAACCAGCCGCCACCGAGACCGATTCGACCTACACCGTCGACGATGCCGGAATCGGCGAAGGCGCATCGTGCTCGCCCGGTGCTGACGAAGACCGTCTGCCCCGCGAAGCACTGCTGGCCATGAGCGAGGTATCGACCCCAACCGGTCTGTACACCACCGACTTCACCGGAAACGGCCTCAATGACTTCACTATTGCGTCGGGTCGATGGACCGAAGCTGACAGCTCGCTCAACCAGCACCACAACTGTGGCTACGACTACACCGTGCTGCTCGACAAGTTTATGGTTGAGAACTTCCGCTGGGAGTCAACATTCCACGGGATCACCAATGTGAACCAGGGTGGCGTGTTGTTCAACCAGAGCTCGCTCAACTCACGAAGTGGCGCCATGGTTGTCGATCTTGCTGACGGCGGATCAACACTTCGCTGGGGCAGTTATGACAACGCTGGCTACTACCAGAACATGGGCTCGATGCCCATCGCTGCGCCTGCCACCGGACAGAACGTGACCATCGCAGTCGAGGTCTACGGCACCGCAGTGACGATCTTCTACAACGGCACCGAGATGACCCAAGTAACGGCGCCACATGCCGGCGGCATGGTTGGCCTTATCGCCAACCTCGCTGATGTCGGCTTCGACACCGCAGTGCTCACGGCAATGCCAGCACCGGCTACTGAAGCGCCAGCAACGACCGAAGCTCCAGCCGAGGAAGCACCAGCAACCACCGAAGCTCCAGCCGAGGAAGCACCAGCAACGACCGAAGCTCCAGCAACGACCGAAGCTCCAGCATGAAGCTTTCCAACAAATTGATGCTCCTTTGCATCATTGCTCTCGGTACGACAGGCTGCTCCGCAGTGCGGGGCGAGCTTGTCGAAACCGGGATGACGAGTGCGGAGGCTTCCGCCACCTCCCCGCTCGTCGACCTCGAACCCGAGGCAAACGAAGACGGCATCATTGAGATTGGTTCGCTTGCCATCTCAGAGCCCTTCGCATTCACCGCACCGGAGATCTTCTCCGGTGCGGTGGTTTCGGGTACCGAGCTCTACTACAACTCTCCGATGATCGTGACCTTTGTGTCTCCAACGTGCGCAGTTTGCATCGTGGAAGGACCCGAGATCGCTCAGTCGGCAGAGGACAACCCTGAGGTCACCTTCCTGGTCATCCACAGCGGCGACACAAACGAGAGCTACCAAGACTACGCCGACACCCTCGGCCTCTACCAAGAAAACGTCATTCACGTCGAAGACGAGAACGGCGTCATCTGGAAACGATTCGGCATCACCTCGACACCGTCTTCGCTCCTTGTTGATGCCGACGGTCGAGTATCGCAGTCAAAGGGAGCGCTTGAGCTGCAGGGTCAGGAAAAGGCAACCGAGGTCGTGCTCACTGGCCTCGGGTAGTTGGCCCCGCTGCTCGCTCAACGCTTGATCAAGCAACCGGCTTGATCAAGCAGCGAGCGGCCGCGTTTCGAACCGGTAGCCGATGCCGCGGACCGTCGCAATGCGACCCCCGGCGTCGGCATCAATCTTTTTGCGGAGGTTGGCCACATGCACGTTGATGACGTGATCCTCACCCACCCAGTGCGGGCCCCAAACTGATTCGGCGAGTTCACGCCGCGACAACGCTGCGCCAGGAGTCGTCGTCAAGGCCTGCAACATGGCGAACTCGATCTTGGTGAGATGAATCTCGTTGTCGCCCACCCATATCTGGTGAGCGAGCCGATCGATGCGCAAGTCGCCGTACTCGACTGGTCCGGACGTTATCTCGGTGACCGTTCCCGCCCGAGGACGGCGAAGCAGCACCGAAATGCGGAGCAATAATTCCTTGGCCTCGAACGGTTTTGTCAGGTAGTCATCGGCACCGACTTCGAGTCCGCGGTAGCGGTCCTCGTCTTCGGTGCGGCCGGTCAACATCAGCACATAGGCGTCGGTGAAGGACCGAAGTTCTTCACAGACGCTCATGCCGTCCATGTCGGGCAACCCGAGATCGAGGATGACCACGGCGGGGTCAAATGTGCGGGCGGCCTCCAAACCAGAAGCGCCATCGACGGCGCTTTCAACGCTGTAACCGTTGGCTTCGAGGAGTGAACATACAACGAGCTGAAACTCGGGTGCGTCCTCGACCACGAGGACCCGGGTACCACTGTTTGGAGAATTAGTTTCGCCGGCCATACGTACTAGGTATCGGCCAGCTTCTCAATCGAACCTTAGGACTCAAGGTTGTTTACCGTTGCGACATAGGCCATTTGACCTATTCGCCTAGGTCCGGCCGTACAACATCTCCAGCGCCAGCTCCTTTGCCGCTTCTGTGGCGGCTCGAGCACCCGATGCTGTGACGATCCGGCGATCTGACACCACCCGAGTAAACGATGGCGTTGCGCCAAGATCAGTCATCAGATCATTCGCCAGCCAGTGGCCGGTTGCCTCGCAGCCGTCGAGCATGCCAGTCGCTGCGAGCAGCAGACTTCCCGTCGAAACAGCGACCACTCCCCGACTGGTTGCGGCCGTGTCAGACAACCATCGCATAACCGCCGGATTCTCGACCTCTCGTTTCCAGGCGAGTCCGCCCGGGATCACTAGACCCATAGGTGTCGACACAGACTGTAGATCTGCTGCCTCAATCGTTCGAGCCGGCTCAATAGCCACAACCCTTCCTGGCTGCGCAGCGACAAGGTGCACGGTTGCCGAAAGAGGCTCGGCCAACGCATCCGCCACCACAATGACATCGGTGCTCGAAACCCCGTCATAGACAAAGACGACGACGGTGTTCTGGCCGTCGCCATGCGACCAGCTCTGCAACGGGGGCATGGATCCGGGTGATGCGCGACGACCACGTGCCATACCCCGAAGCGTAGTTGTTGACGACCAACGGCATCAGCCGTGCCAACCAGCTGCTTTTCGGCGAGACTCTTACGATGACAAGCACCTTTGAGCACGCGGCCACTTCTCACCTCGCCGAGGCGATCAGCGCCGCTCACGCAACATACCGAAGTGCACGGCCGCGCAGCGCGGAACTCGACACACAAGCGCGAGTGGTGATGCCAGGCGGCAACACCCGATCAGTGCTCGATTTCGCGCCCTTTCCCTTCCGTGTCGCTTCAGCAGACGGTTCGCGCCTGACCGATATCGACGGACACACCTACGTCGACTTCTGCGGCAACTACACCGCTGGACTTCTCGGCCATTCATCAACAACTATCCGCGATGCCGTTGTCGAAGCTCTGGGTAGCGGCTTCGCCATTGGTGCCACCCACGAACGCGAGATCACTCTCGCAACTCTGGTGTGCCAACGCTTCGCCAGCATCGATCAGGTGCGGTTCACCAACTCTGGGACCGAAGCAAACCTGATGGCTATCGGGACTGCGCTACATCACACGGGACGTTCGGGTGTAGGCGTTTTTGACCACGCTTACCACGGTGGCGTCTTGTCGTTCGGCCACGGCGAACAGCTCAACGTGCCACACCGGTTCGTGGTCGGCCAGTTCAACACGTTCGAGGGGCTCGATACGTTGTTTACCGACGACGACCTGGGTTGTGTGGTGGTCGAGGCAGTCCAGGGTTCGGGCGGCTGTCGACCGGCGAGCGAGTCATTCATGACCGAGCTCCAACGACGATGCGACGAAACTGGCACGGTGCTCATCCTCGACGAGGTGATGACGTCTCGTCTCTCGCCCGGTGGCGCGCAGCAGTTGTATGACCTGTCGCCGGGAATGACCACCCTTGGCAAATACTTGGGTGGGGGCATGAGCTTCGGCGCCTTCGGCGGGCGGGCCGACATCATGGCGAACTTCGACGCCGCGCAGGGTGGCGAGCTAACGCAAGCCGGCACCTTCAACAACAACGTAGCGTCGATGGCTGCTGGCATTGCCACCCTCACCCACGAACTCGACGACAAAGTGCTAGCCGAGGTGAACGACCGAGGCGACGCTCTTCGCGTGGCACTTGACCAAACCTTTGCGGCAACTGACCTACCCCTGTCGGTAACCGGCCGGGGGTCGATGCTCTGCGTACACGCAGAACACGACCAGTGGCTTGAGTTGTACTTTCACGCCATGCTCGAAGCGGGCAACTACGTTGCCCGGCGCGGCTTCATAGCACTGTCCTTTTCGATCACCGATGCCGACACGACGAAGCTGGTCGACGACACGCGATCATGGGCAGCTTCGGTTATTCAGTAGACACACTCGCCGGAAGGCTCCACACTTTCAGCCGGCCACGCCGCAGCGGCCGAAAGACTTTGGCATTTTCGATGACACTGGGAGGTGTAGCGAGCAATGACTACCGACATACGTTTTGATGGTGACCTTGAGCGGGTTCGGTCCTGGGCGACAGATCTTGAAGAAAACACCATGCAGCAGGCACTCACCTCAGCGCGCTCGGCTGCAGTATCGGGCCCAATCGCACTGATGCCCGACGCCCACTGGGGCATGGGGGCCACCGTCGGCTCGGTCATCCCGACAGAGTCGGCCATCATCCCCGCTGCTGTGGGCGTCGACATCGGCTGCGGCATGATCGCGGTCGAAACCAACCTCGATGCCGAAGATCTTCCCGACAACCTCGGGCCGATCCTTCGCGGCATCGGCAAGGCAATACCGGCCGGCTTCAACAAACACGATCGAGCGAAGACCGCGGCTATTCGTTGGCTGGCAGCGAACCCGCTGACCACCGATCTTGAACTCAAGTCAACGTCGGTGGCGAAAATCGATCAGCAGTTGGGCACACTCGGCGGCGGCAACCACTTCGTCGAGGTAAGCCTTGACGAACGTGACCGCGTCTGGGCGGTGTTGCATTCGGGAAGTCGTGGCATCGGTAACGTGCTCGCGCAGCAGCACATCGCTGCGGCGCGTTCGTTGTGCTCGCAGCTCGAACGGTCGCTTGACGACCGCGATCTCGCGTATTTCCTCGACACCGACCCAGGGTTCAATTCCTACATCCGCGACATGTTGTGGGCTCAGGAGTACGCCCTCGAAAACCGCGAGCAGATGATGAACGCTGTACTCGGGGTGCTGACCGAAACCGTCGGCAAGCCAGTGCGCGAACTCCGCCGAATCAACTGTCACCACAACTACACCGAACGTGAAACCCACGACGACCGCGAGCTCTGGATTACCCGAAAGGGAGCGATTCGGGCCGACGTCGGCGACATGGGTGTCATACCGGGGTCGATGGGCACCAATAGCTACATCGTTTCCGGGCTAGGCAACGCCGAGTCTTACCGGTCGGCGGCACACGGTGCTGGCCGCCGGTATGGCCGCAAAGCTGCCAAGCGCACCTTTGATGTCGCAACCTTTGAGGCGGCGATGGGAGGTCGGACGTGGCAGAAAAGTAAGGCCGAGGAGCTGCTCGACGAATCGCCGATGGCCTACAAAAACATCGGCGAGGTGATGAAAAATCAGGCCGATCTGGTGACGATCGAGCACGAACTTCACGCAGTGGTCAACTACAAGGGCACTAGCTAAAGCCGGGTGCGGCAGGATGAGGAGGCAACGGTTTCGCTGGTTGGGGATTAAAGCCATGACAAAAACCAACCGAGATACAACGTGACGGGCGAGCGGCCGGCAAGCCCGAATACCTCTGGCGGAGCGGAAACCATGCCACCTTTTCTCAATGGATCAGGCCGAGTAGGCCGACTGCAATACTTCGGCGTGAGCATGGCGATGGTGTTCGCCCTCTTCATCTCGATGCAGCTGTTCCTCACCACCAATCCCGTAACGGGCGAAATCACCGACTTCCACCCGATCGCCGTGATTCCATTGTTCCTTTGCGTGTGGGTGGGATGGGCAAACTCGCTCCGCAGGCTTCACGACCTCGGACACAACGGGTTCTACATGCTGATCCTGTTCATCCCCCTGGTGGGTTCGATCTTTAGCCTCTACATGCTTTTTGGCAAAGGCGAGAACCGGCCGAACAGCTTTGGACCAGTGCCCGGAATGCCAACCCAAGAGAAGCTCACCGAACAGCGCGAGGAACGCCATTTCGAGCAGGTTGGAGCAGCCACCGACCCCGATGCGTCGTACTTGAACGAAGACGGCTCGTTTAATATGGACGGTCTGTTCAAGTAGCTCTTTGGAGCTCGTCGATCGCAAGAGTCAACGCAAGCGCCAGACGACGACGGCCATGCACATTGTCGGAGTCGTCGTCGCCGAGATGGCCGCCATCGAACGCCCGTACCCTCACCGTCGGGCACGGCTCGCCTGGAACCAGACACGTCAGCTCGGTGGCGTAGTCGCCGTTCTCATCGGCGAACCAGTCCCAAATGTCGACCACGTGGTCGACGTTCGGATCGCTGGCGAGCGTCGTGGCCAAGCGGGCGTTACTTGTCGTGCGGCGTTCATCGGACGCTGGCAGCGGTCCCACCGACAACACCACCGTCTTGTCAGGAAAAGACGACGTTATTGTGCGTGAATCGGCGAGATACCGATCGAAATAGTCGACCGCTTCGATGTCTCTGGCACCATCCATACAGGGCGTTACGGCGTTGCCGGTGTACAGCATGATCACGACATCGGGTTCGCTAGTAAACACCGAGCGCGCTGGCTCGTCTTGGATCGACACAAAAAGATCACACGGCGCAATGCCGTTGAACGTGATGGACTCGAGGCCTATGGCGGTGGCACCAAGCATGGTTTGCAGCGGTTCTCTGATCTCCTGGGCGATGGAGTCGCCAAGCAGCAACACCGACTCGATAGCCGCAACTTCGGTTGTGGTTTCTGCCTCGACCGGGGTGTCGACACCAAGCACCAGCGTCAAAAGCATCGCTGCCGTCAGCAACGTCGTGACGCTCATACGTTGTCTTGTGGACAGGCCAGTCATCGATCTTCCGCCAGTGGTGCTCAACGTCCGTGGGTTCGAGCGCCTACATCACTGTCGACCGGAGGGGGTGGAATCCCTCGTCGCCCCAGCGAATTTCTTGCGGAACCGCGCAATCTGGTTTGTCGCGCGCTTACTAGGTTGGACCAATGGCGAGTGACTCTCACGCAAGTACACCGGTCGACGACCTGGGCATTCTCGCCAAAGATCATGTGGTTATCGGTGACTCGTCGGTCGAGCACCATGAGATGTACACCCGGGAAGGATTGTTCTCGCTGATGTGGCATCCGGCCGACGGCGACGAACGAGCGGTGATCATGTGTGGCGGCGCAATGGGAGGCACGTTGGGCGGAGGTGGTCTCTATCACCAACTGGGCGAACAGTTGGCCGGTCGGGGCATCGCTGCAGTCAGGGTCGGCTACCGGGTTCCAAACGACCTCGGCCGATGCACCCACGACCTACTTGCGGCGATGCAACTCATGGCGCGCCGCGGAGCACGCCGGTTCGTCACCATCGGCCATTCCTTTGGCGGCGCGGTCGCCATTCAGACCGCTGCAGCGATGCACGCCGAACTTGTGCCGGGTGTGGTCACGCTCGCAACCCAATCGGCGGGTTGCGAACCGGTCGAAACGTTGGGCGACCGGTCGCTGCTGTTTTTCCACGGCACCCACGACCAGATTCTTCCTGCCGCATCAAGCCAGATGGTGCACATGTTGGCAGGCCACGGCGAACTCGTCATGCTGCCCGGCGAGGACCATCTGCTACAGGGTGCGCGCGACGAAATCGCCGAGCGGCTCCTGGTCTGGCTTCCGGACGTTCTCCGCGCTGCAGAGCCGACCGACAACGTTCCAGACGACCCCTCGGCCTAGCTACAGATTCGCTGCAGCCTCATCGCGCAGTTCGCGTTTGAGAATTTTGCCCGACGCGTTGCGCGGCAACGACGCTGCCGCCACGGTGACATATGTAGGGACCTTGAAACTCGCCAGACGCGCGCCAACAAACTTCTGCAGCTCGCCGACATCGATGTTCTGGCCGTCCTTCGGGAGCACATGACAGGCCAGCGCTTCGCCAAGTCGTTCGTCGGGTACGCCATACACCGCTACCTCATACACCGCTGGGTGTTCGTAGATCGCCGCCTCGACCTCGGCGCAATAGATATTCTCGCCGCCGCGCAACACCATGTCCTTTGCGCGGTCGCTGACATACACGTAGCCGTCTTCGTCGAGCCGACCAATATCGCCTGAACGGAGCCAGCCATCGACCAACGTTTCGGCGGTGGCATCAGGCCGGTTCCAGTAGCCCTTGATGAGCGTTGGACTCTTGAACCAAATCTCGCCGGTTTCGCCGATGGGCAGGACGTTGCCGTCGGCGTCGGTGATGCGCATCTCCATGACGGGCACCGGACGGCCAGTCGAGGTTGGATTGGCAACGAAATCCGAGCCGGTGTTTTGCGGCCCGTACGCATTGGTTTCGGTCATGCCATAGCCAAGACCGGGTTTACCCTTCGCGAAGTTGTCATCGATGCGCTTCACAAGTTCGGGAGGCATCGGTGCTCCGCCACCGCCCACCGACCGGAGACTTGAAGTGTCGCGCTCAGCGAAGGTGGGCGCCTCAAGGAGGTCCCAACTCATGGTCGGCACCCCAACAAAGTGCGTGACCTTTTCAGCCTCGATGAGTTCAAGTGCGCGGTCGGGATCCCACTTGTGGGTCATCACCAGCTTTGCGCCCCCAACAAAAGAACCGAGCATGACCGGGATCAACCCGGTGACGTGGAAAAGCGGCACACACAACATGAAGGCTGTTTGGGCGGCGTCTGACGCATCGGGTTCCTCCGGCTCTCGCAGTGCCGCGACCTGCGCCCGCGCGGCGAATGCCAACAGCGCACTAAGCACGGCACGTTGGCTACTGATCGCACCCTTGGGTCGACCGGTCGTACCGGAGGTGTACAGAATCGTTGCATTGTCGTCGGGGCCAATATCGACCACCGGCATTGTTGCCTCGGCTGGGAGAACGTCGTTGAGGTGCACAGCCCCACCGGCGAGTTCACCTTCGCTGCGCACCACGATCAATTGCTTGTCGACTGCGGCCTCCTGCAGCTTGATCAGGCGTTCGGCATCGGCGATAACCACCACGGGGTCGGCGTCCTCGACAGCGAAGGCGAACTCGTCGGTCTGCCACCACGCATTGAGCGGCACAGCGACGGCACCGACCGACACGATCGCGACAAACGACGCGATCCATTCGGGGTAATTTCGCATCGCAATTGCTACACGGTCGCCTTTTGACACGCCGTAGGTTTCGACAAGCGCGGTGCCGATGCGAGCAGCCATGCCAAGAACCTCGGGCATGGTCCAACGCTCGTCCTCATAGACGATGAACACGTCCTCGCGTGCCGCTGCAAGAGCAAACAACGCCGAAATGTTGGGTGGACAATTAGCGAATACTTTGACCGGATTTCCATCGATTTCAGAATCGGCGATCTCAAACAACGTTCCCGGAGCACAAACGGCTTCGCAAGCTTCTGCAAATGTCATCGTCATAGTCCCTGCGGTTTAGCATCTCGTTCCGGCCTTCGCGCAAGCCGTCCACTGGCAACCCAGCCACCCAGCGACCCGGCCTCGCCGTTACTGCGACAGGTTGAGCAGATCGCCGACCTCAAGCAGCGACTGCAGGAACTGGTCGGGGGTACCAAAAACGACCGTCCGTGAGCAGTTCGAGTCTGACGAGAGATCGTCGGGGCGACCCGGTGACACGACCAGAGGTTCCACGCTGTAGCCCATGTCAGGCGCCACGAGCGGATTGGTAAACAGCTCGAGCCACGTTGTTGCCCCGCACCTGACCTCTTCGATTAGCAGCACGCGGCTCAACACGTCGCGTGGAGCCGGAAGGGCCTGAAACTCCGCAGGCAATTGGCGAAGCCCCGGCTCGAGGCTCCGCGCCTGCTTGAGCATCAGACCGCCCGCTCGATCCTTGACGTCCCCGAAGAGTGCTGGCCAGCCATCAGCCATGGTTTTGAATTCGAAATCGAGGGCAAGCGTGGTACTTCTTGTCGATGGCGCAGCGATGGTGTTGCGGCGGGCAAGCCAGCCTCGAGTCACCGTTTCAAGTTGATCGACGAGTTCGAGCACGGCGCTGTCGCTGAGCACATCTTCGTCCGGAGACAATGTTGAAGCTGCAACCCGCGAGATACGACGCTGTCCGTTCGCGTCGATCTGCACGTTGATGACTTCAGGAAGTTCGCCGCTGGTCGGATCGGGATTGGTAACGCTAACGGGTCCTGCCTGCACGTTGATCTCGACCACCGCTCGCTCACTGTGGTTGTCGGGCAAGAGTGTGAACGTTGCGACGCCGTTGTTGATTTCCGCATCGTCGTCGAACCGGGCATGCACGAGCACACCCATGCCGCCACTGACGTGATCGATGTTTTCGCGGCGACGTTCTTCGTAGGCTTCGAAACCCCAGTAGGAGCTCCACGTTTTCTTTAGCGCGTACTCGACCGACTTCTTCCGGTCGTTTTTGTTGTCCTGCATCGCCGGATCGAGGAAGCCAGTGTTTGAGTTGTAGAGGCCGGCGCCGCTAAACCCATCGATGTCTTCAACCGAACTCGAACTGCGAAAGCGCAAGCCTTGCGTGGGGGCGAAGTCGCCGTAGAGATCTTCGAGCGAACCGGTGATCTCAGCAAGGGTTGCCGGTGAAATTGGCTCTTGCCGGAAGTGGCTCTTGAAACCGCCAGCGTCGAGCAGATCGCCGATGATTGTTCCGGATGAGTGTTTGGCCCGAAGGTTCTCGACGAATTGTTCGTCAGCGCTCGTGACGTAGGTCTGTGCAAAGTCCTCGGGGCCCTCAAGCAACAGGAACCGGAGACGAGCGTTTTCCGGCGTGTCGAAGTCGTCTAGTTCGAGCATTGCTTGCAGTAGCGGGCGAACCGTATCGAGATGTTCTTGATAGGCGCCGATGGTGATCACTGAGGGCCGCTCGGGGGTTGTGACGCCATCAGCCGCCAGGAGCGACAGAAACCCGGCTGCCTTTCCACCGATCGTCGGCAACCACGCATCGATGTCTCGTCGCCGTTCACTGTCGGTACGACCGTCGATGAATTTGGAGAGGTCGATCACTCGCGGCGCCGCCGCGTTTTCCTGGGTGACCCGCAGCGTCTCGGTGCTCTGAAGCTCGAGCCACGCTTCGTACTGCTCTTTGGTTATCAGCGCGATCTCGAGCTGGTCGGCGGCGAAGGCCTTGACGATGGCGTACCCACGGACACGCGCCGCCTGACGAATGCCATCGTTTGTTGTCGCCCCCGCAAAAGACACGTTCGGAATGCCCCGGTTTCGGGCCAGCAGGTTGACGTGGGCGAGTGGCGTTTGAGGGCTCGACGAGATGAGGGCACTAGCTGGCGGCAGCCAATCTGGGGCATTCTCCACAACAACTATGTCGGTATCCACCGCGTCGGTCAGCGCCGCTCCGCCCTCCTCGATAAGCAGGAGACGCCCCGCCGCGATCCCCCCGTTGTAGACCGACACTTCGCCTGCTGGCACCAGCTCGCTGTAGCGGACAATCCGGTCGGCGTACTCGTGTCCCTCGGCGGTCATCGTTGCAGCGACCGCCTCGTGTTGGGGTGACCGCACCACCCACTCAAGGTTGTCAGCGATCTGGGCCGGCAGTGTTGCCTCGAGCCGCTCTAGATAGAGCCCAACTTCGTCAGCGGTTGCCTCGTCGGTGTAGCCCAGCTCCATCAGCCACCGTTCAGCCGTGAGGTCGTTGGCCGGGAAATGCACCACCGACCCAACGCCATAGGTCCGCTCGTCTTCGCGAAGAGCAACCTCATAAAACGTCGACGAGTACAGCCGGCGGCCAGCGACTTTGCTGTCAACAAACTTGACGATCTCGGCAAGTGCATCGCCCTCTCGCAAATCCTGTGTTTCTGCCCACGCGTACACCTCGGCAACGGTGTCGAAACCCAAACCACCAACGGGTTCGTTGTGGCCACCCGCCACCGGCTGTCCGTTCAACAGACGAAACCAGTACCACTCGTCGTGAAATTCGAAGAAGTTGCTGTCGAGCCAGTGCACCCTGTCGCTGTCGAGAAGGCTCGGGATGACGAACTTGGTGACGGCGAGGTTGGTTGGTCCGGTTCGTGCCATGGCAAAGAACTCATCGGTTGTGTCGAGCGTGGGCACGGAGTGATCGTTGAACCCGTTTGTGTCGAGGACAACAGGTGGAGCAGGTCGAGGCTCGACAGACGTCGTTGTGACCACCGAGGCTTCAGTTGTCGTTGTAGGCGAGATGGTCGTTGTTGGCGCGGTGGTTGTGCTCGCAGTGGTTGTGATTGCCGGAAATTCGGGGACCGCCGAGGAGGCAGGGCTACTCGAAGACGGACCGCTACTGGGTTCATCGTTCGAGCAGGACGAGAGCACAAGCGCGAGCAGTGCGACCGCGACCCAGACTGCTCTGCAAAGGCATGTCGATGCGATCTTCACCACTCTTTCCCCTGTTCCCCCGTTCCCATGTTCCCAAACGCTCCTTCGCGTCCTTCTAGTTGCTTCTGTGACGAAACATCACCCGCTTGTGGTTCCCGTCGGCAAAGAACCATGTTTTACGAAGCAAGTTGCGCGGCGAGCCGATTCCGACGACGTCCAGAATCGAACCTTGTAGGGTGCTGCGATGAAACGATCTGAAAAGGCCGATCGCATCGGCGAGATCCTCGACGACCTCTACCCTGACCCGCCGTGTCCGCTCGATCACAAGGACCCGTACACGCTGGTGATCGCTGTCATGCTCTCGGCGCAAACCACCGACAAGAAGGTCAACGAAGTCACCCCCGGCCTCTTCGCTTTGGCCGACACTCCAGAGAAGATGGCCGCCTTACATCCCGACCAGATCCTCGAGCAGATCAAACAGGTGGGCCTGGCGCCCACCAAGGCGCGCAACCTGTCGAACATGGCGCACCAGATTCTCGACGATGGCGGCGAGATTCGCGCCGACTGGGAGTTCCTCGAATCGCTCGCCGGCGTGGGTCACAAGACCGCAAGCGTCGTGATGGCCGAGTGCTTTGACGTTCCGTCGTTTCCGGTCGACACCCATATTCATCGGCTGGCAACACGGTGGGGCCTGTCGAACGACACCACGGTCGAGCGGACCGAGAAGGATCTGAAGGCGGTGTTCCCCAAAGACACGTGGAACAAACGCCACCTGCAGATCATCTATTTCGGCCGCGAGTACTGCCCGGCGCGGCGTCACGATCTGATCGACTGCCCGATTTGTGGTTGGGCGGCCAGCAAGAAACGGATAGCCGAGGAAGCGAAACGATAGCTATGTCGGCACTGCAGCAAACGTGTGCACTTGAGGCAGTCGGCGATGGTGTCTTTGAACGCGATCTTGATCGCACCTGGTGGGGCTGGAATGGACAGTTCGGCGGCTACGTTCTCGCGCTGGCGCTCGAGGCGTGTCGCGGCGCAGTTGAAGACCAGAGCCATCGTGAACTCTCGCTGTCGATGAATTTTTTGCGGCGCGTGCAAGAGGGCCGCTTCCGGGCCGAGGTCACCGTCGAACGGTCGGGCCGCACCATCACCAATCTTTCCTTCAGAATGTCTGTCGAGGGAAAGTTGGTTGCGTCGGGTATTGCGATGTTTGGCCAAGCTCGCGACAGCCAGGAGTTTCAGGTGGCCGAAATTCCTGATCTTGAGATTCCTACGTCTGCCCCGAACCGGTCGCCAATTCCTGCACCGACGATGGATCGTCTCGACGTCTGGCCGGTGCATGGTGGCGGCGAGCTCCTTACCGGCGCCGAGGTGACCGAAGGCGGCGGCTGGATGCGGCTCCACGACAAAGGCGGCGCCGATGAGCGATTTGGGTTCATCGCTGCCGACGGCTGCGTACCGGTGGCGTATGCCCGGTTCGACAAGCCGCAGATCGGCGGCAGTCTCGATTTCACCGCCTATTTCCGCGAACCGTTCCCGGTATCGATCACCACCGAAGGCGAGCCGATTCGTATCGTGTTGCGGAGCGCTCGGGCTCGCGAAGGGTATGTGGATGAAGACGCCGAACTCTGGTCGGCCGACGGCCGGCTGCTCATGCAAACCCGCCAAACCCGCTATAGCGAAATTGTCGACGTCGATGCGCTCGACGCGATGGGCGATATGCGGTTGATGCCGCCAAGCACCGGCTAGAAGCAGCGAACACCCCAGTGGACATGCGATGATCCGCTGATGGATACCAACAGTGCAAACGAAACCTGGCAAGGCGATGTGGTCGGGTTACTCGAGGCCTACCGGTCGGGCGAACGACATCCCGAGGCCGAGGTTGCTTCCACCCTGGCGGCAATCGAAGACAGCGACCTCAACGCGTTCTCACACGTCGACGCCGATGCGGCGCTCGCTGCTGCCGCGGCTGCAGACACTTCACTGCCGCTTGGAGGTGTTCCGGTTGCGGTAAAACAGCTGCACGAGGTGCACGGCTGGCCAGCCACCGAAGCATCGCTGGTGTTCGCCGACCGCATAGCTACCCATGACATCACGATGGTCAGTCGCCTTCGAAACGCCGGAGCGATTCTTGTCGGGGCGACTACCGCCAGCGAGTTCGGTGGCCTCAACGTCGGCACGACGCCGATCAACGGTGTGACCCGCAACCCTTGGCGAACCGATGCGACCCCGGGTGGATCCTCGGGTGGCAGCGCAGCGGCGGTGGCTGCCGGCATCGTCCCGATTGCTACCGGCGGTGACGGTGGCGGATCGATTCGGATCCCTGCTGGGTTCTGCGGGCTGGTTGGTATGAAAGGTACGGCTGGTCGGATTCCACGTGGCCCCATGACTGCCGTTGCGCCGATGACGGTCGTGTCGGGTTGCCTGAGCCGGTCGGTACGCGACACTGCACTCTGGTACGACGTATGCGCAGGCTTTGATGCACGCGATCCCTACAGCCTTCCGACTGAAACGGGTTGGCTTGATCAGCTTGGTCAACGCGATTTGTCAGGCCTGCGCGTCGCGATCGACCCTTCGCTCGGCGGCGCTCAGGTCGGCAAAGCTACGTCGGAGCTTGTCGGTGAAGCAGCCCATGCTTTGGCCGAACATCTCGGGGCGACAATCGTTGACATCGACATAACGATGCCTCCTATCGACTACGAGTGGGCGCTCGCCAACCAGGCCAGTATCCGTAATGCGCTTGGCGATCTTTGGCCCGACTGCAAAGAACACCTCACCTCAGCGATGGCGTTGGGTGTCGAGATGGCCGAGAAACTCTTCACCATCGACATGGCAGCGCGTGTCGAAGCGCAACGCACCGCAGCGAACGAACGCATGGCCGACCTGTTTGACCAGGTCGATCTCGTGTTTTGTGCGAGCAACCCGGACAGTGCCTTTCCGGCCGAGATCGAGGTCAATACCCGGGTCGACGGCCAAAAGGCTTCGCCCGGCAACAACGGCGCTTTGACCATCCCGGCAAACATCTCGGGAAACCCCGCTTGTTCGGTGCCGGTTGGGCTACACGACGGGCTACCCATAGGCATGCAGATCATGGCCGTGCAGCACGCCGATCGGCTTGTGCTCGATGCGGCGCATGCCTTTGAGCAGCTGCGACCATGGCCGTTGGTGGCGCCGGTGTAGCGATGGAACGATCGAGCGAGCAACACCTGGCAACCGCCCGTAACCTTTCCACCATGAAGTCTGCCGTAGCATCTGGCCTTGGTTTGCTCCCGGATTTTCCGTTCGCGTACGACCAGTGGTTAACCCATTCGGACGGCTTGGGCACGATTCCGAGCGAACACCACGGCGCCGAGGTCGCGGTCGTCGGGGCAGGAATTTCCGGTGTGGTAGCAGCCTATGAGCTCGCTCGGCTGGGGCTTCGACCCGTTGTGTATGAGGCTGGCCGAATGGGCGGGAGGCTTCGCTCGGAGCGATTCGGAGCAGCCGACGACGTTGTCGCCGAACTCGGAGGCATGCGGTTTCCGACGTCGGGACGATCGTTCTACCACTACGTGAACCAGCTCGGTCTTGAGACTCGGCCCTTCCCCAACCCGTTGACCGAAGCCGCTGGCACGACGGTGGTCGACCTTGCCGGCGAGCCGCTGTTCGCCCGCACGATCGACGATCTGCCTGCGGTCTTTCGCGAAGTATCCGATGCCTGGGATTCCGCGTTGGAACAGGGTGCACGGTTCAGCGAAATCTCCGAAGCAATCGGCCTCGCCGACACCGACGCAATCAAATCAATCTGGAACGACTTGGTTGTGCAGTGGGACGACCGGACGTTCTATGACTTCATTGCAACGTCGGACTCGTTCTCGAAGCTGTCGTTTCGACACCGCGAGATCTTCGGTCAGGTCGGCTTCGGCACCGGCGGCTGGGATTCGGACTTTCCGAACACCATGCTCGAAATCCTCCGAGTCGTGATGTCGGGTTTCGAAGACAATCAGAACCTGATCGTCGGCGGCGCAGAGCAGGTGGTGCGCCAGCTTTGGGATCATCCGCTTGAGAATCCCGCGCATTGGCCGGCTGGCACGTCGCTATCGTCGTTGCATTCGGGAGCGCCGCGAACCGGCGTCGCAAGCTTGATGCGCTCAGACGATGGCACGATCGAGGTAACCGATCGGCACGGCAACGTGCGCAATGTTCCCGCGGTGCTGAGCACCACACAGAGTTGGCTTCTGACGACCAATATCGATGTCGACGAGACGTTGTTCTCTCAACCTCATTGGATGGCACTCGACCGAACCCGCTATATGCAGTCGTCAAAAACCTTCGTGATGGTCGATCGCCCGTTCTGGAACGACATCGATCCCTCCACGGGACTTGGCGTGATGGGCATGACGCTGACCGATCGCAACACACGTGGCACGTACCTCTTCGACAACGGGCCCGACCGGCCTGCGGTGATGTGTCTCACCTATGCCTGGAACAGCGACGCGATGAAAGTTTTGCCCAAGAGTGCGCACGAACGGGCACGCCTAGCGCTCGACACGCTCGAGAAAATCTATCCCGATGTCGATATCGCCAGCCACGTGATCGGCGAGCCCATCACCGTCTCGTGGGAGACCGATCCGAACTTCCTCGGGGCGTTCAAGGGCGCACTACCCGGGCACTACCGCTACAACAGGCGCATGTTCTCGCACTTTCTTCAAGACGACTTTCCCGCAGCCGAGCGCGGCATCTTCCTGGCCGGCGACGACGTCTCGTGGACGCCCGGCTGGGCCGACGGAGCGGTGGCCACCGCCCTCAACGCTGTATGGGGCATCACCCGTCACTTCGGCGGATCGACACACCCCGAGAACCCCGGCCCCGGCGACCAGTGGGAACAGCTCGCTCCGCTCCAGCTTCCCGAATGAGCCCCGACGAGTACGCATCACTCGATGCAACAGACCTCGCCGCACTCATCAGCGAGGGTGAGACGAGCCCTCAACAAATCGCCGACGCAGCCGCCGCGAGGCATCGATCGACCCACGAACAGATCAATGCTGTCGTCGAATGGTACGACGACCCCAGTGGCGTCCAAGCCGGTGGCGAGACCGGCCCGCTCGCTGGCGTGCCCTTTCTTCGTAAGGACTACGGTTCGGCCGAAGCTGGTCGCCTGGTCGAGATGGGTAGCCGGTTGGCTGCGGGCAATCGTGCGGCCGAAACCGGCATCTTTGTCCAACGGTTGCGCAGCGCAGGCGTACAGATCATGGGCCGTTCGACCGTTCCGGAATTCATTCAGCATGGAACAACAGAGTCGATCGCTCAGGGCATCACCCGAAACCCGCACAATCCAAACTTTTCGGCTGGCGGATCTTCGGGCGGATCCGGAGCAGCGGTGGCAGCAGGGGTCGTTCCTGTCGCCCACGCCAGCGATTGTGCTGGTTCGATTCGAATCCCTGCGGCAGCGTGCGGCTTGGTCGGTCTGAAGCCCGGACGACGCCGTGTGCCCTGGGAGTCGGGCGGCTGGGATGGTCTCGCCGAGGAGTTCGTTCTCACCCGTTCACTTCGCGATGCGGTCACGTGCCTCGACGTGCTGGGCGACGGTGACTATCTCCCCGCACTAGAGCGCCCGACCCGTATTGCACTCTCGACTCAGCATTGGGCGGGCGCACCCCACGTCGTTGACCCCGACGTCGTGGCAGCCGTCGAAAGCGCAGCCCACAAGTTGTCAGCGTTCGGCCACGACATCACCCCTATCGCCGCACCCGTCGACAACGAACTCTTAGGCACCACGTGGCATACGCTTTTTAGCCGGTACGTGGCCGCCGACGCACAACGGGTCGCCGCTGCTGCAGGCCGATCACTCGATGCTTCGATGCTCGAGCCGGTCACGCTCGCAGTCCTCGAAGCTGTCGACGCGCTCACCGATGCCGATGTCGTGACCGCGCTAACGAATCGTGCTCTGATTACCGCTGATCTGCAGAAGGCGATGAGCACATTCGATGTACTCATCACACCGACCCTTGCCCAAGCAGAGATCCCGTTTAGGTATGTCGATGGTGTACACCCGACCCTCGACGAGTACCTCGATCGCAACGACCAGATCATGCCTTTTAGCTATCTGTTCAACGTTTCTGGGTGGCCTGCACTGTCTATCCCGGTCGGAACAACAGACAACGGGATTCCCATCGGCATGCAACTAGCCGGCCCGCAAGGAAGCGAGCGTCAGCTGCTCGACCTCGCCGGGCAGCTACACCAGCTCTGAAAGATTTGGGGAAGGTTGTGCGGCCCTGTTGGGTTTCGGGCGCATGACTGATGTAGTAACCAACCAGAATTCGAGTGCCGAAACCATCGCTGTCGACGTGGTCGTCATCGGCCTTGGACCAGCAGGCGAGACCGTAGGCGGCCAACTCGCCGAGGCCGGCCTTAACGTTGTCGGTATTGAAGGCAGTTTGGTCGGCGGCGAATGCCCCTACTGGGGTTGTGTGCCAAGCAAGATGATGATTCGTGCCGCCGACCTGCTTGCCGAAAGCCGGCGGGTATCGGCCCTTGCGGGCACTTCGACCACCACCCCTGACTGGGGCCCCGTTGCCCAACGGATTCGCGAACAAGCAACCGACAACTGGGACGACACTGTCGCTGTCGACCGCTTCGTCGGCAAGGGCGGCACCTTCGTTCGTGGCTACGCAACGATCACGGCACCAAACACTGTCGAGGTCAACGGCGATACCTATGTGGCCACGAGGGGGATCGTTGTCGCAACGGGCACTCTCGCGGCTGTTCCACCAATTCCGGGCCTTGCCGATACGCCGTACTGGACCAACCACCACATTGTCGAAACCAAAGAGCTGCCCTCGTCGCTCATCGTGCTCGGCGGCGGCGCCATCGGCTCCGAGCTGGCCCAAGTGATGGCCCGCTTTGGTGTGACGGTCACCGTGATTGAGGGCGCTGAACGTCTCCTTCCCCGAAACGAGCCGGAAGCAGGTCGTGTTCTCGAGACGGTTTTCGCCAACGAAGGCATCGGAGTCCTCACCGGCCAGTTCGCGCAAGAGGTGTCGTTCGCCGACGAACACTTCACCGTCCGGATGCCCGATGGCACGGAAGTTACGGGCGAAAAACTGTTGGTCGCTACGGGACGACGTACCTTCCTCAAAGAATTGGGTGTTTCCTCACTTGGTATTGACGACAGCAAACCGTTCTTCGAAGTCGACGATCATCAACGGGTTACCCATGGCGTTTGGGCGGTCGGCGATATCGCTGGCGATGGGCAGTTCACCCACCTTGCAACACGACAGGCCGCGGTAGCTGCCGCCGACATCCTCGGTAACGAGATCGAACCGCTGAACCTTGCCGCGCTGTCGGCCGTCACCTTCACCGACCCCGAGGTTGGCGCTGTTGGCCTGACCGAGGCCGAAGCCCGCGACCGGGGTATCTCGGTGGCCGTTGCGTTCAAAGAGGTGGGCCACACCGCTCGGGGTTGGTTGCACTCGGTCGGCAACGAGGGTTTCATCAAGATCATCGTCGACACCGATCGCGATGTGGTCGTGGGTGCAACTTCAGTCGGACCAACCGGAGGCGAGGTACTTGGCCTGCTTTCCTTGGCCGTCCACGCCCAGGTGCCGGTGCGCACCCTCCGTTCGATGATCTATGCGTACCCAACGTTCCACAAAGGCATCGAGGACGCACTAAACGAACTCAACTAACCGAAATTTTGTTGTAGAGCGACCGAAAACGGTCGCTCTACAACAACAGAACAGCTAGATCTGGGGGACGGTGCGTTCGAAGCCTTCGGGCAGAAAGAGTTCGCGGGCTGGCAGCGGCGAGAACCTGGCCACCAACAGACCGGGGAACGACTGCGATCGGTCTCGCATGAGTACCACCGAATCGTTGTAGAACGTTCTGGCACCAGCGATGCGGTTCTCGGTGTCGGCCAAATCTGCCTGCACTTGTCGAAACGGTTCGCTCGTTTGTAGAGCCGGGGTCGCTTCTATCGTCGCCAGGATTTTGCGCAGCGTCGCTGTTTGGGTGGTCGCGGTGGCAGACGCGTCGGCGACCTCAGATGCCTTTGGCAGCGACGCACGCTCTGCGGTCACCGCTTCGAGCACCGCTCGTTCGTGCTCGACATGCGCGCCAATCACCGATGCAAGGCTCGGAATGAGGGCGGCCCGGCGCTCAAGCTGCACGTCGATGAGGCTCCATGCTCGCCTGGCAGCCTGGCCAACCACTCGAAGCCGATTATGCGTGACGATCCACAACGCAACAAGGAGGCCGACGACGGCAACCAGCACTCCGGGAAGCCAAGCAGCGACCTGGTCGCGATCGGTGAAGGCCAACAGGTTTGCGCCCACCATCGCCGCAGCGAACACCAGCAGCAGCAAACCGACACCAAATCCAAGATTGCCAGTATGGGAGGACTCAGGTTTTGTTGACACCAGGAACGGCCCGTCGTCGCCGTCCGCCAAATACGGGATCGACGTCGCCGGGTCGAGCATCGCCGTTGCAGCGACAAACAATTCGTCGCCAATCGCGATGCCTTCTTCGGTCTCGCGGTAGCGGCCAGTGCGGTTATCGCCCAGCTTCGCGAAGAACCCTCGATCATCGTCGCGTTTGAACGTCTCACGATAGAACCCGCGCACGACCAGCTTGGCGCCTTCGACAGCAACACCGACCGTCCCGCTCTCGTCGACAACATCGACCCACGGAAGCTTTGCCCCATACCGTTCGATTTCGTGCCACTCCTCGTACGTCTCGGTGCGGGTGCTCGATCGGCCGTTGCTGTCGGTCTCGGTGACGGTTCGAGTGTGGGTGCGTTCTTCTTCTTGCCAGTACTCCCACACCACCGAGGCGGTCTGGGTGCGGTGCGATATCAAAGGCTCAGCCGCAGACGCCCGACCCACAACTTGATTATGTCCGGCGAACACCGCAGCTGCCGGCGTGGTTGGTTGGTCGACGTACACACGTCGACGCCGGTCGAGCAGCCACGCGCCAAGCGCAGCAAACACTCCAATAGCCCCGACTACTATCGCCATAGCGAGACCTTACCGCCCGACTCCGTAACTCGAACCGCTACTCGCCGACCCGTATCCGCCCGCTTCCGCCCCTAAACAACACATCGTTGTAGGCCTCGTAAGGGCCAAGCCGTTCGCTGAGTTCGGGCCGGTGAAAGCTCAGATACACCGCTCGTCGTCCCGGTCCGGCCGACGTCGGTGGCGGCGCAACGTGCCAGGTATGCCCCATATGCACGGTCAGATCTCCGGGCTGAGTATCGATGGCAAAGGTCTGCCAGTCGCGTTGTGGTCGGCCACCCACCAAGGCGGTGTTGGTCGAGCCCGGAAGAAAATGCACCTGTCCCGTTTCAGCATTCGCCGCATCAAGTTGCACACCGACGTTCATGCCGGGACACAACAGGTCGTGGCCTCCATTGCCGCAATCGGTATGCCACGGAAGATCCGCCAAGCCCTTGGTGACATTGTGATACTTGATGACGACGGAGTGGCCATCGCTGTTGCGGTCCTGACACACCAGCCCGACTCCGGGCAAGGCTCCGACTCGCAAAACACGTTCGTCGGTGGTCAGCGAGTCGATCTTGGCCGACTGGTCGCTGAGGTAGTTGACCCGGCAGCACACCTCACTTCCGTCGGCCAACGTTGCCCACCACGACCGGCCATCGTCGGGGGCCGCTTTCGCCTTTGCCACCTCGACATCAGCACGCATCGTGTCGATCTCGTCTGCGGTGAACACGTTTGCAACGTGGAGAAACCCGTAGGCATCTAAAGCCGCCGCCATTTCCGCATCAGAATCTTCGAGAGTAAACCGGCGCGGCGGCGCAAACGGCACGTCAGGCGGAACGTAGATGGGGTGATCGAAGTAGAGGTGCTTCAGTGCGGCATCCCAGGCGGCCATCTCGTTGAACGAACCTTTGGCGAGGGTTGCTTGTTCGGTAAGGAGAAGCGAGATCATTCCCGAGATCTGGGCGGCAAAGTCAGCCCAAGCCGCCGCATCGGTGGCGACGATGCAGCCGGCGTTTGCTCCGTCGACCACTTCGATATTCTCGCCATCTCGGCGATAGGTGGCGGCCGACCCATCACCGAGCTGAAACGCGAACGACGCCCCCTCTGGCACTGCAGAACCAAGGTCCGCCAAGCGAGGGTCGGTCTTTAACGCTGCGTGAAACTCGGCAAACGATAGGTCGTTCATTGCCTGATTCTGCCGGGCCGGCACCACACACACAAGAGTTCGCAACACCAAGGGGTCAGGCACCTAAAGTGCCTGACCCCTTAAGTGCCTGACCCCTTTCGTGCTTCTTGTCGTTTTCTTGTCAGTCGTCTGACACAACCTTGCGACCAAAAATGGACGGTGAAGTTCCACCCCTAACTCCAAGGAGCTTCACATGCCTTCCACAAATCCCCCCTTCGCTACACCGCCCGACGAGTCCAATGGTGCCGAAGTCGACACGCCCTCAGCCCGACCGAGTAGACGAATGGTGCTTGGCGGGCTTGGTGTCGGAGCGGCGGCACTTGGGGCGCCGAGCATCGCCTCAGCAGCCGGACGGCGACGACAAGGCGACCGGCGCGGCGACAGGCGTGGTGGTACCCGCGACGTCGTCGCCCCCGATGCATCGACAGCGGTGCCTTCGAATCAACTGACGCAGGCCGACCAGCCTCCTGCTCGCTTCAGTCGACTCTTCAACGATCACCCGCCGTTCGAAGCAGCCGACGACGAGCTGCGAGAGATGTTGGCCGAACTCGGACGCCCAGGCGGAATCCTCGATGCGAATGACCCTCTTGAGGTCGGCCCCGTCCGGCTCATTACCGAGTTGGAGCACAGCGAGAACAACCCGAACAACAGCACCCACACCGCTGGCATCACCTTCCTGGGCCAGTTTCTCGATCACGACATCACGAGCGATGCTGGCTCAACGCTCGGCCGCCCCATGTCGCTGCGTCGCAGCACCAACACCCGCTCGGCAAAACTCGACCTCGACAGTGTGTATGGCGGTGGGCCCGACGAAACACCCGACCTCTACTCCGACGAGGACGAGTTCAAACTACGGGTCGAAAGCGGCGGTCTGTTCGAGGACTTACCTCGCGATAGCGAAGGGGTGGCCATCATCGGCGACCCTCGAAACGACGAAAACCTCATGATTTCCGGGCTTCACGCGAGCTTCCTGTTGTTTCACAACGCCGTGCTCGACCGAGTCCGAGCGGGCAATCTTCGCGACCGGGCAGCCTTTGAGGAAGCGCAGCGTCTTGTCAGGTGGCACTACCAATACATCGTTGTCAACGAAGTACTCCCGCAGTTCGTTGGACAAGACATGGTCGACAGCGTGCTTGCCAACGGACCGCAGCACTACACCTCACCGCAAGCCCAGATCCCTGTCGAGTTTCAGACATCGGCCTACCGGTTCGGCCACTCGATGATCCGTCCTTCCTACCGAGCCAATCTTGCGGGAGACGATGGCGAGCCGTTCTTCGGCCTGGTTTTCAACCCCGACACTGTCGGCGCTGACAACGGCGACCCCGACGATCTGTCGGGAGGCCATCGCGCAGCTCGACGCTTCATTGGCTGGCAGACGTTCTTCGACTTTGAAGACGGCGAAGTTAAGCCAAACAAGCTCATCGACACCAAGATCTCGACTCCGCTGTTTCAGCTTCCGATGGGCACAATCTCGAACCTCCGCGGCGAGCCACTAGGCCCAACATCGCTCGCAACACGAAACCTGCTCCGCCACATCACCTGGGGAATCCCGTCAGGGCAACAAGTGGCCGCGACGATGAACGCACCGCAGCTGAGCAATGGCGACCTCGCCGACATCAACGACATCGCACCTCGCCTCCGCGGCAGCACACCGCTGTGGCTGTACATCCTCCGCGAAGCTGAAGTTCTGGCCCGTGGCGAACACCTAGGCCCAGTCGGGGGCCGCATCGTCGCCGAAGTCTTCTTGGGCATGCTGCAGCGCGACCCAGCCTCCTACCTCGCTGCCGACCCCTTCTGGCGGCCGACGCTGCCCACAAGGGCGGGCGGAAACGAGTTCCGGATGGTCGATCTGCTCACGATCGCCGGCGTCGATCCGGACAGCCGTGGCCAATAAAACCGGCACATTCACATCTTTACAAAAGCTTGTCAAAGCGCTGTAAGTCCTCTTGCACTGCACCGCCAACATGGTTCTTGTCAAGCAAACCCCCAACCCAAAGAAACGAAAGTGACAAACACAATGAACCCCCGAAAAGCAATCACCACCGCACTTCTCACCGCAGGCCTCATGGTCGGCGGCATCGGCACCGCCCAGGTAGCGTCCGCCCAATACGGCGACGACAGCCCGGCACCAGCAACAAGCACCGAAGCAGATGTTTCGACCCAAACCAACGGTTCGCAAATCGTGCAGGTACAAGATGAAGCCGAGGACCTGACCGAACAAGAGCAGGATGGCGAAACCCGCCACCGTGGCAAGAAGGGTTGCGGCAAGAACTACGAAGCCGTCGCCGAAACCATCGGCATCGAGGTCGATGCGCTCCGCGATGCTCTCGGCAACGGTCAGTCAATGGCAGATGTCGCTGAGGACAACGGTGTCGACCCACAAACGGTGATCGATGCACTCGTCGCCGACGCTGAAGAGCGTGTCGAAGCCAAAATCGCTGCAGGCGACATCACCGAAGAAGAAGCCGCCGAGAAGCTCGCCGACAAGGTCGAGAAGATCAACGAACGAGTCTTCGAAGTACGCGATAACAGCTCCAACGAGCAGACAGCCGCCGCCTAAGTAGCCTCGCAACGCCAACAAACAACAAGTACTACTGCCCCATGAGGCTCCGAGGTCCCCTCCTCCTCGGAGCCTCACGGTAGTTTTCAACAAGAACAATCATGACCAACACCACTGCAACCCCCGCCAACACCCCTATCGCCAAAGTCCTTGTCGCCGAAGACGACCCCGAGATCCGCACGGCACTCGAACGGATCCTCACGTACGAGGGGTACGCGGTCGAGCTGGCAAATGACGGCGCCGCCGCACTCGAAGCCATCGGCACGACCGAACCAGATGTAGTCATTCTCGACGTGATGATGCCCTTCGTCGATGGCTTAACCGTTTGCAAACGCATGCGAGACCGCGGCAACCGCACCCCCGTGCTGATGCTCACCGCACGCCAGGAACTCTCAGACCGGGTTGCCGGACTCGATGCGGGCGCCGACGACTACCTGGCAAAACCATTTGAACTCGAAGAACTTCTGGCCCGTTTGCGGGCGCTGCTTCGACGGGCCACCGATTCCTCTGAAGGGCCACTCGTAGTCGGCGATCTCACACTCGACCCGAACCGTCATGAGGTGAAACTCGCCGGCGAGACCATCGAGCTCACTCGTACCGAGTTCGAAATTCTTCAACTGCTGATGCACAACGAAGGGCTCGTCCTCGAACGCAGCGTCATGTACGACCGCATCTGGGGGTACGACTTCGAGTCCTCGTCGAGATCGCTCGACGTGCACATCGGCTACCTCCGGCGCAAGCTCGAGGACGGCGGCCACCCGCGCCTCATCGACACCGTACGCGGCGTCGGATTTGTCATTCGATCCAACAGCGACGCCTGACGTCATGCGTCTCGGACTCGCCGCTCGCCTGGCTCTACTCTTTACCGTCCTCGTCGCAGGCACCGCGCTAGCCACCAGTTTCGTCGGCATAGCGTCGGCCAATCAGCAGGTGCGAGCTGACGTCGACCGCTTTCTTGAAAGCAGAGCAGAAGAGATCGTCGATGGCACCCGACAACAGCCACGCGACCGGCGCGGTGATCGCAAGAACAGCGCCGACGACGCGACGACACTCGACGAAATCGAAGAACAAGCCGACAACCTCGCCGTCGACTTCGACGCAGTTGTGCAAACGGTAGATGCCAGCGGCAATGTCGCGGCCAGTAGTGGGCTGACCCTCCCGGTTAGCGACGACGACAAACGGTTAGCAAGAGCGAAAGGCAGCTCGATTCTCAAAACTGTTGCCGTCAACGGCACCGACTACCGAATCGCTACCGCTGCGGTTGAAGGTGGTGGCGTCGTCATGGTCGCCCGGCCGCTCGATGCCACCATCGCACTGACCGATCTCATCAGAAATCGCATTCTTGTACTCGGACTTGGCCTATCGGCAATCGCTGGCGTGCTCGGCTGGGTACTCGCTCGGCAAACGCTTCTCCCTCTGCGACGTTTGACCACGTCAATCGAAACGATTGCCTCGACCCAAGATCTCAGCACACCAGTTGCGGTCGAACGCACCGACGAGATTGGCCGCCTTTCACGAAGTTTCGACAAGATGCTTTCGGCCTTGTCGCTCAGCCGCGACCAACAACATCGACTCGTGCAGGACGCTGCGCATGAGTTGCGTACGCCGCTGACAAGCATCAATGCCAACGTCGACCTACTGGCGCACGCTCCCGACCTCGACCCCGAGGTTCGCCTAGAGACCCTGACCGGAATCCGCTCCGAACTGCGCCAACTGAGCACACTGTTTACCGAAATCATCGAACTGGCCACTGACGATCGCGACCGTATGCCTCACGAGCCGGTCGATCTTCGCGCCATCGCCGAAGCGGGTGTCGAACGCACCCGGCGCAGGTTCGACAACCCCATCAATCTCACGATCGAAGCCGGCACAGGCGCCACCGGAAACAGCACCACGTCAAACAGAGTTCTCGGCAATCCAGCCGAACTCGAACGGGCGCTGGGCAATTTGCTCCACAATGCAGCCAAGTACAGCCCTGCCGGTTCGCCCATCGATGTGAAGCTTGCGGGCACCTCGGTGTCGGTACGAGATAGTGGTCCTGGGATACCCGAAGCCGATCGTGCGCGAGTGTTCGACCGATTTTTCCGAACCGAGTCGGCCCGCTCGACAACCGGTTCAGGGCTCGGGCTCGCGATCGTCGCCAAAATTGTGCAGGAGCATGGCGGCTCAACGTTTGTGCGTTCACCCGATGGCCCTGGCGTCGAAGTCGGCTTCGACCTTCCGGCGCTCCACAGCACGTAGCCCGAAGTTGAACTACCAAGGGGTCAGGCACCAAAAGTGCCTGACCCCAAAAGTGCCTGACCCCTTTTGTCTTACTCGGCTGCTACCACCTCGCTATCGAAGAAGATGTCAACGTCACCGGGAAGATGCTGCTCGCAGTCCTGATACTGCATGTCGAATTCGGCGTCGAATTCAGCGTCGAACTCGGCGTCGAGAGGAAAGACTTCCGATACCTCGACATCACCGGTGGTCTCAACGCTGACGTCGGTGCCATCGCTAGAGATAGTCACCGAGGCCGCACCGTCGCCGAGTTCGATACTCTGCTCACCATCGGCGGTGAGCACAACGACCACGTTCTCTGCACTAGAGAACACCATGTCGCCAAGCTCGACTTCGGTCATCTCGTCGAACTCGTCGAACTCGTCGAAGCCCATACAGGTATCGAACGCCTCGAAAGCTTCATCGAGCTCAGCAAGTGTGGTTGGGTCAAAATCAGAGGCCTCAGATTCGGAGGCTTCGCCGACGACCACGGTCTGCACACGGTGCGAATCGCTACTCGGTTCCGACAAGGGACTGTCGTTAGCTGCCGCGCTTTGCGCACCGGCCACCCCGACATCGAGCGCACTAGTGGCAAGCGGAACGCCTACCGCTAGCGCCATCGAGAGCATCGACACCACCATCATGGTCGTCACCTTTTTTCGCATCTTCTTGGTACGCATTACATCCTCTTTCGTTCCCCCGCTTCTGTCCGGGGTTAGTTGGTTTAAGCAGTTCGAACACTGAACGAGCCTGGCTGTGCGCAGCCTGAGATCGCCTGAGAGGGTTCTCAGGTTCAACTCAGGAAGTTCCGGGCACACTGAGTGGTGTGAGAGTTCTGCTCGTCGAAGACGAAACCCGCCTCGCCGCATCGATCGCCCGAGGCTTGGCCGCCGAAGGCATCGATACCGACGTTGCGCACGACGGCAACGATGGGCTTTGGCGCGCTCGCGAGGGCAACTACGACGCCATCATTCTCGACATCATGCTCCCGGGCATGAACGGCTACGAAGTGTGCCGCACGCTTCGGGCTGAAGAGATCTGGACTCCAATCCTCATGTTGACCGCGAAGGAAGGCGAATACGACGAAGTTGATGCCTTTGAACTCGGCGCCGACGACTACCTCCGCAAACCCTTTTCCCACGCAGTGCTGGTCGCCCGGTTGCAGTCGCTTGCTCGGCGCATCGCTCCTGCCCGAGCAGCCGAGTTGCAGGTCGGCGACCTCGTACTCGACCCCGGTTCGCTCACCTGTCTTCGAGGCAACGAAACGATCGAACTGAGCAAACGCGAGTTCTCGCTGCTCGAAGCGCTGATGCGTCGTTCACCCGATGTCGTGCCAAAACCAGAACTCATCGACGTCGTCTGGGGCATGGATTTCGAAGGTGATCCGAACATCATCGAGGTGTATATGGGTTACCTGCGCAAGAAGGTCGACCGGCCGTTCGGCACCACGTCGCTTCGGACGGTGCGGGGCGCCGGCTACCAGATGGTGGCCGATCGATGAACTCGATGCGCGGCCGCCTCACCCTTTCCATCGTTGTGCTTACCGCTATCCTCGCCTCGCTGGGTGTGCTCTTCGGTATGCGGTTCGTGGAAAACGACGTTGTGTCCGACGCCATCGACGGTCGCTTCGAGGAGTACGAGCTTTTCGGAGGCAGCCTCATCATGACCGATGCAGTGCTTGGTTCGGTTGAGTCGACCGATCTCGACCAACTGCCCGACAATGTCGAAGCCACGCTCTTTGCCGATGACGTTTTCCAGGCCGAAGACATAGCGGCAACAATCACCAGCATCAGGACCATCGACACTTCGGGCTTTGATTTGGCGGGGCTGATCGGCGCAGAAAAGAACGACATCGTGCTACTTGAGTCGTTCACCGGTCGACGGTTTCCGGTCTCGCTCACTGGCGAAATCGTTACCGAACTTTCGCCCGACGACAGTTACGACATCATCCCGACCACCGCGTTAAACGAACTAGCGGTGAACCTCCTGCAGTTCTTGCCCGACCAGCCGAACCCGCGCGTCCGAAACGATGCAACCTTCGCGTACCAAACACGGATCAACGCCAACGACGAGGCAGTCGGTTTCATCGTCGAGACGGGCGACATTCTCGACGCGGTCGCGTCGCTTCGTCGGGTGTTGTGGGGGGCGACCGTTGGGCTGGTGGTTCTCGCAGGACTCGCCACGTGGTTCCTTACCGGCCGGGCGCTGCGTCCCGTCGCGGCTATCACCAAACAGGTCGGTGAAATCTCATCGGGCAACCTCGATCAACGGGTACCAGATCCAAGAGGGAAACACGACGAGATTGGCACGCTGGCCACCACGATGAACGGCATGCTCGACCGCATCGAGCGTGGCGACCAGCAGCGCAGGCAGTTCGTCAGCGATGCGTCGCACGAGCTTCGCACCCCGGTTGCGGTTCTACGCAGCGAGGCCGAGGTGGCATTGCGCGCTCCACAGGCAACCACCGTTCCCGATCTTGCCGAGGCGGTTCTCGACGAAAGCAACCGCATGGGTGTGATCGTCGAAGACTTGCTCACGTTGGCACGCGTCGACGAACAGAGCGCACAAAAGGCGCTAATGGAGGTCGACGTCGACGAGTTGGTACTGGCCGAAGCGGCACGGAAACGGCGACTACCGATTGAGCAGAGCGACGTTTCTGCCGGCCGGGTGCTTGCTCAAACCGATGAACTGAGCAGGGTCATCGTGCATCTGCTCGATAATGCTGTGCGGCATGGCCAGTCGCGGGTGGCCGTTGGTGTCGCTCCGAGCCGCGATAGCAAGTGGATTGAGCTCTGGGTCGACGACGACGGTGCCGGCGTGCCGATGGAAGATCGCGAGCGCATCTTCGAACGTTTCGTTCGCCTCGATGAGGCCCGTACCCGCGACACCGGCGGATCGGGTCTGGGACTGGCGGTGGTCGCAACAACAATTGCTCGCTTCGATGGCACCACCGAGGTCATCGACTCGCCGCTAGGCGGAGCAAGATTCCTGGTGCGGCTACCGGCGCTTGGTTCGTAGCCGCAGCACCTCTTGACGTTTAGCCAGCGGCGCTCTGTACAACCTCGAGAAGCCGGCCGAGCTCGTCTTCGGTGTTGTAGTAGTGCGGCGACGCTCGCATCAGTGTGCCGAGGTTTCGTGCGCCGGTATCAAAACGTGCGTACTCGGGCACCGAAACCGACGTGTTCACGCCGGCGGTCTGCAACGTCGCATGGAGTTCGTGAGCATCGACGCCCTCGACCGAGAACGTGACGATTGCACCTTTCACCTTCCCTTTGTCGTGCACCGCGACACCCGCCATATCTGACAGAGCGTCGCGAAGCTGTGCGCCGAGCTGTTGAGCTCGCTGCCACGTCTCGTCGACGCCGAGACCGATGGCGTACTCGGCTGCTGCGCCAAGACCGAGCTTGCCAGCAAAGTTGGTTTCCCAGTTTTCGAAGCGTTTGGCCGACGGCTCGATCGAGTAGGTCGTGTCGCTGGTCCAGGTCGCGGCATGAAGATCAAGCAACGGCGGTTCGATGCGCTCGATCCACTCGGTGGCGACATACAGAAAGCCGGTGCCGCGCGGTCCACGAAGAAACTTCCGTCCAGTCGCTGACAACACATCGCACCCAAGCGAAGCGACATCAATCGGCACCTGACCGACCGATTGACACGCATCAAGAACGAAACACGTGTCGTAGCGGCGACAGAGCTGTCCAACCTCTTGTGCGGGGTTCACTAAACCGCCGCTCGTTGCCACATGGGTCAGCGCCACCATCGCCGCGCCAACCTCCAGTTCGGACTCAAGTTGTTCGAGCGATATTTGGCCCGTCTCATCGTCGCCGATCAGCACGATCTCGATGCCGTGCCGGTCGCGTAGTTGCAGGAGCGCGATTACGTTGCTCGCGTACTCTGACCGACCGGTGAGAACTCGATCGCCTCGTTTGAACGGAAACCCGTAGACCGCCATGTCCCAGGCACGAGTTGCGTTCTCGACCACGGCGACGTTTTCGCCCGGGACACCTATCAGCGCGCCGATCGACCCGTACACAGCCTCGAGGCGATCCAAAGCCTCTGCTTTGGCCTCATAGCCACCGATCGCAGCCTCGCGGCGGAGAAAGTCGACCATGGTGTCGACCACAACTGTTGGCGGCAACGCGCTGCCCGCGTTGTTGAGATGCGCCACATTGGCGACGCCAGGGGTGGCATCGCGCACATCGGAAAGGGAAAAGGTCATTGGGCGAGGCTACGTTGCTAGCCATGACGCCACCACCATCCAAGAAAAGCAGCGACATGCTGCCTATCGGCACCGTGGCGATGCGCGTCGGCATCTCGGTGTCGGCCATCCACTTCTACGAACGCAGCGGGCTGGTTAGCAGCGAACGTAACAAGGCGGGCCATCGTCGCTTCCGACGGGCAGCTATACGGCGTCTCTCGTTCATCCGATTCGCGCAAAGTCTTGGCTATACCCTCGACGAGATCGGACAACAGCTCGCGACCCTTCCAACAGACTCAGCGCCCAGCGAACAAGACTGGCAGCGATTGGCGTCGCAGTTCAGCACCGAACTCGACGAACGCATCGCAGGGTTGACGAGGCTACGCGAGAAGCTCGACGGCTGCATTGGGTGTGGCTGCCTTTCACTCGAGCGATGCGCCGTCTTTAACGCCGACGATAGAGCCGAGACACTCGGGCTTGGTCCCCGGTTTCTGCTTGGCGACAGTCCGGCCGACCTCGACCGCTAACCACATGCGCACAAAGATCGAGGGGGCGTGTGGGCATGGACCGGCTTGACCTCGGCGACCTGTTCGCTGATGACGGCGACGGGTTTAACGAAGAGGTAGAGCAGACCTTGGGTATCGACCAGGTGTGTTCATCTACCGATTGGCTTCGCCCGTCCTTTGCGGTTTGGGCAGACAACGCCGAACCGGTACTGCTTCGTAGCGACGCGGGGTTCGTTGCGCTCTCGCTGCATGAGTTGGAAGATGGCAGGTCGGTGTTACTGGCACCAGAATCGATGTGGGGTTTTGGTTCGCCACTACTCTCTCGCCGACCGCAGGAGTTGGTCGGCGATCTCGCAGAGTTTCTTGCCCGGGCCAGTGATTGGGATCTTGCGGTACTTCCTGGACTTGGGCAGGACAGCCCGCTGGAGACAGCCTTGCGAAACAGGCTAGGCGAACGCTTCCGATTGTTTGAGGGGCCCGATATGACGCGTTGCAGAGTTGAGTTGCATCGCTACGCAAACGGGCAGACCTCGAAGCGGCGACGCGAGCTACAACGCATCAAGCGGCGCGCTGCCGATGCTGGCGTTGTCGTTTCGGCGCCACCGGTGCCGGTCGACCGGGCTGCCACCTTCGACCGAATCCTCGACATCGAACGTCGAAGCTGGAAAGGCCGGCAGGGTTCAGGGCTGGTTGAACCAGTGCTGCAGAACTTCTACCGGACAATGCTTGAGCATCTCGCCGACGACCGGATTCGGGTGCTCTTTGCGACGGTTGGCACGATCGACGCGGCCTATATCCTCGGCCACCTGCGGGGCACCACGTATCGGGGACTGCAACTGAGCTACGACGACGAGTTCGCGCACCTGTCTTTGGGGTCGGTTCTCCAGACAGAGGAAATTTCGCGCTCGATAGCGGCAGGGTTGTCGCTGTACGACCTCGGAATGGACATGCCGTACAAGCGACATTGGGCCACGACGAGCTTTACGACGCGTGCGACGATTGTGGTGGCCAACTAGGAATCGGCGCGTGGGATCTGCCGCAGATTTCTGCTTTCGGCACGGCCCTTGCCGAACCGTGTGGTCATCGAGACGTTGCTTGCATCGCGCAGACGGCGCACGCCCCAGAACGGCCCTGAGCCCACACGAAGATTGAAGCGCCCCCGCTGGCCCGCCACGTGCTGAGCGGCCACCACTTCATAGAGCTGACGTCGGCGGGTTCGGAAGATCGCGATCGCCGAACTTAGAGCGGTAGCGAGTACGAGCACCCACAGCGGCCACATGGGCAACGAGGCATCTTCGACGAGTTCGAGAATCGCGAGGGCCAACGCAATGACGTTGATTTCGGGCAATGCCGATGTGGTTTTGTCTTCGGCCCCGGTTGCGAGGGCGTCGGCGTTAGTCGTCGACGACGACGGGGTGTAGAGATTTCGAGCCGAGTCGACCACACGTGCTTGCTGCGCTGCGCTTAAGACCTGGGGCGCAAGTGTGGTTGGGGGCGCGGTTGTTGCTGGGGTGTCAGATTCAACAAACCCGAGTTCGGGAGCTTCGGTGGTTGTCGGAGGCAGCGTCGTATCGGGAGGCAGCGTCGTATCCGGAGGCAGCGTCGTATCCGGAGGCAGAGTCGTATCGGTAGGCAGCGTCGTATCGGGAGGCAGCGTCGTGGCTGGGGCGGCCGTGGTTGTCGAGCTAGTTGTGGTGGTCGACGTGGTCGTGGCTGCTGGAGGCTGACGGGTTGTCGTCGGCGCAACCGTCGTCGTGGTCGGAGGCGCCGCCGTTGTAGTCGGGGCCGTGGTGGTCGGGGCCTTGGTAGTCGGAGGCGCCGCCGTTGTAGTCGAGGTGGTGGTAGTCGCTTTGAGCGTTGTTGGCGGAGCGACCGTCGTAACCGGCGTTGAGGTCGTAGTCGAGGTCGAGGTCGAGCTGCTCGTGGTGGTGGTAGTAGTCGGCGCCAAAGTAGTTGGCGGAGCGACCGTCGTCACCGGCGTTGTGGTTGTCGTGGTCGTCGAGGTGGTTGTCGTAGTCGTGGTTGTGGTCGTTGTGGTCGTGGTCGGTGGTACCGAGACGAGCTGCACCACAGTGTTCATCGAGAACTCACTCGTCGAAAGCAGTCCGCTGCAAGAGGCATCGGCGCACTCGTGCAGAACCGCACTGACAAGCGTCGACGGACTTCCTATCGTCACGTCCTCAAGCTGTGTTCCCCCGCCGTGAGACACGATTCCCTCAAAAAGAATCGGCCCTGTTTCACCAAACCCGCTTGCGTGCGGCAAGGCACTGACATCAAAGACCTGCAACAAGTAGCTACCTGCCGGGTTCTCAACATCAACACGGAGATTTGTGACGCTTCCATCGGTCTCTGCGGTCGAAATGGTTGGCTTGTTCAGCGTGTTGTTCGGGCCGCCATCGGCATCGGTACTGTCATTTGGCGTCTCGCCATCATCGCCGAGATCAATACCAAAAGCGTTGGCAAACATGTCGTTGTAAATAATGGTGTTCGACACACCGGCATCCGCGGTCAAGGTCACCGCAGGGCCACCGTTGTAGGCGATCTGGTTTGGTCCCGCGACGGTGCCAATCTGATTCAAGCGTGACCCAAGCTCAAGCAGGATGCCCGCTCCCGCATTCGGAAGCGGCGAACCATCGAGAGCAACGCCGATTCGGTTCGAGGTCAACACGTTGAGAGTACTGGCCGACACCACGATGCCGGTGTTGTTCCCGCCAATCACGTTGCCGTTCACGATCGTCGAGTCCGAGTCCTCGAGGAACAAACCAATGTTGTTTCCACCGACCGCTGCCAGTGCGCCCTGCCCGGCAAACGACACCAGTTGGTTGTTTTGAATCAGCACGCCGGAGGTTCCGGGCACAACCACCGAGATACCCACGTTGAACCCACCAATCCCAAGCCCGCTCACCTCAGAGTCGGGTGCTGCGACGGTCAGCCCGGTAGCGCCAGCGCCTGTCGAGGTGCCGTCAAGTCTCACCGAGAGCATGGTGGCTTGGCCCCCACCTGCGTCGGGTTGTGTCGCACCGAGAATCCGGACACTGTCGGTTATCCATGGCAGCGGAAAGGTCGGGGCAATTGTCCACACTTTTGCCGACGTGTTGTAACCAGCGTCGGCCGAGTCGAGGTTAAACACAATTTCGTCTGCCCCAACAGTGGCGTTAGCTTCTTCGATCGCGGCGCGCAGAGAACATGATGAGACATCCGCCCCGCAGATGCCGTCGCCCGCAACCGGATCAAGCAGATCCTCTGTTGTCGTAACAACAAAGACCGTGGCGGACTCGGCGGGAAGGTTGGCTACGGCCGCGATGAGCAGCAATGCGAATCCAGTCGCGAGAAGAACACGACGAGTTACCTCGCCGAACAGGGCAATCGTCACGCCTCGGCCGCCACCAGCGACACCTCAGGCAAGGTGAGCTTCGCCCATCGACCGCCATCGCCCCAGCTGAGATTTCCGCCAGAGGTTGCAATGAGAATGTCAGCCAACTCAAGGGCCACACGTTCGCGCACCTGCTCGCGATCAAGCGGTTGACCGTCATCGCTGATCCAGATTTGAGCGCCATCGTCTTGTTCGAGCACTATCTCGACTGAACGGGCGCCACGATCAAACGACGAACCGAGCAGCGACCGCATGGCGTCGGCAGTGGCAACCTGATCGCACCAAGCTTCGCCAGCGTTGCCACTGATCTTGAGTCCAACCGGATGGCCCAACTCAGCGGCAACGTCATCGATGAGATCATCGATATTGACCTTGCGCGGACGAGTCCACTTCTCGCCTTCTTGGGCCTGCAATAGGTCATCGAGACGACGAAGTCGGTCAGGATCGAACGAATCGCTTTCTAGGTCGGCGCGCACGGCGCGAACTTCACTCCCGATAAACAAGGCTCGACGATGGCGTTCTTCACGGTCAAGCACGTAGGCGGCTTCGACCTCGGCCAGCGCTTTCGGGCGACGCGTAATTTCACGAAAGATGAACACGCCGACTGTCGGCACCACAAAGGCCACCAAAAAGCCCCCCACAGCGCCGAATCGACGCAACGCCTGGTTTGCAGAGAGCACGCTCGCAAGGCGCTCGGTCTGCGCGTCCTTCAGGAGTTTCTGTGCCTGGTCCAACGCCGGCAACAACTCGGCGTCAACAACTTCCTGCGCCGTGAGAAACTGCTTTTGCTCGGCGAGGTCAACTACCGCCGCACCAGCGGCAACAACGGGCGCAACCTCACCAATGTCCTCGGCGCCGACGAGCAAGGTCAGGGCGTCGAGGCCCTCACGCGCTCGCGTAATCGATGCTGAAGACGACTCGCCCTCGAAGCCTCCGACCAGCACGACCTCAGCAATTTGGGCCTTTACCAAATCAAGTTGGCGAAGAGAGCCATCGATAACGTGCAGCTCAGCAGATTCGCTGGTGACTTTCCGGGCGGCGTCAATCAGCGAGAAGACCGCAACAAGCAGCCCAAGCAAGGTAACGCCACAAACAATGGCGCTGATGACTGCCCGCCGACGGTAGCCAGATGTCTCCGTCGGAGCGCCGCCAGAAATCACGAAACGAGAAACACCGGTAGCCATAGACAGATCCATCGGTCCAACGGCAGCCAAATGAACGAAATTGGTTCTCTAAAGCCGAAGTTACCGCCATGGACTGCCGATAGATCTGGGTGAACGTTTCACCCGCCGCCGAGCAACACATGGGGCAGGCCGACCTCGAGCGTGGCCTCGTCCCGCTGCGCATTGTTCTGTCGGTACTCATGTTGATCATCTTGTTCATCGCCGATGCTGGCGCAGACACCCCAGGCAGTACTCGCGCTGTCTTCGCTGTCGCCTCGATCGCGAACGTGTTGCTCAACGCTCGGCGTTTCGTCGGCAAGAACTACCGCGGAGGGTCCAAACTTCTCGCCGGCCAAATCGTGCTTGATGGCATTTTGGGTATCGCAGCCGTGCTTATCCTCGACCCCGTAGTCACGCCACTTGCATGGATCGCGTTGCTCGTCCCAGTTCTCGATGCGATCGCCTTGCACTCGAACACCGCCGGTCTGCTGACTTGGGTTGCGGTATCAGCCGGATACCTGACATTTCGTTCGCTCTATCCAAGCCTGGGTGGCGAACTCGCCGCTTCGTTCTCCACTGGTCTGCAGCAGCTCCTCGCCGCGGCGCTGGTCGGGCTGCCCATTGGTTTCTGGTCGACACGGCTCGCCGATTCGTTGCGCCGGGCCAACGACGAGCGGCGCCTCGCCCGCCACACCGCCACCCGGCTGCGGGCATCCGCACAAGCCGGCCGGCGTCTGGTGGCACTCCCCGACCCTGCATCGGTAGAACGCGACCTCATTCAAGAACTCATGGCACTTGGCGTTGACCGCGCCGAGCTCTGGCGGCACGTCGAGGGAGCGTGGCGACTCCAGCGCGCTAAAGGCCAACCGCTAGAACAACAAACCGATGTGCTTCTCGACCGAGCTGTCGAATCCCAAACGATGGCGACGCTGCGAACCGACAACCAAGAAGAGCTCCAAGAGGCACACCTCACCGGCTTTGACTTCGTTGTGGCCGTGCCCCTCCATCGGCGAGACGACGGCGTTCTGCGTGTCTGGTCAAGCGAGACCAGCCGACTTGGCCCCGCCGAGCAAGAGGCGATCAACGTGCTCGCCGCGTCAGGCTCGACATCGCTCGAAAACGCCCGGGTCCACAAAGCGCTCGAGGACTGGTCGAATGAGCTCGAGTTTCGGGCCAATCACGACCCGCTAACCGGGTTACTCAACCGCAGCGGACTCTTTGCTGCCATCGAGACACTTACCAACGCCCAACAGCCCGATGAACTCGGCGTGATCTTTCTCGACCTCGACGGCTTCAAAGAGGTCAATGACACGCTCGGCCATGAAGCTGGCGACCGGGTGCTTCAGGTCATCGCCAAACGTTTCGAGAAAGCGCTTCCCGACGGCGCGTTGCTCGCTCGAATGGGCGGCGACGAAATGGCGGTTGTCTTCTCGGCCCAAAACGATCTCGACGCAATGACCACCTTTGCCGAAAGGCTGGTGGCCACTGCGTCTGAATCAATTCGAATTGAACCGCACACCGCTCAGGTTGGAGCAAGCGTGGGGCTCACTCGTGCCCCAGGGTCGGTGGGCATCGATGTCCTGATGGCCGAAGCCGATACAGCGATGTATCAAGCGAAGCGAGCAGGTGGCGGCGCCGTAGCGTTCGCCGATGCCAACTAACGAACTAGGAAGTCAGCTCGCACGAGTGATGAGCGGTCGGGATCTCACGGGCATCAAGCATGCAGTGATCAACACTCGTTCCGCCACGGATGTCATCTAGGCCGGGACCACCGACAAGTTTGTCTGCACCGTGGCCACCCCAGAGCATGTCCTTGCCGCCATTGCCGCGGATGTCGTCGCGGCCACGGCCGCCAAAGACGATATCGTCGCCAGCCGCACCAATAACGAGATCATGGCCTGCGCCACCGTAGACAACATCGTTGCCACGACCGCCCCAGACTTCGTCGTTGCCCGAGCCGCCCCAGACTTTATCGTCGCCTTCGCCGCCACCGACACGGTCATCGCCGCGGCCGCCTTGCACGAGGTCGTCGCCTTCGCCGCCCCAGATACGGTCGTCACCGGTGAGGCCACAGATGAGGTCGTTGCCTCCAAGACCAAAGATGACATCGTCTCCGGCAGTTCCGAGGATGACGTCGGGTCCGTCGGTCGGCTGATCGCCTGCACCAAGGTCAACTGTTACAGCGAATCCTTGGCAGGTTGCCCCGTCGGAGGCGGCCTGCGCAGGGACGGTTGCGAATACGGGCATTGCTACGACGGTGAGAGACACAGCCAACTTTTTCAACGATGCGTTCTTCATAGTGTTCCTTCTTGATGTGGGGTTGTGGGGGAATTTCAGGAATTGCAGAAACGAACAAGCCCCAGAGTGGATCGTTGAGAAACAGTCATCAATGGATCATGTGGCTCATTTCGCTCAAGTTCGGCCCTAAAATGCGGGAGTGCTCTCGGTGGCGATTGACATAACGAAGAAACCCTTTGCCGAGACCATCATCTCGGGAACTGTCGGTCCCCATACCGTCACGATGCAATCTGAAGCGTGGCTAGCTCGACGATCGGTCATCGCTGGCTCAATCGACAGCGGCAAAGTCGAACTCACCGCACGGGGTCGTCTGTTCGGCAACCAAGAACTCGAGGGGATCATGCCCCTCGGAGCGACAAAACTCTCCATCGCCTTCCATCTTCGCCGCGTGCACGTCACCGGAGACGTGGGCCCCGACATCATCGATCTCACCATCTCGCGCGCGGTACTCAAGCCGCTAAAGATTGTTCCTGCGCAAGATAGCGCTGCTGTACATCTCGAGATGACGAAGCGGTTGAAGTCGGGAGTTCTCACCGGCGAAGTTGTTCGCCCGGCCGATGCTTTTGTCATCGCTGCGGTGAGTCCAACATTGCTCGCCATCTTCGACCGGCGGGCGTGACGTTTTTCCCTCGGGGGCGATACCATCACTCTGCCCCTGTGGCGCAGTCTGGTTAGCGCAGTGGACTTTTAATCCATTGGTCGTGGGTTCGAATCCCACCGGGGGCACTGCGTGAACAATCGTGTTTGCTGCCATTGAACTGGTAATACTGTTCGCCATGAGCGACGTCAGCCCTTTGGTACAGATCACCGACGCAAACCGGGTTCGCACGATCCAACTGCAACGGCCCCAGGCCAAGAACGCGATGAACGAAGCCATGTGGGATGCCGTGGCCGAAGCACTCATCGACGCTGCTGAGAACAGCCAGGTATCGGTTGTTGTTTTCACCGGCAGCGGCGACAGCTTCTCGGCCGGCCAAGACGTGATCGAAATGGCGATGGGCGCCAGCGGCACACTCGAGCGAGGCAAGCACAGCTTCTCGGGGCTTGCCGATCAGCTCGTCGAGTTCCCGAAACCCCTGATCTGCGCAGTCAACGGCATCGGCCTGGGCTTCGGTGTCACCATTCTCGGCTTCGCCGACCTGGTGTTCATGTCGACCACGGCTCGTCTGAAATGCCCGTTTACGACCCTCGGTGTGGCACCTGAGCTGGGCAGCAGCTTTTTGTTCCCGCAGCTACTCGGCCGCCAGAACGCTTCATGGATGCTGATGAGTTCCGAGTGGTTCAGCGCCGAACAGTGCAAAGACATGGGCCTTGTCTTTGCAATCTGCGAACCCGATCACCTGCTGCAAACCGCGATCGAACACGCCGAGGTTCTTGCCTCTAAGCCTCTGAACTCTCTGATGGAATCCAAACGGGTCATTGCCGAACCCTTCAGGGCCGAGATTCGAGCGGCACGGTCGCGTGAGGACAACGCTTTCAAGGTGTTGATGGGCTCGCCGGAGAACATCGAGGCGATGACCGCCTTCGCGGAGAAACGACCACCCGACTTCTCAAAGCTTGGCAAATAGATGACCGAACAACCGTCAACATCGAAACCCTTCGCCGGCATTCGGGTTGTCGAGGCGGCGCAGATGATTTCGGCACCACTGGCGGGTGCGATTCTTGCCGAGCAGGGCGCCGACGTCGTCAAGGTCGAACTCGCCGACGGGGTTGGCGACCGGCTTCGAGCCATCGGCAGCCGCCGGGATGACATCTCCGCGGTATTCAACGGTGTCAACCACGGCAAGCGGTCGGTCACGTTCGACACAAAAACCGAGGCCGGTCTCGAGGCGCTCCTCGCCCTCTGTGCAACAGCCGACGTCTTTCTCCAGAATTTCCGGCCCGGCGCAGCCGAACGAATGGGAGTCGGCGAAGCCCAGCTTCGTTCCATCAACCCCGACATCATCTATGTGTCGGTATCGGGCTTTGGGTCGTCGGGGCCAAAGGTCGACCAGAAGGTGTATGACTACGTCATTCAGGCGATGACGGGCATCGCCTCACTTCAGGGTCTCGGCAGCGGCGGAGGGTCGAAGCCCGACAAGCCACAACTCATTCGTCAGTTTGTCATCGACAAGGTCACTGCACTCACGGTCAGTCAGGCAATCACCGCTGCCCTTTTTGCCCGCGAGCGTGGTCTCGGCGGACAGCATGTCGAACTCGCGATGCTCGACGTTGGGCTGTGGTTTTTCTGGCCGGACGGAATGATGGACCGCGCGCTTCTCAGCGACGACGTTCATCACAGTCCGCATTTCTCGCTCGCCTACGACGTCGTCGCCACGCGTGATGGATTCATTGCCATGATTCCCAACGGGAATCGCTCGTGGCCGCCGTTGTGCCAAGCCTTTAACCCGTCGTGGTTGACCGACGCGAGATACGCGACGCCTGAAGACCGCGAAGCTAACCAGGCCGAGTTGTCGGCAGATTTCGCGGCCGTCGTCGGCGATCTGACCACGACCGAAGCGTTAGAACGCATGCGGGCAAACGATGTGCCTGGTGCGGCGGTGGTCGATCTCGACAACGTTGCCGGCGACGAGCAGATCGCACATAACGAAACCCTGGCTCACCTGCTCGACGGCCCGGCAGGCGAAAGACTCGAAGCGCTTCCGCCGGTCAAGTTCGGCGGTGGCCGGGCGGTCGCCCCAACCAGCGCTCCGAGCCTTGGGGCCAACACCGACGAAGTGCTTACCGAACTCGGCTACACCGCTGACTCCATCGCCAACATGCGCGAGTCCGGGGTCCTCGGCCCCTAGAACTCGTCGGCCACCAGCAACGCGACGGCCGAGCCCACAAGAGCGCTAGCAGCAACGACACTCCACATCACGGTGTAGCCAGCTGTGTCAATCAACCAGCCGGTGATTACCGGGGCGCTGAATACACCGAGATAGACCCCGGTCTGGGTTACTCCCGTAGCGGTGCCTGCCGCCGCCTGGTTCGTCCGAATGATTCCGAAGTTGGTGAACACGGGCCAGATCCACCCGCCAGCGAACGCAAGAACGGTAGCGACCATATGGGTTCCGGGCAGTCGTACGCTCAACAGAGCCATGCCGGCGGCGCCGACGAGGACGGTGAGTCCGGCGACTCGGAAGGGGCGGGCGGTCATCGTGTCGACCATCGAACCCGAAACCAGGCGAAGCACGATGCCCGATGCGGCTCCCACACTCAACAGGAGGCCCGCTACCCCTTCGTTGATGCCTGCATCGACTCCCGACGCGACGGTCCACGCGTTGAGTGCTCCGGCACAAAATGCGAGAAACATTGCGCATACCGAAGCCAAGAACAGCGCCCTGCGGCTTGAGACCACCACCGGAGGTTCATGCGGCAAAGCCGATCCGGCAACGCCAGCGTTTTCGTGAGGGTCTTCAAGGATTTCCTGTCGCACCACCACCAGTGCGACGAGGGCGAAGATTGCGCCCCCAACGTACGCCCACCGCCAGCCAACCGTCAGGGCGACCAGTGGCACCGCCAAGCCGCTCAGCAGCGAAGCGGTCGGCATGCCTGACTGTTTTATAGCGATCGCCAGCCCGAGTCGTTCGAGTCGCGCTCGGGCCAGCGCGAGGTTCACCGCTGTCTGACATGCCGCATTCAGTAGTCCGGCCATAGCCAGCGCAGCGATCAAAGCCCAAAACGACGACACCCAGAGCGCAATGACCATATTGATGATGGCCGTACCGAGTAAGGCGGCAGTCATCTGCCGTCTCGGGCCGACCCGTTGGACAACTCCACCGAGCAGACGCGAGCCTGCCGCGGCGCTGAGAAAGAATCCTCCGAGAAACCAGCCGTACCGTGCGTCGCTGACGCCAAAGTCCTTGCTGACCTGCACCGACAAGGCGCCGATCAAAAAGCCGGGGTACACCGTGGAAATCGTGGCCACCACGACCGCACCGACAACTCGTTGCATACGATTTAGCCCCGGGCGTTACGCAGGGTGACGCCGAGGATGTGGTAGCCAGCCAGCATCGACCCCTTCAAGGTGCCGCTTACTTTCGACTCCCCGGCCCCGCGCCGGTCCCAACTCACCGGCACCTCGACGATTCGTGAGCCGCGCTTGGCGCTCTTCACCATCATTTCGGTTGGCCAGCCAAAGGTCATCTCACGCATGTTCAGTGCAACAAGGAGGTCGCCTCGGATCGCCCGGTAGGGCCCAAGGTCGGTGACGTCGATGGCATACAGTCGTCGCATCAGTGCCGCAGTGAGCCAATTGCCGAAACGCTGATGAGCTCCCATCGCTCCCCGCTCGCGAGTGCCGAGCACCCGCGACCCGAGCACGAGGTCGGCAGTGTCGTCGAGAAGTGGCTGCACCAGATCGTCGATCTCGCCGGGCCGAGAACTCTGGTCGCCGTCGATATACACCAGGAACTCGGCTCCGTCGTCGAGCGCTGCCTCGCTACCTGTCTGGCACGCCTGTCCGTAACCCATCCGGTGTTCGTGCACAACCTTTGCGCCGGCTGCCGCGGCCTCCGACGCGGTCTTGTCGGTCGAACCATTGTCGACGACGACGATTCGATCGACGCCGGCTAGGCGGAGACCAGCAACCACGGCGCCGATGTTTCCTTCTTCGTTGAGCGCCGGAACCACTGCCGCAACTCGGTCGAACGCACTCACGGCAGCTGTTGCACGAACCGAGCAGTGCGCGGCGTTACCGAATGATTGATCGACGAACGAAGGCGTTCGAGATCTTCTGGCACGTCGACGTCATGCCAGGCGGGCCCGCGCACAATTCGCGCCCCCAGCTCGTTTGCCAACGCGACGGTGTCGGCGAAAACGGTAGGTGTCGACATCTCGATATCGGTGACCAACGGCGACCACTGCTTCTTCCAGCCAATGAGCCAATAGCCACCGTCAGAACTTGGTGCAAGCAGCACGTCGACCCCTGGACGATCAAGGTCGGCAAACGCAGTTTGCAGGTGCCCGGCGGGAAAGTCAGGGCTGTCGCTGCCCATAGCGAACACTTGGCTGTAACCCGTGGCAAGTAGTTCTGAGAGGACCGCGTCGAGTCGGTGTCCGAGCGTTGGCCCGACCTGTTCGACCAGCTTGACCCCTGGGGCAATCTCGTTGAAGTACGCGATCGAGTCGTGCAAATCGACGGCGATCACCACTTCACAGTCAGCTCGCTTCTGCAGCCGCTCGATCGTGTCGCGAAGCAAACACTCGTACAGGTCGGCGGCGACTTGGGCTGGCAGGGCCGGGCTCAGGCGGGTCTTAGTCCGGCCCGGCTCAGGCCGCTTCGCCATGATTGCGACGACTCGTCCACTTCCGGTCGTCAGTCGATGTTTCACTTAGCTGATGGTACTGGCACCTGCCAGGTTGCCTGCTCACTCGCAACAACAACTCGACGCCGATCAGCATGTCGATGCACCGCCCACGCATGCAACGCGGTCGTTACGGTGACCGCAAACAGACCAAGTCCAAAGATCACCGCGTAGATGAAGATGCCCCAGTTGCGTTGCTGGAACGCGAGCACGGCCGACAGTGCGCTGTACGCGGCGAGGGCAAACTCGACAAAGACAATGGAGTCGATGGTCTTCTGGTAACGCTTCTCGGTCCACGATGCGGCGCCGCCGGTTTCGGCTTCAATGCCAAACTTCGCCGTGCGTTCGAACTCAGGGTTTGGCCGAGTGAAGATCTGCAGCGCAGCGCGAGCGGTGTTGACCATCAGCCCAGAGCCAAACACGGTGACAACGCCGATGCGTCCCAACTCTCTCAGCCAACTACGGCCCGCCTGTCGTTGTCCCGCCACGAAAAAGATGCCGGGAGCGAACGAGGTGAGGGCGAACAGGTAGCCAAACCCAAACAGGGTGCTGAAACCCGGGAAGCGAGCACTAGCGAGCACTACCAGGGGGTAGAGCAGGGTCAAGAGGAGCAACAGGAGGTGGATGCCGTAGGACAGAAGATGCACAGACGCTTGGAACTTTGTGGCCCGCGACGCGTTAGATCGCCAAACCTGCGGAAGCAGTCGTACGGCGCACTCCATCGAGCCTCGAGCCCACCGGTGCTGCTGGCGCCGGAAGCCGTTGACATGTGCAGGCAGTTCGCCGGGCACAATCAGATCTGCGAGGTAGTGGCCGCGCCATCCCTTGAGGTGCGCCCGGTAGGACAGGTCGAGGTCCTCGGTGAGGGTGTCGGCTGTCCAGCCTCCGGCATCGGCGATTGCCGACGTACGCCAGATCCCGCAGGTGCCGTTGAAGTTGAACCAGTAGCCGCGAAGGCCCCGACCCGACTGTTCGACAAGGAAGTGCCCGTCGATCGCCAACGCCTGCAACCGGGTCAGCCACGAGAAGTTGCGGTTGAGGTGGCCCCATCGCGCTTGTACGAAGGCGATGTCGCTCTTCGCAAAGTGGGGCACGGTGCGACGCAAGAAATCGGCTGGCGGCACGAAGTCGGCATCGAAGATGGCGACGAACTCACCGGTCGCTGTGCGGAGGCCGTCGGCGAGCGCTCCGGCTTTATAGCCTTTGCGATCGGTGCGGTGCAGATGCACGATGTTGATGCCACGCTGCCGGGCGTGCTCTACCACTTGTGCAACAAGCACCTTCGTTTCGTCGTCGCTGTCATCGAGCACCTGGATCTGGAGAAGGTGCGCCGGGTAATCGAGGGCGCAGGCGGCCTCGATGACCCGCTGGCTTACATACAGTTCATTGAAGATAGGCAGCTGCACCGTCACGAGCGGCAGGTCGTTTTCGCTCACAGTCTCGACGGTGTCGCGGCGCACCGGGCCCTTTCGCCAGACAAGCACTGCAAACCGGATCAGGTTTGCGCCAAAGACAAAAAGCAGCGTTGAAGCCGCGACGTACAGCGCCGCTGTCGCCAGAAAGATGAGCTGGGTCAACACCCGTTACCAAAGCATTCCGAGAGGCGACTCACCACGAGACCGGGCGAGCAATTGGTCGACTCCGAGCATGCGGCCACCGTAGTTAAGAAAGACGGTCAGCGATGCGGCCATCAACACGACGTAGGTCCAGATCCACTCTTCGCCACCGAAGTAGGTGAGGAATAGACCTGAGAAAAACAGCAACGCGAGCAGGCTTGCCAGTCGGGTGAAGCCGCCGATCAGCAACCCAAGCCCAATGAGGCCCTCCGCGATCGTCTGAAGCAAACCAAAGAATCCGGCGGCCCTAAGAACCGTGTTGTCGATGATCGATTCGATAAAGGAGAGGGAGCTGCCGTTGCCGCCGTCCTCGGCGGAGAGGAAGACCCAATCGAAGAATCCTCGGAGTCCATCCGCGGTGTAGAAGTCGTCGCTGATGTTTCCCCACCAGGTGAACAAGATGGTCAGCCCAAGAACGATGCGAAGAATCGCTACCCCGAGCGTGCCTTGCTGCGAATCTGTCTCAGTCATTGCGTTTCCTTTCGAGAGTTTCGGAGTCCGTCAAGACCCCAGACGTGCCCGGCGTTCGACATCAGCAAGGTGCCGTGCCACATAGCCATCAAGATGTAGCTCCATGGCCATTCGCCCGGGACTTCAAAGAGACCGACGAGCAAGTTGAGCGAGAGCATGAGGCCGACTGCGGCCCCGGTTCGGGTGAAGGCCCCGAGAAGTAGCGAGAGGCCAACGGCCAGCTCTGCGAGAAAGATGAGCCAAGCGAAGAGCATGAAGTTGGGCAGCACCAACGAGTCGATGAGGTCTCCATAGAAACCAAACGCCGCGTGCTCCACTTCGAGTTCCAACCATTCTCGAAGCGGTGTCTCTGTCGACGATTCGAAATCAGGCGGAAGCTTCCATCGAAGCGAGTACAGCCACAGCAGCCCCATGAGCACTCGGGCTAGCGCCAGATTCCACCCGGGGATCATTGCGCAACGCCCAGAAACCTGGCAGTTTCCTCGTCAACCGGCTCGGCGAACACCTGCTGGGGTTCGCCGACCTGACGCAAGGTGCCATCGAGAACAACCGCTACTCGATCGGCCACCGCCAGGGCATCGTCGCGGTCGTGGGTAACCATCAGTGTGGTGATTTGGGCGCTTCGTTGTACGTCACGAATCGTGTCCCGTACCTCGACGCGCAGTTCGGGATCGAGAGAACTCAACGGTTCGTCGAGTAACAGAACCTTCGGTTCAACAACAATCGACCGGGCGAGAGCAACCCGCTGCTGTTGGCCACCCGACAGATCGCCCGGCCAGCGGCGTTCGAACCCGCCAAGGTGCACCGCCTGAAGCGCTCGGGCGACAAGCGCTGGCCGTTCGGATTTTGCGATCTTGCTCATCGACTTGTTGACCTTGAGGCCATACGCCACGTTCTCTCCGACCGTTCGAAAGGGGAACAATGCGTGATTCTGGAAGACCATCACCGCCCCTCGGTCCTCGGGCCGCACTGCCAAAACCGAGGCGCCGTTGAAGGCAATATCGCCGCGGTCGGGCTCGATCAGTCCGGCGGCAAGACGAAGGAGCGTTGTCTTGCCGCAGCCCGATGGTCCGAGGATCGCCACGAGTTCGCCCGGTTCGATCGCGAGATCAAAGTCGGTGACAGCGTCGATTCCCGCAGCGGGAAACGACTTGTGAACCGAGCGGAACTCGACCGATATCAGGGCCAGATCTCCATTTGGCCACCAAGGGGCAGATCGATGATTCGCCCCTCGTCGACAAACCAGTGGTCGTAGAGCTCTTGGAACTCGCCAGACTTCCACACTTCTTGGAGGGCGAGGTTGACACTGTCACGCCACTGCGAATCATTCTCTGGCACGCCAATGCCAAACTGCACCGGGTTGTGGCCTCCCGGCAGGAGTGTGAGTTCTGGGTCGCCTGCCGCCAGCGAGAGAAGGGTGATGTTGTCTTCGCTGTATCCCTCGACAGCGCCGCTACGCAGCGCCTCCATGGCAGCGAGTTTGTCGTCGAACTCAACGATTTCCGAGGCCGCCCCGCCAGCTTCGGCCACGTAAGAGTTCCACGAATCGATAACCGAGCTGCCAGCATTCGCTGCAACGGTCTGACCGAAAAGCTCGTCAATATTCGAATAGCTGCCGGTGCGAACGAGGAAGGATTGGTTGTCCCAGAAATAGGTGATGCTGAAGTCGATGGCTTCATCGCGGGACCGTGTGTGGTTCATCGACGCAACCGACATATCGACTTCGCCGCTCTCGAGGAAGGTGATGCGAGTGGTGCCGTCGACCGGTACGAATTCAGCCTCGAGTCCCATCTCGTCAGCAACGGCCTGGGCGAGTTCGAGATCGAAACCAATCCAGTCGCCAGCGTCGTCGATGAAACTCATGGGCGGGTTGTCATTGCGAACCCCGATTCGGATCGTGCCCGCTTCCTCAACGTCGTCAAGAACCGACGACGCCGATCCCCCATCGCTTCCGCAGGCTGCGAGAAAAAGCAGCGAGGCGAAGAGCAACGTTAGGTACCGTCTCCACGATTTCGGATTTGTATTGCTCATCATTAGTGCAGTTTTTTCTCGGATGTAGTCGGTCAGGTGTTGTATGTGTCGGGTCTAGCCCAGCGACACGAAGTACCGGGAACCCATTGACGGTTCGGAATATTTCATCCGGGCAGACGCGCAGCTCGACGAGCCGATGCCTGTGAGAAACCAAACGCCACCAGGAAGTAGATAGTTCCCACGAGCAAGTAGGTGGCGACCCAGTACGAAGAATTCTTGACGTCTCCACCGAGAGCGATCCGCGCGTTGGTGGTTAAGTCAGCGACGCCGAGGACCACAACCACCGACGTGTCTTTAAAGACCGTGATCGCCTGACCTTCCAGCGCAGGGCGCATCACTCGGAGGCTGTACGGCAGGCTCACCGTCGTCAGAACCTGCCAGCGATTCGCCCCAAGAAGGCGGGAATCGTCGATGAGTTGCTGGGGAATCGCGGCAATTCCGGTCTGGATAATGTCGGCCTGGTACGAACTGCTGTAGAGGATCAACGCGACAAATGCCGCAGTGACGATGCCGGCACCAAACAACTGCAGCGACAAAAAGAGCAGCACGATCAGTGGGATGCCGCGAATGACCCACACGTACGACCTGGCCGCCAAGCGAATCATCGCGTACCGCGAGTGATGACCAACTCCCACAATGACGGCGACAACAAAGCCGACCCCAACACTAACCACGGCAAGGAGAAGGCTCATCAAGAGTCCCCCGGGGCGTCGACCGGGGAACCCCCAGAGCAGATTTGGGAGGTTCGTGACGAGAAACTCGAGCTGGTCAGACACCGAGTTCCCGCCGTATCTCGAGGCCTCGCCCAAGGTGGTTTTCGATTGCACGCAGGCCGATGGTCATCACCGCCGACAACACGAGGTACATCACGGCGGCGAGCACCAGAAACTCCGTTGCTCTGAACGTTTTGTTGATCGACCCTTGAATGACTTGAAACAGGTCGGGCACACTCACAAACGACACCAGCGCCGTGTTTTTCAGGTGATGGATCAGTCGTGTCGAGATTGCGGGAAACGCCGACCGGACACCGCCGAGCGCGGTGATCGTGCGCCAGGCAGCGAACCTGCTGGCGCCCAGCGACCTCGCGGCCTCCACCTGTTCGGACGGAACCGTCATCATTCCTGAGCGGATGATCTCGGCGAGGTGCGCACCCGTGTTCAGCACTAGCGCCAGTGAAGCAGCGACCAGATAGTACGGAATCGGCACACGGGTAACGGTGCCCACGGCGTCGACGACAATGTTGTCGAAGAACAGATTCCTTCGGGCGCTGGCCGAAAAGACGTTGGGCACAGCAAAGGCAAAGAAGATGATCTGAATCAGCGCCGGCACATTGCGAAACACCTCGACGAACGCCGTGCCCAAGACCCGAAACACCCCCCTGCCTTCGTGGCGCGACGTCGCAGCGGCGAGTCCGACGGCGAAAGCTGCGGCACCGGTCACCATCGTGATGGCGACGGTCAGAATGGTTCCACGGGTGAGCTGCCCCACCACGTCGGCCGTGACCCAGTCGGGCAGCATCGCCGACTACGGCACCACAGCGAGCAGGGTCATAAACGTCGGCGGGGGCGGCACCAAGGCGCTGTCTCGTAGGGACATCACAGTAAAGCCGGCCCGTTCAACCAGAGTGGCGAGCTCGTCGCTGCTGAAGAGTTGGTAGCCGAGATCGAACGTTTTGTTTGGGGTCTCGAAGTGTTCGTGCAGAATTGTGGTTGCGTCGCGGTATTCGATACTTCGCGTAACCGTTGTTGCGCCGAGCTGCTCCGTTTCGACCAACAGTGTTATGGCTCGGGCACGCTCCGGCACTTCGAGCACGAGAACGCCGCCGGGCTTGAGCGCAGCCCGCACATGGCGCAACAAATCGGTGGTGCTTGCCGCTCCGCTGTCTTGACGGCTGGCCAGCTGGCCAAAGGTGGTGAATAGACATAACGCAAGGTCAACCGACGCCCGGCCTACCGCATCGTCAAGCGCTGCCGCGGTGCCCTGAACGAAGCGCAGCGCGCCGTCGGCTGGATCGCTCGATCGAGCGCCGACCTCGTCGATCCCTGCTTCTAAGATCATGGTTTCCGACGGGTCGATGCCGACAACGCTATGGCCGCGACGGGCCAACTCGATTGCGTGTCGCCCAAACCCGCAGCCGATATCGACGACCTGCATCGGCAGCAAATCGCTGCCTTGCCCTCCGTCGGCCAGCAGGCCGAAGAGCACGTCGATCTCTTCGGCTGTCCGTTCTGGGGTCAGCAGCGGATGCCCGAGGTAGGGCGACCCTGCGTCAAAGAAGTTCATCGGGCGTCGCCTCGACTTCCAGCGGCGGCGAGTGCAGATCCCCACTCACGGTGGGGAGAAAAACGTTGCGGCGACTTCAAAGGCTGTCGCGCACGTCCAGCAGCGGTATGTCTTGGCGTTGCAGATCGTTGAGCGCTTCGAACGGAATCGCCGCACCACCGGCTTCGACCTTTTCGGCCCACTGCTCGAGCCAGCTTCGATCGATAGCGTCGACATCGTCGACCATCCGCAGACGGTCGATGTTGTAGGTGCTCTTGAGAAGCTTCATCTCCTTGGCGACGCTCTCGGGTGAGCGCTGGCGAAACCCATCGCCATGCACCGCTTCTTTGCACCAGTCACAGCCGTAAGGGCATCCTCGGGTGGTCGAGATGGTCATCGACGAGTAGCCGGCATCGTTCTGCCACGACTCGAGGTAGCGGTCCATATCGATCAGATCACGGGCCGGAAAGGGAAGCGTGTCGAGATCAGCGATGGGAGCGCGCGGCTCGTTGATAGTCACCCGCTCGTCGGCCCGATACGCCACGCCGGGTTCTTCGCGAAGCGTCGAAAGATCGAGGGCACCGACGTCGACCAAGTCGAGCAGACGGGCGATGGTTTGTTCGCCCTCATGGTGCACAACAACGTCAACCGATTCGGCTGCGAGGTACGTCTGCGGTGACAGCGTTGGGTCGGGGCCGCCAAGGACAACCACCGCACCAGCCTCAGCCGCCATCGATGCCAACGTCAACGCCATCTCTCGTGTCGGCAGCAATGCCGAGATGCCAACGACATCGGGTCGGTGTTCGTCGAGCGCAACGCGGAACGACGACTCATCAGCTTCGAACGTACCGTCGAAGATGGCGACCTCATGACCCTGTTCGCGCACGTAACCAGCGAGGTAGAGCAGGCCAAGGGGAAAGTACGGGCTCGACGCTGCCGCTTCGTCAGCGTTCTTCGCTAGGAAGAGGGGGTGAGCAAACAGGATCTTGGCCACCTCTTCAGAGTACCGGCGATAGTTCTCCTACTTGGTGCGCTGTTGACATCGTGCGGATCTACGGCGACCCCGGAGTATGACGAGGCCGACTACCTCGATCGGGTGCACGGTGCTTGGGCGGTGATCATGGTGGCGAACCATTCGGGCCTGCCGGTCGAGGGGATTTGGCTCGACGAACCGGGCCCGGGGGATTCGATCGATCTTGTTCTCCTCGACGAATGGTCGACCGACGATGACACCCACGTCGAATGGCTCGATCTGCACATCATGGAGACCCACGGCATCGATCCGACGTATGCCCAAATTCGCGACGAGTGGGTCGACCACCTCAACGGCGACATTTGGGTGGCGACGCGAGCAGCGCGCGACCTGATGGACGATGGGTTGATTCCTCCCGCTACGGGCGACCCTGCCAACAATCCCGACGCGGCCTGGTCGATGGACGCGCAACTCGAAACCGAGCTCTTCGGTTTGATCTCGCCCGGGCTGCCAGCCGTGGCACGAAGCCGGGCAACGAGATTCGCTAGGGTCACCAATCGCGGACCAGCAGTTGAAGCAAGCGCCTTCTATGCCCACCTTTACGCCGAGGCGTTTGTGACAAGCAGCCTTTCTGAGATTCTTGCCTCAGCCCGAGCGGCCACGCCGGACAACTCAGAGGTCGCCGCCATCTACGACAACGTCGCGGACTGGCACACCGAACACGCCGACTGGCGCACCACCCGACGGCTCATTCGCGAAAACTACGACACCGACCCCGCGTGGTGGGCAAGCCGAGTCAACTTCGCTGTCACAACTATGGCGCTGCTTTACGGTGAAGGTGATCTGCGCGAAACCATCAACATTGCGGGTCTCGCTGGTTGGGATGCCGACAACAACATCACCACTGCGGCCGGGCTGCTGGGTGTGATGATTGGTTTCGACGACCTTCCTGAGCCCTTCGCTTCAGCATCGGACGTCTACTTCAACGAAGATCTCAGCGGCGACCTGCCGCAGTACGACTCGGTGACCAGTATCGCTGCGCGCACCGCAGCGATCGGTGCGTTGGTGATCGCCGAAGCGGCAGGTTAGGTCCGCCAATGCGCCTAGCGTCTAGTCAGCGAGTGCGAGTAGGCCTGCGGTGAGAACCTCGACGACCACCGCGAAGCTCGACTCTGAATCGGGGCCGATGTTGTTGGTCAGCTCAAGGTGCGAAAACCCGTGCAAGCCGCTGCGCAACGCCCGGCCCGCATCGTCGAGGCGGGCGTCGGGGATACCGAGCGTCGAAAGCATCGAGCCTGCAGGAATCGTCATTCCGGCGGTTGCTGCGCCATGTTCGTCGCTTCGACCCGGCATCGGCCGGAGGGTCGCCTGGTAGCGGCCTGGCTTGGCGAGCACGTATCTGCGCCACGCGTGTGCGTAGGACGTCAATGCGTCTGGTCCGACTTTTGCAATCACGGAGTCCCGCAGCGCGTTCGCGAAATCGGCGGTGGCGGCAAGGCAGAGTTCGTCGAGGAGATCGTCGAGGCCGTCAACATGGTTGTACAGCGAGGGCGCTTTGCACTCGGCCACAACCGCGATGTTCGCGAGCGTAACCGCCGGGAGACCGCGTTCGTCAGCTATCCCAATCGCGAGGTCGACGATGGATTGACGAGATAAGCGGCGGCTTTTCGTGGGCACGTGCTCAAGGGTAGGTGTGATGGCGAGTAGGCACTAACTATGGGTCATAGTTAGTGCTACGGTACCCGCCATGAAACTTCCACCATCTGGCGCAATCGGGGACGAGCGAGAGATCGAGGCCGTGGTAGCGGTCATGCGCAACAATCCGACGCTCGATATCGGCGAGGCAACCGAGACCCTCGAACGCCGCACTGCCGAGCTGTTGTCGAAGACCTACGGCATGATGGTGAACTCGGGGTCCTCAGCGCTACGCATCGCTATCGATTTGCTGCACCTCGAGCGCGGCGATGAGATCATTACCTCGCCACTGTGTTTCTCCACCGATATCGCCCCGATGGTGCAGTCAGGGATCGTGCCAGTGTTCGCCGACGTAACACCGAACACCTACCAGCTCGATACCGATCAGATCGAGGAAATGATTGGCCCTCGCACCAAGGCGATCTTGGTGCCCAATCTCTGCGGCAACTGTCCCGATTGGGACGCGATCCGTCGAGTAGCAGACGACCATGGCCTGGCGGTCGTCGAGGACTCGGCCGATGTCCTCGACAGCTGGCAGCGAGGAACCCGCACCGGAACCCGCAGCGATATCACCATCACCAGCTTTGCGAGGTCGCATGCCATGACCGCTGGCGGAACCGGCGGCATGGTCGGCATTGACGATCCCGATCTTTATGATGAGGCACTTTCGCTTCGCCGATGGGGCCGCCAATCCGAGAAATTTCTGTTTGGCTCCGAGAAAAAGTCGGGCAATGCCCGGTCAAAGGAAGACGGCCAGGATGGAAAGCTTGAACGCTTTGGTCAACTCGCCGACGGGACGCCCTATGACTTGATCTTTGTGTTCGACACCATCGGATACAACTTTGAGCCGAATGAACTGAGCGCGGCATATGGTCTGGTGCAGATGGACAAGCTGGCGAGCTTTAACGAGCAGCGTCAGGCCAACTGGTCCAAGCTGAACGACCACTTCGCTGCTCGCGACGGACTGACCTCGGGTGAGACGACTGCTGAAACCGACACGACCTGGATGCGGTTCTGTTTCACGCTCGACGACGACTTCGGTCTCGGCCGCAATGAGGTTCAGCAGTTTCTCGACGATCGTGGCGTGAGCACTCGCATGGTCTGGACAGGCAATATCTTGCGCCAACCAGCCTTTGCGAGTATCGAGCACCGCCAGCCTGGTGGCGGGCTACCCAATTGCGACCGCATGATGGACCGAGCGCTATCGCTGCCGATCTATCACGCGCTGAACGCCGACCACATCGGCTATATCTGCGAACAGGTCGACGAGCTACTAGCTACGGTCACCTGATGCCGGTTGCGCTGGTTACGGGTGCAAGTCGAGGAATCGGCGCCGCGATCGCCCAGCGCCTGGGGGCCGAGGGCTGTGCCGTTGGTTGCGTTGCCCGCACGATGGTCGACGGCGATTCGCACCTCGCTGGATCGCTCGCCGGGACTGTCGACCGACTCCGGGAGTCAGGCGCCGCCGCCCATGCAGTCGCCGCAGATCTCTCGAGCCCCGACTTTGATCCCGCGGTAGTCATCGCGGAGGTCGAGGCTGAACTCGGCCCGATCGACTATCTCATCAATAACGCAGCAGCCGCTTTCTATCCGAGCTACCTCGATATGTCGCGAAAGCGGATGGAGATCTCGTTCCGAGTCAACGTGGCTGCACCGTGGCTGCTCGCCCAACACGTACTTCCGGGCATGGTCGAACGTGGGAGCGGGTCGGTACTCAACCTGACGTCGCAAACAGCGATCATGCCGCCAGGCCCGCCGTTTTCGGTCGCACCTCAGATACTGGGCGCCACCGCCTACGGTGGTTCCAAAGCATGGCTCGAGCGAGCGACGGTCGGCGCAGCTGCCGAGTTGTTTGGCACCGGCGTCTCGTTGAACTGCCTATCGCCCGACACGTCGGTCATCACCGAAGGCAGCACTGCGCTTGTCGATCTCTCGAAATATCCGAACGAGCCACTCGACGCGATGGCCGAGTCGGCCTGGGCCTTACTCAGTGGTGACCCGGCAAAGTTCACCGGGCGTATCGAGTACAGCCTGTCGTTCTTGTGGCGCGAGAAGCGACCAGTGAAGACACTCGACGCAACCCAGTTGCTCGACGGGTGGCAACCGGCCGACTTCCCGATCGAGTACCTGATCGATGCCCGCTCCGAACCAAAGAAGGACAGCTGACATGGCGATGTTCGAACTCCACGGCCGCACTGCGCTCATCACCGGCGCCGGCCAAGGTATGGGCACCGGCGTGGCCGAGGTTCTTGCCGCCCAGGGCGCCCACGTGCTGGTCAACGACCTCGATGGCTCTCGAGCTGACGCAGTTGTTGGGCAGCTGCGCGACAATGGCCACAGCGCCGAAGCAATGATCTTCGATGTCACCGACCTCGAAGCTGTGCGTCGGGCGATCGCCGAACGGCCAATCGACATCCTCGTCAACAATGCGGGCAATGGCGGCGCCGAAACAATGCAGCCACGAAAATTTGTCGATACCGACCCTGGCGAATGGGAAGGCCCGCTAGCCGTCAATTTGGGTGGGGTCATGAACTGCACGCACACAGTGCTACCGGGCATGGTTGCACGCGGCTGGGGACGGGTTATCGGTGTTGTTTCAGGTGCCGGAACGCAAGGGGTTCATATCGGGGTCGCTGCGTATTCGGCCGGCAAAGCCGGAGCAGCTGGTCTGCTGCGTTCGGTCGCGCTCGAGGTTGCGCGCAAAGGAGTAACCGTAAACTCGATAGCTCTCGGGCTCATGTCCAACACCGGCGGCAGCGACATAACCGCTGGCTTGGCGAAGACGATTCCCACAGGCCGTCTCGGCACTCCCCACGATCTCGGCGCTCTCTGCGCCTATCTGGCTTCCGACGAGGCGTCGTGGATGACTGCCCAGACCATTCCGTTGGCTGGCGGTTCAATCACCAGTTGACCTTCAGAAACCAGTTGACCTTCAGACCTTCAGACCCGACCTTCTGACCAGACCTTCTGACCAGACAAAGAGCGGAGAGATGCGGACATGAGCTTGCGAGCAGTTGTTGTAGGAACATCGTTTGGGGGGCGGGTTCACGTGCCAGCACTGCGCGCTGCCAGCATCGACGTTGTCGGACTCGTCGGCCGCGACCCACTACGCACCGCAGAACGGGCGACAAGTTTTGGCATAGAGCATCACGGAACGTCGATCACTGACGTCGCGTCGGCGTCAGGCGCCGATCTGATCACGGTCTCGACACCACCAGCGGCCCACCATGCATCGGTCCTAGAGGCGGTAGCAACCGGCTGTCACATACTGGCGGAAAAGCCCTTTGCGATGTCGGTCGCCGAGGCAACCGAGATGGTCGCTGCGGCAAAGACCAGCGGCGTGACGGCCATGGTTTCCTTCGAGTTTCGCTGGCAGCCAGCCGAGGCGCTCGTAGCGAGAGCCATCAGCCGCGGCGACATCGGCGAACCGAGAGCGGCAACAGTGGTGAGCCACAGCGGTCTCGTAGCCAACGGTCTCCCCACAGCGTTTAACGAGAGTTGGTGGGGTGACGCGGCCGCAGGCGGCGGCATTCTCAACGCCGCAGGTGTGCACGTTCTCGACCGTTTGCACACCTGGCTAGGTCCAATCGTCTCGGTCAGCGGCGACACTCGACAGGTCACCACACTCGACGGCGGCGCAGAGGACACCTACTCGGCACTACTACAGACCGCAGATGGCGTGTCGATTTCGGTGCAACATTGCGCTGGGGTCCGCGGCCAAGGCCTCAACGTGTGCAAGGTCATCGGCACCGAGGGGACGCTCTGGCTCGAAGGTGGAGGAGCGTTTCTCTCGAATGGATCTGAACCCGTCGCCCTTGAGGTGCCTGATGAGCTGGTTCCTCCAGCGTCGCCGGCGTACGACAAAGACGACCCAAAACATGCCTATACCGCGTTTGAGATGCCGTTGTTCGTGCGGCTAGCCGAGCGGCTTCGCGATGAAATTGCTGGCGTCGACGTTTCGCCCACCATGCCTCCAACCCCTACCTTTGCCGATGGCCTCGCCGCGCAGCAGGTCATCGACGCCATCCGCTCGTCATCGTTACACGGCGGCACATGGCAACAAACCCAACCAGGAGCTTCATGAGTACGAGCAGTGGTCCCAACAGTCCGGGTTCGGTCCCACCTATCGACGACTGGAACCGGCTGCTCGACGGCAAGGTCGCGGCAATTACCGGAGGCGGCGCCGACGGCATCGGTGGAGCGATCTCCGAGTTGTTCGCCGCCCACGGGGCGACGGTCGAAATCGCCGAAATCGACGCCGACCGGGCAACGGCAACAGTCGATGCGGTTACCTCGGCCGGCGGCTCGGCCCGCGCTCACGTCGTCGATGTTCGGACCGTTGAGGGCGTCGAGACCTTTACTTCGTCGGTTCTCGACACCCATGGTGGCATCGATGTGCTCGTGAATAATGTTGGCGACTACCGCCCACTCGTTCGTTTCCATGATTCGGGTCCCGAGTCATGGGAGGCGATGTACCGGATCAATCTTTGGCACGTCTACGCCGTCACCCAAGCATTTCTCACGCCGATGATCGAGCGCGGCGGCGGTTCGATTGTGAACGTGCACTCTGTCGAAGGAATGCGCGGGTTTCCTGGCGAGCCGGTCTACTCCTCGATGAAAGCCGCGGTCGCGCACTTCACGACCTCGCTTGCCGCTGGCTATGGGCGCGAAGGGATTCGGGCCAATGGGATTGGAGTCGACCTCACGCAGTCGCAACAGGTCGACTACATCACCGGCTACGAGGATCACGAAAACCTTTGGGAATCCTGGGCCCCTGTAGGGCGACTTGGCTGGCCTACCGATCAGGCGAGGGTGGCATTGTTCCTAGCGTCGGATCAGTCGGCGTTTGTCACCGGTCACAACATCCCCGTCGATGGTGGCACCAAGGCTGGGGGCGGTTGGTTCTTTAGTCCCGGCGCGAACCGCTTCACCAACCGTCCAAAGACGCTGTGACCGGGCGGCCACCGCTAGTTCTTTGTAGCGGTTCGCTGGGCTCGGCCCCCCTTGTCGAGAAGATCCGAGCAGCATCTTTAGCTGGCTTCGGCTGGATCTCGATCTATGGCAGTGAGTACCGCGAAGCGATCGCCGCTGGCGATGACCCGGCAGCGCTATGTCGCGAGCTCGACCTGCGGGTTGCCGAGGTCGACGGTGTTGCCATCTCGATGCAATCTGCAGAGATGTTCGACGAAGCACTCGCTATCGCTGTGGTGTTTGGCGCACGGTCGATCACGATCGTAGAGACCGGCGACTATGACCCGCTAGATGAAAACCACGTGGCCTCGGCGGTCGAAGCATTCGGGCAGCGGTGCGACCGGGCAGCCACGAGCGGCATCCTCGTGCATCTTGAACCCTTTGCGTGGTCGAGCCTCAACCGAACCGTGGACGCTGCGATCATCGCCGAACGAGCAGACCGAGCCAACGGCGGCGTGTTACTCGACTACTGGCATCACGTGCGGGGTCCCGATCAAGGTGTGCTTGATCCGGCGATCCCGATGCGACGGATCTTCGGCATTCAGCTGGCCGACACCTTGGCCCGCCCTTGGGACAACGTGCGTGATGAGTGCATGACCCAGCGGCAGCTGCCTGGAACCGGCCACGCAGACCTTTCGCGCCGACTCACCGAAATCGCGACCCGCGGGGCGCTGCCGCCCATCGGGATCGAGGTCTTTGGTGAGGTTCTTGCCGATAGGTCACCACTCGCTGCTGCTCAGGCTGCGTTCGAAGCGATTGAGCACACCCTGTCCACTGCGGGTATTTAGCCAGCGTTCATGACGGCGACGACCTCTTCGCCGTATTGCGCCATGTTGTCGAGCACCTCAGCGCGAGTATCACCTACCGCATTTGTTGCTGTCCACGTAACGCCGACTTCAGCCTGTTGATGGAGCGCCTCAAGGTGTTGTTGGGCATTCCAGTCAGGGCTACCGGGCGTTCCGCCATCAAAACACATGTACATCACGTCGATGTGATCGGTGCGGCCTACCGATGCTCGGTGGTCGTGCATATAGGCGAGCATGTCGCGAAGTTGCTCGTTGGTCTCAAGTGGGGGCGACCGCCGGCCTTTGGCATATTCGGCGGGGTTCGGCATGGGCATCCAGCCTTGGCCCCACTCGGCCACCCGACGTCGCGTCAGCTTCGAGTTACCCCCGAGCCACAAAGGTGGATGCGGATCGCTCGCTGGCCGCGGTTGTGAGGTGACGTCGCGAGCCGAGAAGTGCAGCCCTTCGTAGGTCACCGGTTGGCCGGTCCACGCAAGTTTCATCACCTCGATCGACTCGTCGAACAATGCATTGCGTTCGTCGAAGTCAACGCCCAAAGCAAAGTACTCGGCCTTCATATATCCGGTGCCGATGCCAAGGGTCATCCGACCACCCGACAGCTTGTCGAGCGATGCAACCGCCTTGGCGAGCATAAAGGGATTTCGAAAGGGCACGACCGTCAGGTTCGTTAGCAACCGAAGTTCGGTGGTTGCGGCAGCCGCAAACGACAGGGCGACGAACGGGTCGAGCGCGTCGTGGCCGCCGGTCTGGCGCCATTTTTCGGCAGGGGCGGGGTGTTCGGTTACATAGGTTGCACTGAATCCGGCGGCCTCAGCTCCGCTGGCCAAGGTCATCATCGAGTCGGCCGACATGAACTCCTCGACCGGTGGACAACTCATAAAGGGATAACCCAAAGCGAACCTCATAGCGCCGGCCTTTCGATGTCGTGGGTAGTTTCGGTGTCGCCAGGGGGCAGCGACCGGTATTCCTCGATGGCAACGAACGGGTCTTCGGCATTGCGCCAATGGCCGAGCGCTGGACCGCTCTTTTGGTAGCCAATGAAGCGCAGCAGATCATCGTCCCAGTCGGCGGCGACCGAAGGGGGATAGTGCAGGAGCATGAGTTCGGTCTGGTGCAGCCAACCAACGGTGTGTTGGACGTTCACCGCAAGCCGAACGTCGGACCCTGTGCTTGCTCCGCCACCATGAAACGTGTTGCCGGTATAGAGCACGACCGCACCCTTCTCTGCGAGCGCCGCCTGATCCTCGCCCGGTACCGGGCGACGATCGTCGTCCCACAGGTGGCTTCCGGGCACGAGTCGGGTTGCGCCGTTTGTTTCGGTGAAGTCGGTGACGGCCCACAGGGCATTGACGTCGACCTCGAAGCCAAAGGGTGGGGCACCGTATTTCCAAACATCTCGATGCAGTAGTTGCGCTGGTTCCCCTCCGAACAGCTCGAAGAAGTGAGCGAACGAGAGTTTCCAGACCTGCGATTGGGTCAAGAGGTGGTCGCCTGCGGTCAAAATCGCCGGGTGGCGGGCGAGATGTTGGCGAAAGGTTTCGGACCGTGCAACCACGAGTCCAGTACGGCGAGTGCCTGCACCGGTGAAGTCGGTGTCGCCAAAGGGTGTGCTGTCCACAAACGGCGCCATCTCGGCGGCAACGGCATCCATGAGCTGCGGCGGGAGGGCATGGTCGATCACACAACAGCCGAAGTCGGTGAGCGCTTGGCGAAGGTCGTCGTCGCGGTAGTCGCGTGTCAACCGGGGAATCGGCGTTGCGTTGCGTGTCGACATCTTTCAACTCCGTGGCCGTCGTTGGTTCGCATGATAAACCGTGGTTGTTTAGGCGCTGCGCCCTTCGGTCAGGCTTTCGGGGCAAGCGGTTCGATGTCGAACACTCGCATAGCGTTCTGGCGGAGGAACTTCTGCCACACGTGGTCTTTGAGGGGTACGTTCGGCATCTCGGTCATCAACCGCTCAACGCTTAGACCTGCGGGGAAATATCCGGCGTACATGATCTTGTCGCCGCCGCGGCTGTTGGCGTAATCGATGATCGCCTTTGGGTAGTACTTCGGGGCGAAGGCCGATGTCATGTAGTACAGGTTCGGCCACTTGAGCATGAGCTTTACCGCGAGTGCCTCCCAGGGTTCGGCACCGTGACGCATCACCAACTTGAGGTCGGGGAAGTCGTAACAAACGGGGTCGAAGAGTTCAACGTGCTGGCAGGCGCTTGGTAGGCGGGGGCCAGCGACTCCAGCGTTGACGATCACGGGAATATCGAGTTCGACTGCGGTCGCATAGAGCGCATACATCTTCGGGTCGTTGACCGGGACCTGCGGCATGCAGCCAGCCGGGAAAACACTGACCGCTTTGAGGTCGTGATCGGCCTTCGCATCGCGGACGATCTTGATCGCTCCCATGATGTCATTGGGGTCGACCTCGATGACGAAGTTGACGCGGCCTGGGTGTCGATTCGAGGCGTCGATCGACCGTTCGCTCAGCCCAAAGAGTCCCTGTTCGATCCCGTACTTGTCCATCTCGCCGAAAGTGATGTCGACCGGGTCGACCTTGGACGCGTCGACCGCATCGGGTGCCTCGGTGAACATGTAGCCCGCCGGCATCGAGAGATCTTTCGATGCATCGTCTTTGAGGCCCTTCACCGCCTTGGCGTAGGCAGCATCTTTGTTGTCGGTGAACGGCAGTCCGATCATCAGATCGATGATGCCGATGCCTTCGGGCATGCCAGTCTCGAAACCAGACTTCTGTGGAGCGGCCACCGATCAGCCTCCCCAGTTGGTGACGTCGACGCCAAGCGTTTTGACGTAATCGATCACAACGTCGGGATCCATGCGTTCGCTTGGCCGGTTGCGGTTATACATACGTTCGCCTACCGAGTTCTTCACAAAGGTCAGTGCTTGGTCGAGCGTGTACACCACGCCGCGTCGACACGACTCAATCTCGAACCGTTCAGCATGGTCGTGATCGATCACGAAGTTCATCGAGTCGCATTGAATCATCAGATCGTTGTTGAACCAGTCGTAGGGCGACGTGCTCACGTGCAACAGCAGCTGGTCGGCTTCGACTATCTCGCCGTTCAACGCGGTGAAAGAGAGTTGTTCGAGGCAACACATGCAGTAGCTCTCGAGTCGGCACTCGCGACCAGCAAAGGGGGGCATGTTCGAGAAGGCGACGGCCTCCATCGAGCAGCCTGCGTAGCTATGGAACTCGCCGTCGACGTAGGCCTTTACCTGGGTCGGAAACGAGGCGAACGGTTGGAACCGCAGCACAGGGCAATTTACCGAGTCAGGATCAATCGTGCAGACAATACCTAGCGAGAGTTCTTTGTAGAGCTGAATGATGTCGCGCCTTTCGAAGCCCAGCGCAGCGTGTACATCGCCGAGGTTTGGGCCGCGACCGTGGTCGCACCAGTGCTTGTAATTGAACTCTCGAAGCGCGAGCGCCTCTTCGGTGAAGTCGAAATGCGGAACATAATGCGGCATGGGTCGTGGTCCTACTCGCGTTGGAATGCTGGGCTCATTGCGTCGGCTGGGATTTTGTCGAGCGGGGTAGCCAACTGCTCAGCCGTCGGGCCGTGTTGCGCGGCGAGTGGAGCCAGTGCACCAAGGTCGAAGCCGTACACCTTGGCAGCGTTCTCCGACAGGACCTTGCTGAGGTCTTGCGTGTCCCAGCCTGGGAAGGTGCGCTGCAACGATTTCACGCTGTAGGGCCAGCAGGCCTCGTTGTGGGGATAGTCGCTACCCCACAAGAAGTTGTCGATGCCAAACTCGCGCATGAGCACGGCATCTGACGGTGCAGGAAAGCTGGCACCGACAAAGATGTTGCGCTGAAACGTCTCGATTGGGCTAAGCGAACCAATGGCCTCCGCCGGAATACCGAGTTCGCCAACTCGCCCGCTCTTCATCAGCTTGTAGAAGTGTTCCATCTTGTTGAGCGCCGGCTTTAGCCAGTCGGTTCCCTGTTCGGTGAGCACCAATTTGAGGTCGGGGAATCGTTCAAACACCCCGCCCCAGATCATGTGCCAGAACGCTCGGTTGGCGTAGAAGCCAGTTTCCATCATGAACAGCAGGTTGCGGAAGGGAGTGTTGTCGAACTGTGGAATTCCGCTGCCGCCAGCATGGTGGGTGACCGGCATGTCGAGCTCTTGGCACACAGACCACAGCGGGTCATACGACGGCGACGACAATGCTTCGATCCATGGCGTGTCAGGTGAGACCCCGGGGAGTAGTACACCCTTGATCCCGTGGTCGTGACACCAACGGACGTCGGCGATTGCTTCGTCGACATCGTTAAGCAGGATCTGTGCGAGCCCGACTCGCTGTTTGGGATACCGGCCTACAAAGTCGGCCAGCCACCGGTTATGTGCTCGAATCCCGCCGAGTCGAACGCGAAAGTCTTCGGGAGATGGCGCTGGGGCGACCACCACCCCTGTTGGGAAGAACGGCGGCACGGTGTTGGGGAACACGACCTCGGCGACAACGCCATCTGCAAAAAGATCACCGTTGCGTCGTTCGTCGTCCCAATTCCGGCTTCGGCCGTCGTCTTGGAGGTCGCGAAAGGGGTTCTTGTAGTTGCCTCGCCAGGCGTCAAACTCGTCGATGAACTCAGCAGCGAGGTACTCGCGGTACATCGCGTGGTTCCCGCCGGCATGACAGTCAGCTGAGATGATGGTGAATCGGTCGGTAGGTAGCATCAAGGCCCCCGTTAGTTGCACCCCTGCGCGAAGTGGAATAGTTAGATACTATTCATAGTAGTTAACAACCACCCTCGTCGTCGCCGAAGGTAGCTGTTGATCCAGGTATCGAACTTCCATAGTTGGTAACTATGGGCCATAGTTACCGGGCGCTAGGGTGAGATTTCATGATGTCTCCCGAGTCCCTAGCGACAGCCGACGACAACATTGAGCGCTGGTTCGAAATCGAGTTTGGCGGTGCCCTCGTGTCGCTCGAACGGCAAGCTCGATGGCGGCCGGTCTGGTTCGCCACCGTCGACAAGGGGGGCGAACGACACGAGCTTGTGATTCGTGGCGACCGCACCGACATGCCACTCATCTACCCGCTCGAACACGAGATGAACTTCCAGCGCGTCTTGAGCAGCGCCGGGATTCCTGTTCCGGCGGTTCGCGGTTGGATCGATGCGCTGCCGGCCTATGTGATGGACAAGGTCGCTGGACAAGAACACTTCCCCGACGTTCCCGATACCGAACGCGACGCTGCAGTCGACGACTACCTGCGACTCTTGGCCAAGATCCACAAACTCCCACTCGAGCCGTTTGCCGAGGCGGGCATCAGTCGAGCCGCCGACCCGACTCAAGCAGGAAACATCGGTCTCGCTCGTTACGAGGAGCACTACCGGGCGCTCAAAGATCACCACGACCCGATGCTCGAGTTCTTCCTCGGGTGGTTGCGACGCAACCCCGTCGACACCAAGGGCCGCGAAGCGCCGATCGTGTGGGACTCCGGGCAATTCCACCATGCCGACGGCAAGATCGTGGCTATCCTCGACCTTGAGCTCGGCCATATCGGCGACCCGATGATGGACCTTGCAGCCTGGCGGATGCGCGACACGATCGTCGGCTATGGCGACATGGGCGCGTTGTATGCGAGATACGAAGAGCTGTCGGGCGAATCGGTCGATATCGATGCAATCCGGTGGCATCACATTGCCTTCACCCTCTCAAACCAGTTGGCGTTCAGTTCGGCGTTGAAGCACCCGGCGGAGGCTTCAGACCTGATGACCAACCTCCAGTGGTGCTACGAGACCAACCTGTTCGCAACTGAAGCGCTCGCTGATGAACTTGGTGTCGAGCTCGCCACAGTCGAGCCAGTGGAATCCCGGTGGTCAGAGGCTGCTCCCGGTCACCTGCACATGGTGCGGGCGTTGCGGAACATGACCACCGACGACCGTTTCCTGCAACACGAACTTCGTACGATGTTTCGCCTCGCCCGACACTTGCAGCGGCGCGACGAGATCGGCGATGCGGTCGCTGAAGCCGACCTCGATGACTTGGAACAACTGTTGGGATCACGGCCAGAGACGTGGCGCGAGGGCGAAGCCAAACTCGAGCGGTTTGTGCTCGATGACGACGGCCGCAACGACGAACAGATCCTGCACGTTCTGCATCGGCGCAACCTCCGGGCTCATATGTTGCTCGGGCCTGCCGGGTCAGCCATGACCCGCCACCATACGATTCAGCGGTTCTGAGCTGTCCCGAGCTCGTCGGCGGTTCCCCGACTACTGACAACCCATGCGGAGGCGGAAACTGCGAGCAAGACTAACGTTGGTAGCCACTGCAGTTGACGCACCCATTCGCGCTCGGCGAACGCCTGAGGGTCCTCGTAGGTCAGGTACGAAAAGATCAGCGTTGCGGCAAGGTAGAACCAGGGCAACAAGAGCAACCAACGCCGAACTGGCTCATCGGCTGCAGGAGCAACAAAAACCAGAAGCGCGAAGAACAAAAGGGTGTACCAGGGATGCAACACCGGTGTCAGCAGGACATAGATGCCAACGGCGACCGCTGAAAGCCGTAGCGTCCGACGAACGTCGCTGTCAGATGAGGCCGAACGGGCCTTCACCCAGACCCCTCCGATTAGCACTACAACACTCGCGCCGACGACGAGGCGGGTGAGGGCAACCGGTTCGTTCCACCCTTTGTCGTCGAGGCCCCGGCCACCAATCCATGTCTCGAGCCAGTGGTATATGCCGCTGTTGAACCGGAAGAACTCGGTGTACGCGCGCGCCGAACCGAAGACGCCTGAACCCGTTGGCTCTCCAGTCAGGCCATAGCCAGGACCAAAACCCCACGGGATCACGACGCACACGGCGACGATCACAAACATCGCTCGCTGGCGCCATGTCCAGCGCCAAAAGAGCACCGGAAGCACAAGGACTGGAAGCGGTCGGGTGAGGGTTGCCAACGCGAGAAGAACAGGTCCAGAGAGTCCTCCCCTTCGTTCAAAGGTTGCAACCAATGCCGCCATCGTCAACGCCATCATCAGTGCGTCGAGATGCGCACCGTGGGCAATTTCGACAATCACCAGCGGGTTCCACAGATAAAGCAACACACGCTTGGTCGGAAGCTGTGCGAGTTTGAGAAGCCGCAAAACAAGTGCGGCGACCAACAGGTCGAAACCCACCATGATCAGCTGCATCGTCAACGGCGACGAAGGAAACACCAGCCCAGCAAATCCGAACACGCCGTGAGCCGTTGGCAGATACGGCGAGCTCAGGTCAGGGTTGTTCGCCAACGCCCGGACCGGAATCTCGTACGCGTCAAGGGCCGGGTCGTTGATGACGTAGGAGTAGGGGTTGACACCTTCGCTCAGAAGGTGGCCGTCCCATAAATACCGGTACACATCGTCGCTCAGCGACGGCGAGGTCGTCAGCATCACCAGGCGCAGCAGCACCGGCACCGCCCACAGCCAAACAACGGGGGTCTCCCGTTCTTCATTTCCCCAGGCGGCAAGCGCGAACCCGGCGAACGCTACGAGGTACCAGACGATGGTCTGGTCGACCACGCCAGCTCGAAGGGTTCCCTCGGCCGCGTCGAGGACAGCCAGCGCGCCGAACCCCAGCAGAAGCAGCGCTGCTCCGAGCCAAGATTTAGTACGCAAGCGCGAGCCCTGGGGTCTCCCAATCGCAGCACACCAGTTGGCCAGTGCCCGACAACGTGATGAACGCCGTAGCGAGATCTTCGCCGCCGAAACAGATGTTGGTGGTGAACGGATCGTTGGTAGAGAAGTGGCGCGGCTCGGTTCCTGTGGGCGGGATCACCAGAATTCCGCCCCGACGTAGCGTGGCGACACAAACGTTGCCGTCGCCGTCGACAGCCAGCGAGTCGAAGAGCATTCCGCCACCGGGATTGGCCAGCAGACCGCCGCGATGATGTTTGCCCTTATATCCAGCGATCTGTCCAGGCCCTTCAAGGTCCCAGACGTGCACGCTGCCTTCGTGTGTATCGGCGGCGTACACCCGGTCACCCCTGGGCGAGAGACCAACGCCATTGGGAGACATCAGAGGATGTACCAACTCTTCAACGTGAGAGCCATCGACCTTCGCGTAATACAGCCCTCCCCTATCGCGTTCTCGTGGCCGGTTCTTGCCGTGGTCGGTGAACCAAAAACCACCCTCGCCATCGAATACCAGATCGTTCGGGCCACACAAACGATGGCCATCGACGTGGGTGTACAGCTCTTCGACCTCACCGGTCTCGACATCGACCCGTTGAATCGATCCACCCGCGTAGTCGGCTGCCTGATTCCCCGGAACGGTCAGTCCACTGATCGTTGACCACTCGAACCCTCCGTTGTTGCACACATACATCTTTCCGTCCGGGCCCAGTGCAGCGCCGTTGGGCCCGCCACCGCACGCGGCCACAACGTCGACGTGTCCGTCGGCCGCAACACGAGTCAGTGTTCCGCGTTTGATCTCAACGAGGATCACCGCACCATCGGGCATCCACACCGGGCCCTCGGGGAACTCAAGACCAGCGGCTAGCTGTGTCGTCGGCAACTCGGTGCTTGCGATCGCTCTCTCCATCCCAAGAGCTTTCCATCTTCGGCGGGGCAACGGGTAACGTCCCCGTATGGCTCACCCCAAACCGTCGACCGATGTCCTCGACCCCACCTGGTGGCAGGCAGACCCGCAAGACGCCTATCGCGAGCTGCTCGACTATCCCGGGCTGTGGCGCGACGAGCAAAGTGGCTTCCTTCTCGCAGCGCGACATGCCGATGTCCTTGCGGTCGAACGCGACGCGGCAACGTTCTCGAGCAGGTCGCACTACCGCGTCGAACCGTCGGTCGAGGAGGAGACGATGATCAGCCACGACGACCCAACACATCTCGGTCAACGGCGCATGATCAACCGGCGTTTCACACCCCGCGCCGTGCGTGAACATGGCGACCACTACCGGTCGATGATCCAGACGTTGGTCGACGAGGCAATCGTCGAGCAGGCAACCAACGGCCATATCGAGGTCGTCGACGCCTTGGCGGCGCAGCTTCCAGGACGCATCACCGGCGAGCTGCTGGGGTTCGGTCAAGAACGGTGGCGCGACGTCAAAAGTTGGAGCGAACGACAGATGCGCATAGACCGCCGCTATGTCGATGAGGTCGTACTCAACGATCTGATGGCCAGCATTCAAGAATGGGCTGAGGTGATGACCGAGATCCTGCCGCAACGGTTCGCCGAACCCCAAGACGACCTCTTCAGCGACTGGCTCACTGCTGGCATGGATCCACACACGATGGTCCAAGAAACCGGGCTGATGATCGCCGGCGGGGCCGAAACGACCCGCACCGTCATCGCCCACGGTCTACGAAAACTCGCCGACCATCCAGAGGTGTGGGAGTTTCTCGCCGAAGATCCCCAGCGTGTTGTTCCCGCCGTTGAAGAACTCATTCGGTGGGTTACCCCGCTCAACAACATGTTCCGCCGGGCAACCGTCGACACCGAAATCGCAGGCACGCAGGTATACGAGGGCGACCGGATCGCGCTGGTCTACCCGGCAGCCAACCGAGATCCAGCCGTGTTTGACCGCCCCAACGAATTCGACGTGACCCGCGATCCGAACCCCCACATTGCCTTTGGGCATGGCACCCATTTCTGCCTCGGCGCAAACCTCGCCCGGCTCGAGCTTCGCCTACTGTTCGAGGAGCTGACCCAGCGCATTACCAACCTGTCGGTGGTGGCAGAACCCGATATAGAGCCAAATATCTTTGCTCGGGCCGTGAGAACATTCGAGCTGCGTTTCGACCTACGGTAAAGCCATGAGTTTCCTCAGGCAGCTGGCGGTCGCCGGAGGTCTTGGCGCAAGCCTCTATGCAGCGATGCGAGGCACGCGAAGATCAGTTGAGCAATGGGACAACAACCCCGACCCTCTCCTCGGCGTGCCCGTTTCGTTCCCGGTTGGGCTGATCCTGACGGTTACGACCGACGACGGTGCCCGGATTCACACGATTACCGCTGGCACCACCCATGGCGCCCCCACCATCGCCATGGTCAACGGCCTCACGAGCAACCATGACGATTGGGGGCCCATCGCGGGCCGGCTTTTGGAAGCCGGATTTCAGGTGATGGCCATCGACCAGCGAGGCCACGGCAACAGCACCGTCGGGTCGGACGAGTTCGCTGTACCTCGTTTGGGCGCCGACCTGGCACAGGTATTCGAGACACTCGACCTCCGAGACGTGATCCTTATCGGCCATTCGATGGGCGGCATGGCGGCAATGACCTTGGCTGTCGATCGTCCCGACCTCGCGTCTGAGCGGGTGCGCGCCCTCGTACTAATCGCAACCGCCGCCACGATGTCCGATCTTCGTTACCAGATCGGTCTTCGGCTCGGATCGATCGCGCCGCCGATCGATCTCGCGAACGTCAGCACCGACCCAAGCGATCCGGTGAAGCTCGGGGCGGCGGCAGCCTTTGGTCATGCTCCTAGCTCGTTCATGATTGAGCAGGTTCTCGCCTCTGCAGCGAAGTGTCCCGAGAAGGTTCGTCTGGCCGCGACTGCTGGTTTGGCTGGTTACGACATCTCCGAGCGCATTTCGAACATCACGTTGCCAACCTTGGTTATCGCTGGCACGCGCGATCTGCTGACACCGTTCTCCGAGAACGAAGCGATTGCGGCAGCAATTGACGGCGCCCGCCTCGAACGCATGGCCGGGGCCGGGCACCTTGTTATTTGGGAACGGGCGGAACAGATTGCCCGTCGGGTCGCAGCGTTTGCTCGTGAGGTGTGATGGCGTGGCCAATTTCGTGGCCCCAGAAACCACGCGGTGCTTCAAGCAGATCGATGAGATACTCGAGTTCGGCATCGTATTTCGTTCGTAGCTCGCGGCTACGCGATTGCGCGATTTCGTACGGCTGCATCGGCAGGCCCTGAGCCTCAAGCGAGGCATACAGCTGCTCGAAGAGTCCGTCGTCGTTCTCGTAGCCTTCGTCGAGACGGGCTCGGTACTCCGACAGGTCGACGTCTTTGGTCAACATCTGCATCAGTCGCACCGATCGGCGCAACATCCAGTAGGGCGGTCGGCCTGAACAGCCTTGCGTGAGTTCAAGATGCAGCGCTGCGTCGGTGACCAGACCGAGGGCGGTAATCCAGCTTTGACCGCGGTGCTGCGAGCGGAACAGCGTGAGCATGGGAAACGTTGCGTGCGTTTCGAGCACTTGTGCCACCCAAAGTTCCCAGCTTTCAAAGAACGAGTCCATCGCTCGCGGGTCGCCGTCATGACACCGCGAGAGCACAAGGTTCGTCGGTGTCATCCTCTCCTCGCTGCCATCATCGAGCGTCATCAGCTTCTGCTCACGCTCGCTGTACGCCGAATACAGCGCAGGCAGATAGCCGATCACGAGTGCGGTTGTCAGCACACCCGAGAACGCTTCGATCAGCGCACCGAACCGAGGAATCGTGGTGGTCGGCACAATCTCGCCGAACCCCAGTGTGAAGTACACGACGCCCGAAAAGTAGACCGAGTCAACAAGTGACTCCGAGCCAGAGACGCCGCCGATCCCCCACCAGATCAGTCCGAACCCGAGCACCTGTTGCACAACCCATGCGACCAGCAGCGCCAGTACAGACACCGGGGCATACGTTGCGTACAGCGATTCTCGGCGGTCTTCGCTCAGCAGCTTGCCGACCGAACGCACAATTCGCCACGTGCTCGAGTACAGAATTTTGGTAAGCCACCAGCGGCCGCCCACGTTGCGCGTCGCAATAAGCGTATTGATGAGGTCGAGCAGCACCGACCCGACCAGAAAGACTCCTACAATGACTGCGATCACGCCCACAGGGGCACAGTAGCGGCCACAGCGCTACAGTCATCAGCTGGTATGGACGACGACATGCAGACTTCAGAGCCCACTTCCGAAGCGGTAGAGGCACCAACCTACGCGCCGAACCCGATGGCGATCGAGGACGGCACCGTCATCTCGGCTGGTTCCCCAGCGACAGCGGCGACCCCCGGTCCTGCCGAACCGCCAACGACACCAGTCGACGTGTTCGATACCGAGCGGCACAATGGCCTGCTCGACCGTCTCGAACATGAACTTGCGTTGGTCGATGCTGCGCTCTCGCATATCGACGATGATGATCTTGATGCAGCAGACACCGCGATCAAACAACTGGTTCGACACAACGACGACGGCCAGGTCGCGCTACCACTTCGGTAGCAGAGTTTCTCGGGAGCTCCGCTGAGCCTCCTTCGAAAACTCCTCACGTTTACTGCCACCGCAGGTGGGACCTTTGGCGTCCGCAAGGTGTTGGCGAAACCCGAGCATGCAGCGCGCAAAGAACAGCTTGCCCGGTCGGCTCGGGTCGCACGCCTAAGCACACGTCGAGCTGGACACTACGGTGCCGTAAAGATTCGCGGTGCAGCGTCGAGCGAAGAGCGTCGACGCGAACTCGATGAACAGTTTCTGATCCGCTCTGCCGAAGATGTCGCCCGCGAGCTGGGAAACATGAAGGGCGCCATGATGAAGGCCGGGCAGATGTTGTCCTTCCTTTTTGAAGGTCTGCCCGAGGAAGCCCAGCGTTCGCTTGCGACGCTTCGCGCCGACGCCCCGCCGATGGCACCAAGCCTGGCCGCCCAGGTACTAGCCGACGAGCTGGGTGCGCCGCCCGAAAAACTCTTCCTCGACTGGACCGACCTTCCCGTTGCGGCGGCATCGATCGGCCAGGTGCACCGGGCGACACTAAAAGACGGACGGGTGGTCGCCGTCAAGGTGCAGTATCCGGGCATCGCCAACGCGCTCGAGAGCGATCTGGTAAACGCTCGAGTGATGTTCAAAGCGTTCTCCAATATCGCCCTCAAGGGCATGGACGTCGACACACTCACGAGCGAGTTATACGCCCGCATGCTCGACGAACTCGACTACGTCCACGAAGCCGCCTGTCAGACCGAGTTTGCCGAACGTTATGAGGGCCACCCTTTCGTACGAATTCCTGCAGTGATTCCCGAGTTTTCGACCGCGAAGGTGCTCACGAGTGAGTGGATCGACGGCATTGGGTGGGACGAGTTCCTGGCCAGCGCAACAACGACGCAGCGCGACCACGTTGCCGAGGTGCTGTTCCGGTTCATTCAGGGCTCGATTTACCGGGCCGGGGTGTTCAACGGCGACCCGCATCCGGGTAACTACCTTTTCGACCTCACCGCCGACGGCGGCCTGGGACCGGTGACCTTTCTCGACTTCGGACTCGTCAAACGTTGGAGCGATGGCGAACTCGAGTCGCTACTACCGCTCACCGATCCGCTCCTCGGTCGCGAGCCGAACCAACTCGTTGCCAACATGGTCGATGCCGGTTTCCTCCCGGCCGACCATGGCCTCGACCCCGATCAGGTCTGGGAGTACGTCATCAAGCCGTACACCCCGTTCCTCGTCGAGCCCTACACCTATGCGGCCGACTTTGTGCAGACTGCGCTCGGTGGACTGCTCGATGTCGATGGCCCGCTTGCCGACGTCATGAACCGGCTCGACATGCCGTCGAGTTTCGTGATTCTCGACCGGGTGGTCTGGGGTATGTCGGCGATGCTCGGCCACCTCGGCGCCACGAACAACTGGCGAACCATTCTTGATGAGTACCGCATCGACGGCGGGGCGTCGACCGAACTCGGACGCCGCGAAGTAGCGTGGCAAGATGACCGCTCCGACAGCCGACCCTAGCGATCTGGAGCCAACAAGTGGCTCGGGCGTCGATGCACTGCCGGTAGAGGTTATTCGGTCAGCTCGCCGCAAGAAGTCGGTGTCTGCACGAGTCGTCCGCGGCGTCATCGAAATACGCATGCCGGTTGGACTGTCGCCCGAAACCGAACAGATGCACATCGACGATCTTGTGCAGAAGATCAATCGCAAGGCGTTCGCTCGACGGGTTGACCTCATTGCCCGTGCGAACGAATTGGCCCAAGAGTACGACCTACCTCTGGCAACCGATGTGCGCTGGGTCAGTAATCAGAACAGCCGCTGGGGTTCATGCACGGTGTCGCACGGAACTATCCGGCTGTCAGACCGGATGGCCGACTTTCCGCAGTACGTCATCGACTTCGTGTTGTTGCATGAGCTCACACACCTGGTCGAGGCCAACCACGATGCTGCGTTCCATGCGCTTATGGAACGGTTTCCTCGAGCAGAGCGAGCCGAAGGGTTCCTCGAGGCAGCAGCCCGTTTTCGCTAGACCACGAAATCAGCACCATCGCTGCCAAGCGAGCTAGGCGATGTCGCTGTCAAGCGAGCTAGACGATGTCGCGTTCCTGGCTGGTGCTCACGTTCTCGTCGACCAGCGTCACCCGCTCACCAAGACGAATTCGACCGTTGTGAATGTCGATCCAGCGAGCGCCAAGGTTGGGAAGCCGCTGCCACTGCTCGCCGAGCTCTTCTTCGAGCACATAGATGACGCCGCCATGACACACCACGAGGGCCGTGTCGCCGCCGACGTTGTCTTCGATATCGCGCAGCGCGCCACGAACGCGGTCGCTGAGTTCAGGATCGAGCTCATAGCCGGGCGGGCGCTTGCCGTCAGAAAGGTATCCGGGGTACTGGTCTTCGATTTCAGCGCGGGTGAGGCCAGACCATTCGCCGGCGCTGCGTTCCTTCAAGTCCTCAACGGTAACTACCGGGCCCACACCCATCTGGGCCGAAATGATCGCTGCGGTCTCGCTGGCCCGAAGCAGAGGCGAGGCAACAACAGCATCAAAGGAACCAAGAGACTGCGAAGCAAGGCGAGCCTGCTGGCGTCCAAGTTCGGTGAGCGGCGGGTCGGCCTGGCCCTGCCAGCGACCCTGCGCATTCCATTCAGATTGTCCATGACGGACCAGCAACAACTTCATTGGATCGCTCACGTTAATCGGTCTGAAACCAAACGTGCGCCACACTTCCAACTACGGTTCTGCCGGTGAGGTCTTCGCAGGTGTTTCTGGTGGGCGTGGGGGGCGCTGCAGGGGCTGTTGTGCGGTGGCTGATCAGCACCTTTGACGCTTCGAGCGTGTTCCCGTGGCCCACGTTGCTGGTCAACATTGTCGGTGCAGGCATCCTCGGCTGGGTCCTAGTGTCGACGCCCACACCCACGTACCGGGCGCTACTGGGCACCGGTTTCTGTGGCGGACTCACCACGTTCTCGACACTTTCGGTCGAGGTTGCGAGCCTTCTTCGTGACAACGACAACACGCCCGCAATCCTCTACCTGCTGACGTCGGTCGTGCTGGGCGTTGTGGCCTATCTGGCGGGCCGAGCGCTAGGCACCAAAGGGCTCGGCACCGGGTGATTACCGCCGTCCTTTTTGTCGTAGCTGCCGGGGCCGGGGCCATCGCACGGTCGGTTCTGGCCACGTCGATGTGGCGCACGGCCGCAGTGAACATTGCGGGCTCGTTCGGGCTCGGTCTGCTCAGCACCTGGACGGGTCCGGAGGCCACCATTGTGGGCGTAGGGGCAATTGGTTCGCTCACCACCTTCTCGACCTTCGCGGCTCAAGCAGTCGATAGCGAAAGGTTGCAAGGCGCGGTGTACCTGGTTGTAAGCCTTGTTGGTGGCATTGCCGCAGCGGCGCTGGCCCTATCGCTGTGACGGTCAGGATGTGGCGCGTCGGAGCACCGCCCACGTTCCGGTGCCATAGCGGCTAGCAACGCCGGTCCAATCGCCCGGCAACGCTTCGTCGACCTGTTCTGCAGTGAGATGGATCGGCGTCTGTTCGCCCGAGGTATTCATCCAGACCACCGTGCCTTGCGGCGCAAGCACCCGGTCGATTTCGGCCGGAAACAAGATCATGTTGACCATCACCACCACATCGACGGCATTGTCGGCTAGCGGCAGCCGGCTTGCATCGGCGTTCGCCTTGGGAGCCAAGTCGTCGGGGGCGTTCTGCAACATACCCATCGACAGGTCCATGGCGATCACCTCGTCGAAGTGTCGGCGCACGATTTCGGTGCCCAGCCCGGTTCCCGAACCCAGTTCGAGCACGCGGGCACCCGCAACCTGACCGCGTTCGAACGCGTCGGCGAGTGGAAGGTAGCGATCGCCCTTGTGTCCGGCGGTCCACTCTGGGGCCATCTCGTCGAAGAGCGCGCCGATCTTTGCCGCATCCTCGCCGCTCCACTCACCCGCCGCCGCCTTGCGGGTGATGACCCGTATCGGGTGGTCTTCGCCGGCGAACGGCTCTGGGTCGGTGGCGTTGGGGGCCGGATCGAGGTGGGTGATCATGGCCCGACTACGCAGGCGGTGCGATGGTATCGAGCCCGCAGAACGGACGCAGCACCTCGGGCACCACAAAGGAACCGTCGGGCTGTTGCCAATGCTCAAAAAGGAAGAGCAACGTTCGGCCGACGGCACAGGCGGTGCCGTTGAGCGTGTGAACCAGCTCGGTGCCGTCTTCGCCTTTCGCTCGAGTCTTGAGGCGGCGGGCCGAATAATCGGTGTAGTTCGAGCAGGAGGTGAGCTCGCGGTAGCGTCCTTCGCTCGGAAGCCACACCTCGCAGTCGTACTTCTTTGCTGCTGCGTTGCCGAGGTCACCCGAAGCAACGTTGATCACGCGATGTGGAAGGCCGAGGTCGTTGATGATCTCCTGCTCGATCGTGCGGAGCATCTCGTGTTCTTCCCAGCTCTTCTCGGGCGAACTCCAGATAAACATCTCGACCTTGTCGAACTGGTGCACACGAAAGATGCCTCGGGTGTCCTTGCCGTAGGTTCCCGCTTCGCGCCGAAAGCAGCTTGAGAATCCGGCATACCGAAGCGGCAGTTCTGCCGCATCGAGGCGATCGCCCCGATGCATGCCGGCCAGCGGCACCTCGCTGGTGCCGACAAGAAACAACTCGTCTTCACTCACTTCGTAGACCTGATTGCGGTCGGTGGGGAAGAAGCCGGCGTCGACCATCATGTCTTCGCGCACCAGCACCGGCGGGATCACGGGGGTGAACCCACGGCCCACGAGCTTCTGCATCGTCCACTGGACAAGGGCCAGCTCGAGAAGCACCGCCGCGCCCTTAAGGTAGGCGAACCGGCTACCGCTTACCGCTGCGCCCAGCTCGTTGTCGGTCCAGCCCATCGCCTCGCCGAAAGCTGCGTGGTCGAGCGGCGGGGCGTCGGGAGTACCGCCCACCACCTCGACAACCTCAAAGGCATCTTCGTCGCCGGTTGGCACGCTGCTGTGGGCAGGGTTCGGCACCTGCAATATCAGCTCGTCGACCTTGACCTGCGCGTCGTTGTACACCGCTTCGCGTTCGCCGAGAACTGCCTTTAGCTCTGAAGCGGCCGCAATTTTGGCGTCGCGTTCGTCGGGCGCTGCTTTGCCGATCTCCTTGGCCGAGGCGTTAGCGGTAGCCCGCATCTCCTCGACCTCGGTCTGCAACGATCTGCGAGCATCGTCGGCAGCCAGCAGCTCGTCGAGCAGCTCGGCCGACGCGCCCTTCTTTTCGGCCCCCAAACGGTAGTCGGGGTCGTCCTTTAGTGCCCGTACATCAATCACCCCTAGAGGTTACTCGGCACGCGGGCGCTCTCGGTCGCCTATTTGTTGCCAAGCCATCCTGGGGAAGCCGGCTAGTGAGTTTCGGGTTCGCCCGGACGGTTCTCGACCGGCGCTGGTCCGCTTTTCGCGAACTGCTCCTGGACGTCTTCGAAGGTCAGATCGCTGTCTTTGTTGAGCGACTTTGGGGTCACGATGGCAGCCGCTCGTTCGGCGGCGTCTGCGCGCGCACGGTCTTCGGGGCGACGGCCGTTGGCCGAGCCAGGTCCTGGACGGTTGGCCTTTTCGGCTTTGCCTGCCCATCGGAAGTACAAGGTGGCGATCCACACCCACAGATAGAAGCCGCCGAGCGTCTTCATGATGAAGCCGGCAGCCTGCTGGTCAGAGCGTACATCGATGCCCCAAAGTTCTGTTGGCTTGTCGTAGGCCGAGTAGACGGTGCCGTCGGCGAAGGTAAGCCACGCTGCCGGGATGGTCGGAATGATCGACATGAGGAACAGGTAGATCAGACGTCCACCCTGGCTGAGTCGCAGCTCGGGAAGTGGTCCAATGACGGGGAGCCACATCAGCAGCGCAGAAGTGAAGATGGCGAGGTGAATGATGTAGTGAAAGCCACCCGATTCGCTTGACAGATTTACCACTTCCGACCAATGGGTCAACGCGGCGAGCGCATTGAAGATCACGCCAGCCACTACGGGCTTGGCCAATACTTGCAGCGCTCGCGACACGCGGCCGCCATCGAGGATGACGAGGCGTGCAAGCCAGGTCGGAATAGCCATCATGAACAGCGGCGGCACAACAAAGGTGATCAGCAAATGCTGAATCATGTGCACCGAGTACAAGAACTCCTCGGCGATGTCATGCATGGGCCAGTCGGCGGCCACGTATAACAAGAACACGGCGGCCCAAAATGACCGCCGTTGCCAGACCGTCGCGATTTCTTCGTGGGCAGGCACAACCTTTGGGCCGATGACCCGCACGGCATAGACCGCTAAACCAACCACGGCCGCGAGTAACGCCCAAACCTCGGGGTGAGGTTGCCAGGTCGGCAGTTCTACGGCGAGAAGCACTTGAGGCTCGAGGGGTTGGTGTACAGGGGGACGAACAGCAACGCTGACGTGTTCGTTAGAACGACTGCCAAATCTGCGAGGCGCTGAGGAAAATCAGATACACGCCACCGGCGAGAACTAAACCGGTCACAAACAACATGCTGAAGAGTTTGATGTCGTACTTGAGGTGCATGAATTCGGCAGCGACCAAATAGAACTTCACCAGCATCATCAGAAAGAGGATGGGGATGAAGACGTACGACGGCACGTTCACGTATGACCAGACGACCTCAACCGCGGTGATAACGGCGAGGATCACAAAGATCTTGACATAACCGAAGTCGGTGATGTGCCCGTGTTCGTCGTGGGTGGGCCGGCCACCCGAGACGCCTTTGGTTGTTTCAGCAGTGAGAGTTTCTTCGCTCATGGTTACGCAGCCAGGTAGATGACGGTGAAGATGAAGACCCAGACGATGTCGACGAAGTGCCAGTAGAGACCAACGATCTCGACGGTTTCGGCGTTGCCCGGGTGCATACGACCACGGAGGGTCGAGATAAAGGTCGACAGCAACATGATGATGCCGATGGTGACGTGGACGCCGTGGAAGCCCGTCAGCGCGTAGAACGCCGAGCTGAACGGACTGGTGCTCCAGCCGAGGCCTTCACGCACGAACACGGTGAATTCGTAGATCTGGCCCGAAACAAACACCGAACCAAGAAGTGCGGTCGAAAGAAGCCAGATTTTGAGGCGTTTCTGATCGCCACGTTCGGCCGCGGAGTGCGCAAGCACCATGGTGAGCGAGCTCATCAACAGCACAAACGACGAGGCGGAAGTGAACGGGATGTCGAAGAACTCTTCGCTTGGTCCCGGCCCGTCCTGGATGTTGTGTCGGTACAGCAGGTAGGTAGAGATCAGGCCACCAAAGAGCAGACACTCTGAACCGAGGAACACCCACATAGCCAACTTGTTGTTGGACATACCGGTGTTTGTCTTATGCACGTGACCCTCATGCGCGTCATGCGCGTCATGGGCATCGGCGTGGTCAAGGACAGCTTCAGCCATCGGAGGCCTCCCCAGCATCGGTTGCGGAATCGGCGGTTACAAGATCGGCTTCAGCGTTTTCGGTCGTGCCCTCGTCGACCTCGTGGCCGTCATGGCCGTCGTCGTCGCCATGGTCATCGTGATGACCATGGGCAGCGTCGGGGTCATCGGGATGTTCAAAGACCCAACCAAAGATTGCGCCGACGATGAGGAACCCACCAATTGCACACAACCAGTAGTTGTAGATGAGGCCATAGCCGACAAACGGGAAACCAGAGGCGAGCACAATGGGCCAGTACGACGGCGAGGGAAGGTGCACGTTGGTAGCCGAGCCGTCGTGAGCAACGTCTTCGGCGTAGGCGATACGCACAACGTTTCCGTCGTCGTCGTAGCCATACTTCTGGTGCCAGAAGTGGTCGAGCGAGTCGATAACAATCTCGGTATCGAAGTTGTGCTCGGGGGTGGGTGACGCCGTCATCCATTCGAGACTGCGGGCATCCCATGGGTCGGGGCCGACGGGCGGCAGGTGTTCAGCCTGGCGCTTCGAAACAAAGACGTTAATCAAGAAGATGAACACACCTGCGAAGATCACGAACGAACCAATCGAACTGACCATGTTCCACAGCTCGAAGCCGTAGCCCGGGTCATAGGAATCGATACGACGACTCATGCCCTGCAGACCAAGGATGTGCATGGGACCAAACGTGAGGTTGAAGCCAACGATTTGGAGCCAGAAGTTCCACTTACCCCAGGTCTCGTTGAGCTTGTAGCCAAACATTTTCGGCCACCAGAAGTAGAAGCCCGAGAAGATTCCGAGCAGCGCTCCACCGAAGATCACGTAGTGGAAGTGAGCAACGATGTAGTAGGTGTCGGTTTGTTGGGTGTCAGCAGCGCTGGCTGCGTGAGTGACACCCGAAAGGCCACCAATGGTGAACATCGAAACCACACCAACCGCAAACAACATCGCGGTAGTGAGCTGTATTCGGCCACCCCACATTGTGGCCACCCAGTTGAGTATCTTCACGCCGGTAGGTACCGCGATCATCATGGTCGAGACCGAGAAGGCCGCAACGGAGATGGGGCCAATGCCCGACACGAACATGTGGTGAGCCCACACGCCCCAGCCAAGGAAACCAATGGCGATACCGGAACCGACCATGAAGCTGTAGCCGAAGATCGGCTTGCGGCTAAAGACCGGGATGACTTCGGAGATGATGCCGAAGCTGGGAAGAATGAGGATGTACACCTCTGGGTGACCAAAGATCCAAAAGAGGTGCTGCCAAAGGAGCGGATCGGCGCCCATTTCGACGTTGAAGAAGTTTGCACCCCAGAGACGATCGAACATGAGGAGGAACAACGCAACGGTGATAACCGGCAGCGCGAACAGCAGCAGGAACTGCACCACAAGAAGCATCCAGCTGAGCACCGGCATCCGCATGAGGCTCATGCCTTCGGCCCGCATGTTGAGCGTGGTGACGATGAGGTTGATCGCCGACACAAGCGAGGCAATACCGAGGATCTGCAGACCAATGGCGTAAAAGTCGATGCCCTTGGTCGGTGAGAACAGCGTGCCCGAGTTGGGGGCGTAGTTGAACCAGCCACCGTTGGGAACGTTCTCGAACCAGCCGCCAATGAACAGCGATGAACACAAGAAGATGCCGCCAGCGAGGAAGACCCAAAGGCTCAGTGCGTTCATGCGGGGGAACGCAACGTCGCGGGCACCGAGCTGAAGCGGCAACAGATAATTGGCGAACGCAGCAGCGAGCGGCATGATCACCAAGAAAATCATGGTGACGCCGTGCATGGTGAAGACCTGGTTGTAGGTCTCGGGGCTGAGGATCTTGCCGTTGGGCACCGCTAGCTGCAGGCGTATCGCGAGCGCCTCGAGACCACCGATGAGAAAGAAAAACATTGCAAAGGCGCCGTACATGATGCCGATGCGTTTGTGATCGACCGTGAACAACCAGCTTTGCCAACCAGTGTTACCTGATGGCCGCGTCAGGACGCCGAGTGGCCGTTCGGCAACGCGGACGACGTCGCCAGATTCAAGTTCGAGGGGGTTCTCGATGATTGCCATCAGAGTGCTCCGAAAGACGAGAGTGAAGAAAAAGAAGAAACAAAAGTTGGGTTCATTGCTGACTCGTCCGCCACTACTCGGCGAACGTTTCTGCGATGATCGAAGCAGAAGGACGCTCACCGAATGAGGCAAGTGCGGCAACAATGTCGTCGATCTGATCCTCGGTGAGTGCGAGATTTGGCATACCCATGCGGGCTTCAGCGTTGTTTGCCTTCAACGCAGCCGGGTCTCGCAACCAGGATTCGAGCTTGTTGCGGTTCAATGAACCGTCGGCGTTGTACAGGTTGAAGAGGCCACCTGCGAACGTTGAACGACTGGCGAAGTGGGTGAGGTTTGGTGCCGCACCCGAAAGAAGACTGATCTCGACGTTCTCTTCTTTGTAAATGTTGTCGACGCTGTCGGGGTCGGCATCGGCGAAGGCGTTGACGCCTTCGACAAGGTGACAACCCGAGCAAAGCTGGCGAATGTGGACCAGGCCCTGCTGGATGCTGTTGGCAGGCGATACATCTTCACCGGCTCGCAGCGCGGCGATAAAGGCAGCATCTTCGTCGGCCAACGTTGCGGGAGTGGTCTGCTGCTGCACCCAGGTTGCGAAGTCGGCGTCGGTCATGGCGATGGTCTGCATACGCATACGAGCGTGTGAAAGGCCGCAGTATTCGGTGCACTGACCGAAGTAGTAGCCAGGTTCATCAGCTTCGAGTTTCCACGGTCCAATACGTCCGGGGACGGCGTCGCGTTTGCCATTGAGAGCGGGAATCCAGTGCGAGTGGATGACGTCGCGGCTGGTGATCGAAAGTTCGATCTCTTGGCCGGCGGGAACAACCATCTGTCCAGAGGTGACAATGTCGGCCGGGGGAAGGTGCTTGGCCGGGTTGGCGTGACCTTCTTCGAGGAAGGCATCGACGTCGAAGCCGTCGAAGTAGTAGCGGTACTCCCACCACCACTGGTGGCCAACCACAACAACGTGCGGCTCCCACTCGACGGTTTCCCCATCTACAGCAACGGCGTAGGCATTGGCTTCGGTGTCGTTGAGGTCAAACAGCACCAACAAGGTGAAGACACCAACGGCGGCCATGACGATGGCCGGAAGGATGGTCCAGCCGATCTCAAGCTTGTTGTTGCCGTGAATCTGTTCGGGCCAGTCGCCCTCTTCGTAGTCGCCCTTGACCCGGTTCTTCAGTGCAACGCCAGCTGAAAGCCCCATGATGAGGAAGAAGACGACGAACGAGATGATGAACAGCGGGTCGACCAGGTTGTCGATAGCTTCAGCCTCGGGGCCCGCAGGCTTCAGTGTGTCGAGCTCGGCATCGCCCGCGCAGCCGGCCAAAACCAAGCCAAGACCGGCGAAAAGGGCAACGGGTAGTCGACGCATAGCGCGAGTGTGTCGCCCGGTGGCGGCCTCGGCCAAGTTGTCTGAGCTTTCGTTTGTCACGCTCATGATCCGAACTCCACGATGATCAGGCTTTCTTCGTCGCTGTGGTCTTCACCGTGCTCCTCGTGATGCGGTTCGATGTCTCGTTCGCCAATGACGGCCGAGACAATTCCGGCACCGACTACAGCAATAAGGCCGAAGGCCAAAAGGCTGTTCACAATCTTGCGATTGAGCTCTGGGCCGATGGCCATAAACGTCGCAGTGCCGAAGATAATCACCGACACCACCGACGCCACAATGACCGATCCGGCCACCGAAACGGCCAGAAGCACTCGAGACATCGACAGAGCGAGCACGGCGACACCAATGGCGGCCATAAGCGGCAGCTCGATCGGGCCCATGATGCGGTCGCGTAGTTCGCGGTTGGCAACGGGATCGCCAGTGGCTCGGTCGGCCCAGGCTTCCATCGCCCATTCGAGGGCAACGATGCCGAGCACGGCAATACCGACCGCAAACACGGCGGGGTGAACAGCCAGGCCGAGAATGACGGTGCCGAGGCCAAGGGCCATGGCGATTGGCCACATGCTTGCACCAACGGGAGGCTGTGAGGCCGGGATAGAAGAACTGCCCATGTAGCTGGCAGCCATCTCGGGATCGGCATCGCGAAACGCCGTGAACATGAGGGCGATCACCATGCAGCACATCGACAACCCAATGAGGATGGTGTAGCCGACGTGGTCGCCGACACCACCCTTGTAGCCGAGCGCTATCGGACCAACGATATCGCCGCCGGAGCTGTAGCCGTAGATGACCGCAGCGACGTACGCCACGATGGCGTAGCCGCCCCAGACCTTGAAGGAGTTCGTAAGCATGAGTTGATTACTTCGTGATGTAGATGGCGAACCAGATCACTGAATACACAGCGATCACGGAGTACCAGAAGAAGGCAGCGGCGTGAATGCCATCGGCCTGTTGGCTGTTGTATTGCCCGAACAATGCACGCATTGCCGTAAGGAATATGAACACAAGTCCGACAATCACCATCAACATATGTGCTCCGGTGATGGTGAACATGAGCATCGCGGCATCAGACAACGGGTTGTCGTTGATACCGATCTGCATGTCGTTCCAGTAGAAGACTGTCTGGTTGATGACCGACCCGCCGAAGATCATCGTGATGGCAAGAGCGATAAGGGCGCTGCGCCGGTCATCGTTCTTGATTGCCTGCTGCACCCATGCCATCGTTCCGGCGGAGAGCACCAGGGTCATCATCATCATGCCGCCAGGTGGCAACCGAATCGCCCCTTCGGGGAACCATTCGATGCCGGCGGCTCGGGTCTGCTGACGTTGGCTGATGTAGATGCCGAACAGCGCGAAGAAAAACATCACCGACGATGCGCTGGCAAGCACGGTTCCGACCATCAAGGTTCGGGGACGTGGAGCCTCGGCGGCGGGAGGAAGGGCAAGCATTTCGGCATCCATCAGGAGTCTCCCTCGGTGTCAGCTTCGGCTACTTCGTCGAGCAGCGGTGTTTCGCTCATTACGTGGGCGACCGGCGCGGCGAAGTTGCCAACGGGTGGCGGCGATGTCGTGGCCCATTCGAGTGTGTATCCCTTCCAGGGATTATCGGGCACGACCTCGGTGGCCTTTTTGAGTACGCCGAGTGCAATTGCGCCCAGCGCTAGCAACGCTCCAGCAGCAACGATAAAGCCGCCGATCATTGCGATGAGATTGAGGATGTCGGTGGTGTCTTGATCGTTTTCGAAGAAGCCCGCAATGACCTGGGGCAACGAAAGCACCACGGTGCCAGCGAGCAGTGCGAGCACGGCGAGGCTACCGATGCCTTCGTTGAGGCGACGACCGAAGATTTTCGGTGCCCAGAAGAAGGCGCCAGCCACACCAGCGAGAAGACCCGCCAGTAGTGCATAGTTCATGACCCCAACATCCATGATGCGGGTTTGGTTCCAGTCGCCAAGTTCGCCCCAGTGGCCAAGCACGCGAAGGGCGTTAGCTCCAACGCCGGCAAAGAGCATCAGCAGTGCCGCAATGGCACCAACAAACGGTGTGCTGAGCGAGAGGCTCTTGCGGCCAAGGCGCAGCGTGTCGGCGAAACCACCGAAGACCGCAAACATCGGCAACACCAGCGCCAGTGCGAGCACAATGTACAAGAACTCCTCGGTCACGTCTCGGGTACCGAGGTCATAGGAGCTCTGCACGAACCCGCCGAAGCTGAAAAGACCAAACACCGCAATGCCGCCGAGCAGCACGTCGTACAGCTTCTGCTTTTGTTGGGTCGCGACGGGAAGAATGTCGCCGATGATGCCAAGCACCGGGATGGCGAACGCAAACACCTGTGGTCCGCTGAGCATCCAGGCAATCGAGTTGAGCGCTTCGACATCACGGTCGGTGTGCTGCAAAGCGACGTAGTCGACGACCAGGTTGGCGATGAGTACCGCCATGCTGAGCATCCAGATCACCGCAGCGATGAGCATCGACCAGGCAAGGGCTGGCACCCGGCGCAGGCTCATACCTGCGGGGCGAAGGGCGATAACTGTCGTAGCGATGCACAGCATGCTGAGTAGCAAGCCGGCGATGGTCACACCGAGCGAAGCAATAGTGAGGGCGACTGCCCGGTTGTCGACGTTGGCGCCACTGGTGAAGCCACCGTCAACGATGAAAGATCCGACGTACGCGCCTGCGCCGACGAGCCATGTCCAAAAGCCGGCGGCAGATGCACGGGGAAACGCAATCGACGGCGACCCGACCTGTAACGGCACCACAGCGGTGCCGATGCCGACGAGCAACGGCATGACGACGAGCACGGCGAGGCCGGTTCGGCTGAGCGAGAGCGTCTGGGCAAAGGCGGTTGCGCCGCCGAAAATATCGATGCTGTCGGCATCGAGGGTTTCGAGACCGGCGACCGCACCAACGATGGCGATGACTGCAGCGAAGATGAGCGACAGGCGCACATACATCGCGCCAATCTTCTTGTGGTCGGTTGTGGTGAGCATGCCCGCCACCCCTCGCTCGAGTGGGTTGTCGTGGTGACTAACCGCGGCCTGCTCGGCTACCTCAGGTGGGGACTCGGTGATCGTCGTCATCGTCTCGTTGCTTGACCTAGTGAGATTACTGGCCGCAGAGCGGCTTGAATGAACTTGTGATCGCTGGGCGACCTGAAGAATACGGATTACAAAAGCGATCCTGAACGTTTGAGCCTAGGCCCATATTCCCGCCATTTGGCGAACCGCTACGGCCTCGGACCATACAAGGGTGCCCATCGGCCGAAAAAGCCGGGGAATCTGCTTTCTTTAGCGGATTTTTTGCGAGCTGGTACAACGACCGATTTGACGGCAGTAGAGCTGGCGAAGCCGATGAGGTCAAAATCCCGACCTGACCAGCTCATCGACCACCATCGCGCTGAAGAGCAAGGTGACATAGGTGATCGAATATCCGAAGAGTCTCATGGCTTTCACTGAGTCTTCCGTGCGCAGCACGTCGACCGCAAAATAGAGAAACAATCCGCCGAGTACCAGCGCCGAAACGAAATAGATGGCGCCCAGACCGGCGACCGGGCCGAACAACAAGCTCAAGGCGAACAACACGACCGTGTACTGCACAATGCGCACGGCGGTAGTGCGCATGGACGCCACCGACGGCAACATTGGCACGTCGGCTGCGGAGTAGTCGTCTTTGTAGCGGATGGCCAGGGCCCAAAAGTGCGGGGGCGTCCAATAGAACATGACGCCGAAGAGGATGATGGGCGCCCAGTCGAGTCGGTTGAGTACTGCTGTCCAGCCAATGAGCACGGGCATGGCTCCGGCCGCACCGCCGATGACGATGTTTCGTGTGGAGGTGCGCTTCAGCCAGAGCGTGTACACAAAGACGTAGAACAGGCAGGCGGTTACCGCCAGGACTGCGCTGAACAGGTTGACGAAGCCCCACAGCCAGAAAAACGAGATCGTTTCGATCACGATGGCGAAGATCAGCGCATTGCGAGGCTCGATAAGACCCGACGGCAACGGCCGGTTTTTCGTGCGCTCCATGAGCAGATCGATATCGCGATCGACGTACATGTTGATCGCGTTGGCGCCACCAGCAGCGAGCGTGCCGCCAACCAATGTGGCAACAATGAGCCAAAGCGAAGGCAGCCCACGTTCGGCCACAATCATCGTCGGCACGGTTGTAATAAGGAGCAGTTCGATGATGCGCGGTTTCGTCAGTGCGATGTAGCCGCCGACGCGCGTGGACAAGGACGGGGACGCGGCAACATCAAGCACACGTTGAGCGTAAGACTGCAACCGGTCCAAGGCCAACATTTGTGGGCCTCTGCCATATGGTTTTGGTGTGGCTTTGATCACGCCTACGACCTACCGGAAGCTCACCGGCTTCGCCCTCGGCTCGCTCGCGCTCATCATTGTGACGGGCGCCACGGTGCGACTTACCGGCTCTGGCCTGGGATGTTCAGACTGGCCCACTTGCGAGCAGAACCAACTGGTTGCGGATCTTGAGTTCCATCCAATGGTCGAGTTCATCAACCGACTGGTCACCGGTCTTGTGTCGATCGCCGCCATATTTGCGGTGCTTGGTTCGCTGCGCCGCACGCCAAAGCGGCCAGATCTCACCCGGTGGTCGTGGGGACTCGTGCTCGGTGTTATCGCGCAGATCATCATCGGCATGTTCGTCGTCACCCTCGAACTCGACCCGCGGCTTGTGCTTCTCCACTTCCTCGTTTCGATGGTGCTCATCTGGAATGCAGTGGTGCTCCATCACCGCGCTGGCCTGCCGGACTCACTTTTTGGCGACGAATCAACGGGAGTGATCTCGAGGCCCGAAAGATCAAACAACGCCTTGCGTGCACTGCTTTGGCCCGCACGCGTGCTCACCGTCGTAACGATGTACGTCATTGTCGTCGGCACGCTCGTAACCGGGTCAGGGCCCCATACCGGAAACCAGCGAGACTCCGGCGAACCCATCGACAGGCTGCCCTTCGCCATTCGTGAGGTCACGATGGCCCACAGTGTGGGTGTCATCATCTTGCTTTGCCTGGTGTTGTTTACGGTGTGGCTTGTCCGCAAACAGCGGCTCATGGCGCTCCTGCAAAAGGAGCTTGGCGAGCTCCTCGCGGCAATCTTGGTACAGGGGGCGATTGGCTACACGCAGTACTTCACCGGCGTGCCCGCCTTTCTGGTCGGCCTACACATCATCGGCGCCATCGTCGTGTGGGTCGCCGTGCTTCGACTCCACCTGCGCATCGGCTGGGGAGCGCCTGCGAACACCAGCGTTCCGCGTCGCCGCGTCGTGGCAGCAGCCACATAACCCGGCATGCTGGTACACAACATGTTGACCGCACTACCTCCCGTCGCGACAGCGCCACACCCGATGATCGTCGACGAACCTCGCCTCGACGACGAGCTCGATCTCGACACGCCGTGGGTCGTCATTGTGTGGAACGACCCCATCAACCTCATGTCGTATGTCACGTTCGTGCTGCAGAAACTTTTTGGCTTCAGCAACGAAAAGGCCACAGAACTGATGCTCGACGTGCACGAAAAAGGTAAAGCGGTTGTGTCCACCGGCACGAGAGAGAAGGCCGAACTCGACGTCTTCCGCCTCCACGAACATGGCCTCTGGGCCACGATGCAGCAGGACTGACGGCAGCACAGATGAATCTGTTTCGTAAGGGCCCCTTTGTTCTCGCAAGTGACGGCACCGTCACCGTCAATCTTGACGACGACGAGCGCGGCCTGCTCGGCCACGTCTTTCGCGAGCTTCGCGAGCTACTGCTTCTCGACGACGACCAGGGCCTTCGACGCCTGTATCCCGCCGCGTATCCTAACGATGCCGAGCGCGACGCTGGCTACCATGCCCTGGTGCACGGCGAGCTGCTCGAAAAGCGACTTTCCGCGCTCGACGAAGTCGAGGCGACGCTTGACAACACAAGTCTTTCACCCGAGCAGCTCAACCTCTGGATGACCACCATCAACGAGGTTCGCCTGGTGTTGGGCACCAAACTCGACGTCAGCGAAGACGACACCGACTTCGATCCCGAGGCGCCAAACGCGCACGCAGTCGCGGTGTATATGCACCTTGGTTGGCTTCTCGAATGTGTCGTGAGCGCCCTGATGGGCACGCTTCCAGAACCCACCGACAACAACTAAGCGGCAGGCCTCGACTCGACCGACACAACGGGGAACGGAATCTCGTCGGCAACCATCGCTTCAAACTCGGCGAGTGGCACGGCGGGCGAATAGAGGAAACCCTGCGCGGCGCGCACGCCGAGTTCTCGTAGCAGCGACGCCTGTTCGCCGGTTTCTACGCCCTCGGCGACGACCCAAAGCTCCATGCCCCGAGCGAGTTCAACAATCGCCGAGACGACCGATCTGGCTGCAACGCTGGTCTCGATTTTCCAGACAAAGTCGCGGTCGATTTTGATGCCGTCGAGCGGGAGTTCGGTAAGCAGCGAAAGCGGCGAATCACCCACACCGAGATCGTCGAACATGATTTGCGCCCCAGCGTCGCGGGCCCTCGACAAGAGTTCTTTCGCTTCATCCAAATCGCTGATGGTGCCGTTTTCGGTTATCTCGAGCAGCAGGCCTTTCAGCATTCCTGATGCCGAACGGGCCGACGGCATAACCCGCGCGATAGCTGCCGGCGGCACATTGACCGAAATTGCGCAGTTCGCCAGCACCTCGCTGCGGATTCGCGAGTCGGTGATCTGTTCGAGCACGGCAAGGCTGATGTCGCCCACCAGGTTTGCCTGCTCTGCCAGCTCGATGAATTGGCCGGCGACACGGAGTCCATCGGGGTGGTGCCAGCGAGCCAGCGCTTCGCCCCCGACGATGGCGCCGGTATCGAGCGACACGAAAGGCTGCACATAGGCAACGATTTGACCGGTTCGCAATGCGCTGCGCAGTTCGAGCTCGTCGTCGGCCCGCGAGTCGACCGATGCCCGCAGGTCGCTATCGAATACCTCGACCCGGTTTCGGCCGTTTTCTTTCGCTTTGTACAACGCAACATCGGCGAATCGCAGTAAGTCTTCGCCGCTTTCATCGTCGTTGCCCGTCGCAACACCGATACTGATGCCAGCTTGAATTTCGCGTCCGGCAACGCGAAACGGCTCGTCAAACAGTTCGCGGATGCTTTTGGCTATTTCCGTCGCCTCGCTGGCACACAAAAGATGCGGCAGAACCACGGTCAGCTCATCGCCGCCGAGCCTTGCCAAACTTGCCGACTTCGGCAGCACGGTCGAAACGCGCCCGCCCACTGCTTTGAGTAGCTCGTCGCCCGCACCATGACCCAACGAGTCGTTGACCACCTTGAAGTTGTCGAGATCCAGAAACAAAAGGCCGGTTGTTTCCTCCGGGAGCTGCGCAGCCAGCGCTTCTTCCAGTCGATTGAGCCCGCCAAGGCGGTTGAGTAAGCCGGTGAGTGAATCGTGGTCCGCCCGGAAGCTCAGCTTCTGGTTGGCGAGTCGCAGTAGTTCCTGCTCTTCGTGCAGCGTGTCGACGAGGCGCGCGTTTCTCAGAGCGAGCGCGGCTGCTCGTTCGTGACCGTTGCAATTGATGCGGCGCAGGCCTGCCGCAAATGGCACAGAGTACAAAAAGACGCCCGCGTACGTCAGCCCGATCTCGCCGCCATTGAGCCAGAAGCCAAACGCGACGAGGACGATAAACGGCGCGACAAACGCCCAGAACGCCGAGCGGACCGACGAGCAAAACACGGTCGTGGCCGCAAGCACCGACAACATCAATGCACCGAGGAAGGCTCGCCATACGGGCACCTCAGGCATGGCGACGAGCGGAAGGAGCCCCCACATCAGACCGCCGGTGGCTTGACCGAACAACACCTTTCGCAACCACATGGGTGCGTTGACATCGGCGTCGGGGGCAAAGGTCCGGTAGTGCGCCCCAAAGAGGAACGTCAGACACGCCACGACCCAAAGAGCGACAACGCTGAACGCAACGTCAGCGGCGAGCCAAAGAATTCCTGCGAACAAGAGGAGACTGCTCGGCGAAGCAACGATCGAAAAGCGCATCGACTGCGCAAGCGTTTCGCGCAGCGGCGCCTGCACCGCTGGGTCGTTGCGTTCTTCGGGTGTCAGCCCGCTTCCGGCAAAGACATCACGAATAGTTTGCCAGAGCACCATGACACTTGTCATCGGCATGGCAGTGGGTCGAGCTTGAGCCGTCCAAAACCACGCAGGTCAGCGCCGTGTAAGCGGCACTGACCTGTTTCGTGTGGTGGTCGGGCGGGGCGTCGATCCCCGGACCTACCGCTTTTCAGGCGGTCGCTCTGCCGACTGAGCTACCCGACCAGGGCATTTTCGGTGGGCTATCCGAAAGTAGCGGTCCTGACGAGATTTGAACTCGCGACCTCCGCCTTGACAGGGCGGCGTGCACTCCAAACTGCACCACAGGACCTTTGCCACTCAGTTTCTCCGCCGAAGCGGAACTCCCTGAGAGACCTTTATGTATTGTCACTTACCAGGCCCGGCACCTTGCGGTTCCGGTTCCGGTTGCGCCATCGGCGCTCCCGGCAGGCTCACTACTATAGAGGCACTGAGGCGGCGGACGTCACCGGAGATTGCACGAATTTTCGGATTTCTTCTGAGACGTCCGTGCAGCTGGTCACCCTGGTGTTGAGTCGCTATTCGGTGACGATCCCCTCATCGATGAGTCGCTCGGACACAAAACGCCCTCGCGGCTCAAACCGGTACTGCGAGAAGGCTTTCTCGAACTCGAGATTGATGCCATCGGCTCCGGTCCGATTCTTCTCGATCGTAAACACCACGAATTTCTTGAATTCTTCGGCGTTGATGGGATCGAAGGCGATGTGTTTGCGTGAGACAGCAGTCCATTTGGAGTTGAGCATCATCACGACGTCGCTCTCGTAGCCGAGGCTCTGCGCGCCGCGAAGGTGTTCGAGGCGCACGCGTTTGCGGTCGAGTCCGGCGCCGGTTGCGGCGGCGATGGCCAGCATGGTCACCGGGTAGTCGATGGCCACCTGCTTCAGCCCTTCGGCGACGATACGAATGTGTTCTTGTTCGTCGTGGTCGCCGCTGAAGTCGGGCACTTTTTGGATGTAGTCGACCACAAGCAGCGCACGTTCGGTTGCGTGGTGCGCAACCAACTCTTCGAGCATCGCCAGGTCGGTGCGTTTGGTCGAACCCGAAACGATGACCAAGTTGTGAGCGTAGGTTTCCATGCGAGAGAGCGCAGCTCGCACCAGCGGGTGCCGTCCGACTTCGTCGTTGATCACCCATTGGCCGTTCATGACGCGCTGCACAACATGAGCGACGTCAGACGACAACCCGTCGCCAGCTCCTTGGCCGATGCCAAGCATGCCAACCTCCATGGCAAAGAGGCGGCCGAGCATGGTGGCTTCGTCGTGTTCGTAGCTCACAACGACAGCGGTGGTGCCAGCCATCGCTGCGCTGCGCGCCCACTGAAGGCCAGCGACAGTTTTACCAACGCCGGGCCTTCCGCCGATAACGATCATGTCGTGGAGTCGAAGGCC
>CALLQB010000024.1 GCA_938015295.1 uncultured Acidimicrobiales bacterium
TCCTCAGTGACGTACATCTCGCAAGAAGCAACCTTTAACGCGATCGAGCAGCAGTTTCCTGAATTGCCCACCCTGCTGTCGCCGACTGTCCCTGCGGATCTTGCGTCCCGATTCGAGGTGTTCTTCGGCGAGGATGCCTACCAGTCGCAGTTGACCCGCATCGCCACCTACCTGCCCGAGATGGCCGGGGTTCGAGACATCGAACCGGGCAACCAAGAGCCGATCAATCTGCCCGATGCACAAGAGATCAACTACGGGATCGCCGAGGCCACAGACGACAACTTCACCCTCAAAGTCGACCGCGTCGGTCTCGTCAGATCCGCCGACTATTACTCGAACCCCGACGAGATCGCGGCCGTCGACTATTCGAGCCCACCCGGCCCAGACAGTGCAATCATCTGGTACAACGTGCCGGCTACTGGCGAGGTCGTCGTCTTGGAGTCGGGTGCTATTCGGTTCTGGCAACGACCCTTCCGACAGTTGGTCGCCTTTCCGTACCCAGAAGGCGCAGAGGCTCACTTTGAGCTGATCGTGTACGACAGCGATGGCAACGAGACCGACCGCCTGATCTATAACGTCGGCCCCTAGGCACTAAAGCGTTGGGCTACCGGGCTGCCAGATATTCCTTGTGGTCGATGTACACGCCGTCGACGTAAAATCCCCAGCCGCGCCCGTGTGGCTTTCCGGCATAGAACAGCGTCCATACCGGCTCGTCGTTGGTCATGCGGTCGATCCGGTGCACATCGGTACCCGAGATGCGGTTGAGCTTCCCCGCTCGGTACGTCCGCTCGTCATCGCCATAGATGCCGCGATACTCGGTATAACCCCCCTTGAGGATCAGGCTGATCGAACTCGAAAACGGATGACTATGCGGATAGGGATCGCCGTCGGGCAACAAGATCTGATGCAGAAACACTGAACCTAACGGCGTGTCGAACCGCCAACGCTTTAGGTAGGTCCGCGTGGGGTCGGACGCATCAGCAATGAACTGCTTCCGAGCGAACGACCAACGCCACTCACCATCTATTACATTGCTCCGCCTTCGGCTCCGGCGCTTCGCTAACTCACTCAACCAACACCTCGCCCTCCGCGACGCTCCGGGACTCCCCCAGCACTCCTACATTGCTCCGCCTTCTTCTCTGCTCATTGCTCTTTCCAGAACTCTTGCCAGGTTTGTAGGTCTGCTGGGACTGATCCCATGCCTATTTGGTTCTTGGGCCACTCTGCTGGCGCCAGACCTAGCGGACTGCTGGCTTGCTCGTAGCCGGCAACCAACAGATGCTTTCGGTTGGCGCCAAAATACCACTGGCCATCGAGACGGGTGTAGCTGTCGTGATACTGGATGAGGTGCGTAATCCACTGGTCAGAGTCGCGACCGCCGTCCTGAATTTCGCCACGGCAATAGACCACCCCTGTCGCAGTCTCTCCCGCCTCGTCGATATCGATCACATGCGTGCCGATGTTGAGAAACGAAACGCCGATACCCCGCAACGCGGTGTCCATGAGCTCCCGCAACGCGTCACGTCCAGAAAGCTTCGAACTGATCCGCACATCAGGTACGTACAACGCAACCAAGGCATCGAGATCGCGGGCATCGAGGGCCACCGAGTAGCGGGCCGCCAACTGCCTGATCTGTTCAAACGCCAACGCTCGGTCCGCAGTATCCATCAACACATCGTAGGGCGGGTGGACTAACGCGAGGCCAAACGCGATGGATACGATCCGACCATGACCAGCACCACTTCAGGCGAATTCGACGTCGTCATTTCCGGCGGCACCATCGTCGACGGCACGGGCACCGACGCTTTCACCGGCGACATCGGTATCACTGACGGCACGATCACCGCGGTCGGCGGATCGCTCTCCGGTAAACGCGTCGTCGACGCCGACGGCGCGGTCGTCGCCCCCGGATGGGTCGATGTGCACACCCACTTCGATGGCCAAGTGGCATGGGACGACACCCTCGACCCGTCGTTTAGCAACGGTGTGACCTCTTTGGTCATGGGTAACTGCGGGGTCGGCTTCGCACCGTGCGCCCCAGGCGAGCAGCAGACACTTATCGAACTAATGGAGGGGGTCGAAGACATCCCCGGCAGCGCACTACATGAAGGTGTGCCATGGGGAGCTTGGGAGACCTTCCCCGAATACCTCGACTTTCTGAGCAGCCGCAAGTACGCACTCGACATCGGAGCGCAGCTGGCGCACGGCGCCCTGCGGTTCCACGTCATGGGCGAGCGAGGCGTAAACAACGAAGACGCAACAGCCGACGACATTGCACAAATGCGAGCGCTCACCGCCCAGGCGGTCGCCGCCGGGGCCGTCGGGGTTTCGACATCGCGAACAATCTTTCATCGCTCCATCGACGGCTCGGCTGTGCCCGGCACCTACGCCACCGCCGACGAGCTCCGCGAGATTGCACTTGGTATCGCCGATGGTGGCGGCGCGGTGCTCGAAGCCATCACCTCATCATCGATTGGCGATCTCAACACCCTTGGTGGCGAACGGTTCACCCAAGAACACGAATTGGCGATGCTCGCCGAGCTCGCCGAGGCAAGCGGACAAAAGATCACGTTCACTACCGTGCAGAATGCCGACCGCCCTACCGACTGGCAAGCCGTGCTCGACTTCGTCGGCGCACACAACGACCGGCGCACCGCCGAACACGGCGAAGGTTCGGCTCTGCTCTTTCCGCAGGTCGCTTCTCGGCCAATCGGCCTGCTCACCGGCCTCGCCGGTTACCACGGCTTTATGCGCCGTCGCAGCTACCTCGAAATCGCCGACCTACCCGTGGCCGAACGGGCGGCGGCAATGCGCGACCCCGAAATGAAGGCCCGCATTCTGGGCGACGAGAATGTTTCACCAGAAAACGCAGGCGGCATGGACATGCTCTACAACTCCTTGCTCGCCAGTATCCCCATTCAGTACCCATTCGCCGATGGCCCGGTCGACTACGAACCTGCCCCAGATCGCACGATGGGGGCTATCGCAGCCAGCCAAGGCCTCGACCCCATCGATGCGATGTACGACTTTCTTGCCGAGGGCGACGGCTCAAACATGGCCTCACTCATGGGCGCCGGTTATGTCGACGGCAACCTCGACGCGGTGCACGCGATGCTTACAAACCCGCACACCGTTACCGGACTCGCCGACGCAGGAGCGCATGTCAAGCTGATCTGCGACGGCACGATGCCAACAACGCAGCTCACCCACTGGACCCGCGACCGCACCCGGGGCCAGAAGATCCCACTCGAGTTCTTGGTCGAGAAACAGACCCGCCGCAACGCCGAGCTCTATGGGTTCACCGACCGCGGCGTCCTGGCAACCGGAATGCGCGCCGACATCAACATCATCGACCTCGACAAGCTGCACGTTCTGCCACCAGTAGCCCACGACGACCTACCTGCCGGCGGCCGACGCCTTCTCCAACCGGTCTCGGGGTATGTCGCCACCTTCGTCAACGGTGTGCAGACTCGTGCGCACGACACCGACACGGGCGAACGTCCCGGCCGGTTGATTCGAAGCCACTGAGCTGAAAGAGTCACCCCATGACTCTCAAGACTGGCGATGCGCTGCCAGAGATCAGCGCAACAAACCTCGACGGCGACGCAGTCACGCTTCCCGCTGCCGCAGCAGGCAACTGGACAGCAGTGCTGTTCTACCGAGGACACTGGTGACCGTACTGCCGTCAACAGTTGGTTGACTTCGCCACCAATGCCATGGTCTACAAAGACGCCGGCATCAACGTCATTGCGCTATCGGTCGACAATGCCGAGGACACCCAGGCGCTGGCCGATGGCCTTCGGCTCGGCTCAGCCGTGCAGATGTTGCACAGCATCGATGCCCATGCGGTTGCAGCTGCCACCGGAGCACTGATCCAAGAGGGTGACCGTACGTTCCTGCATGCCACCGGTTTCGTGCTCGACCCCGAAGGCAACGTTGCAAACGCGGTCTATTCGAGCGGACCCATCGGTCGCCTCACCGCCAGCGACGTGCTCAAGAAGGTTGTATTCGAAAAAGCGATGCGGGCAAAGAACAGCGCTGGCTGAGACCTGTTCTGGGCGGCGACTATAGCGTCTAGCCCATGCAGCTTGATCTCGACTTCGTTCGCTCGCAGTTTCCGGCTTTCGACGGAAAGTCGCCAGCGTTTTTCGAAAACGCTGGCGGCTCGTTCGCCTGCAAACAAACGATCGACGCCCTCACCACCTACTACACCGACACAAAGGTGCAGCCGTACGCGTCGTACCGCGAGTCGGCGATGGCCGGCGAGCAGATGGACCACTCACAGAAGCGCTGGGCACAAGCTCTCGGAGTGCAGACCAACGAGGTGAGTTTCGGCCCATCGACTTCGCAAAACACCTACGTGCTAGCCAATGCGTTTGGTCGCGTCCTCGGGGCGGGCGACCAGGTCATCGTGACCAATCAGGACCACGAGGCAAATACTGGCGCTGTGCGACGCATGGCCGAGCGGGCGGGCGCAACCCTGCACGAATGGCGCACCGATCCGGCTACCGGCACACTCGACCTTGCCGGGCTACAGGCACTGCTGTCTGACCGGACAAAACTCGTCACCTTCCCGCATTGCTCAAACATTGTTGGCCAAGAAAACGACGTGGCAGCGATCACCGCGATGGCGCACGAGGCCGGGGCACGAGTGATCTGCGATGGCGTGTCGTTTGCGCCCCACGGCATCGTCGACGTTGGTGCTCTTGGCCCCGACGTCTACCTGTTCAGCCTGTACAAGGTGTACTCGGTGCATCAGGGCTTGATGGTCGCCCAGAACGGCATCCTCGACGAGTTGCCAAGTGAGGCCCACTACTTCAACGAGGGCTACCCCGACAAGCGGCTCACACCAGCCGGCCCCGATCACGCGCAGGTCGCGAGCGCGGGGGCAGTGCTCGACTACATCGAAGCAACCCATACCCATCATGGAGGTACGGGCAGCCTCGCCGATGCGGCCCGTTCGGTGTCACAGATGTGGCAGGACCACGAGACGTCGCTGCTCGAGCCCCTTCTCGAAGCACTCGCCGCGTCGACCAAGGTGCGGCTACTCGGCCCGGCCGAAACCACAACCAACGGCCAGCACCGGTGCCCCACCGTTGCCTTCTCACCTCTCGGCCAAACACCCGAATCGGTAGCGCAGCGGCTTGTCGATCTCGACATCATGACCAGCCATGGCACCTTCTACGCCGATCGCGTGCTCGAAGGCATGGACATCGATCCCGCACGAGGCGTCGTCCGGCTCAGCTTCGTGCATTACACCTCGGTCGACGATGTGTCTCGGGTGCTCGACGCGCTCGAACAGGTCCTTGGCAGCGAGCACTAGCCGACCATGAGCCGACCATGAGCAGGGCAGACGCGCTCCAAACTGAAGGCGACTATCTCCTCGATGGTGCTGTGTGTGTGCGGCAGGCGTTTAGCACCGATCATCTCGACCTCGTCCGCGAGGCCATCGAAGCCAACCTCGCCGATCTGTCGCCTCGGGCCAAACGTGCAAGCGCAGATTCCGACGGGGCGTTCATCGAGGACTTCTGTAACTGGACCCGTTTTGGGACGATGGAACGCTTCATTCGCGAATCGCCAGCCGCCGAAATCGCCGGACACCTCACCGGATCAAACACGATCCGCTTCTACCACGACCACCTCTTGGTGAAGGAGCCTGGCACCCGCCAGCAAACCCCCTGGCATCAAGATCAGCCGTACTACAACGTCGATGGCGTGCAGAACGCCAGTTTGTGGCTTCCCATCGACCCGGTCGACCGGTCGGCGACCTTGCAGTTCATCGCCGGAAGCCACCTGGGCCCCTGGTACATGCCCCGGACCTTTCTCGACGAACAGGCGAAATGGTTTCCCGAAGGCAGTCTCGAAGAAATGCCCGACTTCGCCGCTGATCCGCAACGATGGCGAGTGCTTGCTTGGGAGCTTGAACCAGGCGACGCGGTGTTCTTCAACATGCTCACGGCCCACAGTTCGGGTGGTGTCGAAGGCCCCAATCGCCGGCGCGTGCTCTCGCTTCGATTTCTTGGCGACGACATGGTTCACGCACCACGTCGTTGGACCACCTCACCGCCGTTTGATGGCCTCGAAAACGACATCGCTGCAGGTGCACCGATGGACCACCCGCTCTTTCCAGTGCTCTGGGCCGCTGGCGGTGGCACACTTGGGCCCTGATGCCCAGCCAAGACGTCAACTACCTCAACACCGATCGCCACCCCATTACCGATCCCGACTACGTGGCTGAATGCCGAGGCCAACTCGATCAAGACGGCGCGCTCGTACTCCACGGGTTCGTCGGTCCCGACACCATCGCCCAGATCGTCGAAACCTTCGCGTCGCTTGAAGCTGACGCCTACTACGCCAACGAAACACACAACGTCTATCTGACACCGCCTGATCCATCGCTGGCCGACGAACACACGTATAACCGGCAGATCATCAGCAGCAAGGGATTGATCGCCGACGACCACATCCCCGCTGCTTCACCGCTGCGAATCATCTACAACGACCAGTCGTTCCAGAGTTTTCTCTGCGGCGTCCTTGGCATCGAGTCGATCCACGCCTACGACGATGACCTTTCCTCGATCAACGTCCACTTTGCGCCGGAGGGGAAGGAGCTCGGCTGGCATTTCGACAACTCGTCGTTTGCCATCACCATGCTGCTGCAAGCTCCCGACGCGGGGGGAAGTTTCGACTACGTTCCAGCCGCCCGCGACTCGTCCAGCGGCGATATGGGTTATGACCTCGTCGGACGGGTGCTCGACGGCTCGCAACCGTTTCGTAGCCTGAAGTTCGAACCCGGCGACCTTGTGCTTTTTCGCGGCCGCGACGCCATGCACCGGGTTACGCCTACCGAAGGATCGACGACCCGGCTACTGGTGGTGTTCGCCTTCAACGATGCACCTGGCGTCGCGTTGTCTCGTTCTGCCTTACAAACGTTCTACGGGCGCACGTCGTAGCGGCGCCCGACCAGTCAGCTGCTGCTGAACAGATCGCCGATCCAGCCGTAGACGCCCAACAATCGAAGCGCTAAGGCAATCGCTGCGCCGATCATGACCCGCCGAATCCACTCTTCGCCTTTTGCGACACCAAGTCGGGCACCCAACCAGCCACCAATGGTGAGGCCGACCGCAAGAATCACGGCGGGAAGCCAGCGGATGTTGCCCTGAGCGATGAACACCGGCAAGGCGACCAGAGTTACCGCAACGTTGACCAGCACTTTGATGCTGTTGGCGGTGACGAGGTCGAACCCTGCACGACTGAGAGCGGCAAGCATGACCAGCCCGACACCAGCCTGAATCGCCCCGCCGTACATGCCTACGCCAAGAAAAACCAACGTCGTGGTGGCTCGACTCCACGTGTCGCCATCGACCCGCACTTTTGGCTTGTTGATGGTCAACAAGATCAGCGGGATCATCAGCAGCCCAAAGACCGTTTCGAAGGTGTCATCGGTGAGCCGGCTAATGCCGAGCGATCCAATGAGCGAGCCCACCAACGCTGGTCCAACAACCGGAAGCGCGTGGGTAAGACCCTCGATGCCCGACCGCCGAAACTCGGCCGACGAGGCAAGGTTGCTGGTGAGAATCCCGATCCGGTTCGACCCGTTCGCCGCATTGCCTGGCACGCCAGCGAGCACCAAAAGAGGCACGGTGAGCATGGAACCGCCACCTGCAACGGCGTTCACCGCCCCGGCGGCCACCCCTCCAACTATGAGGAGTACTGCCTCCCACCATTCCATTAGGAGAACCCTATCGCCAGACCTGACCGCCAGACCAGACCCGTCAGACCCAGTTCACAGGCTATTCATCTCGTGGCAGCAGGGTCGGCAGAATCTCACGATAGACAGAGCACATGTATCGGCAAATCGGCCAAAAAAGTAGCGTTGAGCCCAATCTTTTCGCGGTGCACCAAATGTGGGGATTCGGACGCCAGAGCGCGACCAACCACACCCACCAGCCGTCTTTCCTGTACGTGGCCCACGGAACCCCCCACACGCCGTAGACTCACGACAAACCCCCATGACCCCCCACCTGAACCCCCACTCCACAGTCCTGAACCTCCAAGACGAGGGCGACATCTCGCGTCTCCGGTTGGTTCCCGACCTCGATCCGAGTCAGCGCAATCACCTTCGGCTGATCACCTCATCTGAGGTCCTCACGCAGCTGCCACCGCTGCGCCACCCTTCGAAGTATGTGCGGTGGGGCAAACGAGCCATCGATCTGCTGATCGCTGTACCACTGCTCTTCATCGTCGCTCCGGTGCTTGCTGCCGCAGCCATGATCGTGCTGCTCGCCCTCGGTCGTCCGGTGATCTACCGCCAACGACGCGTGGGCCGCGGTGGCCATCCGTTCGACATCATCAAGCTTCGCACGATGACACCCGAGTCGACCCTCGACCTGAGCGGCGAGGTCGCCGTTGTCGATGTCAGCGATCGCACGACGCCGGCAACCCGACTTCTCCGACGCCTTAGCCTCGACGAGTTCTCACAGCTCTGGAATGTCATCAAGGGCGAAATGAGCCTTGTCGGCCCCCGTCCCGAGGTTTGGACCAAAGCTGTCCGTCACGAACTGGTCGTTCATCCCCGCAACCAGGTTCGCCCCGGCATGACCGGCGCTTGGCAGATCACCCCAGCCCGGGTCGGCGAAATCCGCGACGGCGTCGAACACGACCTGCGCTACATCGAGTCGGTCAGCCTTGCCACCGACTTCGGCATCCTGGCGAAGACGCCAGCAGCAATTCTGCGCAGCGATACCGACTAGGCCTCGTTCAAACCGACGTTAGCTGCCCATGATGGGCGGCAACGGCGGGCGACTGAGCCTGCCACCATCGGCGGTGATGACCTGGCCGGTTACAAACTTCGATTCGTCGCTTGCCAACCAAACAACAACGTCGCCCACGTCGTTTGGGTCGCCGATGTGGCCTACCGGATGGAGTTGGGCGAGTTGCCGGACTACTTCGTCACGATCGGGATGGTCGTCGACGTAGCTGGCGTTGAGGTCGGTATCGATCCAGCCGGGGGCTACCGCATTGCAGCGGATACCAAACTTGCCAAGGTCGACCGCAAGCGCACCAGTAAGCCCGTGCACTCCGGCCTTCGAGGCCGAGTAGGCCACATGATCGGGGTTGCGCGAGAACCCCTCGATCGATCCAATGTTGACAATTGCGCCGCCGGCCACCTTGAGATGCGGCGTTGCATGTTTCGCGACCAGGAACGGACCGGTGAGATTCACGGCCAACATCTGGTTCCACGATTCTTCGGGGTGGGTTTCGAAGTCCTGTTCGAACATGATGCCGGCGTTGTTCACCACGATGGTGAGCGAACCGTGCAGCTCGACGATGCGATCGATACAGGCCTGCACCGACGTAGCTGACGTAACGTCGAGCGGCTGCCAGGTGATCCCCAGACCCAAATCTCCGGGCTCGCGAAGGTCGCCAACCACCACGGTTGCCCCAGCGTCGGCCAGCCGTTCCGCGATTGCGCGGCCAATGCCCTGCGCTCCGCCGGTCACCAGAGCTACCCGGTCTTTCAGTCGCACAGATTCCATCTCACTCATGTTCTTTCTTTACTGGCTTGCTTCACTGGGCCGTGTAACCGCCATCGATTGGCAACGCCACGCCCGTGACGTGGCGAGACGCCTCTGAGGCGAGGAATGCCACGACGTCGGCAACCTCTTCGGGGCCCGGGACCCGCCCTTGCGGGATGCTCGCGACATTGGCGGCAAGGATCTCGGCGTCGGCCATCGGTGCTGTGTCGCGGCCCGAACGAAGCATCGGGGTATCGATGGCTCCGGGGCACACGGCGTTCACGCGGATATTTTCGCCAGCATGATCGAGCGCCATGGCCTGGGTGAGTGAGATGACCGCGCCCTTGGTGGCGCAGTAGCCGGCCAAGCCGGCGCTGCCAACCAGACCGCAGGTCGACGAGACATTGATAATCGACCCTCCGCCCGCTTCGCGCAGGTACGGCACAGCCGCCCGCGAAACAAAGAACACCGAGTCGACGTTCACCGCCATCTGTCTGCGCCAATCATCGTCGCTGGTGCCAACCGCATCGGCGCGCACAATGATGCCTGCACCGTTCACAAGTACGCGTAGCCGACCCGCCTCTCCCGCAGAGGCAACGAGCGCGTCGGCTACCGACGAGTCGGCAACATCGCCAAGAAACGTGTGCGCCGTGCCGCCAGCCGACCGCACCGCTTCAGCGGTGACCCTGGCTTCGGCTTGGTTGCGGCCCGACACCACCACCTCAAAGCCGTCGACAGCGAGGGCAACAGCGGTAGCGCGACCGATACCCGACGTGGCGCCCGTAACAATCGCTACGTCATTCGAGTTGGTCATGACACCAGCTCGGGAATTTCGCTGCGCCGACGATCGACGAAGTCGCGCAGCTCTTCAACGGTGTCTTCTGGCAAGGCCGGTTCTTCGTAGCGGGCCAGGAGCTCGCGGGCCTTGTCGGCTCCGCGTGCAGCTGCATCTTTTGCGCCATCGATCGTCCATTGCTCGAAACTTTCTGAGCTCATCAGGTCGGGCATCATGAACGCGGTCTGGAAGTGCGAGAGCGTGTGTTCGGTGCCAAGGTAGTGGTCGCCGGGGTTTACCGAACGCATCGCGTCGAGCGCTCCGTCGAGTTCGTCGAAGTCGATGCCTTTGCCGAGTTTGTACATCATTTCGAGCTGTTCGCCATCGAGGGCAACCTTGGCGTAGCTCTGACACAACGCGCTCTCGAGATACCCGGTGGTGGACAGCACAAAGTTCGCTCCCGACATCAACACGCCATACATGTTGCGCGCTGCTTCATAGCCAGCCTGCGCGTCGACGGTCTGCGAGCTCGATTGGGCGCCGCTGCATCGCCACGGAAGGTTGTAGTGCCGAGCAAGTTGGCCGGTAAGCAGGTTCATATGGCAGATCTCAGGAGTGCCGGCCTGTGGTGCGCCGGTCTTCATCGACACCGTGCTCAGCCATTGGCCGTACACCGCTGGTGCACCTGGCCGAACGAGTTGGCTAAAGGCCACGCCAGCCAACGCCTCAGCGCTGAGCTGCACTACCGAACCAATCGTGCTGGCCGGGGTCGACGCGCCACCGAGCACAAACGGACTGAACAGTGTCGCCTGGTTGCTCGCGGCGTTGACCTTGACCGAGTCGAGCATCGTCTGGTCCCACACCAGCGGCGAGTTGCAGTTGGCCAGCGATGTCATAACCGTGGTGTTGGCCACCACGTCGTGCCCGAACACGATGCCTGCCATATGCAGAGATTCTTCGGCCCGCTCACGCGAAGTCACACCCCCCATGAATGGTTTGTCGCTGTGTTTGAGCAGCGAGTACATCATCTCGAGGTGACGGTGCGGAACCGGAATGTCCATGGGCTCGCACAACACACCGCCGGTCATATGGACTGCGGGTTGCAGGTAGGCCATCTTGGCAAAGTTGTCGAAGTCTTCGAGCGTGGCGTTGCGGCGGTTGCCATCAACGTCGAGCACAAAGGGCGCGCCGTACGACGGCGTGAATACCGTCTTGCGTCCACCGAGTGTCACCGAGCGGTCAGGGTTTCGCGCAAGCATGGTGTACTCGCTTGGAGCGGTCGCAATCTTTGCCATCAGGTAGTCGCGATCAAACCGGACCCTCTGGCCCTGCACGTCGACCCCATCGGCTTTCCACATTGCCAACGATTCGTCATCGCGAAACTCGATGCCGACCTCTTCGAGCAGACGCATGGTCTCGTCATGTACGCGCTGGACCTGTTCGGGCGTCATCAGGTCGACGTACGGGATGCCGCGATCGAGTTCGGGCAGCCATTCGGGCCCGTGGTCGCTTTGGCGAGCCGTGCGTCGAGCGTTGCGGCCCCGGCGTTTGCCCCGTTCAGGTGCTTCATTGGGATTCTCAGTCATCGGGAGCTCTTTCTTTTCATGGCACACGTTTCACAACACACAATTTTGCGACACCCAAACTTTGCGACACCCAAACTTTGCGACACCCAAAATTTGCGACGCCCAAAATTTACGAAACACAGTTTCAGAGTTCTGCCGGGCTCAGGGTGCGAACGAGTTCGTTCCGCAGAGCATCGAGTGGTTCCTGTTCGCCATGCGACGCCGTGCGAAGCACGTAGCTCACACTCGGCAACGGCAGCGTTGCTCCGTGCGGCCAGGCCACCATGGCGTCGGTGATGTTTCGTTCGTTCAACGCCGCGACGCCGAGACCGGCTTCGACCGCCGACTGCACCCCGTGCAGCGAAGGACACTCAAGCGCGACCCGTGTACGGATGCCGGCTCGTGAGAACGACTCTTCGACCTGTGAGCCGTAAGTACATTCGGGTCCAAAGGAAAGAATCGGCACCACTCCTGCGGGATCGATGGAGACATCGGCGCCTTGTACCCACACGAGATCCTCGGTCCAGAGCACAAGGTCGTCTGGCCGCGGGGCGTAGTCGCCATCGTTTGCCAGCTGCAGTAACGCGAGATCGATATCGCCGTCGTCGAACCAGTCGACCAGCAGACCACTGACGTGCACTCGCACATCACAGCGAACATTTGGATAGGCCCGCCCGAACCGCCCAAGTATTTCGATGAGTTCATCGGAGTGAAGATCTTCGGTGCTTCCGAGCCGCAGAACGCCTTCCAACTCGCTGCGGGTCAGATGGGTCACGGCGGCGTCGTGGGCCTCAACAATCTGACTCGCATAAGAAAGAAGGTCAGCGCCATCGGGCGTTGCCTCAACAACTTGTCCTCGCTTCACCAGCTCGAGCCCGACGCGCTCTTCGAGACGCTTTATCTTCCAACTCACCGCGCTCTGTGTGACCCCGAGTCGAGTTGCGGCCTCGGTGAACCCGCCGGTTTCGACAACGGTTTGCAACGCACGTAGCGACTCAACGTCAAGCTTCACAGCGCACTCCCGGTTCATCTTTGGCTCGGCCGTGTGGCCGCAACCTGTCATGGCAACGTTCGAGCAGTATGACATACTCATGTGCAGGCTTGGAAGTTGCATGACAAACCGCATACAGTTCAAGTTCGACCATCCACCAATCAGGGGACACCGATGGCTGCGATTGAAGGCGTGTGCATCGCCATGTGCACACCGTTTGACAGCACGGGCGAACATCTCGACGAGACCCGCCTGCGCGACTACATCGACGAAATCATCGATGCGGGCATTCACAGCATTCTGGTTGGCGCCGGCACGGGCGAATACGCCTACCTCAGCGAATACGAGAAACGGCGCATCATCGAGATCTGCGGCCAACACATCGACGGGCGAGTCCCCATCTGCACGCAGTCGTCCGCGATGAGCACCTACGAAACCATCGAAGCCACCAAGTTTGCTGTCGACCACGGCGCATCCGCAGTGATGGTGTTGCCGCCCTGGCTAGAGAGTCCGTTCGAACGCGGGGTGATGTACCACTACGAAGAGATCGCCAAGAGCACATCGGCCGATCTCATTTTGTACAACACCCCCCAGGCCAGCGGCGTCGAGATCACGCCGTCGATGTACCGGCGCCTCGTGCAGATCGACAACGTCGCCTACATCAAAGACAGCGAAGGCGACCTCGCCAAGCTGCAAAAGTACGTCGCCATCGGCGGAAAAGTGCTCTGCGGTGCCGACCCCATCGCGCCCTTTGCGCTCATGGCAGGCGCCGTTGGGTGGATCTGGGGTTCGGCCAACATCATGCCCCACGAGTGCGTAAAGCTCTATGACCTCATCACGGCCGGACAACACGCCGAGGCGCTCGAGCTCTGGTCGCTGATGTCGCCGCTCAATTCGTTTCTCTGGGACAACGACTTCGATGTCGAATACCTCGTGGGCGCCAAGACCGCGGCCAATATGGTCGGCCGCAACCTTGGGCCCAACCGCAAGCCCCAACTTCCCGTCACCGGCGACGCCCGCATCGCGCTAGAGACCGCTATCTCCACCCTGCCGATAGCAAAGGTCGACCGCAGCCGCCTCGTGCACCGAGGCTGGGAAGAAGAGAAAGACTGGCTGGTGGCGATGAGCCGCCGCGGCCGGCCACCAGCGAAACCTGCAACCCAAGTCGAGGATCAGTCATGACCACCACCAATGCAGCATCGCTCGCCGGTTCGCTCAAGCTGTCAACCCAGGCGGTTATCGGCGGACAGATCCTCGACGCAGCCAGCGGCAAAACCTTCGACACCGTTAACCCGGCCACCGGTGAAGTCCTGGCCCAAATCGCCGACTGCGGCGCCGAAGATGTCGATCTGGCAGTTGCTGCCGCCCGCCGGGCTGTCGACTCGGGACCCTGGGGCGCCATGTCGCCGACCGAGCGTCGGCGCCTTCTCATCCGGTACGCCAACCTCATCGAGGCCCACGCCACCGAACTCGCAACCATCGAGACCCTCGAGGGCGGCAAGCCCATCATCGACACCAGCACCATCGACCTGCCGGAAACCGTCGAAACCATCCGCTGGCACGCCGAGGCCGCCGACAAGATCTATGACCAACTGTCGCCCTCGGGCTCAGGCGTTGTGTCGATGATCGAACGCGAAGCGCTCGGTGTCATCGGGGCAGTGTTGCCTTGGAACTTTCCGCTGCTTATGGCCGCATGGAAACTCGGGCCCATCCTTGCCACCGGCAACGCTGTGATACTCAAACCGGCCGAGCAGACGTCGATGACCACGTTGCGGCTGGCCGAACTGGCTATCGAAGCTGGTCTTCCCGATGGCGTCGTCAACGCAGTACCGGGCTTCGGCGAAACGGTCGGCGAGCCACTGGGCCGCCACCTCGGCGTCGACGGACTCACGTTCACCGGCTCGACCGACACCGGCCGCGCCTTCCTGCGGTACTCAGCCGACAGCAACCTCAAGCGCGTCACCCTCGAGTGTGGCGGCAAGAACCCACTGATCGTTATGGCCGACGCCGACAACCTCGACTCGGTCGCCGATCATGTCGCCACCAGTATCTTCTGGAATGGTGGGCAGAACTGCAGTTCGAACTCGCGGCTCATCGTTCACCGCTCTCGCAAAGACGAACTGCTCGAACTTGTACTGCGCAAGGCTCGCGACTGGGTGGTAGGCGACCCGCTCGACCCGGCTACCAAAGTCGGCGCCATCATCGAACCGGCTCACCTCAACAAGATCCTCGACAACATCGCTGCGGCCACCGAAGAAGGCGCAACGTTGCTGCTCGGCGGCAACCAGACCCGCGAAGAAAGCGGCGGCTGGTTTGTCGAGCCGACCATCTTCGACAACGTAACGCCCGACATGCGTGTCGCTTCTGAGGAGGTGTTTGGCCCAGTGTTGGCGGTCACCTCATTCGATCAACCCGACGAGGCAATCGACCTGGCCAACGCCACCGAGTACGGGTTGAGCGCAGCGGTTTTCACTAGCGATGTCCGCACCGCACATTTGGCCAGCCGCCGCATCAAAGCAGGCACCGTCACGGTCAACTGTTACGGCGAGGGAGATATGACTACGCCGTTCGGTGGCTACAAGCTCTCGGGCTTCGGCGGCCGCGACAACGGCCTCGCCGCACATGAGCAGTACACCCAGCCCAAGACCATCTGGATCGACCTCTCCTAGAAAGCGGGACACTAGGTCTAGGGCCGCCGGCGACCAACAAGCACGCCGTAACCTTCGGCTACCGGAATTTCAGTGGCGAACAGCGCCGGGTGTTCAAGCCAGTGCGTTCGCGACACATCGACCGATCCGTCGAACGCACGCGGCGGCCACGAGTTCATTGGCCATATGTCGTCTTTTACCAGCACGCCGTTGGGCTTGAGCTGCACCAGCGGATCGAGTGATTTCCAGGCAATCGGCCCGTCGGCGGCCGGAGCATCGAGCACCAACAGGTCGAATGGACCGTGCTCGGCAATATCATTGCTGTCGCCCTGCAAAATGGTGACCTGCGGGTAGCGGACGAAGAGGTCGGCCGCTGCTTGGGCCCGACGCTCATCGAGTTCGATACTCACGATCTGGGTTTCGGGCGACGCGGTCGACAGCATCCATGCGACTCCAACCCCTGTCCCGGTGCCGGTTTCCCCGATCAAACCATCGACAACACCTCCGGCAATTGCGGCAAGCAGGCGCCCGGTTGCCGGATGCACACAAAGCGGAAAGTCGAGTCGCTTGGCGACCTCGACGGCCTCAAGCGCTAGCGGCGGCACAACGGCCGTGTCACTAAAAGGCCCGTACAGGTTTGTCCCGTTCATCGTCACCCTGCCACGTTAGAACCCCCACAAGGATGGTCAACTCCGTTCGGTCGATCAGGTGACAATGGTTGCGCCGTTGTGGCAGGCTCTCGGGCCATGGAGATCACTCGCATCAGCGTGTACCAGGTTGACCTGCCGATTAAGGCTGGCGCCTACAAGTGGGCCGACCAATCATTCGCAGCCTTTGATTCAACGGTCGTCATCATCGACACCGACGAGGGCATCAGTGGCGCGGGCGAATCGTGTCCTCTCGGCCCGAGTTACCTCCCCGCTTACAGCGAAGGGGTGCGCACCGGCATCGCGGTACTCGGCCCCGACCTCCTCGGCGAAGACCCCACCCAGCTCGACGTCATCAACCACCGAATGGACACCCTGCTCAAGGGTCACCCGTACGTGAAATCGGCCATCGATATGGCCTGCTGGGATATCGCGGGAAAGGCAGCTGGCGTGCCCGTCCACAATCTGCTTGGCGGATCGTTCCGCGACGAGGTGCGGTTGTTTCGAGTTATCAACCGAGGTTCGCCCGACGAGATGGTTGCCGAACTCCAGCAACTTCGCAGCGAGGGTTACTTGCAGTATCAGATGAAGGTCGGCGACGACGCCGACCTCGACGTTCGACGGATTGCCGCAGTCTGTGACGAACTCCTCGACACCGAAACACTGGCGGCCGACGCAAACACCAGCTGGAAGACCCACGAAGCGCTGCGAGTAGTCAACTCTGCTGAAGGCCGCCCGCTGTATATCGAACAACCGTGCGCGACCTACGACGAGTGCTTGCGAGTTCGCCAACACACCAACTTGCCGATGATCCTCGACGAATCGATGACCAGCCCCGATGTCGTTATTCGTGGGGCAGCCGACGGAGCGATGGATCTCATCAACCTCAAGATCAACAAGGCGGGCGGCCTTACTCGGTCACGCCAGATCCGCGACCTTTGTGTGCAGCTCGGCATCGGTATGACGATCGAGGACACGTGGGGCGGCGAAATCGCCACGGCGGCAATCGCCCACCTAGCGCATGCAACCCCGCCCGGGTTTCACTTCCAGTCCTCGCCGTTTCACGAGTACAACGACGTCACTATCGCTGACGGCGGACCGGTGGTTTCCGCTGGCCATATGCGAGCAAGCGATGGAGCTGGGCTCGGGGTCACGCCCGACTTCGGCGTACTAGGCGCGCCGGTAGTGGTGATTTCCTAGGGCGTTAGTTGGTCGTGCTTTCGAGCGTCTGGCCCTGCGTTGCATCGGTCAGATCAACCGTCGAGTGACGGTGAGTTTCTGCGTCGACCGCAAGGCCGCCGAGGAGTTCGCCGAGCATCTCGAAGGTGAATGCCTGTGAGCTTCGATCACGGAGATCATGTTCTGTGGGGGTCATATGAACTAGATCGGCCGAAAGAGGCCCGGGTAAACCAACGAAGGGGTAGAAGACCCATTTATGGGGTGTTGATTACTTCTGGCTCTCGGGACCCTGCTCGCGGAGCTCGGTGAGTTCTTCCATTGCGCCGCGGAGCTTGTCGATCCATTCCGACTCGTTGTCGGCGACCAACTGCACGCACCACGCCAGCGCTTCGCTGCGGCTTCGCGCAACCCCGGCGTCGATCAACGTGTCGAGCGTTGCTCGTTCGTCGATATTCAACCTGGTCATCACCGGCACGCTCGCTGTCGTGAATGCAACGTGTTCGTCGCCGCATGTGACGGCCCAGGAAACTTTGCGAACGAACTTCTGTTCTGCCCGCTCGGCAATAGCAATTCGGCCTTCACGGGTGTCCTCGCGAAACGCCTCGATGCGAGCATGCGCAGCGATTGCGGCGTCGTCGCCCTTGCCAAGCTTTGGCAGAGGCAATGCGCCGGTCACCAGAATTTCGTCACGATCGACTCGAACCACCGGAGGTTCAGAGAACATATCGTCCGAAAGGTTGCCTGCGAACCAGGCTTGCAGTTGTTCGGCGGTTACCGCCGGCGGCTCAACAGTGCGTCGTCCTCGGCCGCCACCTCGTCCGCCACGTCCACGTCCTTGGGGTCCCATGGGCGACCCTCCCATCTGACGCATCCGCGCCTGTTTCATCATCTTGAGTTTTCGTAGTTCTGTTTTTGAGAGTTGTGCAGTATGCAAAAGCACTCGCTTTCTTCTCGCGGTTTCTCGCGGGGTTTGTAACGTTGTAATTAAGATTACACGATTACACTCAAACCGCAACCTGTGATTTTCACGCCCGGTGCCAAAGAGGACGCGAAAGGGGTCAGGCACCTTCCGTACCTGACCCCTTCGTGTGAACTGTTTCGGTCTAGACGCTAAAGATGGAGTACTGACCGAGCCTTTTCGATATCGATCTTTAGCTGGGCGGCGAGAGCATCGATGCCGTCGAACCGCTGCTCGCTGCGAAGGAACTCGACAAATTCCACCCGAACGATCTCGCCGTAGAGATCGCCTTCAAAATCGAGCACGTGTGCCTCGAGCAACGAATGTTCGGCGTGCTGATAAAACGTTGGCCGCCGGCCAATATTTACCGCGCAACCGTGTCGCTCCCCGTCGGCACGGATGAACCAGCCCGCATACACGCCGTCGGCGGGCCATGCCAGAGCAACGTCGACCGGGATGTTGGCTGTCGGAAAGCCAATCTGGCGCCCTCGCTGATCGCCCTGAATCACTTCGCCACGAACCTCATAGGGGCGGCCAAGTGCTTCGGCGGCCTGCGCCACTTCTCCACCGGCCAACATGCGACGAATTACCGTCGACGACGTTGGCTCGGGAGCCGACACATCGTGATGCACCAGCGTGAGGCCCGTGACGTCGAAACCATGCCGTTCACCAAGATCTTCGAGAAGCGCCAAATTGCCAGCGCGCTTGGACCCAAAGTGGAAGTCAGCACCAACGGTGACGCTCGTAGCATGTAGCCGATCGACGACGACTTCGGTGATGAAATCTTCTGGCGACCCCTTTGCCCGCTCATCGTTGAACTCGACAAGATAGACGTAGTCGATGCCAGCGAGCTCAAGAAGTTCAAGGCGTTGCTCAAGAGTGGTCAACAGCTTCGGAGCGTTCTCTGGCCGAAGCACCAACGCCGGGTGTTTATCGAACGTAACGATTGCCGACTTCGAACCAGCCGCCACCGCCCGGTCGCGCACTTGGCGAATAATCGCCTGGTGGCCGAGATGCACACCGTCGAAAACACCGATGGCGAGCGCAGTCGTAACGTCGTCGGGAACGGACCCTTGTTTGTCGTGAATGATCTCCACGCCGTCAGGGTACCGACCTCAGCTCATAACGAGAAGACGGCGGAGAAACGACTCAACCTCGCGTAAACAGCAGGATTGATGACAAGGCATTCGCATGCTCATCTGCATCGGCGGCGAGGTATCTCTCGGGGTCATAGATTGCCGCCTCCACAATCTGTAGATTCATCAGCCGACCGGCCGCTGCGGCGGATTCAAGCCACGTTCCGAAGCCGGCTGTAACGAAGTGTTGCGCGTTCACGCCCAAGGCAAACTGCGCCCCTGGCGCACCGAGGTCCAACAGCATGCCGATGGGGTCGGGGCCGAGATGGCCATGGGTGAACGCACCCGTGCTAACCACCGCTGAGTATTTGGCACCGGCTGTGACAGCGGTGACCGACGGGGGCATTGGCTCGGTGAGATCAGCCGCCAAGAGATGCCGGTACACCGCCTCGCCGTTGACGGTCTGTTTGGTCGCCGCCACGTCGAGCATCTCGGGTGAGAGGTCGATGCCGTCTACAACAGCGACTCCCTGTCGTCGGAGCTCACTGCCGACAACTCCGGTACCGCAGCCGACATCAAGGACAGGACCTGTGGGTTGGCCCTTTGCAAGCAGCGCGGCAACCACCGACTCGTGATACACGTAGCCATGCGTGTCGATGAAGGTCCTGTCGTATGAAGCAGCCCACTCGGCGTACAGACGGCGGTTGTCTTCGGGCGTCTCGACCGCGTAGGCCTTGGTCAAGTCGAACTCTTCGGTCACCGCGTGACGCTACTGCGCATTGACATCGCCCAACGCAAGGCGCTCACAAAGCCGCAAGCCGCGTTCGAGGTCACCGGTATCATGATGTCGAGCCCAGTTGAGCCAGAGACCGTTCTGGGTCACCACCACATCGGTGGCACGGGCGCGGGCCGCGGCAACGGAAAGCTCGGGGTCGGACGCAGCGATCAACCCAGCTAGGCGATCGGTGTACCGGAGGTAGAGCGCCTCTTCGACCTCGGCAATTGTTGGGTCGGTTCGAGCAATCGCCCAAAGCACGATACGCATCGACAAGTAGTCGTCGGCCAGAAAGTCATCGTGGAACGCGCCAAGTACGAATGCTCGCACCTGCTCGGCGGCGCCGTCGTCGGGGTCGATCGCCGCCACCGCTACATCGAAGACGCGATCAGTCGCCAGCTGAAAGGCCGCCTGAATCAAGTCTTCCTTGCCATCAAAGTGGTAGCTCAGCAGGCCAAGCGAAACGTCGGCCTCCTTGGCCACACTTCGCATGCTTGCGCCATCAATCCCGTCGCGGCTGATGCAGGACATCGCGGCGTCGAGAATTTGTTCTTGGCTTTCAGAAAGGCTCATCGATGAAACCATGATGGTTGGCAGCCGCAAGGGTCGTCCAGCCTGAGGTGCTGTGACGTTCGTCAGTCCGAGAGCTCGACCTCGTGAAGCAACCCATCGGTCACGTCATAGACGAAGCCGCTGATGTGATCCTTGTGTTGGATGAACGGCGTCATGTGGAGTCGTTGAATCGATTGCCGCACGTCGTCATAAGGGTCGAGAAAGGCCTCGAGCGACCAGCAGGGTTTGATGCCGATTTCGGCCACGAGCTCGGCTCGGAACTCGGCTTCGTTCACCTTCTGCAGTCCGCAATCGGTGTGGTGCACCAAGATGATCTCGCGGGTGCCAAGAAAACGCTGCGACAGGCACAACGACCGAATGACATCGTCGGTGATGACGCCTCCGGCATTGCGGATGATGTGAGCGTCGCCGTTTGCCAAACCGAGTCCGGCAAGGGGATCGATCCTCGAGTCCATACACGAGACAACTGCGAGATTGCGGGCCGGTTCGACCTCCAATTGATCATCATGGGAATCGGCGGCGTAACGGGCATTGCTTGCCACTACTCGATCGGCACTTGGTATGAAGTCGCTCATGCTGACGACCTTACTACAAGAACTACGTAACACCTATTTTATAATAGATGCATTTGTTGCTAGGTGATTCAGTCGTATCGTGGACCTGTGCGCGCCACCGATCTCCAGACAAAGACCGAAACATTGCACGCCTTCCTTCGCATCGATTCGGCCCGAGTTGTAGCCGGCTTCGTCGCAGTACTTGTCACCGTCCGCCTCGTTGTCGGCGATTGGGGAACCGGCGATGCCCTGGTAACCGCAGCGACGATTCTGCTCATCGGCATCTTCGAATGGATCGTGCATCTCGTTATTTTGCACGCCCCAGAAGATTCGTTTCGCATGACCAAGCTCGGCACCGGAACCGGCCACCGCGAACACCACCTCGACCCACCCGCGCTTGGCTGGCTGCTACTGGCCAGAACTGATGCCTTGGTATTTTCGGTCCTGTTCGGTGTGTTCACCGCTACATGGGTGCTGCCGCTGATGTGGATCACCGGATCAGCAATGCTCGGCCCTTTCACTACCGGTTACCTGCTCGCGGTCACCGGACTCCTGCACTACGAATGGACCCATCTGCTCGTCCATACCTCGTATCGCCCGAAGAGCCGCTACTACCGCCGTCTTGCCCGCAACCACCGGTTGCACCACTACCGCAACGAGCACTACTGGCTCGGCGTAACTTCCAACTTGGGTGACCGAATCCTCCGTACCTTGCCAAACGACAAGGGCGACGTGCCCCTTTCCCCAACCGCCCGAACGCTCTCGTAGCGCTCATCAACACCCGTTCGCCTACGGCGCGCGCTCACCTCACGCCCGACCCACTCTGTGGGAAAGGCCACGCCGGACCTCGACCGGTCGCAACGATCGTGAAAAGCTGTGGCATGGCAGTTACTGACACACCGCGGTTCGTCCGCGCGGATGGACCCGACAAAGTCACCGGCAGCGGTCGCTACGTTGCCGACCTCACCCTCACCGGCATGCTCACCGCAAAGTTCCGGTATGCCGGCGTGGCGCACGCCCGCATCACCAAGATCGACGTCACGGCCGCGCGCGCCATACCGGGCGTGTTCGCTGTACTCACCGCAGATGACGTGCCCGACCTGCGCTACAGCCCCGTCGTTCCCGACCGCCACCTTTTCGCCAAAGACACTGTTCGCTTCGAAGGCGAAGTCGTTGCGGCCGTCGCCGCCATCAACGCCGAGGTTGCGCAACAGGCCGCCGACGCGGTGGTCTTCGAATACGACGAACTGCCAATCGTCGACGACCTCGAAGCCGCCATGACCGACGAGTCACCGCTCGTGCATGAGGATTGGGAAGAGTACGCAGTCACCGGCGACACACCCCGCGACCGCAACGTCGCCACCTTCTCATCGATCAGCAAAGGTGACGTCGATGCCGGGATGGCCGCCGCCGACCTCGTAGTGAAACAGCGCTACGTCGCCGACGGATGCCACGCACTGCCCATCGAACCTCGCGGCGTTGTCGCCCAATGGGAGGGCAACAAAGTCACCATCTGGACCTCCACCCAGGTGCCCTTCGACGCCCGCAACGGCGTGTGCGAAACCCTCGAGATGCCCAGCAACCGGGTTCGCATCATCGTCCCGCACCTCGGCGGAGGCTTTGGCGGCAAATGTGGCTTCCACTTCGAAGCACACATTGCAGCACTGGCAAAAGCCGCCAAACGACCAGTCAAAATCGTCTTTAGCCGCGAAGAAGAATTCCTTGCGCCAGACCGCCGTCGCGAATCGATGATCATCGACCTTGAGACCGGCCTGATGAACGATGGAAGCATCGTCGCCCGCCGAGGCTGGGTCGCCGTCGACAACGGCGCCTACACCGCCGATAGCGCCTTCTTCCCGCAACTCGCGGCGATGCACGTCGCCGGACCGTACAAAATCCCAAACGTCCACATCGACTCAAGCCTGGTGTACACCAACCACCAACCCTCGGGTTCGGTTCGCGCACCAACGGCGCCGCAGGGTTGTTGGGCGTGCGAAACCCACACCGACGAACTCGCATCAGCAGTCAATATGGACCCGGTCGCCTTCCGCAAAATGAATGCCATCGACACCGGCGCCGAAGGTGTCGTCGGCCAGATCTACGACGAGATTGGTTTGCAGGATTGCATCGATGCGGCCACCAAGGCTGCCGGCTACGGCCAAGACCTTCCCGACGATGAAGCAATCGGGGTCGCCATTGGTTGGTGGCCGAGCTTCCCCGGACCATCCGGCGCATTCGTCCGCCTCGATGCCGACGGCGCTGGCCAAATTGTCACCGGCGCACAGGAATGCGGCACCGGCGCAGTAATGACACTGCGTCAACTCGCCGCCGACGAGCTCGGCATGGACCCCGAAGACTTCGAGATCATCTACCAGGACACCGCCGTCGCCCCCTACGACACCGGCGCCACCGGCTCGCAAACGCTGCTCAACAACGGGCGAGCCGTGGTCGCGGCCGCCGAACAAATCGCCGAGCAGCTCAAAGCCCACGCCGCTGAACAACTCGAAGCCGCAGTCGGCGACATCGTTCTGGCCAACGGAGCCGCACATGTTGCGGGAAGCCCTGACAAATCGGTCAGCATCAACGAACTGGCCGAAATTGCTTCGGGCGGCGAAATGTTGATCGGCAAGGGTTCTCCGGTACCGCCCGACTACCCCGAGATACCCGGCATGAACTGTGTCGGCGATCAGGGCGTCGCAGCATGGGCGGCACCGCAGTTCTCCTGCCACGCGGTGCGGGTGCGACTCGACCGAGACACCGGCGTTGCCCGGGTGCTCGGCATTGCCTGTGCCCACGACTCGGGCACCATCATCAACGAAGTCGCCGCTCACGGTCAGGTCGAAGGCGGCGTCTTGATGGGCATCGGCCAGGCCCTCACCGAAGGCACGGTGTATGGCGAAGACGGCCGGCAGAAGAACCCGGCGCTGCTCGAGTACAAGTTGCAGACCTTCGCCGACGCTCCGCCAATCACCACCACGTTCATCCAAACTCCCACCACCGAGGCCGGGCCGCGCGGCGCCAAAGGGCTTGCCGAAGCACCAAACGTGCCCACCGCGGCCGCCATCTCCAACGCGCTGGCAAAGATCCTCGGCCAACCGGTACGGCAGCTTCCGATGACGGCGGAACGCATTTGGGAAACAAGCACCGCCGGAGGAAACCAATGAGCTCACCATCGTTCTCCATTGCACAATCGCTCGACGAAGCGCTGACTGCGATGGCCGCCGGGGCCCGCCCGGTCGCCGGAGGCACCGACCTTGTCGTCGGAGCGCGGCAGGGCAAGGCACCCCTTCCTGGCTCGCTGATAGCAATTGACCGACTCGACGAACTTGCAGCGATAACCCCTGCGACCGACGGCACCCGCATCGGCGCCATGGTCACCCACGCAACGCTGATGACCAACCCCATCGTCGTTGAGCAGTACAGCGCCCTCGCTGATGCGGCTGCACTTGTCGGCTCACCCTCGACCCGCAACGTAGGCACGCTTGGCGGCAACGTCATGAACGGCTCACCAGCCATGGATACCGGAGCACCCTTGGTGGTCCTCGGTGCCACCGCCGAACTGCAAACCAGCGCGGCTACCCGGCAGGTAGCACTGGCTGATCTGTGGACCGGCCCAGGCCAGACCAGCGCCGCCGATGACGAGCTATGTGTCGCTCTCAACCTGGCCGCCCGACCGGCGAATTCTGGCAGCGCCTACGTGCGCCTTGAATACCGACGGGCCATGGAAATCGCGGTTGTCGGCGCAGCGGCCAGTGTGGTTCTCGCCGAAGGTGGTGCAGTCGAGACGGTATCGGTTGCGCTCACCGCAGTCGCTCCTACCATTCTTTCGGTCGACGTCGCGGGTGTTCTTGTCGGCGAGCAGATCGACGAGGCCACACTCAAAACAGTGGCCGAAACAGCGGCCGAAGCAGCCACACCAATTAGCGATCTCCGGGCAACCGATCGCTACCGCCGCCACACGGTTGGGGTGATGGCGCGACGTGCGGTCGAAGCTGCGGCTCGCCGTGCAAGGGGCGAACGTATTGCCATTCCCGTTAACCGGGCTCTCGGAATCGGAGCAGCACAGTGACCTTAGAAACAGCACCTGCAAGCATCAACCTCACCGTGAACGGCGTGACCTACCCGGTCGTCGCCGACACCAGCCGCAACCTACTCAGCGTCATTCGCACCGAGGTCGGGCTCACCGGCACGAAGGAAGGTTGCGACGACTGCGAGTGCGGCGCCTGCATGGTGTTGCTCGATGGCCAGCCGGTCAACTCGTGCAGCTACTTGGCAGCGCAGGCCGAAGGGAAAGCCATCACCACCATCGAAGGGCTCGGCGATGGCGACGCTTTGCATCCACTACAGGCCAAAATGCTCGAGGCGGGCGGCGTGCAGTGCGGATTTTGCACCCCGGGCATGATTATGAGCGCCCACGCGCTACTCGAACGCACACCCGATCCAACCGAAGAAGAGATTCGCATTGGATTGTCGGGCAACCTTTGCCGCTGCACGGGCTATGCAAAGATCCTGCAAGCCGTGGGTGAAGCCGCAGTAGAGCTTCGCTGACGCCACATGCCCGCAGCCGGTTCGCCGTTCACCGGAACAAGTTTGGCGAGGTCAGAAGACTTTGCCTTTCTGACCGGACAAGCTAGGTACATCGCGGATCTCGGCGCAACCGACGACCCACGATTGGCCGGTGCGGCCTACGCGGTCTTCGTGCGGTCGACCATGGCGCACGCTCGGGTGAAAGACGTAACGACCACCGATGCCGAGAACGCCCCCGGGGTGCTCAAGGTCTACACCGCAGCCAACCACGGCGTGGCCCAGCCCGGACCCACCTACGGCATTCCGGTCGCAGCCCTCTTTGCGCAACCGCTACTGGCCGAAGCCAAAGTCCGTTACGTCGGCGAACCGATTGCTGTAGTGGTAGCCGCCACACATCAGCAGGCGGTTGATGCAGCCGAGGAAGTGATCGTCAACCTCGAACCGCTCGACCCGGTCCTCGACCTTGAAGACTCTCTTCGAGGTCAGACCCCTCTGTTCGTTGCTGGCGACGCTCCGGTGTTTCAGAACCATGTTGGCGACCACGCCGCTGACGAGGCGCCCAGCGGCAACGTGGCATCCACAGCTGAGCTACACGTGGGTGCGCCATCGCCCGCCGCCCAGGTGTCGGTCGCTCAACGCATCACCAACCCGCGGCAGTCGCCGGCCCCTATCGAACCTCGCGGCTTGGCTGCGTTTTGGGATTGCGGACACCTCTACGTGTGGGCCGCGACCCAACGCCCGCACGGGTTCCGGGCGCAACTAGCCGAGTTCTACCAACTCCCAACCGACAATATCCATGTCATTGCCCCTGCAGTCGGCGGAGGATTTGGCGGCAAGGTGAGCCGCTCGGTCGAAGAACAACTCATTCCGGCACTAGCACGCGATCTCGGCCGAGCAGTCCGCTGGGTCGACACCCGGTCAGAGTACCTAGCGAGCGCTACGCAGGGCCGAGGCGAACTCTTCGACTTCACCCTTACCGGAAACGCCGACGGAGAAATTTCGAGCATCGCCGTCAAGATGATCAAAGACCTTGGGGCATACCCAGGCGTTGGCACCTACCTCGCCGGGGGTTACACGCTGCCGATGGCCTGTGGCGTCTACAACATCGACCACGTCGACTTCGAGTGCCATGCCGTGCTGACCAATCGGGCCACCATTGGCGCCTTTCGGGGGGCCGGACGCTCGCCCTACCTGGCCGCGTTGGAACGTATGGTCGATATCTACGCGGCCAAAATCGGCCGCGACCCTGCCGACGTTCGCCGCAGAAACCTCATCACCGCGGACATGATGCCGTTCACCACGATTGCTGGTGCAACCTATGACGAGGCCGACTACCTCGCCGATCTGAACCTCGCCCTCGAGATAGCCGACTACCAAAATTTGCGCCTCGAGCAAGCAGCACGACGGTCAGGTGAGCAACCCCTGCAGCTGGGCATCGGCATCGGATCGTACTGCCACAAGACAACAGGGGGTGGCGGCGAAGAAGCCCATGTACGCATCACGGCCGAAGGAAAAGCCGTCGTCACCACGGGCACAACATCGCAGGGCCACGGCCACGTAACCACGTGGGCACAGATCGCCAGCGACGTGCTGGGCATTGCTCCGCACGACATCTCAATCGTCGAGGGAAATACCGATGCCATCGCCAGCGGCGTGGGCGCAGTAGGTTCCCGTTCGCTGCAAACTGCCGGGCTGGCAGTGCACAAGGCATCGGGCGCAGTGGTCGATCGGGCACGCAACATCGCCGCCCAACTACTCGAGGCTGCCGTCGGCGACATCGTCCTCGACACCGCAACCGGCAACTTTCACGTCGTCGGCACTCCCGCACGGTCGGTCGATTGGGTTGCCGTGGCCACGCTCGCACACGACGAAGACCTCGCCGCCGAAGAGCTGAGTTGCGGCGAGTTCTACGACAACGACGGTCGCGACACCTACCCGTCGGGTTCAGTCGTAGCGGTCGTTGAAGTCGACGTTGAAACCGGCAAAGCGAAACTCGTCAGGCTGATTTCGGTCGACGATGCCGGCGTGCGCGTCAACCCGATGATTGTCGATGGCCAGATCCACGGTGGCCTCGCTGCTGGAATAGCCCAGGTACTCGGCGAAGAGATCGTGTACGACAGCAACGGGAACCTGCTCACGTCGAACTTCATGGACTATGCCATCGGCAGCATCGATCAGTTCCCCCAGTTCGAACTTCATGCGTCGGTCACGGCCTCATCGCACAACGAACTCGGCTTCAAAGCGGTTGGCGAAAGCGGACCAATGGGCGCAGTGCCAGCTGTCCATAACGCCATCGTCGATGCTGTCCGGCACCTCGGGATCAACCACATCGATCTGCCCTGCACGCCGCAACGAATCTGGGAAGCCCTCGAAGCTCAACGGTAGGGTCCTCGATTCGACCCAACCGCACTCCAGCGCTGACCCGTTCGGGTGCCCTAGGCCGTCGCGCTCGAGACAATCGGCGGCGCGGCGTTGAGGGCGTCGATGGCGAACCCTGCGGCCTCTTTGTATTTGGCCATGAACGATTCGATTTCGTCGCGAGGAATCACATCGTTGATGTCGTCGAACTCGCCGCCGCACCGCTCTTCGACCACACCAAGAATCGACACCGGTCCCGACGCCCGGTTCCGAAGCACCAATGCCGACATGTCGTCGATGAGCTCACTTTCATACGCAAGCAACGCGGCTCTTCCGACACCCAGTTCGACAAACCGGGCGACAAGCACCCGCCCATCGACAATTGCCTGGCTAGCACCGTTCGATCCAACCGGGTACATCACATGGGCAGCATCGCCCAGGAGCGCAACGTTGCCATCGACCCACGCTGGCGCCGGGTCTCGATCGACCATTGGATACTCAAATACCTCGTCGGTCGAGGCAACCAGAGCGGGCACATCGAGCCAATCAAAAACCCAGTCTTCGAACGCTGGAAGAAACTCGCCTTCATCGGCGCGCGTATTCCAGTCGCTGCTGCGGCGTTCGACGCTGGGGTCAAAGGTCAGCTCCGCGATCCAATTTTGCAGCTGCATACCGGTAGTCGGATCGAGCTGGCTGATGGGATAGGTCACGAATCGCTGTTCGAGGTTGCCGACCAAGGTGAACGACGCTCCGGTGCGAATCGGTGGACCAAGGGTCGAGCCGCGCCACAGCACCGCTCCACCCCAGATCGGCGCCCCTTCATCGGGATACATCTGCGCTCGAACGGCCGAGTGCAGGCCGTCGGCACCAACCAGAACATCGCCGTCAAACACCACCATTTCGTCGGCCGAACGGTCGAGCACAGTGGCAGCGACGCCGTCGGCGGTGGTTTCATAAGAGACCACACGATGACCGGTCCGGACGGCGTCGGGCCCCAGACGTTCGAGGACGGTGCGGTACAACAACATCTGTAGCTCGCCGCGATGCACCGAGAACTGTGGCCAGCGGTACCCGGCGCCGGTGCCGCGCGGCTCGGACCACACATCGCGTCCGTTGCGGCCAACCAGCGCCCATTCCTCCGCCTCGATCCCAATCGCTGCGAGTTCGTCGGCCAGCCCGAGTTCGTAGAGTTCGCGAACGGCGTTGGGTTGCAGGTTGATACCTACACCTAACGGCTTGATTTCGCGCACCGACTCGAGCACCACCGCTGGTACCCCCACTTGGTGGCAGCTCAGCGCAAGCGCCATGCCCCCAATTCCTCCCCCGGCGATAAGTACGGTCATAGCCAAGAACCTACCCGCACTCGGCAACGGCACGAACCGCCTCGGGTAGATTGCGGCAGTGGATACTTCTTCTGGACCGTCAGTCGCTCAGCTGGTCATCGACGGCCTTCGGCAAAGCAACATCGAACAGCTCTTTTGTATCCCCGGCGTACAGAACGACGACTTCTTCAACGTTCTCGTCGACGCCCCCGACATACAACCCATCGTCGCTCGCCACGAGCAAGGAGCCGCCTACATGGCCCTCGGCGCAGCGCAGGTAACCGGCAAACCCGCCGCATTTTGTGTCGTCCCCGGACCAGGCATGCTCAACGCCAGTGCCGCCCTCACCAGCGGCTACTGGGCGTACGCACGCGTCCTCGCCATCATCGGCCAGATTCCCACCTTTCTCCAGGGCCGCAACACCGGCACACTGCACGACCTGCCCGATCAAACCGCCATCTTGTCGCAGCTCACCAAACACACCGCCGTCGTTCACGAACCGAACAACGCGGCAGCTCACATCCAGTCGGCGATCGACGCTGTGCATTCGGGCGTGCCGCGCCCGGTGAGCATCGAGGTTCCCGTCGACGTGTGGGGTCAGACCACAAGCGGGCAGATCAACGCGGCCGACGTCACCATGCCAGCCGTCGACTCTGCGGCGGTCGATCGGGCTGCGGCGCTTCTCGCTGCCGCCCAACGGCCGCTCATCGTTGTCGGTTCCGGCGCCTACGAAGCAAGCAAAGAAGTCACCGAGTTGGCCGAACTTCTCCAGGCCGCTGTCACCACGCGCCGGCAGGGACACGGCGTCATGGCCACAAGCCATCCGCTGTTTGTGCCCCTCACCTGCGCCCACCGCATGTGGCCCGACGCCGATGTTGTGGTCGGTATCGGCAGCAGACTCGAATGGCCGCTCGGCACTTGGGGATACGACGACGAACTCTCGCTCATCCAGATCAACGTCGATCCCGACGAGGCCGATCGCCACGGGATAACCGACGTAGCGATCACCGCAGATGCCGCCCCCGCATGCCGAGCCCTAATCGACGCACTCGGCACTCAGACGAGACCGTCGCGTATGGACGAACTCGACGAACAACGCGCCTGGTTCAACGATCTCACTGCACATATGACACCACAACGGAGCTTCACCTCTGCGATCCGTGAGGTACTCCCTCCCAATGGTGTGCTGGTCGAAGACGTCACCCAGATCGGTTTCGCGTCGCATCTTTGGTTCGACCACCTGCAGCCCCGCACGTTTCTCACCAGCGGCGCGGCAGGAACCCTCGGAGCGGCAACCGCACAGGCCATCGGTGCGTCAGCAGCGACCGACCGGCCCGTGGTCGGCATCGTTGGCGACGGCGGCTTTCTGTTTACCGCAACCGAGTTAGCCACCGCCGTGCAACACAACATTCCTTGCAACATCGTGCTGTTCAACAACAGCGCCTACGGCAACGTGCGACGTATTCAGCAGAATCGATTCGGGCCCGATCGAACCATCGCAACGGCACTCGAAAACCCCGACTTCTCGAAGCTGGCCGACGCCTTCGGTGTCCGTTACTGGCACGCCGACTCGCCCGAGTTGCTGATGCCCGCTCTGAGTGCCTCGATGAATCATGACGGACCGTGCCTTGTCGAAGTCACGGTCGAACAGATGCCCGACCCCTGGCCCTTTCTCCGCATGGCACCCAACCGCGGCACCGGAGCGGCGACCTCTTAACCGCTGCTACTTCGGGTCGATGGCCCGAGAAGTTCTTCCCCAACTACCGGACCGGCCGGGAAACGCAGGACGACAGCAAGTACCAACGCAGCGAAAACACTGCTGAAAAGCACGGTCGACAACGAGGTCATCTCGATAATCACGCCAGCGATGACGTTCGCAAACGGCACCGTGCCACCAAAGGACAACACCCACATTGCCGCTACCCGACCCCGCACCGTTTCATCAACGTGTTCCTGCCACATCGTGTTGAGGGTCGTTGGCAGAACAAAATAGAAGAGCCCGACGACGAAGATCGCGAAGTAGCCGAGGGGTACAGATTCGACCGTCGACATCCACCCAAGCGAGAAGGCAAAACCCACAAGCGTGGTTCGCGCCACCGCGGTTCGCGGGCGGTTCGCTAGCGCGGTTCCGACCAGCAATGCGCCGAGGAGAGCCCCGAAACCAAACGCGGCGTAGAAGTAGCCATACTCCGTGCTCTTTGGGTCGACTCCAAGATTGAGTTCGGCAATAGCGGGTAGCTGTCCGATGAATGGCAGACACAGAAGCGCAAAGAGCATCATCGCCAACAACGGCCGCCCGACCTGCGGGGCGCGCCGTGCTACTCGGAATCCGCCGAATAGCCGATCAGAAAGACTGCTCGCCTTCGCGACCGGTGAGGGCAGTTCAGTAATCCATAGCGCACCGATCACCACCACGTAGGTAAGAGCATTGAGCCCAAAGACCTCGGCAAAGCCGACCTGGCTGGTTAACCACCCACCAATGGCTGGGCCGATGACCCGTGCAGCGTTCGTTTGGGTCGAGTTGAGCGAAACGGCAGCGGCAAGGTTTCCTTTTCCGGCCAGCGACGGCAGCACCGACGTGAACGTCGGCGCATAGATGCCCTGACCGAGCCCGGTGATGAACACGATCGAGGCGAGCAGGCGGGTATCGATCGAATCATCGAGGACCAAGATCGCGAGGACAAACGACCAAAACATCTGCCAAAACTGTGTGCCCAGCAACAGTTTGCGCCTATCTGAAGAGTCGGCCAACGATCCGCCGACCAGACTTAAGATCGCCAATGGCCCCAGCTGCGCAAAAATGAGGAGCCCAAGAAAGGCGCTGGACCCGGTCAGTTTCCAGGCGAGCACGCCTTGTGCGGCACTTTGCATCCACCGGCCGGCATTCGACAGAAACGACGCCAGAAAGATTCGTCGAAACGCCGGTTCGGCCAAGGCCGCTCTCGCCGGACTGCGGCGACTCTCGGTTTGCAACTGGTCTCCAACTCGGGCGAGTACAGCTACCAACCTACGCCGTAAACGCATCGAGATTGCAGTCCTTTTGCCGATTGAGAGAGGTGGAAGAAGCTGCAGAATCCGTGAGCCGAGCGCCCCGCATCAACGAAACCGACGCCGAAACAGCAAAGCTCTTCGGCGCGCTGGTGAACGGATTCCCCGAGACCGTGCTCTTGACCGACGAGAACGACTGCATCATCTACGCAAACGATGCCTGGTTCGAGCTTCGAGAAACCACGATCGAGTGCCACGGCGAACCGGTTACCAACTATCTCCACGCCGACGAGCTTGCCCACCATCGGCAACGGCTCGACCAGATGATGACCCTCCGCCCGGCTGCGCCCTCCTTTGAAGACCTTGTTCCGATCAAAGGCGGCGAGAGTTGGCATTCGTTGCTCGTTACCGGGTGGTTCATGGGTGGGGAAACCCCGTTGTTCTTCAGCACCGTCGGGCGCGACCGCACCGAAAAACGACGCGACGAACTCCGCCTGCTCGCAAGCCATCGAAACCTCTCGGAAGCAAACGCTGAGCTCACCGAGATGACCTCGGTTGCCTCGCATGACCTTCAGGAGCCACTCCGAAAGGTGCGCACCTTCGCCAGCCGTCTTCAGGCAGAGTTGCCGACCGACAATCATCGGGCAATTCACTACCTGGACCGTCTCATAGCAAACGCAGACCGAATGCAGCTCCTGGTCGAAGACCTCGCGGCGGTCTCGGCTGTACGCGCCAGCGACGTGCCACATGCGCCGATCAACCTGAACCAGGTGGTTCAACACGTGTTCTCGACGTGGATCGAACCGAAGGTTCCCGATGCACGATTGGCAGTCGAAGAACTACCCACCCTCGTCGGCGATCGCGGGCAAATCCTCGCGATGGTCAGAGATCTGTTCGAGAACTCGGTTGCCTTTCGCGACCCCGATCGGCGGCTGCAGCTCTCGATTTCGGCCGCTCCCGGCCAGGTCTTCCCGACACGTTCGTCGCACCCAGTCAACGACAACATTGGTTCATTCACCCCCACCAACTTCGATCTTGGCGGCGTCACCATCACCTTCAGCGATAACGGTCGCGGCTTCGACCCGCGCCACGCTGAGCGCATCTTCACTATGTTCGAAAAACTCGGCGACTCGCACCAAGCGGGAACCGGCAGCGGCTTGTCGATTGTCCGTCGCATCGTCCGTCGCCACGATGGCGAAATTCGAGCCACCGGCTCACCCGGCAACGGAGCGTCGTTCAGTCTCTGGTTTCCAGGTCACGTGGTGGTCATCAACGACAGTGCGCAAACAAACTCCGAGGCGGCGTAGAGCATTTCGACCGCCGATGTCGACAGTGTGTATATCGCTACGCTGGCAGTGCGCCCGCCGATCGAACCGTTGAGGATGCATGAATCCAACCCCTGACTCGACACGGTGCGAACGCTTTGCGTTGCTCGCCCTCTCGATGATGACGTTGGCAACTCTGCTGACCGCTTGTGGCACGATCCAGGAACCACGCTGGGCGGCGAACGAACCAGCACAATCGACCGTCACCTTCGCGTCTCCGCGCCTACTCTTTCGAGTCGACGCTGCGCCCGGGCCAGCGACAAATGAACTTCGCGGAACGGTCCAACCGCGCCTCGTGACCAGTGCCCGCGCCCCGGAGCCCGGCGTCATTGCCGAGTACCTGGCCGAGCGCGGTGAACCGGTGGAGAAGGAACAACCGGTGGTGCGAATGGAGTCCACTCCATCTGAAGCACAGCTACTTGCCGTGCAGATTCTTCAGCTTGAGGTCGATCTTGCGATCGCTGAGGCCCGAAGCGCCAGCGAGATCGCCGCGGCTCAGACGGCTGTCGACGAGGCCAGAGAGGCGCTCGCCCCGCGCTCGTTTACGATGACTGCGCCTGCTTCGGGGCTGCTCAGCAACGCACCAAATCCATCACGGATCGTGGCCGCTGGCGAGGTGGTCTTCGCTATCGCCGACCCTTCCTCACTCGCAGTCTTTGCGCAGGTTTCCCCGGTCGAAATCGAGGGTATCGAACCGGGGGCGCCAGCCACGATGATCGCCCGCGACGGAGTGTCGACAACCGTCATTGACGGCATCGTGGGCGAACTCCCTCCGTCAACCGACAGCCCAATGTTTCTACCGGTCGAACTTCCCGTCGACGCAGGTTTCGCTCTCGGGCAGCAAGTAAACGTCTCACTACTCATCGAACCCGAACCAGGCTCGGCGTGGCTCGACCGCTCTGCTCTTCAACGCGAATCGGGATCTAACTTTGTGCTTGTTGAGGGTCCAGATGGGCTACGTCGTGTGTCGGTTACCCTCGGCCGCACTGTCGGGGAAATGGTCGAGATCCTCAGTGGTCTTGCGGTCGGCGACGAGGTGGTCGGCCCATGATCGCTCTGCGCCTCCTCGCTGGGTGCGAGCTCACGCTTCGACGGCTGCGTGCGAACTGGGCGCTGCCTTTCGCGACCCTCGTTGCCATGACGACTCTGGTCGGCATATGGGCGGGTCTCCCGTTGTACGCCGAGGCCGCGAGCAAGCGGTTACTCGCCGCTGAAGTCGAAGGCAGCGCCGCTGAACGAGTCCCCTTCGGTTACCTGTTCTCCTATAACCGGCTCAGTGGCGGACCAAAGCCGTGGGAAAATCTTTCGCCAGTCGACCGGTTTCTTTTCGGCGACGATGCGCCCTTTGGTTCAACTGTTCGAGCCTCGAGTCGCCTCATTGAAACCCAGCAGTTTCAGCTGGTACGGCCCGTAGGAAATAGTGGTGACGACGCCGAGCCGATCGCCCGCTTCTCACTCACGTCGACAGGAGTGTTCGATGATGCAGTCGAAATTGTCAGCGGCCGTGCTGCCGTGGCATCGACTTCTTCGTTAACAAACGGCATCGAGGTCGTCCTCGAGCAGTCGATCGCCGACGAACTGGGCCTCCGGGCAGGTGAACGTCTCTCTCTAGTCAATCCGAGGGCCGCCGCCGATGACCCAGTCAGGGTGTTCGACGTGACCCTCACCGGTACCTGGGCGCTGACCGACCAGACCGAGGGCGCTTCCTCGCCACCAGAAGGCAGATTCGCTCGAGTTCCGACGGTACGAAATAGCCTGGTTGTTCCTGAAGCCACGATGTTGCAGGTCATCGATCCGGGCATCGCCGACGCCGTGGCCAATGCGCAATGGTTGGTGCTACTCGAAGCATCGAGCGTGGGCATTGGGGAGGTCGACCGACTGGTCGCCCGCACCAGCCAAATCAACCGCACCGTCGACGAACTCGTTCCCGGCACCCGACTCTTAGCGTCGCCAGAGGTACCGCTACGCCGATACCAACAACGTGTGGTTTCACTCGAACGCGGACTGGCTGCGTACAGCCTTCCTCTTCTGGTGCTCGTCCTGGCTGTGGTGGCTCTGCTCATCGGCAGTGCGGTGTCTACCCGTCGGCCAGAGTTAGCGCTGCTGCGAAGCCGAGGGGTTTCGGCCCAGCAAGTGGTAGTGGTCGGAGCATTCGAAGCACTCGTGCTCGCGCTGATCGCAGCGCTTCTGGGTTTGTTGCTTGCCCGGTATGTCGCCCGGCTCATCGGCACAACCGAAACGTTCCTTCGATTCGGGAGCGACATCTCGCTCGATCTGGCGTTCACCCCACGTGTGTTGCAGGCGGCGGCTATCGCTGGAGTGGTACTCGTGTTCCTCCAGGTCACCCCTCTGATCGCTGCTAGCCGTCCAACAAGGGTTGAAACGGCTCGAAGCCGGGGAGCACTGCGAGCACCTTGGTGGCAAAGGAGCTATATCGATCTTGCCATCATCGTGCTGGTCGGGTTCTTTACTTGGTGGGCAATAGGCAAAGATGCACTTACCGGCGATCTGCTCGACGATCCGGTCGTCATCTTGCTACCCGCAGCGAACGCAGTCGCCGCCGGCCTTGTCGTGCTTCGAGTTTTTCCCGTCGCCATGGGCATCCTTGCGAAAGCCGCCGAACGCAGCTCGGCTACCTCGCTGCTGCTCGCCTCGCGTCAGACCGCCCGAGTTCGTGGTGCGACAGCTGCACCGGTGCTCTTGTTGGTCGTCACCGGCAGTCTTGCGATCTACACCGGCTCGTTGGCCAGGACGCTCGATCTGCAGGTTCTCGATGCTGCGCACCACCGAGTCGGCGCGGCAAAGGTGCTCGACGACAACGGCATCGTCAGCTTTGCCAGCTGGCGAATCGTCGATGGCAGTCCTCGTCCACCGGCACAACCAGCGACCAACCGATACGCGACTACCGCAGAGCTATCTCGTGTTTGGGGGCTGGAGAGTTCGAGTCGCCTCGCCAAGACACCCGCTTCGCTCGAGCTGCCGGGTGGCGACACCGCCGGGCTCGGCTTCATCGGCATCGACCCGGCATCGTTCAACGGCCTTGCGTTCTGGCGAGACGACTACGCGTCGGCCTCACTGGCGACACTCATGGCGAGGCTTGCGGCGACGCCCGATGGCGTGCTCGCCCCCAGTCGTGTGCTTCGGCAACAAGGTTTATCGATTGGTGACGAAATCACTATCCGGCTCTCGGGCGAGTCCCGAACAAGTACGTTCCGCGCGGTCATCGTCGGCGAGTTCGAACAGTTTCCCACCTGGTATCCAGCTACTGATCTCGCACCCCTGGTCGGCGACCTCTCCGATGCCGAGGCTCGCGTCGGCCCGCTCGGCGAACGGCTGCTCCTCGTCGAGACCAACGACGACATTCGCGATCAGAGTCAGTATCGCGTCGACCTCGACCGCCTTGGCGTGTCTACCGATGGTCCGGCCTCCCCCGAGACACTGGTGCAAACCGCGCAAGAACGGCCCGAGCGCCAAGGGGTCTTCGGTCTACTCACCCTGAGTTTCTTGGTCTCCGCGGCCTGCAGCATCTTTGGGTTCGTGTTCTACGCCATCAGAGGGTTCCGCCGTCAGGTAACCGAACTCGGGGTCCTTCGAGCTCTCGGCCTCAAGTCAAGAGGGCTGCTCTCCATGGTCGGGTTCGACCTACTCTTTGTGGCCCTCACCGGACTCGTTGTGGCCGTCGGCGTGGGTGTCGCCATGAGCAGGTGGTTGCTACCAAGACTCATCTCGACACCTTCCGGCTCGGCTCCCGCGCTGTTGGAGGAGATCGACTGGCTCGCAGCTCTCACCATCACCACCGGGCTTTTCGCGGCACTCCTCGTCGTTGGCACACTGCTCCTCGCCCGGCTGCGACGGCTCGAACTCTTCAGGGCCATCAAACTCGGAGCAACCCAATGACGTCGCCGGTGATCGAATGCCGACAGCTTGTACAGATCTACCGGGTCGAGTCATCGGAGATCATGGCCCTTCAGGGTCTTGACCTTACGGTCGATCGCGGCGAGATGCTTGGGATCGTCGGTGCGAGCGGAAGCGGAAAATCGACGCTTCTTACGGTCCTTTCGGGCCTCCTGCAACCCACAGGCGGACGTGTGCGGGTCGACGGCCACGACCTCAACAGTTTTTCGAAGCGCGAACTCGACAGGTACCGCCAGCGAGACCTGGGCTTCATCTGGCAGGAAACAGGACGAAACCTCGTGCCTTACCTGTCCGCTATCGACAATGTGGCATTGCCTCTTCGATTGGCGGGTCAGGCGAAGGGTCGCTCGAGGGCACGCGAGATTCTTGACATGGTCGGGCTTGGCGACCGGATGGATCATCGCCCCAACGCGTTGTCGGGTGGCGAGCAACAGCGTGTTGCGTTGGCGGTAGCACTGGCACATCAGCCGGTCTTGCTTTTGGCCGACGAACCAACAGGCGAGCTCGATACCGATGCCACCGCCGAGATGTTCGCGTTGATGCGAACAATCGGCAACGAGAGTGGCGTCTCGCAGGTCATCGTGAGCCACGACCGCGACCTGACCTCGTTCGTCGACCGCGTGGTGATGATTCGTGACGGTCGGGTAGCCACCGAACAACGCCAAGGAGTTTCAACAAGCTCACATCGAGCAATCGCTCCGCAAACAACAACAGTGTTACTGGTCGATGGTGTCGGACGGTTGCAACTGCCGCCCGAACACGCCGAGGCGCTTGGGATTACCGACCGTGTGCAGGCTGATCTAGTCGGCGATGCCATCGAAATTCGACGCGCCGACCCGCCTGCCAAGTACGACCCGAGCGCCACCGAAAAGCAGGGCACCGATGACTAGCTCCGCAACTACAGAAACCACGGCGGTCCAAGTTGCCGGCCTACACCGAACGTATGGTTCAGACGCGACGGCAGTGCACGCATTACGCGGGGTCGACCTTGTCGTTGCAAGCGGCGAGGTCGTGGCGCTTACCGGGCCCTCGGGCTCAGGAAAGACAACCCTGCTCAACTGCATTCTCGGACTCGATAGTTCGCACACGGGCAACAAAGAACATGCCGACTCCGGCAGCATCGAAGTGCTCGGATACAACGTCGGCGAGATGGGCTACGAACAAGCCGTCGACTGGCGTCGAGAACATGTCGCGATCGTGTTCCAGACACCGGGGCTCATTTCTCATCTGTCAGGTCGAGAAAACGTCGATGCGGTGCTGCGCCTCAAAGCGACAGCGAGCCGAGCCAACCGACTCTCGGCTGCCGAGAGATCCGCGCGAATCGATGAGGTGCTTGCCGATCTCGAAATCGCTGATTTGGGCGACCATCTGCCCGAGGAGCTCTCGGGTGGGCAACGGCAACGGTTTGCGATCGCCCGAGCAGTGGCAGCACGCCCCACGCTGCTTGTCGCCGACGAACCAACCGGAGAACTCGACTCTGCTACCAGCGAACACGTTTTCACCTACCTTCTTAACGAAGCTCGCCGGCACCACGTCACCATGCTCGTAGCCACGCACGACCCCGCAGTCGGCGAAATGGCAGACCGGGTCGAACGCCTCAACGACGGCCGCATCGCGACGGAGCAAAAGTGATGCTTCCTCGTCCGCGCGACCTGCTGTGGCTAGTGGTGTTGTTGTTCTGCGCACTTGCGGTTGGCTGCACGAGCACCGAATCAGCGCCGGCATCATCCACGCAGCCTGCGCTTTTGCGCTTTGCCTCATCGGCCGAGGCCGTGTCGCCCGACGGCCTGCACCGCATCGAGATAGGTCTCGACGAGTTTGGGCGGGCCCGTTACCGGGTCTTGCGAGAGCGTGCAGCAACGGGGGAAACCGTTGTGGTCATCGACGACTCGACCCTTGGGCTCGAAACCACCTCCCTCTCGTTTGCCAAGGACCTCAGTATCGCGTCTATCACCGAACCTGTGGCGTTCGACGACACCTTTGCGTTGCCGACGGGTAAGGCTCGAACAGCGCAGTTGGCCGCGACCACGCGATCGGTCACCTTCCTCTCGGCCAGCAACCCCGATGCAGAGCTTCGAGTCGATCTCCTCGCCGCCGATGTCGGCGTTGCCTTTCGCTACGTTCTTTCCGGCGCACCAGCACTCGACTACCTCGAAGCTGAACGAACGAGCTTTTCGCTGCCGCCTGCGGCAAACAGTTGGCTGCAACCTCACGACGAGCCAACGTTGTTCACCCCCGCCTACGAACAGTTGCGTTCCCCCCGGACTCGCCTCGATTCCCTTGCCAGCGCGCCGTGGGGTTGGACCTTCCCAGCGCTATTCGAACATGAGGGAGTGTGGACCTTGGTCACCGAGACAGCCCTGACTGACGGTCAGGCCGCCTCGCACTTTTCAGGCCAGGTCATCAACGGCGAGTTCGTGCTCGCACTACCTAACCCAGGTGAAGGCAATGGTGTGGGCGAGCACCGACCTCTCATCGCCGACCAGGCCCGTTGGCCATGGCGAGTACTGATCTCGAGCGAGCAACTCAGCGACGTCGTCGAATCAAATCTCATTCGCCACCTGTCTCCTCCGGCCGAACCCGACGCCGACTTTTCTTGGGTCGAACCAGGTCGAGTTTCATGGAGCTGGTGGAGCGATCATCAAAGCTCACGCGACCCAGCTGCCATGCGGCCGTTTATCGACCTCGCCAGCGAACTCGGTTGGCAGTACTCACTGGTCGACGCGAACTGGAATTCCTTCGGCGACGACGAGCTGGTTGAGCTCGTCGAATACGCCGCCAGCCGCAACGTCGGGCTACTGCTCTGGTACAACTCCGGTGGGCCGAACAACGCTGTCACCGAAGCTCCGCGAGACATGATGAGCAGCGCAGAAATCCGCCGCACCGAGTTCGCCCGTATTGCCGAACTCGGAATCAAGGGCGTGAAGGTCGACTTCTTCCAAAGCGACAAGCCTGGCACAATTACGCAGTATCGCGACATCCTTGCTGACGCCGCCGACGCCAAGCTCCTGGTCAACTTTCACGGCGCAACCCTTCCTCGAGGTTGGTCACGCGAGTTCCCGAACCTGATGACGGTCGAAGCAGTGCGGGGCGCCGAAATGTACACCTTTGACTTCGGCTACCAGTCGAGTGCACCCCGGCAGAATGCGACACTCCCCTTCACCCGAAATGCCGTCGCGTCGATGGACTACACGCCCGTAATCCTCGGTGACGAAGTTCCGAGGCAGACCACAAACGGTCACGAACTTGCCCTGGCCGTGGTGTTCGAAAGTGGGCTGCAACACTTTGTCGATACCCCGGAGGCATACCTCGATCAGCCAGAGGAGGTCGTGCAGCTGCTTCGGGAGGTTCCAACAGTGTGGGACGAGACGGTGCTTGTCGATGGCTACCCCGGTCGTTTTGTCGCGATAGCGCGCAGACACGGCGCGACATGGTGGATGGGGATCATCAACGGCACCAACGACGAGGCGGAGATCGACATCGATCTCTCTCGGCTCACTCTGCCAAATCTGGTTGAAAGTGAAAGCAACGGTACGGTCGTGGTGTGCGATAGCGAACCCGGCGACCAGCCGCAACTTCGGTCCTCTGCCGAGCTGCTTGCTATCACGTCGGCGATGCCAACCGTCGTCACGCTACCGGCGTACGGCGGCTGCCTTGCCCGACTCAACAGATGAGTCAGGGGATGTACTTCAGTGGATCGATGTAGACGCCATCTTTGGAGATAGCAAAGTGCAGGTGGGGTCCGGTGGATCGACCCGTACTGCCGATGCCGCCGATCAGGTCGCCCATCGACACGCTGGTACCCACCGACACCTTGATCGAGTTGTCGGCCTGATGGCAATACTTCGAGGTAAGCCCACCACCGTGTGCGATTGCGACCGTGTTGCCGCAGCCGCCGTCTGACCATCCCGCAAAGATGACCTGCCCATCGGCTGCTGCATAGATCGCCGCCCCGTGGCCGCCGCCAATGTCGATGCCGTTGTGCTGTGTGTTTACGCCGGTAATCGGATCGCTTCGCACACCAAAGCCGGAGGTAATCGATCCCGAAGCAGGACGCATCCAACCATTCTTCGGCGGAGGTGGAGGGGGTTCGCGCAACTTCTTGAGTTCGGCTTGTTTGCGACGAATCAGATCTTCGAGCTCGTTGTCGGTTTCGATGTGATCGTTTTGCGTTGCGATCCATGCGTCGAGGCGACGCTTAGCTTCGTCGAGCAGCTTCTGTTGCGCCGCCTCGCGTTCTTCGAGGATCTTCAGTTCGGCCTGCACGATAACGGCAAGGTCCTTTTCTTCAGCACGGGCAGAGCGGGCCGCAGCGGTGGCATCAGCCTGATCGGCGCGCAGTTGCCGAAGATCGTCGAAGGAATCGTCACGGTCTTGGTTGACGACATCGAGGTAGCTGACCTTGCGTGCCGACTGCGACAGATCAGACGATTCCAACCACACCTTTCCTGAATCCGACGTGCCCACGAAAGCGTCGACGGCGAAGAGCTTGGCATTTGCCACCGCAGTGTCGATGTCGTTGGCGATTTGGCGCTGACGGATCTTGTTGTCTTTGACGAACTGTTTGGCGTTGGCCAGATTGAATTCGGCCGACTGCACTTTGGACCGTTGGGCCTCGACCGACTCGGTCATTGCTTCAAGCACCACGCGGACTTCTTCGGCCTCAGCGGTTGCCAGGTCGATCTTGTCGGCGGCCTCAGCCGCTTGTTGCTGAGCGAGTTCGCGTGCTGCTTTGGCCGCCTCGATTTCATTTTCGAGTTCAGCCTCGTCCTGAGCGAACGCCGATGAGGTGCCCAAAAGAACGAACACGAGCAGAAGCGCAATAGCGCGCATAGCTGTATGGGTTCGTGGGTTGTTCATCATGAAGACATGCATTCGGCGGAATGGGAAGACCGGAAGAGATGTGGCCTGCAGCGAGCAAAACTAGCTGCTTTCTGGCACCAACGTTTGGCTGGCCCCGGTAAACCGGCCGCTCGCAGCCCGTAGGAACGTCATGAAAGAAACCGAAACACTTCAGAGTCCTCAACGAGAGCAGCACGGCGAACAATTCGTCGCTAGTCGGCGAAACGGGGCAGACTCACAGCCGAGACGCCCGTCACATTGTTTGGGCGTCACACACGAGTACAGACGAAGTGAAACAGGGGGACGCCGATGGGCACAGGATGGATTATCGAAGGCCGAATAGACCCACGGTGGCCGATCAATACTAGGGGAAACATTGGTGAGGTGTTCCCCGAGGTGCTCACTGCGCTCGGCTACGAGTTGGGGGTGGTGCCTGCGGAGAAGGCTTGGCGCGATGCCTACGAAGAGTTGGGCATTAAGGCAAAGAACGACTTCACCACCGATGACCCGGTAATCATTGGTTTGTATGGCGGCTACAGCTATCTCAACTTGTCGTATCTTCGAATGATGGGCGTTCGCGCTCCTGGCTCATCAGCCGAGGCCATCGACGTGTCCTTCTTCGGCGAGGGAAACCCGCCGCCCTATGCCCCACGCAAAGGCGACAAGAGCCTCGGTTCGAGTGTGCGGATTCTCAAAACGGTCCTCGGCGCACTAGGAACCAAAGAACTTCCGGCCATCGCCGCCGACAGCGACCGTCGGACAGCAGCGTTTGAAGCGAAACGGCCCGCGCTCGATGCTTCCGACCAAGAGCTGCTCGACTACCTGTATGCCTTTCCCGCCGACTTCGAGCCGGTGTTCGGCAACCATATGAAATCAACGGCGCTGGCCGCGATCGTGTCCGGCGTTCTCGCCGACGCGTGCGCCATCGCTGGCGAGCCGGGATTGGTCACCCATCTCATCGGCGCGGCAGGCGACGTTCGTTCAGCCCAGTACTCGCAAGAGCTCTACACCCTCGCGAAGGTTGCCAACGGCTCAGCCGAGGTCACCGCCGAGTTTGATGCCGGGGTCGATGGCCTGCTTGATCGGCTTCGGTCGGTTGATGCTGCCGCCGAGTTCGTCACCGGTTTCGACACCTTTGTTTCCACCCATGGCCACCGCGGACCAAACGACTGGGAAATGTCGAGCCGCACGTGGGACAACACCCCCGAGATGGCCCTTATCGCGCTCGACCGCATGCGAGGAGCCAAGAACGATCTGGCGCCAAGCACCCGGCTCGGCGACAACTACAGCAAACAACAAGCCGCTATCGCCAAAGTGCGACCGCATCTCAACATCCTCGACAAAGGCAACTTCGACAAAGCCATCAAGGCGGTTCCGTTTTGGGCGCAAGCTCGAGAGCACACCCGCGACCGTGCCGTGCGAATCATGATGCCGGCGAAACAGGTATTTCGTGAGCTGGTGCGGCGGGCTGCCGAGAGAGGCGGCGACCCCGACCCCGTCACGGTCGCACTGTTGTTTCCGAAGACCGAGTTGCCGGAATATTTGGCCGACCCGGCGTCGAAGGCCGACCTTCTTGCCGAGCGCCGACGACTCTATGACCGGTTCAGTGCCGTCGAGCCCCCGTTCTTCATCGCCTCCCAAGACGAGGTGCCGACCATCGAAGAACTCGAAGCCACCAAAGCCGCGAAGTCTGGCGTGGCAAGTGCGGGAACCATCCTCACCGGTAGTGCAGGTTGTAGTGGCGTCGCCCGAGGCAAAGCACGGGTCGTTCTCGACCCGGCCGAAGCGTTCGACCTCGAACCTGGCGAGGTTCTGATCGCTCCGCTCACCGACCCGTCGTGGACACCCCTTTTTCTTCCTGCCGCTGCGGTCGTCGTGAACGTGGGAGCGTTGATGAGCCACGCCGTCATCGTCGCCCGCGAACTCGCCATCCCTTGTGTGATCGCCGTCGAAGGCGCAACCGACAAGATCACTACCGGCACCATGGTCGAAGTAGACGGCACCGCCGGCACAGTAACGATCCTCTAACCCAAAGGGGTCAGGCACTTAAAGTGCCTGACCCCTTTTTGTTATGTTGGTTCTATGACCGATACCGCTGCGCAGCCAGACACCGTCGAATCCAAGCCAACGTTCACGTCGTTTGCCGAGTCGACCAAACAAGACTGGGAACAGATCATTCCCCACCTTGCGGTGAGCCAGGCCATGGTGGCCGACCGCGTTATCGACCTGATGGCGAGCCTCGAAAACGACCACGGCGGCTTCCCCGTGAACCGGCTCGAACACAGCCTCCAGACCGCTACCCGTGCCGAACGCGATGGTCGCGACAACGAATACGTACTCTGCGCGTTGCTCCACGATATTGGCGACACGCTGTCGCCGTACGACCACCCAGCCATCGCCGCCAGCATCCTCAAACCATTTGTTTCGCCAGCCAACCACTGGATGGTCGAGAAACACGGCATCTTTCAGGGCTACTACTTTTGGGACTACATCGGCCTCGACAGCCAAGCCCGTGAAGAATTCCGCGGCCACGAGTTCTTCGACCACACCGAAGAGTTCTGCGCAAAATACGATCAGACCGCTTTCGACAGCGAGTACAAAAGCAACCCGCTCGAGCACTACATCCCGCTCATCCGCGAAGTCTTGACGCCTTAACTTTGGTCGCTCCGGCGCACGCGCCTCCACTCTGCGCTCCGCTAACCCCCACCACCCGCACCTCGCCCTCCGCCTCCGCAGCGCTTCCGGCGATGGCCGCTTGGTGGAGCCGAAGGCTGAACAACCAAGCGAGTAACATTCTGCAATGAACGATGTGCAGGTTGGGATCGCAATGGGTAGCCAGTCGGACTGGCCGACCATGCGGGAGGCTGCCACGATCCTCGACGAACTCGGTGTTGCCTACGAAGCACGCATCGTCTCGGCCCACCGCACCCCCGACCGTCTCTGGGAATACGGCACCACCGCCGTCGAGCGCGGTCTCAAGGTCATCATTGCCGGTGCAGGTGGGGCAGCCCACTTACCAGGAATGCTCGCTTCGAAAACCCGTATTCCGGTCATTGGCGTTCCGGTGCAAACCAAAGCGTTATCTGGCGTCGACAGCTTGTATTCGATTGTGCAGATGCCTCGCGGGTTCCCCGTAGCCACCATGGCCATCGGCGCCGCCGGCGCTGCCAACGCAGGTCTTCTCGCTGCAGGCATCCTCGCGAACAACGATCCCGATCTCGCTGCCCGGCTCGACGCCTGGCGATCGGCGCTTTCTGCATCGATTCCGCAAACGCCAACCAATGACTGACCCACTTCCTCTCGGCGGCACCATTGGCATCCTCGGCGGAGGTCAACTCGGCCGCATGCTCTCGGTAGCCGCCTCGCGCCTCGGCCTTCGTTGCCACATCTTCGAACCTAGCGACGACCCCCCAGCAGGCCATGTCGCTCACCAGGTAACCACCGCGAGCTACGACGACTCCGAAGCGCTAGCGGCCTTCGCGCAATCGGCCGATGTCATCACCTACGAGTTCGAGAACGTGCCGGCCGACGCTCTCGATGCACTCGAATCGCTCACGGCCATACGTCCCGGCAGAAAGGCGCTGGCGACCAGTCAAGACCGCATGGTCGAGAAACAGTTTCTCGTCGACCTCGGGCTAGACGTTGCCCCGTTTGCTCGCGTCGACGACATCGATTCGCTTCACCACGCCATCGAAACTGTCGGCACGCCCGCCATCTTGAAGACTCGCCGGTTCGGCTACGACGGCAAGGGCCAGGTTCGCCTATCGGAAGATTCCTCGCCCGACAGCGCACTTGCCAGCATCGCCAACGCTCCAGCAATCCTTGAAGGCCTCGTCCCGTTCGATCTCGAGATCTCGGTCGTTGCTGCCCGCTCGATCGATGGCGCTATCGCGTGCTTCGACCCAGGCCACAATGTGCACCTCGACGGCATTCTGCGAACCACTACCGTTCCTGCACCGGTCGCTGATGGTGTCGTCAGCAAAGCAATCGCAGCAGCATCTCGGGTCCTAGAAGCACTCGATTACGTCGGCGTGCTTGGCGTCGAACTCTTCGTATCCGGCGACGACCTTCTGGTGAACGAAATTGCACCACGGGTGCATAACTCTGGCCACTGGACACAAAACGGCTGTGTGGTCGATCAGTTCGAGCAACATGTCCGGGCGGTCGCTGGCTGGCCCCTAGGTAACCCCGCCCGCCACAGCGATGTCGTGATGGAAAACCTGATCGGCGCCGAGATCGGCCGCGTGGCCGACCTCGCCACCGAGCCAAACGTTGCCATCCATGTCTATGGAAAGTCTGAAACCAAGCCGGGCCGCAAGATGGGCCACCTCAACCGGCTATCGCCCTGATCCAACACCGGGCCAGTCGCTGAAACGCAGGCCAGTGATGCGCTCGTATCCCTCGACGTACCGCTTCCGGGTATCGGCAATGACCTGCTCAGGCAGCGTGGGCGGCGGCGGTGTTTTGTCCCAAGCAAGCGTCTCGAGAAAGTCGCGAACCGGCTGCTTGTCGTAGCTTGGCGGCGTAGCCCCAGGCTCCCACTGGTCAGCGGGCCAGTAGCGAGATGAGTCGGCGGTCAGCACTTCGTCTGCCACCACCAGTTCGCCGCCTACCAGCCCAAGCTCAAACTTGGTGTCGGCAATAATGATGCCCTGCTCGGCAGCGAGCTCTGCACCTTGTACGTACAAGGCTAGTGAGATTTGCCGCGCCTTGGCCGCCAGCTCGGCGCCAACCAGATTCTCGGCTTCGGCGAACGAGATGTTGATGTCGTGTTCGCCGTCGGCAGCCTTTGTTGCGGGGGTGAACACCGGCTCAGCAAGCCGCGACGCCTTGAGCAGACCACTAGGCATCGGCGAGCCGTGCATCGTGCCGCCTTCGGCATATTCCTTCCATGCCGAGCCGGTGATGTAGCCACGGACGACACATTCGATCGACAACATGTCGGCCTTGTGCACCAACATCGACCGGCCAGCCAACTCGGCATCTTGAGCACCAGCGGGAAAGTCGGCCAAGTCGGTACTGATGAGATGACTGTCGACACCAAGATGATCGAACCAGAACGACGACATGGCCGTGAGCACCCGCCCCTTGTCGGGCACGGTCTCAGCCATGACGACATCGAAGGCCGAAAGCCGATCGGTGGTCACCAACAACAACCGGTCGGCGCCGGCGTCGTACATATCGCGCACCTTGCCCGAGTACAGATGCGGAAGGTCGACAGTCATGTGAGGGTTCTCCGTGAAAGTTGAGCCGAAAATTTCGTGCCGTGAACCTACAGCAGGGCTCCAGGCACATAGCTCGCGGCGTCGGAGCACTCGTCAAAAACCGGTGCTACGCGATCAAGAAACGACGCCACTTGCTGCTGTGCGGTGCCAGCCAGGTCGAGCGGATCACCCAGAGCGCGGGTGATGCCGTCGAGATCGAGCGGTAGACGATCATCGCCAGCCAGACGCTCGAAGAGGTCATTTTGACCGGTCGCCTGCTGGCGCATTTCGAGGGCAACGGCCACCGCGTGTTCCTTGATGGCTTCGTGGGCGGCTTCGCGGCCAGCGCCGTTCTTGATGGCCGCGACCAGAATTTTCGTTGTTGCCAAGAAGGGCAGGTAACGGTCGAGCTCACGTTGAATGACTGCGGGATATGCCCCGAACTCATCGAGCACGGTGATCATGGTTTCGAACAGTCCGTCGAGCGCAAAGAAGGCGTCAGGGAGAACCACGCGACGCACGACCGAGCAACTCACGTCGCCCTCGTTCCACTGGTCGCCGGTGAGGCCGGTGGCCATAGTGAGATGTCCGCCAAGAATCGTGTGAAGCCCACATACCCGTTCGGTACTGCGGGTGTTCATCTTGTGTGGCATCGCCGAGGAGCCGACCTGGCCTTCCTGGAAGCCCTCGGTCACCAGTTCGTGGCCGGCCATCAGACGAATCGTGGTTGCCAGATTCGCCGGCCCAGACGCTGCCTGCACGAGTGCCGACACCACGTCGAAGTCCAACGAGCGGGGGTACACCTGGCCAACGCTGCCAAGGGTCGCGGCGAAACCAAGATGCTCGGCTACCCGCGTCTCAAGCTGGTCGACTTTAGCGACATCGCCTTCGAAGAGATCGAGCATGTCCTGCTGGGTGCCAACTGGCCCCTTGATACCTCGCAATGGGTAGCGGTCGAGGAGGCCGTCGAGGCGAAGCAACGCCTGCCAGAGCTCTTCGCCAGCGTTCGAAAATCGTTTACCGAGTGTGGTGGTTTGGGCCGCAACGTTGTGTGACCGCCCGGTGAGGGCGACGGCCGAATACTCCTCTGCTCGTCGGGCGATGCGAGCTAGCACCGCCACCATCCGGTCGCGCACCAGCTCAAGGCTCTGTCGCACCTGCAACTGTTCGACGTTCTCGGTCAGGTCGCGAGAAGTCATCCCTTTGTGAATGTGTTCGTGGCCGGCCAAGGCACAAAATTCTTCGATGCGAGCCTTCACGTCGTGGCGAGTTCGTTCTTCGCGAACCCGGATCGAATCGAGGTCGACGGTAGTCAGCTGTGCTCGATAATCATCGATCACGCCATCTGGAACATCCACTCCGAGGTCGCGTTGCGCCTCGAGTACTGCCAGCCAGAGCTGCCGCTCGGCGATGACCTTGTTGGTTGCGGACCAAATGTTGACCATTTCGGGCGACGCGTAACGCGAGGCGAGAACATTCGGAACAGACATAGAGCCTTATACCTCCGCAGCGGCGACGGAAGCTGCCTCTGCAATGTCGATGCGGTACTGCATACCAGGCCACGAGATCTCGTCGACGCCAGCGAAAGCCCGTTCGCGTGCCGCGGCAAGTGTTGGCCCGCTGCCAGTGACGGCAAGGACTCGGCCACCGTTGACGGTGAGCTGCTCGGGCGAACCACCGGTACCGGCACAGAACACTTCAACGCCCCCGAGTGCGTTGGCCCGGTCGATGCCCGAAATGGTTGGACCCTTCACCGGGCTCATGGGATATCCCTCGGCAGCACATACAACAGTCACCATTGCGTCGGTGGTGAATTCGGGAATCGTTTCGATGTTGCCAGCGGCTGCTTCGCTAAGAAGCTGTACCAAGTCGGTGGTAAGACGAGGCAACACCACCTGAGCTTCGGGGTCACCGAATCGCACGTTGTACTCGAGCATCTTTGGGCCGTCGGGAGTCACCATGACCCCGGCGTACAACACGCCCCGGTAGTCGATACCCATGCCACGCAGCGTGTCGAGTGTGGGTTGCACACCACCGGTCATGATGGTCTCGACAACTGCTGGAGTAGCCACTGGTACGGGCGAGTATGCGCCCATGCCACCCGTGTTGGGGCCGACGTCGCCCACGCCGATGCGCTTGAAATCTTGGGCGGGGGCCAAAGCCACGGCTTTGGTGCCGTCGCAGATTGCAAGAATCGAAATCTCAGGACCGGTGAGCCCTTCTTCGATCACCACCGTGCGGCCGGCTTCACCAAAAGCTTCGCCAGAAAGGTAGGTGCGCACAGCGTCTTGCGCTTCGGCAAGGTCGTGGGTCACCAGCACACCTTTACCAGCGGCCAGACCATCGGTCTTGACGACATAGAACTCGGGCATGGTGTCGAGGTAGGCAAGTGCCGGTTCGACCTCGGTAAAGGTGCCGTGCATGGCGGTAGGCACGCCAGCTTTGGCGAGCACCTCCTTCATCCAGGCTTTGGAGCCTTCAAGTCGAGCGCCATCGGCACCCGGACCAAACACCAACTTTTCCTGCGCTCGGAGCCGATCGGCTAGGCCGTCAACCAAGGGCGCCTCAGGCCCAACAACAAAGAGATCGGCGTCGATTTCAAGCGGATCGGTGTCGACCGAACCGGGGATGCCAGGGGAACCGGGACTAACTACCACATCCGCGCTTCGCCCAAGGACCGACGCCAGTGCATGCTCGCGCCCCCCGGATCCGACTACACAAACTCGCTTGCGGGTTGTGTCGGAACTCATCGTGTGACCCTAGGAATTGAAGTGCAAAAACTGACGACGACCTGGACCTACGCCTACCAAAGTAATGGGCACGCCCACCTGTTCTTCGAGGAATGCAATGTAGTCGGTGGCCTCTTTGGGAAGATCGTGCTTCTCGGTCATTTCGGAGATGTCGGTCTTCCAACCGGGAAGCTCTTCGTAGATTGGCTTGCAGTCGTGAAGAACTGATTGGTGGTACGGCAGCTGCTCGACCCGTTTGCCCTCGTGCTCGTACGCCACACAAACCTTGACGGTGTCGAGCGCATCGAGGATGTCGATTTTCGTTAGGGCGACTTCGGTGAGCGAGTTGACCCGAACGGCGTACCGAAGCATGACGGCGTCGAACCAGCCGGTTCGGCGACGACGCCCGGTGTTGGTGCCGTATTCCTTGCCGACGTCGACGAGGTGGTCGCCGACTTCATCAAAGAGTTCGGTCGGGAACGGACCCGAACCGACGCGTGTTACATACGCCTTCGCAATGCCAATGATGCGGTCGATATCTCGTGGGCCAACGCCTGCGCCGGTAAGCGCGCCACCCGCAGTTGGGTTCGACGACGTGACGAACGGGTAGGTGCCATGGTCGAGGTCGAGAAAAGTTGCCTGCGCACCCTCGAACAACACATTGCCGCCAGCTTCTAGCGACGAGTGCACGAGGTCGATGGCATCGGCGATGTGCGGTTCGAGGCGTGGCTTGCATTCGCCAAGGTAGACGTCGCAGATTTCGTCGAAATCAAGTGGCAACTTGTTGTAGACGCGGGTCAGTACTTTGTTCGCGTAGTCGAGGCTTACCTCGAGTTTGGCTCGAAAGATTTTCTCGTCGAGAAGGTCCTGCATACGGATACCAATACGCATGGCGCGGTCGGCGTATGCCGGGCCGATACCGCGTTTGGTGGTTCCGAGTTTGTTCTCGCCGAGATAACGCTCGTGTAGTGCGTCGATCTCTTGATGGAAGGGGAAGATGAGGTGGGCGTTGCCGCTGACCTTCAACCGACTGGTGTCGACGCCCTTACCTTCAAGCATGTCCATCTCGGCGATAAGCACGCGAGGATCGATCACCACACCGTTCCCGAGAACCGGGGTGATGTGGTCGTATAAAACTCCACTAGGCACCAGTTGGAGAGCGAACTTCTCGCCATCGACTACGAGGGTGTGGCCAGCATTGTGGCCTCCCTGATAGCGAACTACGAGGTTCATCTCTTTGGCGACAAGGTCGGTAAATTTCCCCTTGCCTTCATCGCCCCACTGGGTACCAACGACAATGGTCGCAGGCACGGGCCGCTCCTTATTTAGTCGACTCCGTTACGTTGCGACAGTAGTAGTTCGGCGAACGAAGTGCGCCACTGAGTTTGAAAGAAAGCCAGAAATTCGCGCCGGTGGTCGACCTCAGATACGACCCATGTCGACATGTGGGTCACGGGGCTGCGGCACTCTAATGCGTGCAGAGTGACAAGTGGGGGATTTGTGGAAGATGTTGTTAAAGATGTACCTTCGCGATCAGGCGGGCTAACGCATGAAGTTCGGCGCAGCCGTAGGTAGGGAGTTTTCGATGGCCTCAATCCATCCAAGTGCACCACGACAACACAGGACGCCTCGCGTCGTTCGTTTCGGTTTTGTCGCGCTCCTTGTCATTCTCGCCACGCTCTTCGCCATCACCCTGTTTGAAGCCGGCGAATCAGCCGATGCTCAGGCTGGTCCAAGTCCAGCTGGCTGCGGCGGCGACTACGCGAACTCCTTTGGTTCGGTCGCCTTCAACACCGTTGTCGGCGACAAGCTTCTTTCGTCCTCGCCGACCACCATGGTATGGGGCCTCGGCTCACCGATTCCGGCCGGCACATACGACCTCTCCGGTGTGAGCTACGACGGGTACACCGACCGCGCGACCAGCGCCGGCCAGTTCAACGAACAGTGGTTTGCCGAATTCCTCGACGCCTCGGGCAACGTGCTCGCCACGAGCGGCATCACCGGCGATCTCGCAGACAATGTCACCGAAGCCACCTGGTCGGGCGGCATTGGCCGAGTCACCCTCAGCGCTACCGCCACCCAGATCCGCACGGTCCACGCAGCAATCGGTTCAGCAGCAATCAACTCTGTGCGCCCCGTCTGTGTCGGAGCATCGTCGATCGCTCCGCCAGCAACAACTCCACCCGCCACTGCACCGCCTGAAACAACTCCTCCGGATACGGCTCCCCCTGCCACTACCCCACCCGATACGGCACCGCCTTCGGGACAAAGCAGCATCACGGTGCAAAAGATCATCGAAGGCGACAACGATTTCAAAGCGACCCTCACCCTCGATTGCGGCGTGAATGGCTCGGCCAGCGGCACCGACAACAACCCTTCGATCAGTGTCGGCGATCTTCCGATTGGCGCATCGTGCGACATTTCGGTCGAGGCTGACGACATCAGCAACATCGGCTTCGAAGTCACACCCGCCTCGATCATTCCGATCGCCGGCGATGCGCTGAGCACCATCACCATCACGATTCCTGAAGACGGTCTCAACATCGTTGTGTCGATCACCTGCGCCATCGAAGGTGGCGGCGACGTCGACCCCGAGCCACCCACCACGCAGCCACCCACCACGCAGCCGCCAACAACGCAGCCGCCAACAACACAGCCGCCAACAACACAGCCGCCTACCCCCCGGCCAGCACAGCAGCCAGCCCAGCCTGCCGAGCCTGTTGCCGCCAACCCGAACTTCACCGGATAGAGGACTTCACCAATCGCTACACAACTCACAGTGTTGTGCTGGATCGAAGACGCCTTGGGGCAAAAGGCGCCGATCGCAAAGCACCACAACGCCGACCCAGGGTTTGGGGCAACATCCCTTGAGGTTGGCAACTGGGACCTGACAGGTTCTCCGACCGACTTTTGTGGGGCGGACGGAGAACTGGGTCAGGTCCCTCTATTTTTTCAACGGAGGCCGGTTAGTTGAAGGTGAACTGGCCATCGGCGGCATCGACAACAATCTTGTCGCCCTCGCCGTAAGTACCTTCAAGGAGCGCCAACGCCAACCGGTCGCCGAGTTCGCGCTGAATAACACGTTTCACCGGACGAGCCCCAAAGTCGTGGTCGAACCCTTCGTTCGCGAGTTTGGTCTTCGCCTCGCTGGTGACCTCAAGGGCGATTCGGCGCTGGGCCA
>CALLQB010000025.1 GCA_938015295.1 uncultured Acidimicrobiales bacterium
GGCCCCGACCGGGTCCTTGGTGGTCCTGGAAACGATGCGATCTTCGGCGAAGCTGGGCGCGACCGGTTGTCGGGCAACGGCGGGGCCGACGAAGTTCATGGCGGACCATCTCCCGACCGCCTGCAGGGCGGCGGCGGGTCAGACATCCTCGACGGCGGGTTGGGGCGTGACCGGCTAGTAGGCGGGCGCGGTAAAGACGTCTGCGTCGACGCTGGTCCGACAGTTCGTCGAACCTGCGAACGTACCGTTCGGCCGGCCTAGCGCGGCTAGTCGAGCTTTAGTGGCAACTTCTCGAGGCCACGCAGATTGATGCGACCGTTCCACACGGGTTCTGCGGCAGGGGTGGCATTCGGGAAACGTTGAATGAACGAGCCGATGGCGACCTGCGCTTCCATCTTCGCGAGTGAGGCGCCAAGGCAATAATGAATGCCGTTGCCGAACGACATGTGCTGGGCAGCGTTCGCCCGGGACAGGTCAAGGTCATCGGCATCGTCGCCCCAGAATTCGGGGTCGCGGTTTGCCGACGCCAGCCCGGCCAAGACCACCGCATGGTTCGGGATATCGATGCCACCGAAGGAAATCTCTGCGGTCGAGATGCGGCGCGAGAACTGCACCGGCGAGACGTAGCGTAGGAGTTCGTCGACCGCATTCGGGCCGAGCGAGTCATCGTCGCGCCAACGGGCCATCTGTTCGGGATTGCGATAGAGCTCGTAGATGCCGGTGCCGATGAGATTCACCGTGGTTTCGTGCCCAGCGATAAACAACAACGTGACCTGATCGCGAAGCTCGGCGCTGCTTAGCCGGTCGCCATCTTCTTCGGCGTCGATAAGGGCCGTAAGAAGATCATCGCCCGGGTTCGCCCGCTTCCACTCGATGACACCGTCGATGTGGCTGTCCATAGCCACGGTAGCGACAACGGCGTCGCGCATCATCTGTTCATCGATGATCGGGTCGAGGGTACGGACCAACGCTTCGCCCCAGCCGCGAAGTTCGTCGCTGTTGCCCTCTGGCATACCAAGCATCTCGTTGATGACATCGAACGGCAACGAAAACGCGAGCTCGTCGACAACGTCGGCCGTGCCAGCGGCTGCCATCTTGTCGAGCTGCGCGTCGACCATGTCCTGAATCATTGGACGCAGCTTCTCGATCGAACGCGGCGTGAACGCCTTGGAGACAAGACGGCGAAGACGCGTATGGTCGGGTGGGTCGACGTTGAGAATCGAGGTACTCGGCTCTGGCAACTGGTCGCCGAAGATCTCGCGGAACATCTGCTCGCGTTCGTTGTCGCGGTTGTCGACCAACTCTGGATTTACGCTAAGGCTGGGGTCGCGCAGCAGCGACACGATGTCGGCGTGGCGAAACAGCGCCCAGGGGCCGACCAAGGTCTGTTGCACGGGAAGGAGTTCGCGCATCTCCGCAAGATGCGGGAAGGGGTTGGCGCAGTACCCCTCTTCGAGAGGGTTGAAGAACAGATCGGTCATCCAATGGCCTTGATATCGTCGAGCATGGTTGCCCAGTTGTCGGCTCCGGCGGCTACTTCGCTGTAGAAACTTATGCGGTCGACCAAGCCTCCCCAGCGCTCCTTGAGTCTGGCGGGAAACTCGTCGGCGGTTCCCACGATGGCGAACGTGGCGAGGATGTCGTCATCGATAAGGTCGGCCATAGCGTCCCACTCGCCCTGCTTCGACATGGTGTTGAGTTTGGTGTGCACGTCGGCCCAGCCATGTTGTTCAAGCACCGGCGCATACGCCGGGGTCGAGCCGTAGAAGGCGATCTGCTTGCGGGTTGCGAGAGCGGCCTCGGCACGGTCGGCTTCGGTTTCGCCCAAGACGTTAAAGACAGGCAGCGAAACCTCGAAGGTGGCCCTGCTTGAGGGGGATCTGTCAGAGTCAGACTTGTCGAGGCCGGTTTGCAGCGCTGGCAACGTCACGTCTTTGAAGTAGTCGGCGGTGGTGAACGCGTGGGCGATGAACCCGTCGGCTACTTCGCCAGCGACTTGGGTCATCAGCGGGCCGACACCGGCGAGCCAAATTTTGGCATGACCGTGCGGATGCGGCCCGGGGTTGAACATCGGGGTCATCAACGTGTGTTGGTAAAATTCGCCACGGTGGTCGAGTCGTTGACCTGATTTTTCGTCCCAGTTGTCCCAAATGGCTCGCATGGCGAGAATGAAGTCGCGCATCCGGGCGGCAGGCTTCGACCACTCCATCGAGAACCGCTTGGTGATGTGCGGCTTGATCTGGCTTCCGAGACCGAGCACGAATCGCCCTCCGCTTGCCGCCTGTAGGTCGTACGCTGTATTGGCGAGCGTCATTGGGTTGCGGGCGAACGCAACGGCGATCGACGTGCCGAGCTCGATCGTGCTGGTCGACTGGCTAGCAACGGCCAACGGCAGGAACGGATCGTGGCTGATCTCGTAGGTGAAGCCGCCGTCGTAGCCCTGGGCTTCGCGTTGTGCGGCGGCCTCGCCAGTTTTGGCGATGTCGGTAAGCAGGCCGGTATCAAGTTTCATGGGTTCTCGGTTCAGGAGATGGAGATGGAGCCACGTTCGATCGAACGGGTGGTCAGTCGGACTGGTTACGAAGAAACTCTTCGAATTCAAGTGCGAGGTCGTCGCCGGAGGGAATCTCGACAGCGGCGTTCTCGATGCGCTCGTCGTAGTCGGTTTCGAGTTCGGCCAGCATTGCCTGATGGTCGGGGTTTTGTTCGAGCAGTTCATCGATATGTCGCCGTGCGGTCGCAGCGGCTTCGGCGAGTTCTTGGGAGTCGAACCTGATGTGAGCGGTGTCGAACAGTCCATCGAGTAGCGCTGCAGAAGCAGCGGGGTAGGGCATACCGCCGAGATAGTGGGGCACCTGTGCCCAGAGGCCGATGGAAGGAAGGCCTTTCTCGGCCGCCTGCATTTCGATGACGCTCTGGATTCCTGCTGGCACATCGAGCGAAGCGTTGAGAAAACCTGGACGGTGCGCAAGCTCTTCGGTGCTGGCGGTAGACGAAAGGGCCGGCGGTCGAGTGTGTGGCGCTGCTGCGGGGTAGGCACCGAAGCTCACGACCATGCTTACACCGAAGTCGTCGATGATTTCTGCGATGCCGGCGGCAAACCGTCGCCAATGAAAATCGGGTTCCGGGCCGGTGAGCAGTAGTACGTCAGCGCCATTCTCATCGACAAGGTGGTTGAGGCTGATCTCGGGCCAGTCGAGGTTGGTCGACACGCCATCGTCAACCCGCATGGTGGGGCGGCGGGCGCGGTGATCGAGCAGTTCGTCATTGTTGAAGTGGGCCACGAGTGTCATGTCGGACTTGCCGGTGATGACGTCTCGCGCCGATTGCGCTGCGCTGCTGGCATCGATCCATCCGCTCATGACGATAAGGAGGATCGGGTCGGTGAGTTCGGGCCGCTCGGCTATCTCGTAGATGGCGCTGGGCTCAAAGGGCTGGGGCATGGTGCACAAACAGTAATCGTCGGGCGCGAGCTTGTGCCATCTGCCTGATGAATCCTTCTGGGGTGAAAGGGCCGTACGATGGGCGATGTATGGCTGATGTAACTGATGCAACATTCGAAGCTGCGGTAGTCGAACGCTCAAAGACGGTGCCGGTGGTGATCGATCTTTGGGCCGAGTGGTGCGGCCCGTGCAAGACACTTGGGCCCATTCTCGAAAAAGTCATCGCCGAAACCAACGGTGCGGTTGAGCTCGCCAAGGTCGACGTCGAGGCGAACCCGGCGATCAGCCAGGCGTTTCAGGTGCAATCGATTCCGGCGGTACACGCTATGAAGGACGGCCAGATCGTCGACAGCTTTATGGGGGCATTGGGCGAGGACGAGGTCCGGGCTTTCGTGGCAAAGCTGGCACCGTCCGCAGAGCAGAGCGAGGTCGACCGGCTTCTTGAGATTGGCGACGAGGATTCGTTGCGGGCTGCCTATGCGCTTGAGCCGCTGAATCCTGATGTTGTGGTGCCGATGGCCGAAATTCTTGTTGAGCAGGGCTTCGGCGAAGACGCCGAGACGATCTTGTCGAAGGTTCCAGAGACTGCCGAGGTCCGTCGGGTGCAGGCAATGATCCGCACCGGGGCCACCGGGTTCGATTCAGAAGAAGAGCTCGAAGCCAAGCTCGCCGAGTTGCTCACCCGGGTGAAGGGCAACGATGAAGTCCGTCAAGAGTTCATCGACATGCTCGAGGTAATGGGACCCGATAACCCGCTCACCTCCGAGTGGCGCAAGAAACTCAGCACGGCACTTTTTTAGGCCGCAAGTGTCGTGTGCTCGACACCTCGCCTGAAATTCGGTCTTTAGGATCTTCTTTGTGGCGGTGCTGACCAGCCGGGTTCGCCCTTCGGCGTGTAGCGCGATCACACAACTCGGTCCGACTGGCCGAGGAGCTCCTTCTCCACTGGGCCAGTCGGACCGACCATTCTTGGTCGTAGTCTCAGCTGACGTTGCGACAGCCAATGCGTTTCGGCCGCTTCGAGCGGTCGTCGAGCGCTAGTACGCAGTACCGGCCGGGTTCGGCGGGAGCGCGAAGGTCGAAGCCGCGCCGGGCTCCTGCGTGTGGGTGGGTGCGGGCCGAGGGGCGAGGCCGCGACCGTTGGGCCTTTGCTTCATCGAGTATCTGGCCATCGCGAACGAGTCGTACGGTGAGGATTTCGCCTGCGTCGCGGTCGTATGCCCAGCCGCGAAGAATCACTGTGCGGTCGACGATCTTTGGGCGCTTCACCTTGCCGACCGGGTTCGTGTTGGCAAGACGAGGCTCGCCTCTTGAGTAGATCAGTGGTTCGAGATGCATCGAGCGTCCCTCGTTGGTGTTCTCTTGGCCTGAGCGCCAGGTGTGATACGCCACGAAGGTCTGTCCGGTGGCATTCTTGACCAGGCTGAGTCCGCCGGGCCCGCTGCGATCGCCGCTGCTGATGAGCCACGGTGCAGTAACGGTCACCCGCTCGCAGGGTCCTGTCGGTGAGACACAGGTGGCGTATCCGGTCGAGTAGCCACTGTTCTGCCACTCGCCGCCCGAGTAGTAGAGCATGTACGTGCCGGTTGCCGGGTCGCGGTCCATCGCCGGGTTTTCGAGGATGGTGAAACCGAGTCGGTTCGAGTATTCCCAGGCGGTCGTGTCAAAGCCGTCCATCGGTACCATGGGCGACGGCGCCCCAACGGTTGACCGGCCATTTGCGCTGAGTTCGATGCCCCACAGTTGCACATGGTTGTTTTCGGCTTTCCAGTGCAGGTAGGTAGTGCCGTCGGTGTCGACAAAGAGCTGCGGGTCGATGGCTCCGTTGTTCTGTAGCGGTGATGTGGTGACGGTGTCGCCGTCGATGCTGCAGAACAGCGGCTGTGAGGTGCCGGTGAACGGCCCGACTGGTGAGGTTGCGGTTGCAACGCCGATACACCATGTTGGTTGTGACGCAGGTGTCGACCGGTGACGAGCACCAAAGAACATCACGTAGTTGGTGCCAAACTTGCCCACGGTCGGGGCCCAAAATTCGCCGCCCTCGGTCAGCGTCCAGGCCCATGCCGGGGGATTAGGGAGCGCTTCGGTAGGAAGTAGGCCTCCAGATGTGGTCGACCAGTTGTGCATGTCGCGGCTGCTCATCACCGCGATGTTGCGAGCTGAGGCGCCGGTCGAGCTGGTGCTGTAGGCGTACAGACGGCGGCCGACGCGTAGCAGGCTTGGGTCGGGGAAGTTGCGGGTATCGATGGTGTCGTTGGGTTGTGCTCCCGATCCGTACACGGGGTCGCGCAGTGTTGACGGCGACGCCGGTTGGCCCGCAGCAGTCAGAAATAGCAGCGCTGCAAGCAGCGCCACCAGAAGGTTTCGCCGTTCGGCTAGTTGTAGAAGATGCATATGTACCCAGATTTCCGTGCGGTTTCGCTCCGCCAAGGGTGCCAGACAGAGCCATCAATCCCACCCCGAAATTTTCACCCAAACCGACCTCTGGTGTCACCTTGCAACCACAGAATCAGCGATACCCGAACTGATGCTGTAGAACGACCGTGACGGTCGTTCTACAGCAAAATTCCGGAGGGGTGCCGCGAAATTCCGGGCATGGTTTGTGCGCAGATGTAACACTCTGCGGATGGCTGAACCAGCAACATCTCGAGTGCGTATGCGCCGCGGCACCGACCGTGCGGTCTACGACATCGACACGATGAAGGCCGTGCTCGACGCCGGCCTTGTCGCTCACGTCGGCATCTCTACCGACGAGGGTCCTGTCGTATTGCCCATGGCATACGGCCGCACCGACGACACGATTTTGCTTCACGGCGCCGCGGCGAATGCATTGCTAAAAAACGCAACTGGCACCGAGGTGTGCGTGACGGTGACCATCGTCGACGGGCTAGTGATCGCCAGAGCAGCCTTTCATAACTCGATGAACTACCGGTCGGTGGTCATTCGAGGACTGGCGACAAAGGTCGAAGGCGACGACAAGGTCGAGGCGCTGCAGATCATCACCGACCATGTTGTACGCAACTGGGATACCGGACGCCCGTCGACCGATGCCGAGATCCGCAAGACGTTGGTTGTTTCAGTGCCGCTTACCGAGATGTCGGCCAAGATCCGCGGCGGCGACCCGATCGACGATGATGCTGACCTTGACGGCCCTCATTGGTCAGGAACTATTCCCCTCGACCGTGTGTGGGGAGCGCCAGAGTCGGCTGCCGACTTGCATGAAGGCATCGAGGTTAGGACCGAAATACGTGCGCTTGAAGGTCGGTCAGTCAACTGACGGACGGAGGTAGTCCGCGCTTCAGGAGTTTGCCGCCATGGTTGCTGGTTCGTCACATCGAGCCCCAATTGTGGGCGTGACTGGTCGTTAGTTGTAGGTTTTCGGTAGACGGCTTCCCCTCCGACTTTCAAGTTTTCGGAGGTTTCGTCGTGCCTGACGAGCCGTCTTTTGATCTGGCTGATCTGCCTGGGGTGAGCACTCGAGACCGGGTGTTCGATGCGTTGGCTGTGGTGCGTGCCGACCCGGTGTCGCTCATCGCCGGGCTGTTACTGGTGGCGGGCGTCGTGGTTGCCGTGGTTCTTTCGCGCGGCGGTGGCGACACTCCTGATCTGGTAGTGCCGATGGCGGTGCCAGAGTCCATTGAACTGGCGCCGCCGACAGCGCCAACAACGGTGCCCGCTGACGTTGTGGTTCACGCTGCGGGGGCGGTCGAAACGCCCGGGTTGTATGTATTGGCGGCTGGAAGTCGGGTGGCCGACCTGATCGATGCTGCGGGCGGCGTCTCGTTTGCGGCAGATCTGAACAGGGTGAACCTTGCGTCGCCGTTGCGTGATGGTGAGCGTGTGTTCGTGCCCACTGTTGGTCAGCCGGTCCCAGGCGTTGTGGCTGGCGAGACGGCGTCGAGTGCGGGGGCTGGGCCGGTAGATATCAACTCGGCATCGGGTGCCGAGCTGGAAGACTTGCCCGGCATTGGTCCGGCTACTGCGACGGCGATTGTCGAGCACCGCAGCCGCACAGGGCCATTTCGGTCAGTTGACGATTTGTTGGAGGTGCGAGGGATTGGCGAGGCCAAACTTGAGCAGCTCCGAGCTCACGTGACGGTCTGATATGTCGGGCGTGGAGTGGAAATTGTGGGCACTGGTCGGCGGCATTTGGTTGGGTTCGCTGGTCGCATATCCCATTGGTTTCGTGGCGTTGTCAGTTGCTGCTGTTGGTGTGGGGGCTTCGCGGTCTTGGTGGGGGCTTTTGTTGTTGACGCTGATGTTCGCAAGCCAACTAGGTGCCTGGGCGATCGACGATGTGTCACCAACGCCGGGGCGAGATGTTGTTGGCCAGTTCCGTTTAGTGACCGACCCCGAACCGTTTGGTGCCGGGTTGCGTGTCGACGCGGTTGCAGCCCGTAACGCAACCGCCGGTGGAAAGAAGTTGCAGCTCCGTGCCACGGGCCGCGCTGCCGACGATCTTTCGGCTCGGCTCGCCGGCGACACGGTCGGGCTATCGGGCTCGATTGTGCCTCGCGGGGCTCGAGAGGCATGGCTACTCCGACGCAAGGTGGTTGGTGTGCTCAGCGTCGACCGAGTCGTGGGCTACAGCCCTGCGACGGGGATTCGAGGTTTGGCGAACTCGTTGCGCCGCACGTTGGAGGACGGGGCTGCATCGCTCGACGCTGAAAAGCGCAATCTTTTCACCGGTCTGGTCGTTGGCGATGATCGCTGGCAATCGCCGCAAACCTCCGATGCGTTTCGGGGTGCAGGTCTTGGCCACCTTTTGGCAGTAAGTGGTCAGAACGTCGCGTTTGTTCTGCTTTTGGTAGCCCCGTTCGTGCGGTGGTTGCCGCCGGGTGGGCGGATCTTCGTGACGTTTGTGGTGTTGGGTTTCTTTGCCTTGGTGACGAGGTTTGAGCCGTCGGTGTTGCGTGCGTCGGTGATGGCGGGTTTGTCGGTTGTGGCGGTTGTTGGCGGACGGCCCGGCTCGGGTGTGCGGTTGTTGGGTTTTGCTGTGGCTGGGTTGTTGTTGTGGGACCCGTTGTTGGCGCAGAGCCTTGGGTTTCAGCTGTCGGTGCTGGCGTCGCTTGGGATCATGTTGGTGTCGCCGTTGGTGGCGGGAAGGTTGGCGGGGCCTCGCTGGCTGGTCGATGTGGTTGCGGCGACGATTGGTGCGCAGGTGGCGGTGGCGCCGTTGTTGTTGTTTGCGTTCGATGAGGTGCCGGTTGCGGCGTTGCCGGCGAATGTTTTGGCGGGGCCTGCGTCGGGGCCGGTGATGGCGTGGGGTTTGACGGGAGGGTTGTTGGCTGGGTTTGTTGGTGGCGAGTGGGCGGTGGCGTTGCATACACCGACGGGTTGGTTGTTGGGGTGGATTGCTGGCGTGGCCGAGTGGGGTGCAACGGCGGGTTTCGGTTCGTATGGCTGGCCGCATGTGGTGGCTGGTTGTTTGTTGGCTGGCGTGTTGTTGTGGCGGAGCACGCCGTTGGTGTTGCGGGCTGTTGGCGTTGTGGTGTTGTTGATGGTTGGGGCTGGTCCGGTGATTGTTGGGTCGGGCGGTGATGGTGCGTTTGTTGAGTCGGGGGTGTGGGTGTGGCGGTCGGGGTCGGCGGTGGTGGTCGAGTTGGAGTCGGGGACTCGGGCCGAGTCGGCGTTATCCACGTTGCGAAGCCAGAGCGTGAGGTCGATCGACGTGTTGGTGGTCGACGGTGCGTCGGCTAACGCGAAAGACGCGGTGGTGGCACGTTACGGCCCGCCGCTGGTGGTGGATTTTGCGGCTGACGCTTCGCTGGTGCGGCGGTCGTTCCTAGTCGGAGATTTGTGGGTGAGGTTTGCGAATTCGAGCAGGGGAGTGCAAGTGCTGGTCGACCGCATCGAAACCGGCTAGCCGCATCCGGAAATTTTCACCCACGACGACCACCACGGTCGTTCTGCAGCAACAGAAGCACCCATCGCCCGTTCTGTTGTTGTGAAGTGACCGAATTTTGTTGTTGGGGGTGAAAATTTCGGTTTGTGTTGGCGCGCACACATCTTGTGTTGCGAAATCCACAGACGGATTGTCCGTTTGCGACTCGACTACTACTTGTCGATCACATCGGTCGGCTGCGTGGGAGTCGGACCCCGACGACTACGGCGGAGCTACACAAAAGGATTATCACCATGGAAAAGGCAACAAAGACGGTCAGCAAGAACATCACGAAGAAAGTACTGACCGCACTCACCATTTTCGTCACGGCAACAATGCTCTTCAGCGGCGTGAGCAGCGCCTCGAGTGTGCATCTCAAGGGCGGCAAGAAGGCGACACCGGTGTTCTACGACGGAGGACTCACGCTCACGGCGTCGGGTGCTCTCGCCGGCCTCGGCAACGGCGATGTCGAGATCAACTTAGTGGCGCAAGGTTCGGTCACCGCTGTGTGCATTAACCCTTCGGGTAAGAACCAGCCCCCGGGACAGAACCCGGCACCGGTTTCGCTCAGCGGAAGCACAGCAATTCCTGATAGTCAGATCAAAAACGGCACCACCTCGTTCTCGGTCACGACAACGTCGCCGGGGTCAACCATTCCTGGGGCACCCGACTGCCCGAACGGCCGATGGACCGAGCGGATTGTTGACATCTCGTTCACGTCAGCAATCATCACCGTCGAGCAGGGCGGTGCCACCGTGCTGACGATCAGCTGCACCTTCGGCTCGGGAACGAGTAACGGCGGCGTACGAAACGTCAGCTGCCGGTAACTAGAAGCACTAGCGAAAAAGTGGCGGTGGCGGGCGCAAGTCCGCTGCCGCCACGCTTTGCGTCACCTGTGCGTCAACTCAGCTCGGCGTGCAGGGTCGAAAACAGATCAGGCATGGTTATCCCCGGATTGGCGTCGGCAAAGGCGCTGTACGGCGCAACGAGCTCGGCCCTCACCGCTTGAACCCTTTGGTCATCAGGGTTGTCGAGCACCACGCACACATAGGCCGACAAGAGACGGTGGTGGTCTGCGGCGACGGCAAGCAGCCGCTTGGCATGGCGATCGGCTACGTCGTGCGGGTCGAAGAGCTTCGAATCGGCATCGAAACGAAACTCGTCACCAAGGGGACGGAGAACAACAGCCGCGCAGGAGCAGATTTGGTGAGGAACCGACCCAGCTGCCCGGATCGCACTGACCGGAAGACCGGCCTCAGACGCGATTGCTTCAAACGTGGTGCCGACATAACCATTGGATGAAACAACGTGGTGGGCAGCGGTAGCGACTCGATGTCGTAGATCCTGCAACTCGGCCTCGTCGTGCTCGGCACGGAGCCTTCGGTCGAGCTCGAGGTTCCAATGTTGCTTCGCCTGCAAAACGTCAACCGGTTCGATCGGAGCATCGTTGAACCTGAGGATGACCGGAAGCAGGGCGCAGATGGTCGTGCTGAGAATGCCTGTGGTCATCTTTGGCTGAAACTGGTGGCGAATCGTCAAACCAACAGTCAGCGAATCCCACATAACTACCAGTTTCTCGACCGTCCAGGGCGGCCGAAGTTCGACATTCCATTCGTCGAATAGTGCCGTGATAAGCGCAGAGAAGTCGGGGATGGATTCCTTTTGAGCCACCGTCGCCAATTCAGCAATTTCTGGATCCATGAAGCCGAGGTGAAAGAGCGCTCGGCGGATGTGGGGAACAGGGTCGTCTTTGCGGTGTTCCCAAAACGTGTCGATCGCTGCCAGAATTGTGGCTTCGATATCGCCGCCCCTGAAATCTCGGGTTGCCTCGACCCCATCGAGGCCGACCATAAAGCCGGTTTGGGTTGCGTAACTTGCCGCGACGGCGCGCAGAAACTCAAGTTTGTCTTCGAACTGGAGGTAGAAGGCGCGACGTGAAACCCCGGCAGCTCGGGCTAAACGATCTGGGCTAATGCCAGCTTGCAGAATCGAGGTATCGCCACTCTCCAGAATGCCGCGGCCAGCGGCAATGAGGCGTTCGCGAACCGAGGAACCATCCCCGTCTTGCAACAAGTTTTCACTACTCACGACCGCTAGATTCTTCCTTCAGTAGCGCATCCGCGGGTTGGCACAGCACGAGGCTCCAGAACTAGTAGCGGCCTGGCCCTTGACGCTCAGCCATGGCCGCCATGAGCTGCATCGAAAGTTGAGGGTTGCCGGTTATTGCGGCGGTAAATGCCGTACGTGACAGGACAAAGAAGTCGGTGTCGGTTGTTGCGGTGACCGAGGCATTGCGAGGATTGCCCGTAAGCATCGCGACTTCACCAAAGAAGTCGTCGTTGTGCATCCGAGCAACCGGGTCGCCATCTCGAGTGACCTCGACGCTGCCATCGAGAATGAGGTAGAAGGCGTGGGCGTTGGAACCCTGAACAACGCCTTCCTTGCCTTCGCTCCAACTGAGCTGTTTGCCATGCTGAGCAATGTGCTTGAGATGTTTCGCCGTGAGCTTTGAAAACAGTGGGACTCGTGAAAGTCGCTTCACCAGTTCTTTGTTCGATATGTCGGCCATGTTCTTCAACCTTTCAGTGCCCACACCCGCGGCGAGCGCCCGCTGATAGTACTCCAGCTTTTCCGACGATGGGGTTGGCGGACGAGCCACGACCTTTGCTAACCCTCTGGCTACGCTCTGCACTCGTTCGGCCACGGCGCCGACTATCGATAGGACGCACCGGTGCTCGTTGAATCGCTCTTACCCTTGGGGAAACTCGACCCGGGGCTCCGTGAACCCGAGACTCCGTTGCAGATAGCGGACTTCGCTGCGGGCGCAGCGCTTGCCGAAGCGGCAGGACTCGACGCCGTGCTTGTTGAAGAAACCAAGGACGACCCGTTTCAACTCCTGGCTCTCGGTGCTGCCAACACCTCGACGATCGGCGTCGGCACATCGGTGGCGATGGCATTTCCGCGGAGCCCTACGGTCACCGCCATGTCGGCGTGGTCTCTGCAAAAACTTTCGAACGGGCGTTTCCTGCTAGGCCTCGGAACACAGGTCCGAGCCCATATTCAACGGCGATACGGGTTCGACTGGTCAGCTCCTGCGCCGTGGATGCGCGACTACGTGCTTGCCATGCGGGCCGTTTGGGATTGCTGGCAGAACGAAACGCCTCTGCAGTTCGAGAGCGAGCACTACAACCTCAACCTGATGGTCCCGCTATTTAACCCCGGTCCGATCGAGCATCCACGGATACCGGTTCACCTTGCGGCGATTGGGCCCTATATGTGCGCGGTCGCTGGAGAGGTAGCCGATGGCATCCGGCTGCATCCGGTATGCACCCCGCGTTTCATCGACGAAGAGGTGTTGCCCGCCTTGGCGAAGGGAGCGAGTCGCAGTCGCCGCGACATCGATGAGGTCGAGGTCTGCATGAAACCGCTGATCGGCACCGCCCCGAACGAAGAAGCATTAGAGGCTGTTGTGCGCACAGTGCGAGCAAGAGTCGCGTTCTATTTGTCGACGCCGTCGTACCGGCGCACCTTCGAGCTCCACGGCTGGGGCGATAGTGCAAGGCAAGCTTCGGTGCTGTCGCGCGAGGCTAGGTGGGAGGAACTTCCGGGCCTGGTTTCAGACGAGATGTTGCACACTGTTGCGGCCGTCGCGACCTACGACAACATCGCCGACGAGCTACGCGACCGCTACCACGGCAGATGTCATCGCATCGAATTCTCCATCCCGGTGAAGAACCCCGATGATGTCGAGACCCTGCGGTCGATTCTCGACGACGTTCGGACGCCCAAGACTCTGGCATGAACGATGGAGAACGTCGGCACAGCGCGGATGCTGTCACCTTGCTGCGCTAACGTCGCTGCGTGCTCTTGGAACTCGGCTCGCATCCGTTCGACATCACCTACCGGGCGCTCGTGATGGGCATCCTCAACCGCACGCCCGATTCGTTCTTCGATGGCGGCGAGTACTTCGATTTCGATGCGTTCCTTCGAAAGGCCGAAGGTCTTGTCGACGACGGTGCCGACTTCCTCGACGTCGGAGGCTCGAAAGCCGGACCAGGACCGGAGGTGACGGTTGCCGAAGAAATGGACCGGGTTGTCCCGGCCGTCGAGGCGCTGAAAGCGAGGTTCGATCTCCCGATTTCGGTCGACACCTTTCGCGGGTCGGTGGCTCGGGCCAGCTATGAAGCCGGGGCATGCATTGGAAACGACATCAGCGGTTTCGCTGACCCCGAATTTCTCCGCGCTGCTGTCGACCACGAGGCGTCGGTTGTCGCCTGTCATGTTCGTCTTGCCCCGAGGGTTCCCGACCCCACCCCGAACTACGACGACGAAGGCGGCGTGGTGAACGCCGTACGTAACTTCTGCTCGACCCGCGCCCAGTGGGCGCTCGATGCCGGCATTCCTGCGCAACGGATCATGGTCGATGCGGGCCTCGACCTGGGGAAGACCCCAGAGATGTCGGCCGAACTTCTTCGTCATTCCGACGATCTTGTGAGCCTCGGATTTCCGGTCTTTTTGTCGGCGTCGAATAAAGGGTTCCTCGGCGAGCTCGTCGAGACCGAAGTGCACGACCGGCGTGAAGCCACGGTCGCTGCTCACTGTTTAGGCATCGGGCTTGGTTGCCGGATTCTTCGGGCCCACGACGTCAAAGGTTCGCGCCGAGCCGCCGACGTTATGGCTGAGTTTCTCGAAGCCAGAGCCACAGCGATTGGGGCTGCATGAGTGCCGCCGCAGTAACGGTTATTAGCGGCGACGACGACGTGCTCATCGCCGAGGCGCTTCGAGCGAGGGTGAAAGAACTTCTCGGCGACGCCGACCCGACGTTGGCGAACGAAGAACTTACTGAAGCCGACTACAAAGTCGACGGTGGAACCTTCGAAATTGCTCGCCTTGTCGACGCAGCTCAGACTCCGCCGTTCCTCACTGATATTCGTGTGGTGACCGGGCGACATCTCGCTCGCTTTACCAAGGCCGATCAGGTTGCTCCGTTGGTGGCCTATCTCGAAGCCCCGCTTGGGTCGACCCGGCTCGTGTTGGTATGGGAGAAGGGTGTCAACCCCAAGCAGGATCGTCTTGGTGCGATGCCGAAGAGCTTGAAGGCTGCGCTTGAGGCAGTCGGCGGTGTGGTCATCGACACGGCGGTTCCTCGGGGCAAAGCCGCGAGCGGCTGGCTCGAGAAGCGGTTGAAAGAATCGACGGTTTCGCTCGATCGCTCGGCCGTGTCGGTCATCGTCGAAACGCTTGGTGAAGATCGCTCGAAAGTGGTTGGGCTGCTCACCACGCTCGAGTCGGCATTCGAGGCTGGCACATCGGTTTCGGCCGATGATCTCGGCCCGTTCCTGATCGAAAAGGGGGCCGTGCCTCCGTGGGAGCTAAGCGACGCCATTGCCGAGGGCAACATTCCCAAAGCGCTCGACAAACTGCATCGCATGCTCGGTGCCGACCGGCATCCGCTACAGCTCATGGCGACGCTGCACGGCACCTACGGCAAATTACTTCGCCTCGATGGCGCGGGAGCGCACGACGAAAAAACGGCGGCGAAGCTTCTTGGCATGAAAGGTTCGACGTTTCCGGCGAAAAAGCTTGTGAAGCAGTTGCGGTCGATGGGCTCTGACCGTGTCGCGACGTCAATCGAACTACTTGCCGACGCAGATCTGGCGTTGCGAGGTGCGGTGGCATGGCCCGACGATCTGATTATGGAAGTACTTGTGGCTAGGTTGGCGAGGCTCGCCCGCTAACCCGCCAGAACAACGCTTGGCAGCTTTGGCTAGTTAGCTTTCGGCCCGTGCCATTGCTTTGGCCAAACGGCTCTTGCGACGAGCGGCTTGGTTCTTGTGAATGATGCCTTTGTTGGCAGCGCGATCGATGGCCTTCGATGCGGCACGGAAGGTTGCTTCAGCATCCTCGGCGCCAGCATCAGCGGCAGCCAAGGCCTTCTTTGTGCGGCTGCGCATTTCGGTACGAACACCGAGGTTGCGAACGCGACGCTTTTCGGTTTGACGGTTGCGCTTGATTTGGCTTTTGATGTTTGCCACGAAACTTCACCTGAACTGTTTGAATCGATTCGGTGGGTCAGTTCTGACCCGAACGTCAATCTTATCCACCGCACGGCGGTGAGCGGCCACTTCAGGCGTGATCTTTGGCATTGCTCCTCGATTGGCTCCTCGATTGGATTTCGCCCGCTAACGGTTTGTGCGTCGGTCGCTTTGGCGTGACATCTGCGGCCTGATCGCCCGTTTTTGCACGTAAGCCGATACCTTCGCATCGTGGATCTCGACCGTCTCAGAAATGTCTGCATCATCGCCCACATCGACCACGGCAAGTCAACGCTTGCCGACCGCATGCTCGAATTGTGTGGCGCAGTAGAGCAGCGAGACATGCGCGCCCAGTATCTCGACACCATGGATATTGAACGAGAACGTGGCATCACCATCAAGCTGCAGAGCGTGCGACTCGAGTGGAAAAACCACGTCATCAACCTCATTGACACCCCCGGGCACGTTGATTTTGGTTACGAAGTGTCTCGCTCGCTTGCCGCGTGCGAAGGCGGCATTCTTGTCGTCGATGCGGCGCAGGGCATCGAAGCACAAACGCTGGCCAACTGTTATCTGGCCATCGAAAGCGACCTCGAACTCGTCGCCGTGCTGAACAAGATCGACCTGCCGGCGGCCGATCCCGATCGGTACGCGATGGAAATCGAGAACGTTCTGGGCATCCCGGCCGAAGACATATTGCGTATTAGCGCAAAGACCGGCGAAAACGTCGAGGGCGTGCTCGATGCGGTTCTCGAACATATTCCGGCGCCGGAAGGCGACCCCGACAAGCCGCTGCAGGGGCTGATCTTCGATAGCCATTTCGACCAGTACCGCGGCGTGGTGAGCTCGGTTCGCGTGATGGACGGCGTGATGAAAAATCGCGACAAGTTCCGTTTCATCCAGGCAAACTCGGTGCACGAGGCAGACGAGATTGGCGTTCGTACGCCCGACAACACGCCGGTCGATCAACTCGGTCCCGGCGAGGTCGGCTACCTCATTGCAGGTATTAAGGACGTCGGCGAGGCAAAGTCGGGCGAAACGGTGACGACTGCCAGCAAGGGGGCAACCGACGCTCTCGACGGCTACCGCGAACCAAAGCCCATGGTGTTCAGCGGTTTGTACCCAATCGACGGCGACGAGTTTGCGTTGCTGCGCGAGTCGCTCGAGAAGCTGCAGCTCAACGACTCGAGCTTCACGTATCAGCCAGAAACATCGGGCGCTCTAGGTCACGGCTTCCGCTGCGGATTCCTTGGCCTGCTCCACATGGAGATCATTCGTGAACGCCTCGAACGAGAGTTTGGCCTGAGCCTTATAGCCACAGCGCCTTCGGTCGAGTACCGAGTCAACATGCCCCACGGCAAGGTTGTCGAGATCGACAACCCCAGCGATATGCCGTCGCCCGGCGACTTCGATTCGATTGAAGAGCCGTACCTTCGGGCGGCGATCATCACGCCAACCGACTACACCGGTGCGCTGATGGACCTGTGTCAGAGCAGCCGCGGTGTCATGGACAAGATCGAGTATCTATCGCCCGAGCGAGTCGAGTTGGTTTACCGTCTTCCGCTCGCCGAGGTGGTTCTCGATTTCTTCGACCAGATGAAGAGCCGGTCGCAGGGTTACGCCAGCCTCGATTACGAACCTGATGGGTATTCGCCGGCCGACCTTGTGCGGGTCGATATTCTCCTTCACGGCGAGCCAGTCGATGCGTTCAGCTCGATTGTGCACCGCGAGAAGTCCTACGCCTATGGCAGCCGAATGGCCACCAAACTCAAAGAGCTCATCCCGCGTCAACAGTTTGAGGTGCCGATTCAGGCAACTATCGGGGGCAACATCATCGCCCGCGAGACGGTGCGGGCGTATCGCAAGGATGTGACCGCAAAGTTGTATGGCGGCGATATCACTCGAAAGCGCAAACTGCTCGAGAAACAAAAGCAGGGCAAGAAGCGCATGAAAAACATCGGATCGGTCGAGATCCCACAGGAAGCGTTCATCAGCGCCCTGAAGCTCGACGATTGAGTCTTGCTCTGAACTGAACGCTCTGAGTTCGAGGCGGTATGGTTTGCCTATGGCAGATGCACCGTCGCTCGACGAACGCAAAGCAGCAATTTTGCAAGCTGTAGTGGAGGAGTACATCGCCACTGCGCAGCCGGTGGGATCGTCGCGTGTCGCCGAGCAGGCATCGCTCACCGTCTCGTCGGCCACGGTACGCAACGAACTCGGGTTTCTCGAGTCTGAAGGATTCCTTCATCAACCGCACACCAGTGCTGGCCGCATTCCCACCGACAAGGGCTACCGGTTCTTCGTCGATCACCTCGCTGGCCCGCCAAAGTTGGGGGCAGGCCAGAACCGTCAGGTCGAGAAGTTTTTCGACCAGACATCGAACGAGCTCGAAGCAATGTTGCGCGACACCACTCGACTTCTTACCGGGCTCACCGATTGCGCGGCGGTGGTTACCGGGCCCGGCTCCGACATCGCCACCATCAGATCGGTGCAGCTTGTCGATCTCAACGACCTCACGCTCATGGCGGTGACCGTGTTGTCGAATGGTGCAGTTGAGAAGAGGGTGATCCACCTCGATTCAGCGGTCGACACGACGCTCATGGGCCACGTCAACACGATTCTCGACGACAACTGTAGGGGTGCCTCGCTTAGCGGATTGCCCGAATGTGTCCCGTCGGGCATCGCTGGGGTTGACGCCCTTGTCGACCTGGCAGTGGCGGCGATGGCCGAGGACGGGGCTACGAACCCGGTGTATGTGGGCGGCCGGGCGATGCTTGCCGATTCCTTTGACGCCGTCGATACGGTCCGCGAAGTTCTGAGTCTCCTCGAGCGGCAGTTCATTGTGGTGTCGCTGATTCGCGACATTCTCGGCCGGGGGATGTCGGTCGCTATCGGCAACGAGACGGGCGTGCAGAATCTTGCCGAGTGCTCGTTGGTGGTCGCTCCGTACGAGGTTGAAGGCGAAGCAGTTGGCACGATTGGTCTGCTGGGTCCGACCCGAATGAACTACTCGCAGGCGCTGGCCGCTGTTGCCGTTGTTGGCACATCGCTCGGCGACCGTCTCAGTTCCGGATAGTCCGCCGACACTCCTGCAACCGTCACAGCTCGCCCAGTAGGAATTTGCGCGCAGTAGGCGGCATGCTGGTGGCAGCATGGCTAACGACTACTACGCAATTCTTGGTGTTTCCCGCGACGCTGACGACGCGACTATCAAGAAGGCATACCGCACGCTCGCTCGCGAGTTTCATCCCGACCGCAACCCCGGCGATGCCGAAGCCGAGTCGAGGTTCAAGGAACTCGCGGTTGCGTATGAAGTGCTCAGCGACCCCGAGAAGCGAGCCCGCTTCGATCGATTCGGTGCCGAAGGTGTCGGCGGGGCCGGCGGTCCCGGTATGGGCGATGTCTTCAACGGTGGCATCGGCGATCTCTTTGATGTCTTTTTCGGTGGGGGTGGCGGTGGGGGAGGCAACCCCTTCGGTGGTGGCGCTACCACCGACCACCGGGCAGGCGAAGATCTCGAAACAGTTCTCGAGGTGCCTTTCGAACGGGCGGTGTTTGGCGGCGAGCAGTCGATCGATGTTGCGACCGCCGTTGGGTGCGATGCGTGCGAAGGGTCTGGCTGCAACGCCGGGACTTCGCCGGTTACGTGCTCGCAGTGCGATGGCGCCGGCCAGATTCGCCAGGTGCGACGATCAATCCTTGGTCAGATGGTCAGCGCATCGCCGTGTGTGGCGTGTAGCGCTACCGGTCAGCAGATTCCCGACCCTTGCGGCTCGTGTGGCGGCGAAGGTCGGGTTCGCGAAACCCGGTCGTACTCTGTCGACGTGCCGGCGGGCGTCGGCGACGGGTCGACGTTGCGGCTCACCGGCCGCGGTGCCGTTGGTCGAAGGGGTGGAGGGTCGGGCGACCTGTATGTCCACCTTCGCGTGCAGCCACACGAGCGTTTCCAGCGCGACGGCTACGATCTCATCGACAGCTTGCCTGTCGGTATTGCACAAGCGGCGCTTGGCGCAGCGATCGAATACGAAACGCTTGATGGCACCGAAGACATGGTGATCAAGCCCGGCACACAGCCGGGGCGTGTCTTCCGGCTGCGGGGCCGTGGCGTGCCGCACCTCGATGGCCGTGGCCGCGGCGACCTGTTGGTCAGAGTTGCGGTTGCTGTGCCCGAAAGTCTCAGCGATGAAGAGACAGAGTTGCTGAAAAAGTTCGCTGAGCTTCGTGGTGAAAGTGTCGCTCCCGAGGCGGGTTTCCTGAAGAAGATCCGCTCTGCGTTTAAGTAAGTGTCAAGATTGCAGGGCCCAGATGGCACTGGCGGGCCGCATATTTTCGTTGACGATCTGCATCATCCGGTCGCCTCTGACGCCGATGCGCACCATCTGACCAAGGCGCTGCGAGTGCGCGCCGGCGATCCAATGACGGTGAGCGATGGCCAGGGAAGTTGGCGTGCCTGTCGATACGGCGCAACGATCGCTCTTGATGGTGACATCGTCAAGGTCGCTCCTCCCGCCTATCAAATTGGCGTCGCGTTCGCGTTGGTAAAGGGCTCTAAGCCCGAGCTTGCGACGCAGAAGCTCACGGAGCTGGGCGTTGACCGCATTATCCTTGTGGCGGCCGAGCGGTCGGTCGCGAAGTGGGATGATGCGAAGGTTTCCAAGAACCTCGAACGATTACGTCGCGTTGCCTCTGAAGCCTCGATGCAGTCGCGGCGGCTGTGGCTGCCCGAGGTGTCGGGCGTCATGACCTTGTCGGACCTACTGGATGATTCCGCTCAGGTCGGCGGTGCTGTTGCATTGGCCGAGCCGGGTGGCTGTTGCTTTACTGGCACCGAACGGTTGGTCGTCGTTGGTCCCGAAGGGGGCTGGACGCCGACCGAACTTGGTTTGGCGAACCAGACCGTTGCGCTTGGTTCAACCATCCTTCGTGCCGAGACTGCAGCCATCGTCGCCGGTGCAACACTGGCGCAGGTGCGTGACGGGTTCGTTCGAGTCGTCGACGGGTAACCACGCAGAGCGGTTTCGGGGGCAAAGGTGGTCGATCAAAAATGCACACAGCGTGGAGTCGATGCCCTCCTGCGTGACCTAGTCGGGGACCGAGCGGCAAAAAACGACAGAAAAGCAACGTTGCGTCCGCTTTTGCGCACTCTGAGTCATATGACCTACTCTTGGCGTAGGTCACGCTACGTGTGCAGGTCGTCGGTTTCTGACGATGTCACTTCTCCGAAGCGTGCGGGCACATGCGAGGTGGTTACCAGTAGCTCCAACCGGAGCCTCTTGGACCGCAACGCTGAGTAGGAATCAGGACACATGGACAACGACGATCTTCACGGCGATGTGTATTCGCAAAAGGTGGGCGACCGACTGCGGGCAATCCGCCGGCAAAAGCGCCTATCGCTCCAAGAGGTAGAAGCATCCTCTGATCAGGAGTTCAAGGCATCAGTCTTGGGCGCCTACGAACGCGGCGAACGTGCTATCTCGGTTCCGAGATTGCAGCGCCTAGCGTTGTTCTACAACGTGCCAATCGATCAACTACTGCCCGTCGAGGTTCCTGATTTCGGCGTCGAGGTGCAAAGCACCACCATCGACCTCACCGAAGTTCCCGCACGTCGCCCAGCGAAGTCGGTCACGATCGATCTTGCTCGACTCGAAGCGCTGTCGGGGCCGGAGTCGGAGATGCTCAACCGTTATCTGCAGATGGTGCAGGTGCAGCGTCAGGACTTCAACGGCCGCGTGCTCACGATTCGCCGCGACGACCTCCAAGCAATTGCAGCGATCCTCGGCACCGTCATCGAAGGAGCCGTGCCGCGCCTCGATGAACTCGGTCTCTGCTACGTGGCTCCGGCCGTCTAACAGCCACGCCTTCGTTGCCTGTCGCAAAATAGTGACAGCGACCAGTAACGCTACGGTTCCCCTTTCGGTACCCGGAGTGTGTAAGGCTGCCTGCGGAGGCAGTCACCGGTGGAGTCAGCGCGCTCACAAAAACCCCTAGAACTACGCCAGCGCGTCGACACTTCGAGTGGTCGAGGTGAGTTAACCATTCGCGGCGATACCGAAATCGCTCGACGGATCGACGGCGACGTTACGGTCACCTCGGGGTCAGTCGACGTCACCGGCCTTATCACCGGCAGCCTCTTTGTGGTTGGGGGCCATGTGCGAGTGCTCGGCACCGTTGCGGGTTCGGTCGAAAACCTTGGCGGCGTGGTCGAAATCCATGGCGTTGTCGAGGGTAAAGTCCTCGGGCCGCCTCCTGCGACACGAATCGGCCGTCACGCTGTCGTGGGGCTTACCTCAAACGATTCGGTCAAACCCGTTCCCGAGCCAGCCGCCGACGCGCAGCGCTTCGACTCGGCCGATCGGTGGCGTCTCGGAGCTAGCTTGCTCGGCGCCGCAGCCGCAATTGCGCTGGTCGGCGTGGTTGTCCTCGGCACCAACAACGACCCGTCGCCTAGTGCCTTCGACGTCGTCGTCGTCGAGCAGACGGAAAATGCTGCCGGAACCGTCGCTGGAAGCATCGAATACCAAGAACCCGACCCGGTGAAGCCGCTCAGTCGAGCAGAAACCGAAGCCGAGATCGCGCGCGCAAAGTCACTGCTCGACGACCTGGTGCTTGCTCGACGCGAGAACGCCGAAGCTGTGCCAGCGTTGTGGCAAATCACGCCGGCGATCGACGCCCTCTGCTTGCCATGGGAGCAATTGGTCGGCGAAAGCACCAAAGGGGTGCGGGTCGTCACCGACCCTTGTGAAGTCAGCGGCCGCTGGACCGATTCGCTGTCGGCCGACGAGTTCACCGACGCCGCCGAGCTCACGGTTGGGCCGCTGGTTCCCATCGATGTCGTCATTCAGTCGGGCGCATTGGCCTGGGACGACGACACCAAACGTCGCTATCTGGCCGATACAACCAGCCCCGAAACGCTGCAAGTAATGTCGCAGAGCCGCACCATCGATCGTGGCGGCCGCGCACCCGATCAATGGAAACCCGAAAACATTGCGGTGTGGTGCGCGTATGCCATCGACTGGGTAAGCGTGAAGACCCGGTGGGGCCTCACCGCAACCAGCGCCGAGCTTTCGGCGCTTGAAGAAATGATCGCAAGTTGCGTCGATCCGGCATCTCGCGGGCCCAACCCCACCCACACGCGTGCCGAGCGGCCCGTCGCCGCCATTGGGCTTAACGAAGGTTCGTTCGCCTCCGATCAGCCCGAAGGTGATGATCCGGTTGTCGAGGCGCCTGCCGACGGGTTTTTCCCGTGCGATGCGAGTTACCCCGATCTTTGTATCCCGCCAGCGCCGCCCCCGCTGACGTGCGAAGACGTTGGCGTTGTCGATTTTCAGGTCGTTGGCGACGACCCGCACAACTTTGACACCAACGGCGACGGCATTGGCTGCAGCATCTGACGACTGCCCCTTGTAGGGTCATCGTATGAGTTTGTGGACACCAGACGGTGAGCATCCGGTCAGTAAAGAGTCGCCAGCCCCCGCGCAGCAGGCACCAAGCCAAGCGCCTCCCGGCCCGCACGATATGCCGGCATTCGAGGACCTCTCGCCTGAAGAGCAGGAACAGGCTCGCGAGATCGCCGCCGAGATGGCCGAAGCCCAAGCCCGCATTGCAGGCACGCCGGCCAACGTAGTTATCGCAAATCACGCTATGGGCATGTACGAACTTGCGGCGATTCACCTTTCGCAGGAACAGCCCAACCTCGGCGAAGCAAAGCTTGCGATCGATGCCATGTCGGCTGTTGTCGAAGGGCTCTCTGGCCAGCTCGGCGAGAACGAGCCGACGCTGCGCGAAGCGTTAGGCCAGCTGCGCTTGGTCTTCGTCGAATTGTCGAACCAGGCACCAGCGGCCTCCGGTGGCGGCGAGTAACAGGTTTCTTGCCCAATCGGGTTAGAGTGAACGTTGACAACCGAACAAGAAGGCTCCCGCCTCACCTACGCACGGCTTACGTTCGTCAGGTTCTTCTGTTTCTCACCAGCTTTCGCTGGTGATTTTCGTCGAGCGGGTTCCCGATTTTCGGAAATCCGCTCTTCTTTATTTTTGGGGCGAGCGTTTTACACACCCTGCGAAAGGACATAACTGCATGCGGAACGAGCGTCGATAAGTGGCCCAATCAGACGAGCCTCGTATCAATGATCGCATTCGAGCCCGTGAGGTACGACTGGTCGCCGCCGATGGCGAACAGATCGGTATCAAACCGCTTCCCGAAGCACTGGCTATGGCCAGAGCTCAGGATCTTGACCTAGTCGAAGTCGCCGACAAGGCACGCCCGCCGGTGTGTCGCATCATGGACTACGGCAAGTACAAGTACGAAGCGGCTCAACGAGCCAAAGAATCGCGTAAGAAGAGTACAAACGTCTCCGTCAAGGAGATGAAGTACCGCACGAGAATCGGTAAAGGCGACTTCGACACCAAAACACGAAACGTCGAGAAGTTCCTCTTCGAAGGCAACAAAGTCAAAGTGACCATCATGTTCCGGGGCCGCGAAATGCAGCATCCAGAGCTAGGACGCAAAATCCTTGACCAAGTTGCCGCCGCGGTGGTTCATGCCGGAGCAGTCGAGGTCTATCCCAAACAGGATGGCCGAAACATGATCATGGTTATGGCCCCCGACAAAAAGGCACAGGCTCTGTGGAAAGCCGAGCAAGAAGCTGAACGACAAGCTGCTGAGGCTGAACAAAACTCGAACGACGACAGCACTGTCGACGATCGGGCAGAAGATTCCGCCGCACCAGAACAAACCGACGACAGCGCCGAGTAGCACCCCGGGCGTCAACATCTCGCCTGCCGCTCAAGGCAATCACACATCGATCTTGCAGTCTTCCGGCACCGGTGGTGCCGCCAGACTGTGACGTGTTCGCTCACTAACGCATACAGCGACATCCTGAATGCGCAACAAGTACGGAAAGAACAAGAGGTTCTCGCTATGCCAAAAATGAAGACCCACAAGGGCGCGAAGAAGCGCTTCAAAGTAACCGGCTCGGGAAAAATCTCCCGACGCAAAGCCAACAAGAGCCACATCCTCGAGAAGAAGTCGGCCAAGCGCAAACGTCAGCTTGGCAAACCAGGCCTCGTCGATGGTGCCGACAAAAAGACCGTCGAACGTCAGCTCGGTCACCGCTGAGTGTTGAACATTCGTTCTTCATTCACTTTTTCCTATCCATTCATCCATTCCCGGTAGCCGGCCCCGAAACCGGCTGCCACCCGATCTAGATAAGGAGCTCTCTCATGGCAAGAGTCAAGCGTGCGGTTCACTCCAAGAAGCACCGCAAGTCAACCCTCAAGAAGGCCAAGGGCTACTACGGCAACAAGAGCCGGTCGTTCCGTGCAGCTAACGAACAGGTCATGCACTCGGGCAACTATGCCTTCCGTGACCGTCGTGCTCGCAAAGGTCAGTTCCGTCGTTTGTGGATCCAGCGCATCAATGCTGGTTGCCGCATCCACGGCACCACCTACAGCCAGTTCATCCACGGCCTCAAGCTCGCCGAGATCGAGGTCGACCGCAAGATCCTTGCCGACCTTGCCGTGCACGAGCCAGATGCTTTCGAAGCACTCGTGACAGCAGCCAAGAGTGCTGTTGATGCGCAGCCGAAGCCAGTACCGGCAGCACCTGCTGCGAAAGACGATGCGGCTGAAGATACTGCTGCTGCAGCGCCGGCTGCTAAGGCAAGTGAAGAAGAAGAGTAGGCAACGCCTTCTCACGCTTCTGACCGCTTCACCGAACGATCACCATGGTTTCTGACAATGGCGCAGGTCCGCACGGTTCACCCGAACCGGCGGGCATGCGCCATTCGTCTGTGCAACGACTGCGAAAACTGCTTCGCCGTAAACGTGAGCGATACTTGCATCAGCGCTTTGTGGTCGAGGGGCCCAAGCTGGTTGCCGAGGCGTTGGCCTGTGGCCTCACCGTCGACCAAGTGTTTCTCGGCGAAGCCGAAATCGGTGGCTCGATCGACGTTGCTGCGAAGTCTGCTGGCCTTGACGTAGTGGTCGTTGGCGACCATGTCCTCGAAGCCGTCGGCTCGACGGTTACCCCGCAGCCGGTGTACGCCACGATCGTCATGCCCCCTGCAGGACTCGACGCCGGGTTGACGGGCCTCGCGAACAGGGCCGTCGGAACCGACGAGCCGTTCGTCCTTGTGTTGGTCGATGTGGCAGATCCAGGAAACGCAGGCACGTTACTACGCGCCGCAGAGGCGGCAGGTGTTGATCTGGTGATCGCGGCCGGCGAAACCGTTGACCTATTCGGGCCGAAATGTGTTCGGGCGTCGGCCGGATCGATCCTGCGGATGCCGACTGCCGTTGGCTGCTCGGCCGTCGAGGCGCTCGATTGCCTAGCCGCGATGGGCGTGAGGCGGTATGCCTCGACACTGTCGGCCACTGCTTCGATGTATGACCTCGACTACAGCGAACCTGTCGCGTTGTTGGTGGGCAACGAAGCCCACGGCCTTCAGGTCGACAGCGCCGTGCTCGACAAAGAAATCTTTATCCCTATGGCTGGCGAGAACGAATCGCTCAACGTAGCTATGGCCGGCACGCTCATGGTCTATGAGGTGTTTCGGCAACGTCACTTGACGAAATGAATCCGAAATTGACTCGGCGGTCAGCGCCTCTTCACGTACCGTTACCTCTATCGCTATTTTCTTCAGGAATGTATGACTGAACTCACCCAAGAAACGCTCTCCGAGCTGCAAGTTCTTGCCGAGGCTGCCCTGACCTCCTCGACAAATCTTGACGAACTCAGCGCGGCTGAAGCCGAGGCGCTCGGCAAGAAGTCGGCGCTCACCGGCCTCAAGAAACAACTTGGCGGACTCGAACCCGAGCAGCGCAAAGAGTTCGGCCAACTCATCAACGCCACCAAGTCAGCCATCGAAGCCACAGCTGCAGCTCGCCGGACCGAGTTAGCGCAAGCTGCTCGTTTGGTGCAGCTAGAAGAAGAGCGCCTCGACCTCACCGAGCTGCGCGAAGAGGTAAAACGCGGGCACTATCACCTGGTCACCCAGGCTCGAGACCGACTCGAAGATGTCTTTGTCGCCATGGGCTTCAAGGTGGCCGAAGGGCCCGAGGTCGAGACCGCTTGGTACAACTTCGAAGCATTAAATATCCCCGATTGGCATCCTGCGCGAGGCAGCTTCGACACAATCTTTGTCGACCTCGGCGAACCCGAGGAAGTCATGCTGCGTTCGCATACTTCACCGGTGCAGATCCGCACGATGGAGAACCAGAAACCGCCTATCTACATTGTTGCTCCCGGCCGCACGTTCCGAACCGACGTCGCCGACGCGACCCATTTGCCTGCATTCAACCAAATTGAAGGCCTCGTCATCGACCGCGGTATCACCCTTGGCGATCTGGCCGGCACCATCGATGCTTTTGTCAAAGCGTTCTTTGGTCACGATGTGTTGACCCGGCTTCGGCCGTCCTATTTCCCGTTCACCGAACCATCAGCCGAATTCGACATTTCACGCGCCGATGGCTCGTGGCTTGAGCTTGGTGGTTGCGGCATGGTGCATCCCAACGTGCTTGCCAATTGCGGTATCGATCCCGACGAGTGGCAAGGGTTCGCCTTTGGCTTCGGCATCGATCGACTTGCCGTGATGCGCTACCAGCTCGACGACATTCGCGAACTGGTTAACAACGACGTCCGATTCCTGAGGCAGTTCTAATGAAGGTTCTTCTTTCCTGGTTGCGCGAGTTCGCTCCCGATATCGATGGCGATCCGGTTGAGCTTGGTGAAAAGCTGAGTGGCTTGGGCCTCGCGGTTGAAGAGATGACGGTCACCGGTAAAGGTGTCGACGGCGTTGTGCTGGCCAAGGTGCTCGATCTGCGCCCGCATCCCGACGCCGACAAGATCCAGCTGGTCGACGTAGATGCCGGCGACGGCGAGGCGCTGCAGGTAGCCTGTGGCGCGTTCAATATGTCGATCGGCGATCTGATCCCGTTCGCCACCGTCGGCACAGTCATGCCAAACGGCATGGAGATCGGCCGCCGGAAGCTGCGTGGCGAATGGTCGAACGGCATGTGTTGTTCGGCATCGGAGCTTGGCCTCGGCGACGATCACGATGGCATCTACCTGCTCACCGGTCAGGCCGACGACGCGAAGCTGGGGTCGCCCATCAACGAAGCGCTTGGGCTAACCGAAGACATTTTGTGGGACCTTGAAGTGAACGCCAACCGCCCCGACGCCATGTCGGTGGCCGGTGTGGCCCGTGACCTTGCGGCCGGCCTCGGTATTCCGTTTGCGTTTCCCGAGTTTTCGTTTAGTGAAGCTGCGGGTGACATCGCCGACTCGGCAAAGGTCGAAATCCTCGATCCAACGCTTTGTGGCCGGTTCCTCGCCCGAGTGCTCCGCAACGTCGAAGTCGGAACCTCACCACAGTGGCTGAGTAGCCGAATCACCGCTCTCGGAATGCGGCCGATCAACAGCGTCGTCGATATCTCCAACTACGTGATGCTTGAGTTGGGTCAGCCGAATCACACCTACGATCTCGGTTTGGTGCCCGGCGGGCATCTGCGGGTTCGGCGGGCCAACGAAGGCGAGACCCTGACAACGCTCGACGATGTCGAGCGCACGCTTTCTTCCATCGACGGCGTCATCGCCAACGGGGTGGACGAAGCCATCGGAATCGCTGGCGTTATGGGCGGCGCCAGCACCGAAATTTCGGGCACCACGACCGATGTGCTGCTGGAGATGGCGTGGTGGGATCCGCCGTCAATTAGCCGCACCGTCAAACGTCTGAACCTGCCTAGCGAGGCTTCAGTGCGCTACCGCCGCGGCGCCGATTACGGCGAAAACATGGATCGCGCCATGCGACGGTTTGGCCAACTCATGACCGAAGCCGGCGCCACTATCGATGCGGGCCAGATCGACGAGCGAGGCGACACACCCGATCGCACGCCAATCAAGGTTCGGCCAGCGAAGGTCAATGGTCTGTTGGGAACGTCGTTGTCCACGGCCGAGATGACCGACCATCTTGAGTCGATCGGCTTTGGCACCGCCGAGGTCGGCGGCACCATCGATGTCACGATTCCTACCTGGCGCTGGGATACGCAGACCGAAACCGATGTGGCCGAAGAGGTCGCTCGGATGTTTGGGTACGAAAACATTGTTCGCACAGTGCCAAAGGGCGAGGAGGCCGGCGGCCTCACGGCGTATCAGGTCGATCGCCGCCTCGTACGCGAAACGTTGGTTGGCGCTGGCCTCGACGAGACCCAGCCGATGCCGTTTCTTGCGCCTGGCGATCTGGCCAAGGCCGGGCTTGCCGAACACGGTGTGACGCTGTCGAACCCCATCGTCGCCGAGGAGTCGGTGCTGCGCACGTCGTTGCTTCCGGGACAGCTCAAGACGATTGCGTACAACCAATCGCATCGCAGCGGCGACGTGTCGCTGTTCGAGATCGGCCATATCTACCTGCCGCCGAACGACGGCGAGCTCCTTCCTGACGAGCGCGAAGCCCTCGCTATTGCTCTCGCTGGCGGGGATGCAACCAGCGCCGTCGCGATGCTCGATCTGCTCGAATCGGTCTTCACCTTGCCAAATGTGCAACTCCGAGAAGCAGAGCCGGCAGGCCTTCACCCCACCCGTTCGGCCGACGTATTTATCGCCGGTCAGAAGAGGGGAGAGGTCGGCGAAGTCGACCCAGCGGTGGCGGAGGCCTTTGGCGTCGCAGGCCGCGTTGGTTGGATACAACTCGACCTCGGGGCCGTTCTCGAAGGCCCCCACGGGCGTCGGAACTATCGTCGGGTGAGCAAATTTCCGTCGAGCGACATCGACTTGGCGTTCGTTGTGCCGAACGATGTACCGGCGGCGTCGGTACAGGTCACCATCAACAAGGCCGGCAGCGACCTGCTGGTCGATTGTCGGCTGTTCGACACCTACCGAGGTGAAAGTCTCGGCGCCGACGTTCGAAGCCTCACCTATTCTTTGCGGCTGCAAGCAACCGATCGAACGCTGACCGACGACGAAGTCGGGCAGGTACGTCAAAGCATCATCGACGCCGTAGCCAAGAACCACAACGGTCAACTGCGGTAGTGGGAAGCCAATCCAGTTTCGTGTCGCGGCGTCGGTTACGCCGTGATCGTTACCGGAGTGCCGAGGGGTAGAAACGTGATGAGGTGTGCGATGTCGCCGTTGGCGAGGCGCACACAACCAGCGCTCGCCTGGGTGCCAATGGCGTCGGGGTCGTTGGTTCCGTGGATGCCGAGTTGGCCGGGCCCACCGTTGAAGGTTTCGAACGTTTCGCTGAAGCCCGACAGGCCGTAGGCGTAGTCGCCGTAGATCGAGTTTGGTTCAAGCGGCTGCAGGAGTTCGGTGATGAAGTAGCGCCCGCCTGGGGTGGGAGCGTTCTCGCGGGCGACGGCGACGGTTGCCTGAAAGATCAAGGCCCCACCCTGGTGCACGCTGAGTTCGAAGTCGGAAAGATTGACATCGATGCGGTAGTTGTGCGTGCCGGTGTCGACGTCGTCGTTGTGGATCCACCCTGTGGTGCCGTTGGGGCGCACCGGCAACAGCACTTCGTGCCAGTCGCCCACGGTTTGGTCGACGAGTAACACTAGGGGACCGCCGCTCACCGTCGGGTTCGCCATTGTGCGAAGCGGCTCGACGTCGGCGCCAGGGTTCGGTTCGGCATAGACGTCTACTTCGCCGGTGGTTGCGATCGCCACGGTCGCAACATCGACTGAGGTGTCGACGGCCGGGTTGCGTATCTCGATCACTTCGCGGTTCGGCGGTTTGCGAGGTTCGGTGACTGGTGGGATTGCCGTGGCAGTGAGCACCGGACGTTCGGCGCGGCAAGCGGTCGCGACGAGCAGCAGAGCCATCAACAGGCTCAACAAACGCAACACACTCCTCAACTGCAACATCATCACCATCGCAGAGTACAACGGCTCGATCGCCTACTCCATAGCTGTGGCGCCCACCGAGCTATCGACGCGGTCTTCGGTGAACGGTCCCCAATCTCGGGGAACCCTGACCAAGTATCAGGGTAACCCCCGATGTCGGCGGGTTTGCGCGGCCCACATAGTGGAAGACGGAACACCGAACAGGTCGGGGAGATACATGACCATGCACGCGACAACCATCAGCCAACAGGCACTGACGACAAGGTTGGCCACATGACAGCGATCGTAGAGATTCAACAGCTTCGCAAAGAATATTCATCGCGCGGTCGCGGGTCGATCGTGGCGGTCAACGACCTCAATTTGACGATCGGTCAGCCGGGCACGGTCCATGGTTTCTTAGGTCCCAACGGCTCAGGCAAGACCACGACTATTCGGTGCCTGCTCGGTCTAGTCAGGCCCACGGCCGGTAACGCCCGCGTGTTCGGGGCCGACAGTCGGACCGAGTTTCATGCGGTGGCCGACCGGGTCGGAGCCATCGTCGAAAATCCAAAGCTGTTCCCCAACTTCTCGGGCCGCAAGAACCTGCAGTTGCTCGCCACATTGGGACGTATCGAACAGCGACGGGTCGACGAAGTGCTCGACATCGTTCGCCTCGGCGATCGGGGCGACGACACCTTCGAAAGCTATTCCCTAGGCATGAAGCAGCGGTTAGCCATCGCCGCCGCGCTGCTAAAGGACCCAGAACTGTTGATCCTTGATGAACCAGCCAATGGTCTCGACCCGGCTGGCATTGCGGAGATGCGGGTACTCATCCGCACTATCGCCGACCAAGGCAAAGCGATTTTGGTTTCGAGCCATCAGCTCGCCGAGATCGAACATGTATGTGACGAGGTCACGATCATCGCCAACGGCGAACTCATACGGTCCGGGTCGCTCGATCATGTTCGCGACGCCGACGGTGTCGAGCGGGTCATCGTCTCTATTCCGCAGCGCGAGGAGGCCATGGCCGTTCTGAGAGCTGCTGGCATGACCGTGAGCGCCATGGCAAACGCCGCGGACTTCACGATCGAGGCACCAAAGACCGACGCCGGTCGGATCAACCAGATTCTGGCAGAGCAGGGATTGTTTCTCGAGGGCTTGCGCGCCGATCGCGCGACCTTGGAATCAGCATTTCTCAGCCTCACCGGCACCAGCGATGGTGACCGCGGCGGCAAGACCCGAATACACAACGACCAACGGGAGGCACAATCATGAGCGTCAACACCGCAGTATTTACCGCAGAGGGACAACGCCTGCTCTCTCGCCGGATGACCCGCTTGTTTCCGCTCGGGCTCGCCGCAGCGATGATTGTTGGCGTCATCATTGCCATGCTGACCGTCGGCGACGAAGGCGTGCATTTTGTCGACGACATTGCGTCCGGCGTCTACGGAGGAATTCCTGGCGACAACAGCACACAGGTGCTCGGCCCGCTCGGATTCCTCGTCCCCATTATGGCGTTTGTGATCGGCGCCTCGTTCTTCGGCGCCGATCAGAAGACTGGGATGATCGAGCAGCTCCTCACCTGGGAGCCCCGCCGATCTCGACTGCTATTGGGCCGTATCACTAGCGGTGCCGCGGCCATCTTCGTCGTAGCGGCTGCGTTGTCGGCCTTCGTCGTGATGATGCTCTACATCCTTTCCAGCGCGACCGGTTCAACCGATGGCGCCTTCGACATTTGGCCGACCGTGCTCGGCGCCATCGTGCGGTCAGGCCTCACCGGGGCAATCTTTTTTGCGCTGGGCTTCGGGCTCACCGTGCTCGTCAACAGTTCGGTGGCCTCGATCGTTGGCTTCCTTATCTACGTCTTTGTGATCGAAACCGCTCTGGTGCAACCTCTGCTGCCCAAGTGGAGTGTCTGGCTGCCGATGACCAACGCCGATGCTTTCGTCAGCCGCAATGGAGTAGGCCAAGGCGGCTTCTTCGAAGGGGTCGAGATCCTTAACAACCAATTGCCCAACTTCCACCATGGTTGGATCGCAGCGGGTCTGCTGCTGGCAGCCTGGTCGGCGGTGGCCTGCGGTGCAGCGGTCATGGTGTTCAACCAGCGAGACATCGACTAACCGACGTCGTGGCTAACCGAGCTGGCTTCTGGCCGGCACCGGTGCGCTCAGTCATGCTTGTCCTCTGGGTTGAGGTCTTCTAACTCGGTGTTGGCCGTTTCGGGGTAAAACAGTGCAATCAAGACCAGCAGCAATGCAGGGCCGATCATCACGGCGAAGAACGCCGGGCCAAAGGAACCCCACCGGTCTTTCAGGGCTCCAACGGTGATCAGACCTATCGCGCTACCGATCACACTCACCACGGTGATGATGCCGTTCATGCGACCCCGCTCGCGGGTGCTGAACAGCTCGGGACCATAGACACCAAGAGAGGGAACAGCCATGGCTCCAATGACGCTGCCAAGGCAGGCCAATACCCACACCGATGGCCCGGTCAGCGCATAGCTGAGCGTGGTGAACACCACACCACCAACGATCGCTATGGAGGCGATCACCCGTCGCCCGTAGGTTTCGGCGTACTTTCCGGCCAGAAAGACGCCGACGCCGATTGGCGTGTTGGTCAGTGCCTGAAACAGCGACACGCCGCCGGTGGTGAAGCCCAGCTCGTCTTTCAGGAAGTCGACCCGAAAGTTCGATGCCGGCGTACTGAAGATGGTGAAGAAAAAGCCGCCGAGTGCAAGCATCGCCAGCCGTTGGTAGGCGACCGATCGTTGCTCGGGCGTTGGTTCAACCTCGGGCTCGGACCGTTCGAAGCGTGCGGTCTCAGGAAGGTCGCGTCCGGCCATCATGATGAGCGGAATGAACAGCAGCGGCACGACGTAGATAAACCGCCAGCCTGCCCCATCGGCGCCGGTGAACGGTAGAACCCACAGCACCATGCCCGAGCCCAGCCCGGCCAACATTGCCATGATGCTGAGGCCGTACGCGCGCGCTCCGGCTGGCAGCTCTTCGGCGGCAACGATGCCGATCAGAATGCCGAGTGCGGTTGAGATTGCTCTGGCTGATCCTTGGCTGAGGGTCAACCACCAGATGCCTGGCACCAGGGCACCGGTTGCGGTGAGACACGCTGCGGCGATGCCAGACCCGAGCAGGAGCAGTCGTCGTCCCCGCCGGTCGGCGGCTGCGGTGACCATCACCGAAATCAGTACGCCAGCACGAACGAGCGCCGAGGCCGACCCTTGGGTTGATTCGCTGATGTCGAACTCGTCGGAGGCGAACGAGATGGTCTGGCTCAGCACCGAGCCCATGTAGCCGGCAAAGACCGACAGGGTGCACAGAATGGTCAGCACCCGTGCAGCTCGTGCGTCGAGTCGTTGTGGTGGCGCCCACCAGGGCTGGGTGCCGCTTGGTCGGCGTTTACCGATCGACCACTTGATGGGGAAGTGGGTCGCGAACCGCCAGAACGGCACGGCTTCGCGGTAGGAGAAACGTTCGGTGACCCGGAAGGTGTCGTCGCCAGTGTCTCGAAGTTTCGTGACCTCAAGCGTCCGGTCGTAGGACTCGAACGGGCCCTCAACCAGGCTGAACCGGTCGTCGCCCTCGCTCGCCTCAGCCACCATGTCGTCGCGCGGAGTCCGCAGCTCGGCAAGGCCGGCGCGGTCAACTTCGTGGACGATCTGTAGGCGTGTCATTGATCTGGTTCAGTAGTCACAGGAAACTCGGCGCAGCGGCTTCCAGCTACCCCTATCGGCATGAAGCGGCAGTCGCGGCCATACTTGAGTCGTGCAAAATGACGGCTCCCCCCACGATGCCTACTCATCGTTTCTCGTTCGGCCCTCCGGGCCCATCGACGGCACGGTAACAATCAGCGGTGCCAAGAACTCGGTGCTCAAACTCATGGCGGCCACCCTTCTCGCTGAGGGTGCGTATCGCATCGAAAACGTTCCTGACATCACCGACGTGTACACGATGGGCGAGTTGCTCGCGTCGATGGGACTCACTGTTACCCACGGACCCGGCACGGTCGACATCGTATGCCCTGCCGAGTGCTCAACGGTGGCTCCCTATGAAATCGTTGGACGGATTCGGGCGTCGATTGTGGTGCTCGGTCCGCTCCTCGCCAGGTTCGGCGAAGCGACCGTAGCGCTGCCGGGCGGCGACAACTTCGGTTCGCGTCCGATCGACATGCACTTGCGTGGCCTCGAAGCCATGGGCGCTTCGTTCGAGACCGAACACGGCAACGTCATTGGGCGGGTCGACAACCTGATAGGGGCCGAAATTCTTCTCGACTTTCCCAGCGTCGGCGCCACCGAGAACTTGATGATGGCGGCGATTCGGGCCAAAGGAATCACCACCATCGACAACGTCGCTCGCGAGCCCGAAATCAGCGACCTTGCCGAGATGCTCAACAAGATGGGAGCGAACATCTCGGGTGCCGGCACGTCGACCATCACGATCGATGGCGTCGAGCGTCTACATGCCACCGACCACACGGTGGTGTCCGACCGGCTCGAATCGGCCACGTATCTGGCTGCGCTCGCCTCGACCCGCGGCGAACTCCGGCTCGAGCGGGCAAGGGCGCACCATATGGAAATGTTGTTGGCCAAGATGCGGTCGATGGGTATGACGATTACGCCAGATGACGACGGCATCACCGCAATCGTGCCGCAGCGACTTCGGTCGGTCGATGTTTCGACCCTGCCGTATCCGGGTATCGCCACTGACTACAAGCCGATGATCGTCGCCATGCTGAGCCTCGCCGATGGCGTGGGTATTGTCACCGAGAACCTTTATGCCGGGCGATTTGCCTATGTCAGCGAGTTAGCTCGCATGGGCGCGCAGATCCGTATCGATGGTCATCATGCGGTGGTGCGTGGTTGTGATCGTTTGTCAGGCGCCCCGGTCAAAGCGCACGACATACGAGCTGGGGCATGCTTGGTGGTCGCTGCGCTCGCCGCCGACGGTGAAACCTTGATCAGCGATGCCCACCACATCGACCGCGGCTACTCACAGTTCATCGAAAAGCTCACCGCCCTCGGCATAGACATCACCCGAGTAGCCACCGATCGCCGCCGCAAAGACTGACCCAGCCAGCCAGCCAGCCGGCCGGCCCATCACCCCAACATCCCGTACCCCGACCCTCCCGTAACCCGACCATCCCGGAACCCCACGAGCCCAAAACCCCGCAGACAATCCCGAAATTTTCACCAAAAGCGACGCTGAACGGTCACTCTGCAACAAAATTTCGGGGTTTGGGTGGCGCTAGCAGTGGGAATCGTGGTGCTGACGGACTTAGGTTTTGGGGTCGAGGCTGTCGTCGTTGGTGGCTTCGATGCTTTCGGGGGTGCCGGTCGTCGGGTTTGCGAGCGCGTTGGCGCGCCGGTTGGCGACAAAAAGCAACAGCCCGACCAGGACAAGGGGGCCTGCGATCCAGAGCAGCTCGTCCCAACCGCCCTGATGGGCAAAAATCAGGTCCGGAGTGCCGGCAATCGGGTGGCTAAAGATCTTTGCGGTCATCGGAACAAAGCGTACCCCTTCGGCGTTTCGACAAAGGCTCCGAGATGCGACAATAGAAGTACCGATGAGAGAACAAGTCGAAAAAGTGATTCAGGTGATTCGGCCCGCAATCCAGGCCGACAAGGGCGATATTGCGCTTCGCGACGTCGATCTTGAAACCGGCCAGGTTTACGTCGAACTCTTCGGAGCGTGCGTCACCTGCCCCGCCTCGACCCAAACTCTCAAAATGGGTGTCGAACGCATCCTCAAAGATCGCGTCGATGGCGTCACCGAAGTCATACAGGTCGGCATCGCGGACACAACTCTCGAAGACGATGCTCGTGATGAACAAGGCGCAAACGCCGACAAGGTCAGCCCGATCGTCGACGCCGAGATCCCTGAAACATCGGTTTCTCTTTAACCTGGCATTTCGTCGCAAGCAGCGACGTCGCTAGAAACTTCCCGAACGGTAGCGTTGATCTGTGACTGAGCCCCAAGCCCCCGCCTCGTGTTACCTCCACCCCGATAGACGCGCCGGCGTGAGCTGTCAGCGCTGCGGCAAACAGATCTGTGCCTCGTGCATGACCACGGCGTCGGTGGGCTTTCACTGCCCCGACTGTCTCAAGTCAAACAAGCAACAAGTGCTGAGCCGAACCAACAACTTCGGCGTCTCCGAGCGCCCACCTGTGGTTATGGGCCTCATCATCATCAACGTATTGGTGTTTATCTACGACATCGTCAGCGGAGCGAACATCATGGGTTCGGGTCTCAGCGACGTCGCAAACGACTTTGGGCTCCTCGGCATCGCGGTCGATATGGACAACGAGTGGTACCGGGTACTCAGTAGCGGTTTCGTGCACTCGGGCATCATCCACGTCGCGTTCAACATGTATCTGCTTTATGCGTTGGGGCGATCGCTCGAAACCCGCTACGGCTCGCTCACCTTCGGCGGTTTGTACCTCGCCGGACTTTTCGGCGGTGCGCTCGGTGCATTGCTCGTCGAACCGAGAGCTCTCGTCGTTGGCGCCTCCGGGGCGGTGTTCGCACTTATGGGCTTCCTCGTGATGGTGCAGCGCAAGCAAGGCATCAACTTCTTTAGCTCGGGCGTTGGCCGTCTGGTCATGCTCAATATTTTGTTCAGCTTCAGCGGCGGAATTTCGCTCGGCGGGCACGGCGGCGGTCTCATCTGTGGCCTCATCGCCGGAGCGCTTGTCACCGAGGTGCTGCCCAACATGGGACAAAAGGGTCGCAAGGTCGAAGCTGCAGCAATGTTTGCGCTGGCCCTCGTACTTGCACTTGCCGTGATCCCCGCCGTTAGCCGGGCATCAGACCTGTTCTTCTCGTAACCGGCTACCGAGGTGCTACACGATTGGCCACGGGTAGCGGTGGCCGGTGTGATCGATGGGGAACTCGCCATCGATCAAAAGGTGACGGCCCCGACCCAACATGGCGGCGCGCTCGTTCTCGTCGAGAAGTTTCATTAGCGAATCGGGCAGGTCGTTGTCGAGAAACTCTTCGAGGTCGACCACGATGTTGGTCGGCAGGTCCTGTCCGGCGAACTCCCAGATGACCGTCCGAAGCTTGAACTCTTCGTGAAAAGCGAGCCCGTTGTCGATAGCCCAGATGCGGCCGTCGTTGCCGATGAGGCAGTGGCCCGACTTGCGGTCAGTGTTGTTTGCAAGGATGTCGAATGCGCAGATGAGTTTAAAAACATCGTCGTGGTCGTCATTTTCTTCGACGAGCGTGAGGTAGTGCTGCGTGAAGTCCGACGGCATGAACAGCTGCATCGAACCAATACCCATCGGGCCGTCGCGAAGAACTGTGGGCGGTACGACATCCCACCCGAGGTGATCGGAAAGTTCGAAGGCCGCGACCTCGCGTTTGTAGAGCCCATCAGGGAAATCCCAAAGGGGGCGCTCGCCGCGGTGGGGTTTGTAGATGGCCTGGGCTTTGAGTTCGCGATGCTCTATATCGACCAGAAACGTCATGTTCGAGCTGTAGGGCATGCGGCCCTTCACGTCGATATCGCCACCGCGTAGAAGTTGGAGCGCACGAGCGGTGGGAATGAAGTCGCGTTCGAGAAAGGGACTCTCGTCGGGTTCGCCAGATTCGTATGTGTCGCTCATGTGAGGCGATTTAGTTGTAGCACGGGCAGAAATTCTCGGCGGGTTCCCACGGGCGACCACAGTATGGGCAGGGAGGTCGTCCGGCCGAAACGAGTTCACGTGCTTGGGCGATGAACGCACTTGCTTGGCCACGATCGATGGCGAGGCGAAGCGTGCCGTGCTCGATCTCGATCGGATTGCCCTCCTCGTCGACATCGTTACCAAGCTCTTCGGCCATCAGTACGAAATGGTCGAGTTGTTCGTTGAAGTCGACGCCCATGGCACCGAGCGGCCACTCGGACTCGACGGGCTCAGCCAGGTCTTGCTGGTCGGGTACCTGACGGACATCGACAGGCGGGAGGTCGGTGAGAAGCCCGGCGAGGTATTCGGCTAAGGCTTCGACCTGCTGCTTTTCGCACTTGAAGCTGACAATCGAACCGGCGTCGCGAATCTGTAGATAAAACACGCGTTGCCCGCGCGGGCCGACCGTGCCGACGGCAAGCGACGACACCTCGCCGAAGTGGAACGAGGCGCTCACGAGAGGCCGAGGGCGCCCAGGTCGTCGCCAGTCGAGTTGACGGTGAGGACCGCTGGGCCTTCGGCACCGTAGAGAATGGCCGAGATCGAGCACGGCGACACGACGATCCGTTGAAACAGGTCGAGGTGGGTGCCCATGGCGTCGGCGATCGCCGCCTTGATGGTGTCGGCATGCGACACGGCCACAATCGTTTCGCCAGGATGTTTGGCGACGATCTTGTGTAGTGCGCCAACCATGCGAGTCTGCATCTCGGGAAACGACTCGCCTTTGGGGAACCGGAAACTACTTGGATACCGCTGCACGGCCTTCCACTCGGGCAACTTGCGCAGGTCGCTCAGGCTTTTGCCGGTCCACTGTCCGAAGTCGCACTCGATGAGACCTTCTTCAATGCGGACCTTTCTTTTCAGCGCTTTGGCGATGGGGGCTGCAGTTTCTTGTGTTCGTTCCATCGGCGAGGCATAGACGGCAGTTGCCTTGTTGAGGCCAGCGATTCGAGAAGCGGCGCGCTCGGCCTGTTCGATACCGAGATCGGCCAGATGAAGGTTGGGTGCTCGGCCTGGCAACTTGTCGCCGGTGGTGGGCGTCTTGCCGTGGCGAACCAGCAACACCAAGGTTGGTTTGACGGTGCTTGCTGCGGGGGAGGTCTTTTTCTTGGCCATGAGGAACCAAAACTAGCGAACCCACAGCCATGTGCGCACCCGTGCGGCTACTTCGTCGGAAACGGTCCGGCTACGCTCGCCCGATGCGCAGCCTGAAAGCGGTCGAACAAGCAGTGGTGAAATGCCGGGCGTGTCCACGGCTGGTTTCCTGGCGCGAACAGGTGGCGCGGGAAAAGCGGGCCGCGTATCGCGACGAAACCTATTGGGGGAAGGCGGTGCCTGGGTTCGGCGACCCGAACGCTCATCTGCTGGTGGTTGGTCTCGCACCCGCTGCACACGGAGCGAACCGGACGGGTCGCATGTTCACCGGCGACCGGTCGGGCGACTGGTTATACCGGGCGCTGTTTCGGGCTGGCTACGCCAATCAGGCCGAAAGTGCGTGCCTCGACGATGGGTTGGTGCTCGACGGAGCGTTCATTACCTCGCCGGTGAAGTGCGCTCCTCCGGCCAACAAACCAACCGCAGACGAGAAGGCCACCTGTCGCCCCTTCTTCGAACGCGAGATTGCGCTGCTGAAAAACCTCAAAGTCATCGTTGCGTTGGGGGGCATCGGCTACGCCTCGGTTTGTACCGAGTTGGGCATCAGCCCGCGTCCCAAGTTCGGGCATGGTCTTGAAGTGCCGCTTGTCGAGGGAGAAAACGCAACCGGATCTGGCACCGCCGAGGTACTGCTTTGCAGCTATCACGTGAGTCAACAGAACACCTTTACCGGTCGCCTAACCGAACCAATGCTCGACAGCGTTTTCGCCCGAGCACGCGAGATCGGGCGGGCCGGGTAAACTCAGCCACCGTGATTCGACGCATCTTTCCTCGCTTCTCCCTCGTCATCGTTTTGGTGGCTATCGGCCTGATTGCCGCCGCTTGCGGTTCGGCCGGAACCCCGAATGGTTACGCCGACCAAGTGCGGGAATTTACCGACGAGGCGGGCAACACCGACGAGCGCAGTGTGACCGAGGCGAACTACCGGTCTGGCTGCGAAGCGGCCAACGAAGCTGCCGGTGTGGCCGGAGGCGAAGAGTATTGCAAATGCACGTTTGATGTCTTTGCGCTGAATGTGCCCTTCGCGGTCTTTAAGGAATACGACAAACGTGTCGCCGACGGCGTCGAAAATGGCACGGTCAGAACCACCGACGACATCTATGAAGAGTTCCAAGAGGCCTACGACAGCCTGCTGGACGAAGAAGGCGAAACCACCATTGCCGAGTTCCAGGCCGCAATGAAAGACCTAGAGGATCAAAGCTCAGACACCCGAGCCCTCGAAGAACTCCTTAGCGACTGCGTCTAACTAGCTAGCGCTATCAGGTACCTGACTCCACAAGTACCTGACCCCTATTCGGTTGTGCGGGTCTCCGCGATGGTGCGGTGTTCGGCTACTACGCGGTCGATGATTGTTCGCAGTACTTGCGAGACAAGGTCGGCATCGAGCCCGTTGGCTTCTGCGAGCCGTCGTGCCTTGTCGTCGACCTGGTTTTCACGTGTCTGATCGATGGCCGGCATGCCGAGGTCGGCCTTTAACTGCCCGACTTCGCGGGTGACGTCGAACCGTTCGGCAAGAAGTTTGACGAATCGGTCGTCGATCTCGTCGATCGAGGCCCGGAGATCGGCGAGGTAGTCACCAGGCGAGGGAGTATTGCCGTCGTGAGCGTCTGCGGCGCGAGTAGTGCCGTCGTGAGCGTCGGCGGGGCGAGTAGAGCCGTCGTGTGCGTCGGCTGCAGGTGCGGTCACGACGGGCGCTTCTACTTCTTCTTCGGGGTGATCCCGACCCGAGCATCGCCGTTTGCCCAGTCGGGCCATCGTTCGCGGCTCTTTTGGGCCAGACGGTGCATGAGGGCGATCGCTGCCGGGTCGTCGTCGCCTGGCCGGACATCGATCGCTCCGTCTTTGGCCATGGCTTCGATGATTGCTCTGCCCAGTTCGGTGCGAATGATGGTGAGTGTCCAATCGGTTTCGTTACCGATACCGCCGGTAGAGATATCGGCGTGTTCGGCGGCGAAGTCGGGGCAATGGGTACAGCCTTCGCGAGTCCAGGCGTGGCATTCCTTGAGGTTGATCTCGTGGTAGTCGCCGTTTTTCATCCAGATCTGAAAGACGCCCTTGATGTTCATCTTCGCGATGTCCGCGGCTTTGAGGCCGTACTTGACCTCGAACAGCTCGTCGAATAGCGCGTCGTCGAAACTTTTCGAGCACAACAGGCCGATGTTGAGCTTGATGGGCTTGCTGACTTTGCCAATCTTGCGGTGCCACATCACGGGACCAATTGAGCTTTGACAGCTCATGCCTACAAGGGCGAGCGCCTCAAGTCCCCGTTCTTTCGCTTCGGGAAACGCCATGGTGTTCGCCGAGTAGGTGTACCGGCTCCCTGCGCCGCGAAGCACCTCTTCACGATTCGTGGCGACCATCGGAAAGGCCTTCCAGCCCGGATCGCCGTTGGGGAGCGATTCGACGCCGCTGGTGAGTGCGCCGTCGATGATGTTGTTCTCAAGGCACCAGATCAGGATTGCTGACACCAGACCGCCGTCTTGGCCGGTGTCGTACACGAAGTCGTCGCTTGCCCGAACCAGCAGGGTGTCGCTAAAGACGCCGCTCATCTCGTCGGCGTTGCGCGTGCGGCCGAACAGATGCATGTCGGCTTCGGTTTCCCAGCTGCGGAAGCGGGGGCAGGCCCGGGTGCACGACGTGCAGCCTTTCTCGCCATGAATGCAGTTGGATTCGCCCAACTCTTCTTCAAGGTGGAAGGGCTTATAGGCGCCCGGTTCGTGTTTGTAACCAATGACGTCGTGGGGGCACGAGATCACGCAGCCAGCGCAGCCAGTACAGAGGCCGCTGGTGATGACCTCGTCGTACAACTCTTTCCATTGGAACGTCCAGCGTTCCTTTTTTGCAGCTACCGGGGGAGCGTCGGTGATTGCCATGGGCGAGACGATACACAGTCAGGCGGGTGGTCGGCACATGTGTTCGCCGACTTTCGCGGGCTTTGTCGATGTTTGGACGCAGCGAAGGCCCGTTCGTTAGTCGTTATCGGCGTCGTTCTTGACGGATTCGTCTCGGAAGAGGCCACTGGTGGGCGGGCTATCGTCGGTGGCTTCGGCGTGCCCGAGCAACGTCCCGAGGCGAGAAGCAGAGTCGTTGTACTCGTCGAGTGCACGCCGTATTTCGTCGGCGTCGCGTTGACGGCGTCGCAGGTCGCTTAGCGTTGCATCGAGAACATCGCGTTCGCGGGCAAGATGGGTACGCCATTCGGCGAGACGGTCGGCCTCGGTGTTGAGAATCTCGCGTTCATGTTCGAGTTCTTCGCGGCGCGACTGCAGCAAGATCGCCTGCTCTCGGTATAGAGCACTGGTCTCGCCTAGGTCGACCTGTTTGCGGCGAAGGTCGAGTTCGATGCTGTCGAGTCGGCTGGCCTCGGCTTCGGTGTCTTGACGTCGACGTTGTTGGTCGGCGGCAGCGGCGTCGATGTCGGCTTGTGCGTCGTTCAGCTGGTGTTGTTTCTCGTCGGTTTCGCTGCGTCGTTGCGCGATTTCGGCGTCGACTGCGTCGAGTTGTTCTTGCTGGGTTCGCTGTTCGGTTGCCCGCTGCTCCAGTGCCTCGCTCGCGTTTGCGAGTTGTGCCTGGCGGTCCTGCAGTCGCTTTTGTTCGGCTTCGAGTTCGAGGCCCGTTGCGCGGGAGCGTTCGGCACGGGCGTCTTGCTTTGCCGACTGCGTCTCGTACTTTGCCTTGCGATTGTCGAGTTCTGCAGACCTCTTGTTGTGTTTCTTCAGCGCCTTGTCGAGGTCGGCGACATTGGTCTCGAGTCGTTTCTGTCGGGCCGCCAGGTCGCTTTCATCTTGTTCGAGCGTGAGGCGATCCTTGGTGAGCGATTTGGTGCGGTTCTCGAGTTCTTCGACCTTCGCGGCAAGATCGGCTTCGGTCGATGCCAACGTTTCGAGTTGTTGGTCGAGTTGCTGTGCGAGCTTTGTTTGTTCGCCGGTTCGGCGGTCGAGTTCTTGCTGACGTTCGGTCTGGGCGTCGTCCAAAGCATCGAGGTCGGCGGTGGTGCGCTCGATGCTCTGCTTTGCCTGCTCGGCGAGCTGTTCGGCTGCGCGAACTTGTTCTTCGCGTTCGAATACTTCAAGTTCTTTGTTGGCGAGCCGTTCAAGACGAGCCGCCAGTTCGTTGTGCTGTTCAGTGAGCCGGTCGGCTTCTTTGGCGAATGCGTGTCGCCGTTCGGCTATGTCAGCTTCGAGGAGCTCGAGCTCCTGTGTAGCTGTATCTGCCGCAGCTTCAGTGACACCTTCGGTAGCGGCCGTCGCTGCTGGTAGGTCGGGGCTGTCGGGCTGCTGCTGGCGGGTGCGGTCGTGCTCGGCGAGTTCGTCTCGCAGATCAGAAAGATGCTGCGCTCGAGCCTCAAGGTGCTCGCGATGTTGTTCGAGCCGGGTTGATTGGGCAAGCAGCTGTGCGCGGCTTTCCTCCAGGCTCCTAGCTTGTTCGGCCAACCGATCCTGTTCGGAAAGTGCGGCTGCTCGGACAGCTTCGAGCCGCTCGCGTTCTTGGCGCAGTTCGACGATTTCAGCGCGGGCCTGTTCGTCATCGAGAGCGGCTTGGGTGAGTTTAGCCTCGAATCGGTATTCGGCAGCCTCAAGTAGTTCGGTGCGGGTGCGCAGTTCGGCCTCGCGCTGTTGCAGGGCGCTCAGTGCTGCGTCGAGTTGTGGCCGTGTCGCCGGGGAGGGTTCGCTAGGCGCAGCGGGTGGGGGAGGCAGGACTCCAGCAGGCGGTTGCGGCGGCGGTGCTAGGTCTTTTTCAAGATTTCCGGCGACAACACGCTCGGTTTCGATGCGTTGATGCCATGAGCCAAGTTCGGCGGTTTCGTGTTCGAGTACCGCGTAGCGTTCGTCGATTTCGGCGAGCTTCTTGTCGAGGTTGTCGCACCAAGTCTCAAGGTCGTCTACCTGATCGAACTCACCGCTAGTGAACCATGCCTGTTCACGGATGCGCCCCGGATGCGGGGCAGAACGAAGGAACTCGACGCGATCGCGCTGCTCGGTCAGCCGATTACGGATAGCCCGAAGGGTGGACGCGTAGCGTTGGACGAGCTGTTTGCTCTCTTCTAGTCGCTGTGATGCGTCGGAACTGGGTGGATGGGCCACCTGACCCAATCGGCACGTCGTTCGAAGGGCTTAGCTTCGGGCGATGAGTTTCATCGTCAACGATGTAGCGAGAACCCCTTGATCTGAACAACGCGGCCAGACCAGTTCGGTCGGGCGCTATGGGCAGGTGAATCGGGGCGAAGCGAATCGCAGCGGCTGGGCCGGTACCTTGGCCTCTATGGGTGTCGGCAGGGGGTTGGGAACTATGGCCTCGTCGTTGCTGATGGCTGAATCCATTCAGCCGTCATCGCACCAGAACAATCACCGCCAGCAGGGCAAAGCGTTCCATGCGCCCCGAGGCACCTGGCGTGTCGGCGTTTCTTCGGTGTGGGACTGATGCGATCTTCGTGGAGCAGATTCGCATCGTTGAGGCCGGCTGATCGCTGTTTGATGGCGGGCCAGGAGTGCGCAAACCGGGCCCGTTTGGGTCGATATGGCTGACGGTTGGGTTCTCTTCGGACTGGTTCTCGCCGCTGATTCGCGAGAGTCACGAACGCGAGATGGCGAGGTAAAGAAGGTAAAGAAGAGGTGACAGCTACGGCTGCTAGCCCCGGCGAGTTCAGGTAGGGGATGTGCCACTATCGACGGGTGGCATTGCGCGTTCGGCACGTTGATATGCGCTAGTGGAGATCGCGCTTAAACAGCATCTGGCCATCGATGTCGCCGTGCTGGACGAAACCAGTCTGTTGAGCGACCGCGAGTGACGGAGCGTTGGCCGGATCGATGAGCAGTGTTGCGGTCGTTAGCTCGGAGTTCTCGGCAAGAAACGTCATCAGCAGGGCGAGAGCTCGTTTGGCGAACCCTCGGCCACGCTGCTCCGGGAGGATGTTGTAGCCGATGTTTGCCTCACCGGACTGCAGCCAAGGCCGGTCGGTATCGCAGTCGACCCAGCCGGCGATCTCGCCTGCTGTGTTCAGCACGATGGCTGTGGGATCTGGTTCTGGGGAACCTTGTCCCAGAAAGCGTTGGAACTCGCCATCGCGTCCGGCGATGAGAGTCGGCCTGTCGTTTGCCGCCGACGGTCGCAGGCTGACCGTTCCGTCTGTCCATTCACTTACGAGCGGGTCGACCACGTACTTCAGAATGCCACCGAATAGTGCGGTGTTGGCGTCGACTGCATTACGAGCAGGTCGCCGCCCGAAGACGTGCCGATCTCGACCGTTTCCGTGGGAGTGTGTGCTGAAACGTTACCGAGTGGGTGACGGGGGTAGCGAACCGTTGTTTGGTGCTCGGACGATGCGCCCCACCGGCCTAGTCGCCGAACGCTCTCCAACCTTCACGGGTGTTCTTGACTACCGAGACCACAAGTACGACGGTGCCGGCGCACCAGCAAGCTAGGTAGAGCAGGCCCAGGCGAATTGTCTGGGCCGCCCATTCCTGTTCCCATTCGAGGGTCTCACCTTGGGCCAGGGCTATTGACACCAGCACGAATGGCAGCAATATCGTCGCAACGATGTAGACGAGCCCCAACAGCGATTTACCAACGGTCACCGCAGCAGAAGAAACCGACATAGAAGAACCGACTCCCTTCGCGTGGACTTATCGCCGCTTCTGAGAGCGAAGGTACAGCACGAGTGTTTGTCGACGAAAGGGTCCATGGTGACGCCGCTGCTTTGCATTGCAGCATTCCGACTGCGTGCTCACATGCCGTTAGGAGCGCTCTTGAACGCGAGTTGAGCGGCGACCGAATGGATCCTCCCGCGGGAGCGACTGAACAGCGCAAAGTGACTTTTCCAACACTGAGGATCACCAAATGCGTCCGCGGGAGCACCTGGCTAGCACAGTGTGATCAAACTGCTACCCAGGGTGAGCGATTTTCGTTCGTATCCTTCATCGCCAAACCCGCCCAGATCTGCTAGTCGCTCGCGTCTGCTGCACGAATAGGTGACAGGTTTGGTAACTCGGACTACCTGGCGGCCGACTGCGGCGCTATGGCGTCTACTGTCACCGGACCGCGAAGTGAATCTTCTATGTGTGTCAAGTGGCAGGTTTTGGTGGTGGTGGGTTCTCGAGGAGTCGGTAGACGTGGCGGGCGATGTCGTGTTTTAGGCAGCGTCTGATCTCTCGGTCTGTTTTGCCTTGTTGGCGTCG
>CALLQB010000026.1 GCA_938015295.1 uncultured Acidimicrobiales bacterium
GAACTTGACGAGGTGGTGTTCGCAAACCTCCCCGACGACCTCAAACCAATCGTCGAGCTCAACATTGCGAGCCGTCGCGAGTTTCGGGGAATGCACAGCGACGCCTCGCTGTCAGCAAACGTGCCAGCCTGGGAGATCATCACTCCTGCTCCGGCCGACGAATTGCTGGGCTATTACCAAGCGGCTGAGTCGGCAACCGGTATCGAGTGGGAGTACCTAGCAGCAATCAATCTGGTCGAAACCCGAATGGGTCGTATCCGAGGGTTGAGTACGGCGGGGGCCCAAGGGCCGATGCAGTTCATCCCGGCCACGTGGGCCGATTGGGGCGAAGGCGACATCAACAACCCCGCCGACGCCATCATGGCTGCCGCTCGCTACCTCGACTACCGCGGCGGGCCCGAGGACATGGACAAGGCGCTGTGGGGCTACAACAACTCCGACCGGTACGTGCGGGGTGTGCAGGCGTACGCCCAGGTCATGCGCGACGAGCCCCGAGCGTTTTACGGCTATTACCACTGGCAGGTCTACTTCCTGACCCAGCAAGGAACCCTCTGGCTTCCCGAAGGATACTTCCAGCCAGAGTCGCTTCCGGTCGCAGCGTTTCTGGCCGACCACCCGGAATCAGCGCCCTCCTAGTCACCCATTTTGTGTGTTAGGTGTCGGCGCGTTGGGCGACAAGTTCTCGCATCTGCAGCTCGAGTCGCGGGCACGCAGCCAAGACGGAATTGAAGTCGCGGCGGCTGAACACCACGGTCTCGACCGGCGTCACGGCAACGAGCGAGGCGTTGCGAGGTTCGTTGTTGAGGATCGCAGCTTCCCCGACGACCGCCGCTGGTCCGACAGTGGCGATAACTTCGCCACCACGAAGCACTTCGGCTTCACCGGTGAGAATCACGAAAACTTCGAAGCCCGGACGTCCTTCGACCGCCAGGGTTGTTCCGGCATCAAGCTGCAGCGTTGTGCCGAAACGGCTCAGCTGATGCATCTCTTGTTCGCTGAAAGTGTCTCCCAGCGCGGCGGCGATGCCTTCGGGAATATTGGGGGTCCGTTGTAGAAATCCAAACATTGGATCACTCCTTTATCAACCCAATTTTACGGCGCGACCAACCCAGAACTAAAGCAGTGTGACCGCAGCGACACGTGACTGATGCCAACGTTATTCAGCTTGTCAACGGGCGGTGGAAGCCTCGTCGAAGTACTCATCGAGCTTGGCGTCAGCTGCATCGCCGAACAAAATTTCGGCTGCCTCGCGAAGACCGACAGATCCGCGATAGTCATCTTCATGGACGACAAGTTCGATCTTTGAGCGGCGTCGCATGAAGTCTTCGAGGCGTGTGACCATCTCGGTATGTGCGGCTTGGTGAAGCTCGACCCGCAGGTAGTCGGCGCTGTCCATGATGTCTTCGCCCATCGAGGGATCTTCACGAATCGCTTCGAGCATCGAAAACGCCCGCTGGCCGTAGCGACGCCAGAGCCGGTCGGACAACGGCTCGATGTCGGCACGGGTTCGGAGGTCGTCGAGGTGCATCAGACGGGCCTCGCGGTAAAACTCTTCGCGCATTTCTTCGGGTGGTTCACCAAACCACTCGCCATCGTCGGGGTCGAGTTTCACGCCGAGCGCCTCTACCTCGGCGGCTACCTCTTCACCAACGTTGAGACAGTCGGTGAGTTTGCCGCCGAAGATCGACACAACCTTGAGCGAAGCATCGCGTTCGATCTCGTGTTTTCTCGACAGCGATGTCCAGTCGACTTCTTCCTTGTCGTCGCCATCATTGTCGACAACCAACGGGCGCACACCGCTTCGCTCAGCGATGATGTCAGCGATGGTCAGCGGGTTGTCGAGATCAAGCCTGGCGTTTATCTGGCCGAGCAGAAAGTTGCGGTCGTCATCGTTGACTGCCGTGTTCGGGTCGTCGACCCGGTTGTCGGTGGTGCCAATCACCGAGCGTTTGCCCATCGGGATGACATAGAACAGCCGCTGCGTATCGTCAAAGAACGCAAGTACGCGCTCGTTCTTGGTGAGCTGCGGAACGACCAGATGAATGCCCTTTGAGTACACAATGCGGTGGTCGGTGCGAAGATTCCACGACTGGTTCAGGCCATCGATGAATGGGCCTGCGGCGTTGATGACCACATCGGCGGTAGCGGTGAACTTTCGACCGGTTTCTCGGTCGACCATATGTGCCTGCCAGGTGCCGTCGACACGTTCGGCTGACGAGAGTTCGACATAATTGGCTGCCGTCGCTCCCGCCTTGATTGCCGAGCGGACGAAACTAAACACGAAACGTGCGTCGTTGTCTTTGAGGTACGCATCGGAGTACTCGATGCCGCCCCGGACAGACTCGGTGTTAATCACCGGTTCGACCTGTTCGATCTTTTTTGCCGTGAGGTGCCGGGGCGGTTTCGTGGCGAAGGATCCGATGCCCCAGTATGCGAGCGTGCCGAGACTGGCCAGTGCCGGGGCAAACGGCGAACTCTCGTCGAGCGCCGCCAGGAAACGAATCTCCTTAATGTTGGCCGGGTACGACTCGATTAATCGGTTCCTCGAAAGACAGAGCTTTCGGACGAGTCCCAATTCATAGTTTTCGAGATATTTGAAACCGCCCCAGACGAGGTTGGACGACTCTTGGCTCGTGAAGCTTCCGAAGTCACCCCGGTCGATCACCGCAACCGACGCTCCCCTCCCAGCGAGAACTGCAGCTGAGACAGCGCCGTTGATGCCGGTGCCGACGATGAAGACATCAAAGTGTCCTCCGTCGAGCTTTTCGAGGTTCGTGCTTCGGAGGCTCACAGTAACAAATTCTACCAAAAACGAACATCAATGTCGTCGGCGAGGAACACGAAGACCGTCCGGTTTTTCTGGAGCAATGTCGCTAGAGGGCCAGTTCGGTGTCGCGTTTGTTGGCCAGCCACACCAGGGTGACGCCAATCAGAATGAAGGCGAAGCCAACCATTGCAATCTCGTTGCTCTCGACGCCAGTGCGAGGTAGCGCTTCCATCGCTGGGCCCTCGACGGGTTCGGCCCCTTCAGCGGACTCGGACGCGACCTGCAGTACGGCGACCTGTCCGTCGCTTAACGAGAGACCTTCGCTGAACTCGACGACAAAGGAGCTGTCATCGACCCGAGTTACGTCGGGCACCAGGTTCTGCGAGTCGTCGGCCGACACGGTTGATCCAGCGAGCACCGGATTGTCGAAGGTGAAGGTGTAGCGGTCGACCTCGCCAGCCTCGAGGGTTCGCTCGAGGTCGTCCCATGCCGGGTCGCTGTTCCACCCCATGGTGATGGCCTCGGCATCGACGTCGACGTCGAAGGGGCCAAAGGGCGCAAATTCGACACCGGTTGAGGCCACGCTCTGAGCTTGTTCGCCAACCTCAAAGTCGCTGCCATCCTCGGCGAAGGCGTTGGTAAGGGTGAAGCCGCCGAGCAAGGTGCCGGCCGCTAGCGGGGTGCCAATGTCGGGCGTTTCGGGTTCTGGAGCGACCGTCGTTGTTGGCGCTTGCGTTGTCGTAGGAGCCTGTGTGGTGGTTGGCGCCTGTGTCGTCGGCGGCGGTGGCTCGGTCGTGGTGGTTGTCGTGGTGGTTGTGGTTGCCGTGATGGTGGTTGTGGTGACGTCGGTGACTTCGTTGTCACTAGCTGCAGCGCTGCTGTCGTTGCCGCTGTCGTCGTCATCATCGCCGCCGCACTGCGACAAAAGAAGGCCGAGAATAATCAGCGCCGCAAGCAGTCCGAGCAGCCACCAAAGCCATCCAAGCCCGGCAGCGGTTGATGATGTCGACTTCGCAGACGTGGCGGCAGCTGCGCCCTTGTCGGCGTACGAATACGAAGTTGTTGTTGCGGATTCGCTTGAGGTTGACGCTGTTGAAGTCACCGAGCCACTGGAGACGGACTCGACATCGGCGTCCGCATCAACGTCAAGATCGGCATCAACGTCAAGATCGGCATCAACATCAAGATCGGCATCGGCATCGCTGCCACTAAGTCGGGAGGCACCAAGCGCCGCTGCGCCGACAACGGCCGCACCGCCAGCAAGAGCTGCTCCAGAGATTCCGTCGTCGTCGGCATCGCCATCAACGTCCGACGGGTCATCGAGATCGCTGGTGCCGCTGTCGCCTTCGGTGGCGTCGAAGTGCACTCGCCGTGGTTCGACCGGCGCCGCGAGGTCTGCAGCATCGATCTCGTTTCCCTCGTGAGGGGCACCGTCGCCTTCGAGGCGCACCTCACCATCGATGCGATCGACCTCTAGCGGAGCAGACGCCTGCGGGTTGTCGGCACCTCGAGTTCCAAAGAACGCAACCCCGCCGGCAGCAACGCCAGTGGCGCCAAGCCCAACAAGTGCTGCTCCCCTGTCGGTGCGAGCTATCTCGTCGCGCTCCCCCAGGAGAACACGTTTCATCTCTGCGCTGTCTGCAGAGTTGTCATCGCGATGGCGGCGCAGGAAGCCAAGCAGCATCGGCGCAAGTTTCGGCAGCAACGCACCTACGGTTGTGGTACTCACGCCGGAGACATCGGAGATGCTTTCGATAACCCCAGTGCGGTCGTCGCCGAAGAGGTCACCCAAGAGGCGGTCGTTGTCGGCGTTGTCGCGTTCCAGGAAGTCAGACGCGCTGCTGAGTACCGCTGGATCAGCGGCGTCGAGCAGTTGCGCTAGGCGTGCTTCGCCGCCGTCGGCCTCGGCGAGCGCAGCAAGACGGCCAAGCAAGACCGGGCTCGTGGCGTCGACTGCAGCGTCGACCTGGTCGCCGCTTGCGCCGAACAACAAGCTCATCTTGCGAATAAGCCCGCGATCGCGAAGAAGTCGTTTGAAAGCGTACAAAAGGTTAAGCATGGGGGCACCTCAGAGATGAACATCGTGAAGTTACTCGACAGTTATCGATGCTCGTCAAGAGGGGCCGGAAATAGCCACATAAGTAGAAAATTTGCGGCCATTTCGGCACTCTCGGTGGAGTTTGCACCACAATTCCTCGACAAACTGTGCCTCCAGTTTTCTGTGGGCAATGAAGCACAGGGTTACTTGCGATACGAGGTAGAGCACTCGGAAGGCAGGCGAAGGCCCCGCCCCAAAAACACAAGCGGCTCACCGGTAGTCGGTGAGCCGCTTGCTACTTCGTGCTAAGTCGTGCGGACTCGCACTCGTTCTGGCATTTGAGTGACTAGGTGCCCGTCCACTCCGGCGGCCGCTTCTCCGCGAACGCGCGAGGTCCTTCCTTTGCGTCGTTCGAGGTGAAGACCGTGCGACTGAAGCTCTTTTGGTGCTCCCAGAAGTCGTCCTCGGTCATCCCGGTTGTCGCCCGAATCAGCTGCTTCGATGCCGCCACTGCTAGCGGAGCATTTTTTGCCACCCGCTCAGCGAGCTCCATCGCAACGTCCACCGCTCCACCCTTTTCGGCCAGGCGGGCAATGAGCCCAAACTCAAGACCCTCCTCAGCCGTTATTGGATCGGCAGTGATCGCCATTTCCATCGCTTTGCCATAACCGACCCGGCTCGGAAGCCGAAGCAGGCCGCCGCCAGCAGCGAATAGGCCAACGTTTGCCTCGGGGATGCCGAGCTTCACACCTTTGGCCGCAACGAGAAGGTCGCACGCAAGCGCCAGCTCAAGGCCACCGGCAAGCGCAAAGCCCTCGATAGCTCCGATGAGTGGCTTTTGCGCCCCGTCGCGAATGAACTCGTCCATGCCATCGGGCGACTCGCCCTTGGCAAAGGCCTTCAGGTCCATTCCCGAACAGAAACCACGACCCGCGCCGGTGAGTACTCCAGCGGTGAGACCGTCGTCCCCATCAAGTTCGGCAACTGCTCGAAGCAGCCCCTGAGCAAGATCTCGGTTGATCGCATTCATCGCATCGGGGCGGTTCAGCGTGATTAACAGCACCCGTCCGCGGCGCTCGGTGAGCACGACGTCGGAGTTTTCGGCGTCGCTCATTTCGGTGGCATCCGGATGCCACCATCAACGCGAATCGTTTCGCCGTTCATGTACGGGTTGGTGATGCATTCCATCACCATGAAGGCGAGTTCTTCGCCAGAGCCCAGACGCTTCGGGAACAGCACCGATTGCCCAAGATGCGCCTTGAACTGTTCGGACTGCTCACCCTCGCCATAAATCGGCGTATCGATAAGGCCGGGAGCGATGGTGTTGACCCGAATACCGACTGCCGCAAGATCGCGCGCAATCGGAAGTGTCATGCCGACGACGCCGCCCTTGCTCGATGAGTACGCGGCCTGACCAATCTGGCCATCGAATGCGGCCGCCGACGCCATGTTGACGACCGCTCCACGCGAGCCGTCTTCATCGACCGGCTCGGTCTGTGCCATCGCCGAGGCAGCGAGGCGCAGCATGTTGAACGACCCGATGAGGTTTACCTGGATGACCTTCGAGTAGATCGCCAGGTCAAACGGCTGGTTGTTGCGGTCGATGGTTCGACCGGCCATGCCGATACCTGCACTGTTGACGAGCGCCCGCAGTGGGCCCATCTCTGACGCCGCGGCGACTGCCGCCAGGCCATCTTCTTCGCTCGACACATCGGTCATCGCGAAGATGCCACCAATCTCCGACGCAACCGCAGATCCGCGTTCTTCGTTCATATCGGCGACGACAACTCTGGCGCCGGCTTCGGCCAACTGTCGTGCAGCAGCCTCGCCGATACCCGATGCTCCACCGGTTACGACGGCGGAGGCTCCTTCAAGATTCATTCTTGGCATTGTTGTTCTACTTCTCTCTGTTCTTTGTCAGCGTGTGTTGATAGTTCGTCGACTTCGGCACCGATCGGCGACTCAGTCGAGGCGCTCGACAATGGTCGCGTTGGCCATGCCGCCACCTTCGCACATTGCCTGCATGCCGTAGCGGCCGCCGGTGCGCTCAAGCTCGTTCACGAGCGTTGCCATGAGCTTCGCTCCCGAACAACCGAGTGGATGACCAAGAGCGATTGCACCACCGTTGACGTTGACCTTGTCCATGTCGGCGCCCGACTCCTTCTGCCATGCGAGCACAACCGAAGCAAACGCCTCGTTGATCTCGAACAGGTCGATGTCGTCGATCGTGAGCTCGTTGTTGGCAAAGATCTTCTCGGTTACCGGGATGGGACCCTTGAGCATCGTGACCGGATCGGTGCCAGCAAGTGCAAAGGAGTGGAACCGCGCTCGAGGCTTGAGCCCAAGCTCTTTTGCTTTGTCAGCGCTCATGATCAGCACTGCTGCAGCGCCATCGGCAATCTGTGAGGAATTACCGGCGGTGATCTTGCCGTCTTCTTTGAATGCAGGCTTGAGCTTGGCAAGCGATTCAGCTGTGGTGCCTTCACGTAGGCCTTCGTCGACGTTATGCACTTCGGTCACTCCGTCAACTTCGATGTCGACCGGAATGATCTCGTTTTCGAAGCGGCCTTCTTCGGTCGCTTGAATCGCGAGACGCTGACTACGAGCGCCGTACTCGTCGAGGTCTGCACGGGTAATGCCGTATTCGTCAGCGATCATGTCGGCGCCGATTCCCTGCGGCGGAAGGCCGGTTTCTTTGTAGCGGTCCTGCATGCCTTGGGGGAAAGGAAAGTCCATACCGCTGACGACCGATGAACCCATTGGGACCGAGCTCATCGACTCGACACCTGCCGCGACAACGACGTCGTACACCCCGGCCATCACGCCTTGCGCTGCAAAGTGAATTGCCTGCTGGCTACTGCCGCACTGGCGGTCGACCGTGGTCGACGGAACACTCTCGGGCCAACCGGCCTCGAGTACAGCGTTGCGGCCAACGTTGAGCGATTGTCCGCCGACCTGCATAACGCAGCCCATGATGACGTCGTCGACCAGTGCCGGATCGAGGTTGTTGCGCTCCTGCAGCGCCTTCAACGTTTCCGCCGCTAGCTCTACCGGGTGTTTGCCGCTCAGGCGGCCGTTCCGGCGACCTGCTGCGGTGCGGACTACATCGACGATTACTGCGTCTTGCATTTTCGTGTCTCTTCCTGTTTTCGAATAACTGTTGCTAGTTGAGGTTTTCTTGGATGCGGAGAAGGAGCGATGCCAGCTGCTGTCGCTCGGCACGCGAGATGCCTTTGCGGAGATCGGCCCGAAAGACGATGTCGATCTCGATGACCTTGTCGCTAAGTTCTTTGCCCGCAGCGGTGACGTTGACCAACCAGACCCGCCGGTCATCGGGGTCGGGCTGTCGCTCGACAAGTTTGCGCCGCTCAAGGTTGTCGACGATGTTTCCGGCGGCGGCTCGTCCAACACCGAGTCGGTCGGCAATCCGAGTTTGCGACTCGGCTCCGAATTCGGCCACATACGCCAGCATCATCGCCTGCGAAAGGTTGAGGTCGAGTTCGGCGAAGCGCTTGTCGTACTCCTGCCTGATCACGCTGGCGGCGCTCATCAGCGTGCTTTCAACCCGTTGCCAGGGTGGCGCGTCGAGCTCGTGGCTCGACGTTGCTGTGCTGCTGGTTGAAGAATCGGCCATGAACTCTGTCGGTTGGGTTTCGCGCGAAACATGTATGTCGCTATACAGTCTTTAACCATAACATCATCTGACATACTTTCTATTCGCACAGACTTTCTATCCGCACAGACTTTCTCTCTGCACAGCTGCTTTCTTTCCGCACACCTGCAGTGGCCAGCCAACGTGTGCCATAAGGACCCGAAATGACTGACATCACGATTTCCGACGACGAACTACGCGAGCGCACCAAAGCACTCATTGCCGAGGTCGACCCCCATGCAGTCGACCAGTTCACTTTCCGCGGAGCGCAATACGACGCAGGGCTTGGCATGGTGCACTTTCCGGTCGGCAAGGGCGGCCTCGGCCTCAGCCGCTCAAAGCAGGCCGTCATCGACGAAATACTCCGTGAGGCAAAGGTTCCGTACCACGATTTGATGATCAACCCCATCGGCATCGGGATGGGCGCTCCGGTTGTGCTCAACCACGGAACCGAAGAGATGCACAAGAAGCATCTCCGCAAGATCTATACCGGCGAAGACATCTGGTGCCAAATGTTTTCCGAACCAACGCATGGCTCTGACGTCGCGGGAATCCCGAGCCGGGGCGTGCGTGACGGCGACGAATGGATCGTCAACGGACAAAAGGTCTGGACAACCCTCGCCCACGTCTCGAACTACGGCATGCTGCTCACCCGAACCAACCCCGACGCACCGAAGCACCGCGGCTTGTCGTACTTCATTCTCGACATGCACGCGCCAGGCGTCGAAGTGCGCCCGCTTTACCAGATCACCGGTGAGGCCGAATTCAACGAAGTGTTTCTCACCGACGTGAGAATCCACGACAACCAGCGACTGAGCGACGAAGGCGACGGGTGGCGTGTGGCCATCACCACCCTCATGAACGAGCGAGTTGCCCTCGGTGGCGGTTCGGGCGGCAAAGGCGGAGGCCCAATCCGCACGCTCATCAACCACTGGATGGAAAAGAAGGACGACCTCGACCCGCTCACCCATCAGATCACACGCGACAAGGTCGCCAAACTCTGGATCGAGTCGGAGGTGCTTCGCCTGACGAATCAACGAGCCAAGGTTCTTGCAAAGTCAGGCGACGCCGGACCCGGAGGCTCCATCGGCAAGCTCATGTCGGCTGAGATCAACCAGCGCATCTATGAGGTGGCCGTCGATCTCGAGGGCGCCGACGGCATGCTGCACAACTCTGGTTATCCGATGACCCGTAGCGACGAAGCGATGGGAATGGGCGAGGTAAGCGGCATGTTTCTCCGCTCGCGAGCGAACACTATCGAGGGCGGCACCAGCGAAATCATGCGCAACATCCTCGGCGAACGGGTGCTGGGCCTACCCGGCGACGTCCGAGTCGACAAAGATCTGCCCTGGAGCGATATCCCGAAGTAGCTCCTCTGCAGGAGACCCGGCATCGAGATATTTCGCAGCGGCCGCTAGTTCGGCCTACACCACACCAATAGGCCAGACTCGCTGATATGAAAATCGCTGAACTGTTTGATGTGTCGGGCAAGGTTGCAATCGTTACCGGAGGGTCACGAGGCATTGGCGAGATGATCGCCGAAGGCCTTGTGTCTAACGGTGTTCGGGTGTACATCACCGCTCGCAAGGCCGAAGCCTGCGACGCCACCGCGGCACGACTGTCCGAAATCGGCGAATGCATCAGCATTCCGGCAGACCTCGCAACCGACGAAGGACTCGAATCGTTTGTCGCAGCGTTCAGCGAACGCGAAGAATCGCTCGACATTCTGGTGAACAACGCCGGCGCAGCCTGGGGTGCTCCCCTCGGCGAGTTTCCAGGCCACGGTTTCGACAAGGTGCTCAACATCAACGTCAAAGCACCGTTCATGTTGACCCAGGCACTTCTCCCCCAACTGCGCGCGTCAGCCTCTGCAGAAGACCCGAGCCGCGTCATCATGGTCGGCTCGATCGATGGTATTCGGGTCCCGATGGGCGATCAGTATTCCTACGCAGCGTCAAAGGCCGGCATTCACATGATTGCCCGCCACTTGGCGCACAACGTTGTGAAGGAACACATCACCATTAACTCGATCGCTCCCGGGCCGTTCGAATCCAAGATGATGGCGTACATGCTTGATACGCCCGAGAAAAAAGAGATGGTGTCTGGCTTGATGCCACTCGGCCGCATCGGCCGCCCCGAAGACGTCGCCGGCACCGTTATTTACCTGTCGAGCCGGGCCGGTTCGTATTTGACCGGTGCAGTGATTCCGGTCGACGGCGGAGCAAGCACTCACGGCTAGCGGTCGCCGGCGCGAGCGCATCGTTGTGCATGTTGTGGCCTTCACGACTGTTGCAACCGCTGTGATTGTTGTGATTGTTGTGCTATCGGGGTGCGAGGTGAAAGGGTACTGCCATGAGTGAAACGCGCTCCTACGACATCCTTCAGCCCGAGTTCTACCTTGGCGACACCGCTCACCAGGCCTATGCCTGGATGCGCGAGAACGATCCCGTGCACTGGGATGCCACCAACGAGATCTGGGCCATCACCCGCTACGACGACGTCGTCGAGATCGAGAAAAACAAACAGCTCTTCATCAGCTCCGACGAACACGGCGGGTACCGCCCGAAGATGGGGGCCGACAAATCCATCATCGGCCTCGACGACCCCGAACACACCAAACGTCGCATGTTGGTTGCTCGCCGTTTTACCCCACGAGCCGTCGGCAACTGGGAAGACGAAATTCGCGACCACGTCGTCGACCTCCTCGAAGCTGCTGCTGCGAAGGGTGGCGACGTCGAAGTCATCAGCGAGCTGGCCGGGCCGCTGCCCGCAATGATGATCGGCAAACTCCTCGGCTACCCACATGAGATGTGGCCCAAGCTCAAGGAGTGGTCTGAGCGAACCATCCAACTTGGTGGCGGCCCGATGTACCACGACATCGACGGTATCGAAGCGGTATTCGAGTTCACCGAAGCCTGCATGAATCTCTATGAGGAACACAAAGGTTGCCCTGTCGACACCTACGACGACGTGATGTCCGCGTGGATCAAGACCGAATCGCAGGGCCTGCCCGGCTACGAATTTGGTCTCGACCAGATCATCTCTGATTGCCTACTACTCCTCGACGGTGGCGCCGAAACTACGCGAACAGTTATCGCCCGGGTACTTCTCGAACTGGCCGCTAACCCCGAGCAGTGGAACGCGCTGCGCTCGGGTGCCGACCTCACGATCGCGACTGAGGAGTTCATTCGTTTCGTCACGCCGATCCACAACATGTGTCGGACAGCGGCGGCCGACACCGAGATCGGCGGCAAGACCATCAAGGCGGGCGAGCAGGTGGCGTTGCTCTACGCCTCGGCGAACCGCGATGCTTCGGTTTTTCGTTCGCCCGACACCTTCGACGTTGCACGCGACCCCAACCCGCACATCGCTTTCGGCTTCGGCACCCACTTCTGCCTCGGAGCCTCCCTTGCCCGTCTCGAGATCAAAATTTTCTTTGAAGAGTTCATCCAGCGGTTCTCCAACGTGAGCCTCACTCCAGGGAAAAGTGTCGTCGAGATGCCAAACGCCTTTGTGTACGGCGTCGAATCTGCACACATCGACCTTGCAACTATCTGAAGCTCACGTCATCTTTCCTCTCCACCGGTCACCTCCACTGGGAAAGATGACAGTCGTCACAACCTCGACGAGCGCTCAACTTTCAACAGGTTTACGCCGATCACAAATGTTATGGAAAAGGTGGCAATTCGAGGGAGACTAACCGTCCCCCGGCTACTGGTAGTGGTGGCGTTGCTGCCTCTACTAGGCATGACGTTGCTCGGCGTCCTGCGTTACCGCGAAACCAGTGATTCGCTCACCCAGGCCCGACAGCTCGAAACCAGCGTTGAGCTCGCATCTGCCCTCCACCGCACCGAAGTGGTGCTGCAGGGATCGCTGGCGCTCGAACAAACGGTTGCCGCCTACAGCACCATAGGTATCGACATCCGCGTCCTGCTTCGCACAACTGCGAACGGCTTCAACCTTGAGACCGATCCCGTTGGCTTGCTACGCGGCGAACTCGATGCGGCCATCGACGACCTCATAGTCGCCGCCTCGAATGCCGCAAAGAACAGCGAGGTGAACCAAATCATCGAACGTTCTCGGAGCTTCACTGACTGGCGAAGCGGAGCCGACTCCGGCGAGATACGCGCCGAAGAAATCGACCGCTACTACACCTCGCTGCGCGATCTGGTCTCCGCTGAAGCCGACCGACAACTCTCCGCCGCAGCAGGTGCGACAAACAACATCGATGACGCTGGTCTCGACCGCCGACAGCTCGAAGCAATCGACGCGATGGGTGCTGCCCTGCGGGCACGCCTTGACGAAGCCCGCCTGTCAAGCTTCGTGTTCCTCGAAATCGCCTCGCTCGAACCAAAGCCGGGCGATCGACGCGACCTCATGGCCGCCTACGCTGTCTTCGACCAGGAAATCGAGCGTTTCAACTCTCTAGCGTCGAGCGAAATGCGCGTCGCCTGGGCCAACGTGAGCGACACCGAATCGAACCGGCTGTACCGCAAACTTCGGTCGCAGATACCTAGCGCACTCGGCCTCGACGATGGCCAGGCCGGATCCATCGACGCCGTGTCGTTGTCGCAGTATGGCGTCTCGGTTGCCCTCGAACAGATGGAGATCCTCGACATCCTCGCCAACGACAGTTTGAACGACGCACACGAGGGACAACGCGCTGCAGCCCGAGATCTCCAACGAACAACGATCTGGCTAGTCGCCGTCATCCTCGCAACCGTGTTCCTCACCTATCTAGCCGCTCGAACGATCACCCGCCCTCTAGGACACCTGGTGACGTGGGCGAGCCGCCTCTCAAGCGGCCAGATAAATGACGCACCCGCAATCAGCGGACCGCGCGACATAACCGCCGTCGCAGCCGGTATGCAACAACTTACCCAGACGCTGGGCAACATCTCTGAGAAGGCTCGCGCAATTGCCGACAACGACTTTGAGTCAGGCACTCGTAGCCGGGTGGCCCCAGGACCCATCGGCGACTCGCTCGATCGAAGCCTTCGCAATCTTCGCGCCACAAACGAAAAACTGCGGGTGCAGGCAACAACCGACATCTTGACCGGTCTCGCCAACCGCGGAGCACTGATTGAGGCACTTGAAGACCACCTCGTAAACCATCAGCAAGCGCACCTTCTTGTGCTCGACCTCAACGGCTTCAAAGGCATCAACGACTCGTTTGGCCATGAAGCGGGCGACCATTTACTCACAGGCATCGCCACCCAGCTCGACACCTACTCAAGCAGCACCTGCATGATCGCTCGTCTTGGAGCCGATGAATTCGCAGTAGGCGTCTTCGAGAGGTACGACGTGTCAGAGCTTGAGTTGCTGGCCGGCCGCATCCACAACCTCGCTACCACGCCATTCGACCTCGGGGTCGCGAAGATTCTCCCTCACGCTCGAGTTGGGGTTGCGTTGTACCACCCGCTCTCCACCGCGTCAGAGCTCTTACACAAAGCAGACCTCGCAGTGCGAGACGCAAAGCGGACAAACCGCGATGTCGTCGTGTGCACGACCGAGCTCGTCGAGCGATCCGAGCGTCGCTCCGAATTGCAGGCGGATCTGCGGCGGGCAATCAAGGCGGGTGAACTCGAGCTGTTTTTGCAGCCGGTGATCGAGCTGAAGACCAAACGTGTCGTGGGTGCCGAAGCACTGGTCCGCTGGAGACGCGACGGAGTTCTTGTTCCGCCAGACGACTTCATCCCCGTGGCGGAAGAGAGTTCGGCCATTATTGAGCTCGACCGATGGGTCATTCGCTCGGGAGCGCATCAGGCCGCCATGCTCCGTCAGGAGTTTGGTCGCGACATGGAAGTAGCGGTGAATGTCTCCTGGCGACATGTCGCAGAGGGAAATCTCTCTGAGGCGGTCGATGCTGCGCTTCGCGACTCGCGGATCGATCCGCATCTTCTTCGTCTAGAGATGACCGAATCGAGTCATCCACCTGACTCCGACAAGATCATCAAGTCGTTGAACGCCGTGCGCGGTTTGGGAGTCGGATTATCTCTCGACGATTTCGGCACCGGCTTCTCGAGCATCTCCCAACTTCGGCGGTTCCCCTTTGATGTGGTCAAGCTCGACCGGTCGCTGGTGCAGAGTGTTTTCGAACCCGACGACGGGCTGATTGTCGACAACATCATCAGCATGAGCCAGGCCCTTGGCATCGAGGTACACGCCGAGGGCATCGAGACCAATGATTTCCACGATCACTTCGTCACCACCGAATGTCGTTTCGCGCAAGGTTGGCTCTACGGCCGACCGGTTCCGGTCGCTGAATTTGTCGCCCAGTACAGTCCAACGCACGCCGAGCAGCCTGAGCCGATCATCACTATCGAGGACTAGCGACACCGCAGTCGGTAGCTAGCCAACAGATTCGAAGATCGCCGGGGCGACCACCTAGATTCGCCGGGTGAAAGCAATTCGGATTTCAAACAAGGTCCCCGAACTCGTCGACGTGCCATCGCCAGAGCATGTGCCCCCAGATCACGTTCGAGTCAAGATCGTTTCGTCGTCAATTTGTGGATCTGACCTGCACCTCATCGACCTGGGTTTCGCAGAAGGCATGGTGCTCGGCCACGAGTTTGCGGGCGCCACGCCCGATGGCACACACGTTGCTGTCGAACCAATGTTGCATTGCGGCGTCTGCGATCCGTGTGGCGACGGCCTGCGCGGCATGTGCACGGGCGAGAGCGCGCTTCTCGGGGTCATGGCCGACGGTGGCATGACCGAGGAAATCGTGGTGCCCATCTCAACGCTGGTTGAGCTCCCAGCAAGTATCGACATCGCAAACGCTTCGCTGGTCGAGCCGCTCGCTGTTGCTAGTCATGCGGTTCGTCGTGCCGCGCTTGAAGCCGGTGACCGTATTTTGGTGATCGGTGCTGGCCCGATTGGCCTTGCTGTAGCTGCGTTGCTCGCTGGGCACGGCGTTTCTTGCGACATCACGGCCAGGCACCCCCACCAGCAGGCGGCCGCAGAGATGTTGGGAGCATCGCTTGAAGCCACCGATGGTTACGATGTCGTCATCGATGCGGTGGGGTCGACCGATTCGATCAAGCAAGCAGTGCGGTCGCTGCGGGTCAGGGGTCGACTGGTAATGGTCGCCTCCTTTTGGGAGCCGGTCACCGTCGACATGGGGATTTTGATGAAGGAGATCGATTTCTTCTCGTCGATGACCTACGGCGGCATCGTCCCCAATCGCGACTTCGATATCGCTGCCCGCATACTCGCGTCGAACCCCACTATCGCCGATGCCTTGATCACCCACCGGTTCCCACTCGACGGAGCAACCGAGGCATTCGCCACCGCCGCAGACCGTGCCGCAGGCGCAATCAAAGTCGTCTTCAACCTCTAACCCAAACCAGAATCTCGTGACACAGGGCGACACTATTTGTCGGCTGGTGTCACGAGATTCCGCTTATTACGCCTTCGAGTCCGTATGGCTTGTAGGGGCCGAGGATGACCTGCTCGAGCACGCCGATGCCCACACGGTCGCCCATGGTCACCTTCATCAAATGTTGCACGTGCTGGTTGTCGAAGGCAGTCTCGTCGACATCGGCGAGGTTCCATTTCTCGCTTGCCATCTCGAGTTCGCCGTGCCATTTGCCGTGGCCCCACTCGGGATGCGAATAGCCGATGCCCTTCATCCGGTACGTGAAGATCTTTTCGAAGGTGATCTCGTGGCGGATACCGTCTTCGATCGCGGTCATTGCGACCATGGTGCCGCTTGCTGCCATTCGGCTGCCCGGCTCAAATCTCACGGCATGTTCGTTGTTGCGCATGGGCTGCACGGCAGGATCTTCGATGCCCGGGATTTCGCTCGGCGTGCTGTAAGTGGGGAGGATCGCCCCGACCTGGAACAAAGGCCGACCAAGATTGTCTTCGAACAGCTGAAAATGTGTGCAGACGTCATCGAAGTGCAGCGGCGCCCAAAGAAAGAACAGGCCGCCGGCTCCGCCCTGACTAGGAGCCACCCGCTTGTCGCCGCCGGCAAGAGGTCGGACGCCCCAAGAACGATCCTTCGTTGCCCAGGTCTCTTCGGGATCGATGTCGAGCCGCTTTCCGTCGTACTCGATCCATCCGCTCCAACTGCCGAACTGGGTGAAGCGAGTCGTGTCCATCACTCGTTTGATGCCACGCGGGAAGTGATGACGAGGTTCCTCGATCGTGCCGGTACGCCCCTCGAACAGCAGATCGCAGGCCATGTCGGTGTCGTTGGCTGTGTCGTCGGCCGAGAGGGTGATTCGTAGCGACTTCATTGGTTCGATGATGTCGATGCTGAAAGGTCCGATGTTCATCTCGCGATGCGGGTTGGCACGGGCCGAGGCATGAAAGGCGTACTGCACTCCGTCGATGACCAGGGACAACCCACAGTCCTGAATCCCAAGATGCGGGTAGACCGCAGCGCCGACACCAAGGTAAAAGTCGCCAGATTTGTTGTACCCGTTGAACCAGTAACGCTCGTAGAAATCATCGTCACCCGTTGCCGGGGTCAAAATGGGATCCGGAGTCTGATGAATCGGATAGTCGTCAAAGGCACTCAGCATGCCAAGACCATAAACCCACAGCCTCGACCCCCGAAATTTTCCGACCAACCCGAAATTTTCACCCCAGACGACACCACACGGTCACTTCACAACAAAATTTGCGATCAAGCCCCGGAAATTTTCACCCCAGACGACACCACACGGTCACTTCACAACAAAATTTGCTGGGGTGGCTAGGTGGTTTGGTGGATTGCTTCGGCGTAGATACGGCTGAGTTCGGCAGTAACCACACCGGGTGCGCCAGAGCCGATTGTTCGTCCGTCCACTTCGAGCACCGGTGTCAGTGCACCGAAGGTGCCGGTTACGAACGATTCGTCGGCTGCATACACATCGGTGAGCGAAAAGTTTTTCTCGCGTGCGGTGAATCCGGCAGCACCAGCCAATTCGATGACCAAGCCACGCGTGATGCCGTTCAGGCAGTAGTCGCCGGTCGAGGTCCACACTTCGCTGCCGCCGCTGCCGCTCGTGACAATGAAAAAGTTTGTGGCGTTACATGTCGAGACAAAGCCGTTGGGGTCGAGCATGAGCGCTTCGTCGGCACCCGCTTCGATGGCCTGGACCAGAGCAACCACCTCATGGAGTTTGCTGTGGCAGTTCCACTTCTGATCGATGGTGTCTGGCGACATGCGTCGAACCGTCGAGGTAAACAGCGAGATACCGCCACTGGCGATGCTCGGATCGGCCTTTTTGTGTTCGGCGATGACCACAATCGTCGCCCCGCCGATGACCAAGCGTGGATCCTGTGACGGCGTCTTCTTCGTGCCGCGCGAGATCATCATCCGAACGTGAGCGTCGGTGGTCATGTCGTTGACACGCGCGGTCTCGTACAGAATTTCGGTGAGCTCTTCGCGCGATTTACCAATGTCGAGATGCACACCCTTCGCCGAGGCAAAGAGCCGATCGAGATGGCGATCGAGGAACGAATACGTTCCGTCGTGCAAACGAAGGCCCTCCCACACGCCATCGCCTACTAGGAACGCCGAGTCAAAGACCGACACCGAGGCGACAGCGCGG
>CALLQB010000027.1 GCA_938015295.1 uncultured Acidimicrobiales bacterium
GACGTCGAGGGCTCAAACTCTGAATACGCACCTGGACAGATCGAGATCAACGTCGGACACGCCGATGCGATGACGGTCGCCGATAACACGGTGCTGTACAAGTCGATCGTGAAGCAGGTGGCTGTCGAACACGGGCTTCGGGCGACGTTCATGCCGTTGCCCTTCAACGGTGCGGGCGGTTCGGGAATGCACATCCACACGAGCCTCACCGACCTCGACGGTGGTGGCAACGCGTTTGCTAGTAGCGATGGCGCGCCAAACGAGATCATGGAGCAGTGGACTGCTGGCTTGCTGGCCCACGCTGTCGATTTTGCGCTGATTGGCTCGCCAACCCCCAACGGCTTTAAGCGCATCCGGCCCTACACGTTCGCTCCCACCCATGTGCACTGGGGCGGCGATAACCGCACCGTGCTCGCACGAACGATCACCGAGGCAGGATCGAAGGCGAATCGAGTCGAGTTTCGCTCGCCCGGCGCCGACGCGAACCCCTATATAGCTATCGCCGCATTGCTCGCCGCCGGTAGCGACGGCATCGAACGCAAACTCAATCTGCCGCCCATCGCCTCTGGTGACATGTATGGGAACCCGGGTGACAGCCCCGCTCTGCATCTCGATTACGGCGATGCGCTGGCCGCGTTCAAGGCAAGCGAGCTGGCCAAACGGCTCGGCGAAACGTTCAGCATCGGGTACGCGTGCATAGCCGACGCCGAGCTCGGTCTTGCAACCGAAGCGGGCGGCATGGGCGGCGACGAAGTGACCGACTGGGAACGCGAAAGGTATATCGAGTTCTCATGACCACCGTCGCCTTTGTCCCTGATGTCACCACGAGCGATCTCTACCTCGATGGCATCCCCCATGAGACCTTCGCGCAGATGCGGGCGGTCGATGGTTTGGTCTGGCATCCATACGAAGGCGGTGGCTTTTGGGCCGCCACCCGACACGCCGATGTGCTGACCATTAGCAAAGACAGCGAACGATTCTCCTCCGCGATTGGCCATACCAACCTGTGGGATCTCGAGGCCGATGCGCTTGAAGCCCGCCGTTCCCTGATCGATTCTGATGCGCCCGAGCACACCCGGTTACGCCGGGTGGTGAGCAAAGCGTTCACGCCGAAAAACATCCGAGCTTGGGAGGAAGTGACCCGCAACATCGCGGTGCGGTGCCTTGATGACTTCGTCGCGCAGGGCGGCGGTGACTGGGTCGACCTCGTCGCAGCTCCGGTGCCGATCAACGTGATCTTGACCATCATGGGCGTGCCTCTTGAGGACGCCGACCTTTTAGTCGAACTCTCCAACTATCTGGTTGAGGGAACCGGCGAGACCCAGTCGTTGGCTCCCGATGCGTTTGGCAACACGACCGAGCTTCGGCTTCTTCCGTTTAACAGTCCGGCGTCGCACGCGCTGTTCGAGTACGGCGGCAAGATCCGCGAAGTGCGCGAAGCCGACCCGAAAGAGGATCTCGTTACCCGGCTCATCTTCGCCGAGATCGACGGCGAAAGACTGACGAAGTCTGAGTACCAGAACTTCTTTCAGCTGGTGGTGTTTGCTGGCAACGAAACAACCCGTACGGCGATGAGCCATGCGGCCATGGCGTTGGCCGCGAACCCGCACCAATGGCAACGGTTGCTCGACGACCCTTCGATGATCGACTCGGCGGTTGAAGAACTGCTTCGCTGGGCGTCGCCGGTGATGCACATGCGCCGCACAGCCGCGGTCGACGCCGAGGTCGCCGGCACCGCAATCGCCAAGGGCGACAAGGTTGTCATGTGGTACTCATCGGCCAACTTTGACGAAGCGGTGTTCGCCGATCCACAAATCCTCGACCTGTCTCGGGACCCCAATCCTCACTTCGCTTTCGGTGGCGGAGGGTCGCATTACTGTCTAGGAGCGTTCCTCGCTCGGATGGAGCTGAAGATTCTTCTCGAAGAGATGATCCGACGCGACCTGCGGCTTTCGGTCGTCGGCGAGCCGGTTCGAGCGCCATCGAACTTTGTGCAGGGTGTCCTGTCAGTCGATGTGGAGATCACCAAATGACGAACGATACAAAGGGCGAGTCGCTCGAACCAGGCAACGCACGCGTCGTTGTCGATCAAGACAAATGTGTCGGTGTCGGCAAATGTGAAATGCTCGAACCCGAGGCTATGGAGGTCGACGAAGACACGGCCATCGCTTCGATGATCGAGGGCACAGTGTTGCCACTTGAGCGTGCGCAGAAGCTCGTAACCGAATGCCCGAGCAGTGCAATCTCAATCGGGGACATCGAGGGTTCACAGACCTCCCAGAACGTCGAGCAACAGAACGCTGAGGAACGTTGAGTGGCTGATCTTGAGAAATTCGGTAACTACATCGACGGCGGCTGGGTCGCGGCGAAACAAACAATGCAGACCAGCAGCCCCTTTACGGGCGAGGCGTGGGCAGAGGTGTCTGACGATCCAGCGGCCGTCGACATCGCTGTTGCTGCCGCGCGGCGCGCTTTTGCCGATGGGCCGTGGGCGACGATGTCGGGCCGTGAGCGGGCGCACCTGATGAATCGACTCGGCGCGTTACTTACCCGCGACGCCGACAAATTGGGAAAGCTCGAAAGTCGAGATAACGGCAAGATTATTCGCGAAACCTCCGCGCAGGCGAAGAGCTTAGCGACCTACCTTGGGTACTTCGCCGGCATGGCCGACAAGATCATGGGGCAACAAATCCCCGCGCCAGCATCGAACTTCTTGATCTACACCGAGAGGGTCCCGAAAGGGGTTGTAGGCGCCATCATTCCGTGGAATTCACCACTTGCGCTTCTGACATGGAAGCTGGGTCCGGCGCTCGCTGCTGGCTGCACCGTTGTCGTGAAACCCTCAGACATCACCCCGGTTACTGCGTTGCTTCTCGCAGAGCTCGCTACCGAGGCTGGTTTTCCGCCCGGCGTCATCAACGTCGTGACCGGTGGCGCCGAGGTTGGCGCGGCTATCAGCTCGCATCCCGGCATCGACAAGATCACCTTCACCGGTGGCGGGGCCACCGCTCGTCACGTTGCGAGGGCTGCAGCCGACAACCTCACGCCGACCGTGCTTGAGTTGGGCGGCAAATCACCGCAGCTCATTTTTGGCGACGCCGATCCAGAAGCGGCGGTCAACGGCTTACTCGCCGGGATCTTTGCAGCTTCGGGGCAGACCTGCGTGGCTGGGTCGCGGGCCTACATCCACGAGTCGATCGCCGATGACATCATCGGTCGCATCGTCGCCCGAGCTGAGAACCTCAAGCTGGGCGACCCGGCCGACATTGAAACAGAGATGGGGCCCGCTGCGTCCGACGCCCAACGCGACCGCATCCTGGCGATGGTCGCCCAAGCAGAAGCTGAGGGAGCGACGATCGCTACTGGCGGGGTCCTTGACCCTGTGCTTGGCGGGCGGTTTGTTCGACCGACGGTTATCACCGGCGTCACCAACGAGACCACGATTGTTCGTGAAGAGGTCTTCGGCCCTGTTCTGGCATGCATGACGTTCACCGATGAGGACGAAGTGGTGCAACTGGCCAACGACAGCGACTACGGGTTGGCCGCAGGAGTGTGGACCGCCGACATCGGTCGAGCACATCGGCTGGCCCGCAAACTCAACGTTGGCACCGTCTGGATCAACACGTACCGGAACGTGTCGTATGTGGCCCCGTTCGGGGGAGTGAAGCAGTCGGGGTACGGCCGAGACAACGGGCTCGAATCGCTTGATGCGTTCCTCGATACCAAGACCGTCTGGGTCGAAATCGAAGGCCAGACACGCGATCCGTTCGTGCTGGGCTGATCGATGCGCCAGATCGATTCGCACAGCAATTCACCGATCATTTACACAGAGAAACGCACGGGAGGACGGTGGGTATGAGAGATTGTTTGGAACCAAACGACTTTCAAACTACAGTCACAAACGGCGCACTTACCCTTGGAGGGGAACTATGAAAAGCAGACCACTACTCATCTTGCTAATGGCGTTGTCGCTCATCGCTGCAGCCTGTGGCTCAAGCGATGACGCAAGCAGCGACGCCGACTCCGGTGCATCGACCGAGAGCGATACCGGCAGTGATTCGGGCGGCGATGACGATGCCATGGAAGAAGGCGCACACTCCGGCCTCGATATCGACGCGATCCTCGCGACCGATCTTGCGAACTGTGTCGCCGCTCCTAGCGGCGATCCAATCCGTGTCGGCATGGCGATGGACTTTAGTGACGTCGTTGGTTTCGTCGACATCCCCGGCTCGAACCTCGTGCCCTTTGTCGCCGAAAAAATCAACTGCAACGGCGGCATCAACGGCCAGCCGGTTGAGGTTCGCGTAGCTGAGGTCGGCGACGACGCAGCACTCGCAGCGCAAGAGCTGCTCGACTGGGGTGCCCACTTTCTGATTGGCCCACCATTTGCCGACTTTGCTCTGCCCATCCTGCAGACCACTGAAGGCAAGGTGCCGCTCTTTGTGGCCGCATCGACCGAGCCAACGTTGGCCGATGCCACGATTAACTCGTTCCTCGTGACCTTTGATGACTTCGGTATGGCGGGCGCGGCAGCGCAGTGGGCCATCGACGAAGGCATCACTCGGGCGATTGTGTTCACCGAGGGCGAAGGCGTTCCGTACACCGGCGTCAATCCCGATGCGTTTATCGCGAAGTTCGAAGAGCTGGGTGGCGAAATTGTGAGCGTGCAGAGCTACGTCTGGGCAGCCGACACCGACTTCTCCGCCCAGGTCAACGAAATCGCTGGCCTTTCGGAGAACAACGAAGTCGTGTTCTCGGCCGCACTTGCTTTCCAGGTGACGGCACTTCGTGGTCAGCTTGAAGGGCAGGGCCTCGACGGGCTGACCTATATCGGTACCGATGCGATGGACGCTACCGGTATCCAGGTTGAGGACAACAACGAGGGCATCGCCCACACCCCGCACACCAGCATTTCTGCCGGCGACCGCATCGACACCTTGCTCGCCGAGTACGAGGCTGCCAAGGGCGAAGCACTTGAAAGCCGCGGCTTTATGGCGCTGTACGTCGACTCGGCATTCCTTGGCATCCAGGGAATCCTCGACTGTGGTTGCACCGACACCGAGGGCATCGGCGCCGCAGTGTCGGCAATCTCAGGTTTCGAAGGCCTGAGCGGAACCATCACCTACGCCGGAACGAACGGTATTCCGCCCAAGGACGTGCCGATTAACCGGATCACCAACGGTGAAGACGTCCTCGCAGCCACCATCGGCGGCTGAGCACGAACACCGTTACGAAGATACTGAAAGAAACGAGGCGTCGTGCTCGAAGTAGCCGGGATCACAACCAAATATGGGGCGATCTCGGCGCTCCGGGACACGTCGCTGACCGTTGGGTCCGGTGAGGTCGTTGGCCTCATTGGACCAAACGGTGCAGGAAAAACAACGTTGCTTGGCTCGGTCGCTGGCCTGTTGAAGCCAACCGGAGGAACGGTGACCTTTGACGGCGCCGATGTCACTGGTGCGGCGCCCGAGAAGTTGCTGCGTGCCGGCCTCGCACTTGTGCCCGAGCATCGCCGAATCTTTGTCGATCTCACCGTCGAGGAGAACTTAAAGATCGGCGGAATCACGGCGAGCAAATCTGATCGGGCCGAACTTCTCGAGGAGATGGCCGACCTCTTCCCCGTGTTGCGAGACAAGTGGACAACCCAAGCCGGGTTCCTCTCGGGCGGCGAGGCTCAGCAACTGGCGATTGGGCGAGCGCTGATGTCAAAGCCTCGGCTTCTTATGATGGACGAACCCTCGCTCGGTCTCGCACCGGTACTGGTTGATGTGGTGTTCGAGCTGATCGAATCGCTCCGGGCTGCCGGCCGCACGCTGCTCGTCGTCGAACAAAACGCGAGCCGGATGCTTGAGGTCGCCGACCGCGCCTATGTGCTCCGAAGCGGCGAGATGGTTGCCGAAGGAACCGGGGCAGAGCTTCTTGAACGAACCGACCTCTTCGACACCTTCGTGGGGGGCTAGTCGCGTGACCGAACTTCTCCAAAATCTCATCGACGGTTTGGGTCGCGGCAGCATCTACGCCTTGCTCGCGCTTGGTGTTGCCGTCATCTTCGGCGTGATGCATCTGCTGAACTTCGCCCACGGTGAGATGATCACGGTGTCGGGCTACGCAGCGTATTGGGCGTTTCAGCAAGGCTGGTCGTGGTGGATCGTCGTTCCGCTCATCCTCGTGGTGTCGGTGCTGACGTCGCTAGCCATCGACCAGGTCGCGTTTCGTCGAGTGCGAGGAGCCGACGATTTCACCTTGCTGCTGACCTCCTTTGGCGTGCACTTCGTGGTTTTCTCGCTCTTCCTTTTGTACGTCTCGGCCTCGGTAAAGAACTTCTCTCGGCCCGGCTGGGTAACCGACACCTACAAAGTGGGTTCGCTTCGCATCGAAGTATTCGACACCGTTGTCATCGGTGTCACGATCATTACGCTGCTGCTGGTTTCGTTGCTGCTGCAACGCACGATGTTTGGCCTCGCGTTGCGTGCCGCCGCTGCCGACTTTGACACGGCGCGACTGATGGGTGTGCGGTCCGACAACGTGATTCGTGGAGCGTTCGGCCTTTCGGGCCTGCTGGCCGGAATCGCTGGTGTGTTTTGGTTAATGCGCGCTGGACAAACGACCCCGAGTGCAGGCCTCGACCCCATGCTCAAGGGCGTTTTGGCCGCTTTGATTGGCGGGCTGGGAAGCCTGCGTGGTGCAGTGCTCGGTGGCCTTGCGCTTGGTATGGCCGAAGTTCTGCTGCGCTCTCGGCTGCCAGATTCGATTGCCGGACTCACCGAAGGGGTGGTCTTTCTCCTTATCGCGTTGCTCTTCATCTTTCGGCCGGGCGGGTTCGTTTCGGTTGCTCACGCGGAGCGCGTGTAATGGGGGGACTGTTCCCCAACATCAAGCGTGATGTGGTGTTTCCCCTCATCGGCGTGATCGTGTTGTTTGTGGCGGTCGTGGCTGGCGCGCTGCTGTACCAGAGCATTCTCGGTGGGGCCGCCGAGCGGCTCGTGACCCTAATGCTGATCAACGCAATCTTGGTGATCGGCATGCAGATCTATGTTGGCAACACCGGTGTGTTGTCGTTCGGCCATATCGGGTTCGGTGCGATTGCCGGCTACACCTTTGCGGTTTTTGCCATCTCGCCAGCCGAGAAACTCAAGCGGATCCCCGACGCTCCGTTTGGGCTTGCCGAGGTCGATATGAACCCGTGGCTCGCGCTTGTCATCGCTGTGGTCGTCACCCTGGGCTTCGCGTTACTGGTGGGTATCGGGCTCGCTCGGTCGGGCGCCGAATCGGGTGCGGTGGCCGCCACGGTCATTACCCTTGCGCTGTTGTTTGTGACCCATGAGGTTGCTCGCAACTGGCCCGATCTGACCGGTGGCGATCGCGCCGGGCTGTCGTTCAGGATTGGCGGTGCGCTCGACACGCGGGTGCCGGTGTATCTGGCGTTGTTCTGTTCGCTACTCGTCGCCAGGCTCTACGCTCAAAGTCGCAGCGGCCGCCTTGCCGCTGCGGCACGCGAAGACAACCTTGCGGCCCGAGCGATGGGCGTCAATCCGTTGGTGCAGCAGATGGTTGCCTTGCTGATCTCGGTGGCGGTTGTCGCCGTCGGAGCGAGCCTCCGGGTTTACGAGAACGGGTCGATCCTGCCCGACAACCTCTTCTTCGACCTCACGCTCGTCACCCTGGTCATGCTGATCGTCGGAGGACGAAACAGCGTCACCGGTGCGCTGGTCGGTGTCGTCGTGATGACGGCTGGCCGCGAGCTCGCACGCCGGCTAGGCCAGGAGGGCTTTGAGGTCTTCGGCATTGGTCTCGATGGAGCACCCCTCGACTGGGTCTTCCGTGAGAACCTGCAAACGGTGTTTCTCGGCGTTTCGATGCTGGTGTTTATGATTTGGCGTCCGTCGGGTCTGCTCGACGACTGGGAGCTCGACGAGTGGCTGTACGCTCGGTTCGGCAAGTCGCCTTCGGTGAAACCCGACCCGCTGGCCGAACTCGCTGACAACACAGGTCCCGCCCTGCAGGCATCGGGTATCGACGTGGTGTTCGGTGGTTTCCAGGCGCTGAAGGGCGCCGGGCTCACCGCCGAGACAGGCGAAATCATTGGCATCATCGGCCCGAATGGTGCCGGCAAAACAACGTTCGTGAACGTGATAACCGGAATGGTGAAGCCTACGGCTGGTTCGTTCGCCATCGGTGACATCGATCTTACGACCAAGCCACCTTTCGAGCTGGCCCGGTCGGGAATCGCCCGTACCTTTCAGAACCTCCGTCTGTTCTCGGCGCTCACGGTGCGTGAAAACGTCGAGGCGTCTGCGCTGATCGCGAAGGAACATCGCCGGGGCCACGCCGTTCCCAATGTCGACGCCATTATTGCTGAAGCCGGGCTCTGGGATCACCGTGACCGACGAGCCCGTGAGCTCGATTACGGAAACTCCCGTCGCCTTGAGTTGGCTCGTGCCGCCGCAACTGCACCTTCGTTCCTACTGCTCGATGAACCAACCAGCGGCATGAGCAACTCCGAGTCACTCGAAATGATCGAACAGGTTCGCCACATGGCTGCCACGGTGGGCGCCGCAGTTATCGTGATCGACCACGACCTGGGATTTATCACGGGTATTAGCGACCGCATCTATGTGTTCGATCAAGGGCAGGTCATCGCCGACGGCACACCTGCTGAGGTTCAAGCCGACGAGCGGGTGCGCGCTGCGTATCTCGGCTCGGCGGGCGGCTGAACGACAACAACTATTCGTTATCAAGGGAGACCTGCCGCAATGGCTGATTTTAGACGTATTCTTCTCAATGGCTACCCGGTCGACGTGCAGCGTGATGGCGATGAACTCGTTGCCGGCGATGGACGCCGAGTCGCCGCCGCCGATGCGACCCACTTGCCGCCAAGCGAGCCCAGCAAGATCATTTGTGTGCACCTGAATTACTCGAGTCGGGTGGACGAGTTCATGACCAAGCTGCCAGCGGCGCCGACCTATTTTCAGAAGCCGGTCAGCGCTCTCAATAGCCACGGCGCCGACGTCGTGCGACCCGAAGGCTGTAAATGGCTGAACTACGAAGGCGAGATTGCGATCATCATCGGCCGTACCTGCCGCAACATTTCTCCTGACGTCGCTGGCGACTACATCGCGGGTTACTCGGCCAGCAACGACTATGGCCTGCACGACTTTCGCGACACCGACGCCGGATCGATGCTGCGAGTGAAGGGCAGCGACACACTTTGTCCCGTTGGGCCCGGCCTGGTAACCGACTGGGATTTTCACGGCAAACAGATTCAAACGATCGTCAACGGCGACGTTGTGCAGGACGCCAGCACCGACGAAATGAAGTGGGACATGCACTACCTCGTCGCCGACATTGCCCGCAACATCACGCTGCAGCCCGGTGACATCTTGTTGTCGGGAACCCCGGCCAACTCGCGTACGGTGTACCCGGGCGACGTGGTAACTGTGCAGGTTGAAGGTCTTGGAGCGATGACCAACACCATTGTCACCGGCCCGACGCCGATCCGCTCCGACGTTGGTGCACAGCCAAGCGACAGCGAAGAAGTGCAGAGTACTGCACAAGGCGGCGACTGGGAGTTCCGTGGTATCCGTGCGCCGATGGGGCCCGGCGCCAAACACTACGAGTCGACGGTCGACCAAGACTGAGATGATGGCTTCAACAACAGTCACGATCGAAGGAGTTGAGGTGCCAACCGGCCACCTCATTGGTGGTGCCTGGGTTTCCTCGCCCACAACCTTCGCCACCTATTCGCCCACCGACTGGGATTGGAAGCTGGCCGATATCTCCCGCGGCGATGCGACGACCGCTGATGCTGCGGTGCGGGCGTCGTTGGAAGGCTTCGCCACATGGTCGACGTACTCGCCGGTAGAACGAGCGGCGGTTCTTCGTCGTTTGGCCGACCTCATCGATCATCGCAACGACGACATTGCGATGGTCGAGACCGTCGACATGGGCTTTCGTCACGAGTCGATGCGCGAACGGTTAGTCGCTCGCGGCGCGTTGAACTTCCGCACGTACGCCGACATCATCGAGTCGCACGAAGACGAGACGTGGGATGTGAAGAACACACGGCACGCGGTGCTTCGCATGCCGGCGGGCCCAGCGGTGGTCATCACGCCGTGGAATGCGCCGTTCATGCTGGCCACCTGGAAACTTGCACCCGCGCTGGCGGCCGGCAATTCGGTGTTGTTCAAACCCGCCGAATGGTCGCCTCTGTCGGCTGCACTTCTTGCCGAACTTACCGTCGAGGCCGGTTTTCCGCCTGGAGTGTTCAATATGGTGCAGGGCATTGGTGAAGAGGTAGGCGCATCCCTGGTGGCCGATGAGCGTGTCCGGCGCATCAGCTTTACCGGTTCGCCCGAGACCGCACGGCATATTGGTAAGGCGGCTGCCGAGAACCTTGTACCGTTCACGGCGGAACTTGGTGGCAAGGGGCCGCTGATGGTGTTCGCCGACGCCGACCTCGACCTTGCAGCTCGAAAGGCCGCCGAACAATACGAAGATTCGGGCCAGGTCTGTCTGGCTGGCACTCGACTGCTGATCGATGCATCGGTTGTCGACGAATTCCGGGAGGCCTTTCAACGCCTTACCGAAGCCCATGTACTCGGAGATCCGCGAAATGATGCAACGTCGGTGGCTCCGGTTGTTCACCCTGACCATCTCGCCAGCATCGGCGGTTTTGTAGACCGGGCGAAAAGTGAAGGCGACAACGTGGTTTGGGGCGGCAAACGACGGGAGGACTCGTTGCATTACGAGTTGACGCTTATCGAGCCGGCATCCAACAACAGTTCGATCGTGCAAAACGAAGTGTTTGGGCCAGTGCTGACGATCCAGACCTTTGCCGATGAGGACGAGGCTGTCGCGTTAGCCAACTCGACCCGCTACGGATTGACGGCGCTGATCTTCACCGGTTCGCGCGAGCGGGCCGAGAGGGTCGGCCGAGCGGTGCGAGCGGGCATTGTTTGGGTGAACACGTTCCTCGTGCGCGATCTGCAGGCGCCGTTCGGCGGTGCAGGCATTTCCGGCATCGGCCGCGAAGGCGGCCGCTATGCCCTCGAGTTTCACAGCGATCTGAAGACCCTCATCATCGCGGACGACACCACGATCTGACGGTAGTTGTCAGGCAGCTGCACGCTGTTGCGCTGCCGCGTCGTGGGCGGCGAAGATGACTCTGATCGCCCGGAGGTCGTTCTCGCCAAGCATGCGGTTCATTGCATAGGAGACGGTCATGTTGTTCTCGACATCGACCACACACATCGATCCGCCCCAGCCGGCCCACCAACAGGTGCGGTCGTTGACGCCCAGCGGCGACTCTGCGCTGTTGAGGCCGTAGCCGATGCCGAGGCGGAGCTTGCGGCCAAGCACCCGGTCGACGCTATTGGATTGTTCCTCGAAGATCCGGTCGATGGTGGATGGCGACAGCAGCTGATGGCTGTTCGCCACTCCGTTATTGGCGAGAGGAATCATCGCCTTCGCTATCGAACGAGCGTTGCCGTGTCCATTGGAGGCGGGCATCTCGTGACGACGCCATGCTGTGGTGTTGACCAGTGAAGCACTGCGCTGGCTGTGCATACGCTTCGCAATTTCGGGATCGGGCGAAAGCGTCGGAATCGCATCGATTGTGGCGACATCAGCAACTCGCGCGAAGTGTTCGTCGGCGAGGCCGACGTGAAAGTCGAGATCGAGCGGTTCGGCGACTTCTTTCCGAAAGAAATTGCCCATCGTGCGGCCGTCTACGCGTCTGATGAGTTCGCCAAGCAGCCACCCTTGCGTTTCGGCGTGGTAACCCGAACCATCGCCCGGGGTCCACCGCGACGCTTGTCCGGCCAGGCGCCGGCAACATTCGTCCCAGTCGAACACCGTCAGGTCGTCGACCGGGTCATCGAATGCCGGAAGGCCGGCGCTGTGCGCCAGCACATGACGTACCAGCACGCCGTCTTTCGCTCCGGCTGCGAACTCGGGCCAGTACGTCGCCATTGGAGAGTCGATGTCGAGGGCGCCGCGATCGTGGAGCATCAAGACACACATCGCCGTCATCATCTTGGTAGTCGACCACACGTTGACGAGGGTGTCCTGCTCCCACGGGAACCGGCGTGCAAGGTCGCGATGGCCGGCCCACAGATCGACGATCACCTCGCCATCGAGGGTGACAGCGCACGACGAACCCACGTCGCCGTGGTTGTAGTTCTCGGCCATTGCTTCGCGGACGGACGCAAACGCAGGATCACAGGTGCCGTGTATTTCGGTCATCGACCCAAACTAGGGCGAGACAAGAGGCTCCGCTAGGTTCGTCGGGAACGCTTCGTGGGGAAACGTTACGCAGAATGGAGGGGACTGCCATGACCGACCTATCGATCGACCAACGCGTTCGAAAGGCAGCGTCGGATCGACCGCATCATCTTGCGCTTGCCGATGCCCCCAATCGAAACTCGTTCTTTGCGGGCGAACCGCAGCGGCTGAGCTGGGCTGAGGTCGACAATGCGGTCGAACATCTTGCAGCGTCTCTTCGTTCGATCGGAGCCGGGCCCGGCGTGCCGGTCGCAATCCAACTACCAAATGTCGTCGAGCTTGTGCTCACCATTCTGGCGTGCGGTCGGGTTGGCGCGGTGTCGGTGCCGTTTCCGGTGCAGCATAGGGCCCACGAGCTTCGCTACGGCCTAGGTGTGTCGCGGGCGCAGGTGATGGTTACCGATACGTGGCCTGGACGCGAAGATCAACTCGAGGTGGTGGGCAGCGTCATCAAAGCGTTGGACGGCGACGTTTCGCTTGCGTGCTTCGGTGGTTCGGCAGCGGCCCATCAGCTCGCAATCAACACCGAGGCGCCCGACACCGTTGGCGCTCCGCTTGTGTCTGATCTCGAGGCCCCACTCACTGTCTGTTGGACGTCGGGCACGACGGGCACACCCAAAGGCGTCCCGCGTTCGACGTCGAGATGGCTCGCTTCGGGAAACTTTCAGGTCGACGAGCTGTCGATGTCGGCCGATGAACGAATCCTGTGCCCCTTCCCGGTTGTCAACATGGCGGGTATCGGCGGCATGGTTGTGCCGTGGGCGATTGTCGGGGCGACGCTGCATCTGCATCAGCCTCTCGACCTTCCGGTGTACTTGCAGCAGCTTGAGGCGGAGAAGATCACCTATACAGTTGCGCCGCCTCCGCTCCTGAATATGTTGCTGGCAAACGAGGCGATGCTCAACGGGGTCGATTTGTCGGCGCTGCGAATGATCTCGTCTGGCTCGGCGCCTCTTGACCCTTGGATGGTCGAGGGCTGGGACAAACGAGGCATCGAGATCGTGAACGTGTTTGGGTCGAACGAAGGTGCGGCGTTGCTGTCGACCCGCAGCGCAGTGCCCGACCCAACCGAGCGCGCCAGATACTTCCCTGAACCAGAACGTGAAGGAGTTCGTATCCGCCTTGTCGATCTGGAGTCCGGCGAAGACGTTGCCGATGCGGGTGTCATCGGCGAACTTCGGTTCGCGGGATCGACGGTCTTTACCGGCTATCTCGAATCCGATGGTGCAGAGTTTGACGAGAAGGGGTACTACCGCACCGGCGACCTTTTCGAATGGGTCGACGGCGCAACCGCTCCCCGGTTGCTGCGGTTCGTCGACCGGGCCAAGGACATCATCATCCGCGGAGGCATGAATATTTCGGCGGCCGAGATCGAGGGCTTGATCTCAAGCCACAGCGGTGTCAGCGAGTGTGCGGTCGTTGCTTTTCCCGACGCCACACTGGGGGAGAAGGTTGGCGTGTTCGTGGTTGCCGCCGGAGCAGACGATGCTCCAACCCTCGGCGAGGTCGTCGCCTACCTGCGCGACGCCGGCATTGCCAGCTACAAATTGCCGGAGCGGCTGGAGCTCATCGCCACGTTGCCCCGCAACCCGGTTGGCAAGGTCACCAAGTCCGAGCTGCGGGAACGGTGGGCTAGTTCGAGCTAGTCGCGACCGGCTGCTTTGGTGTTGCCAGAGCGGCCTGGATCGCGATCTTGGCCGGCGAAGTTTGCTTCGGCCGTGCCGCCCGCATCCCAACACGGGTTGGTGTTGACCGTGCCAGTTGCGGCGAGTCTTCGTGCTTGCGCTGGGTTGAAGATGGCATTGCTGTTGGCTCTGCAGTTCTTAGAGGGCTGCGCCGCAGCGGCTGTACCAACCGAGGTCACACCCGTAACCATGCTCGCTACAAACAATGCACTAACAATTTTCTTCCGCATTTTTTGTCCTTTGAAGTCGGAAACGTCGGACGTGTGTGCTGAACCGTCCATCTGGGCATCAGCTCGTCCAAAGTGAAACTAACCCGAACCCACCGTGATGATGCAAGTTTCGAGTCAGCCTGCCCGGTCGAGAAAGCGTGTGCCGGGTCTGCCTAGCGCCCTCACCGCGGTCGAATCGGCACCCAAATTGGGATCTCTGCCATGTCGCGCCGCGCACCCGTTGGTATGGGAGAACTAGTGTTTGTTTAGTGTTGAATGCAGCAGAGGCAGCCAAAATCGGCTCTCAGCTTCGTCAACTTGTCGGTCGGCGGATCGTCGAGCCTTCGTGGTCGACGGACTTTCCTGAACTTGCACAGTTGGTGAGCGGGGCATCCCAGCTTGGCGATCCAACAGTTGTCGACCTGATCGACGCTATCGACCTGGTAATTGATGACTTGCGCGACCCAGCAGGAGAAGGCGCAGCTCGACAACTCTTTCTCACGGATTGGCCGGGCGCAGCGCTAAAGACACGAGCGACGGCAGCGGCCGCCGAGTACGGCATCAGCTACGACGCGTTTCGTAGGAAGCGTGTGGCCGGTGGCACGAGTCGTCTCGATGACCTGGTGAACCGACTCGCGCTCTTGCTGGTCGAAGCCTCCAGCAGCGGCACGGAAGAGACCACGCCGATGCTACCTATGACCCAGCCCGAAGTGCTCGGTGCAACGACATCGACTCTGCCCTCCAAAAATGTCCTGCTGGCGGCGGTCGCGCTCCTTGTCTCGTTGGCGGGCATAGGGGCACTGGTGGCGGCTGCGAACGAAAACCGAGACGACACGTCGTCACGTGCGGCAGCCTCGACACAACCGGTGTCGCCAGGCTCGACGGAGTCGGCCGCGGAGGTCACGGTGACGGGCGATGGAGTAGCAGCGACCGCAGTGCCAACGAACGACACCATCGAGGCCACCGCACCGGAGGCCACGGCATGTTCGCTCGCTCCTGGCGAAGGTGCGCCGGCGATGCAGGAGCTGATCGACGACACCGAAGCCGAGGCAATCATTGCAGGCCTCGGCTGCCCATCGGAGCTGGCCGAACTCCGCGGCTCTCTCCACTTTCAACGATTCCATCGGGGCATCAATGCCACCGGCGGAATAATCGGCCTGCCCGACGGCGAGATACTGACGCTCAACATCGGCCAGTATCAGTCCTACATTCGGATCGGCGGTGGAGATGGCGGCCGAAGTTCTACGCTCGGCGGCATGCCCACTGGCGTCGTCAGCCAGGTTGGTGCCGATGAGTGGCGATACCAACTCGATAGCAAGGTTCTCCTCGTTGCCGAGCAGCAAGACAGCACCTATTACTGGCTACCGGAGATCGTCGCGACGAAGTGGCTCGAAACCGGGGGACGAGAAGGGGTATATGGCGCTCCAGCAGGTAGTCCCCGCGTAACCGGTGAAGGAATCCGTCAGGACTTCGAAAATGGCTATCTCGTTCTCGTGAGCGAAGGCGAGCTCGAGTGGCGACCGCTTCTCGATGACGGCAGCGAAAAAGCGCCAGAAATGGGTATCTCCGGGGGCATCATCAGCGCTGCGGACGGCACGGGCTGGTTCGTCGATGAACGTGAGCAGCGCTGGTGGATCCCCGATCTACGAACCTATGAGTGTGTCGGGGGAGGCGCCAATCAACGGAAGAGCGATCTGCCGGGTCACGAAATTCACGCGATGCCGTTCGGCGGGGTGGTTCAGTGCCCTGCCGTCGTGCAGGGGCTATATCCGGCTGAAGGTGGCTTGCTGCTCGACGAATTCTGCAAGGACACGATATCGGCGTTGGCTACCGCGAGGTTCGACGATGTCGCAAATCAATGGTGGTGCCAGGCGACAGCGTCGGTTCCGGTCAACCTCGGTGACGCGTGTCGTTGGCAGTACGGGCCTGCCGCCGTGGCGGTGGAGAATGGCGACGGTGGCTGGCGTTGCGAAGGCCAGTGATTGCCCGTCAAACGCAGCGACTCCCACATATTTCCCACCCTTTCCCACCGCTTCCCACAGATCGTGATCAGCGGTCGTTGCTGTTGGACCGCCCACCCGCCATCATGACAGCTGCTCGTCCCAACGGTCGGCGAACGCGTACTAGCAGCGCCGCCGGCACCGTTAAAAACCTGGGGGGAGGCTGTCGGCGGACGGCTTCTCCCCACCTTCTCCCCATCTTCTTCCCGCCTTCTCCTACCTTCAGACGCACGAGATAGACAGAAAAGTAAGAACGCAGGGTCTGACCCCGCGTTCTTACTTTTTGGTTATTCGTCTTCGATGGCCATGACCTGGTCGACTCGGCGTTGATGACGCCCGCCTTCAAAAGCGGTCGACAGAAACAAGGTGACGATCTCCTCGGCGAGGCCGACGCCTACCACGCGTGCACCGATCGACAGCACGTTGGCATCATTGTGTTCGCGCGCCATGCGAGCGGTGTAGAGGCAGTTACAAAGCGCTGCTCGTGCGCCCTTTACCTTGTTGGCCGCCAACTGTTCACCCTGCCCTGAGCCCCCCATGACGATGCCGAAATCGGCTTCGCCTGATACGGCTAGGCGCGCTGCGCCGGCACAAAACTCGGGGTAGTCGACCGAGTCCGTCGAATCGGTCCCGACATCGATAATCTCATGGCCCGCTGCTTTAAGAAAAGTAACGAGGTGTGACTTGAGTTCATAACCTGCATGGTCTGATCCGAGTGAAATTTTCACGGCTAGCGGTTGTTTCGTTTCGCCAACGCAGCAAGGGCCTTGTCGGCGTGGTCGGTCATCGAGGTTTCGCTCGACACCGCTTCCAGCACTGTTGCATCGGTATCGATGACAAAGGTCGCACGCTTGCTCGGCAAGGGTCCCATGCGTTTTACACCGAACTGCTTGGCGATACTTCGGTCGCCATCGGACAACAGCGGAAAGCCGAGGGTATTGGTCGTATCGAATTCCTTCTGCCGACTCACCGAGTCAGCGCTGATTCCCACTCGCTGTGCGTCGAATTCACCGAATTCAGACGCCAGATCACGAAAATGACAGCTTTCCTTCGTTCAACCAGGGGTCATGGCCTTCGGGTAAAAGAACAGGACAACTGGTCCGACCTCGAGCAAGCTCGACAGCGACACCATGTCACCGTTCTGGTCGGGCGCTGAGAACTCAGCGACCTTGTCTCCAACATGCATGTAGATCCTCCGTAGATGGTCGCGACGTTAGTTCACGGCCCGCTCGAGACCTTCCCAATACGGCTCGCGAAGCTTGAATTTCTGGAGCTTGCCCGTTGCGGTTCGGGCGAGCTCGTCGCGAATTTCGACCGACTTTGGGCACTTGTAGTGGGCCAAACGGCCGCGGCAGTGCTCGATGAGCTCGTCTGGCGTCACCGTTGAGCCTTCGGCGAGCACAACGAGCCCGGTGACGGCTTCGCCCCACTTCTCGTCGGGCACGCCAATGACCGCCGCTTCGGTCACGTCAGGATGCGAAAAGAGTGCGTCCTCAACCTCGATTGACGAAACGTTCTCTCCGCCCGAGATGATGACGTCTTTTTTCCGGTCAGAAATTACTGCGTAGTTGTCTTCGTCGATGATGCCGCCGTCGCCAGTATGAAACCAGCCACCTTCGAGCGCCTGTGCTGTTGCGTCTGGCTGAGCCCAGTAACTCTTGAGCACCACATTGCTCTGGGCGAGTAGTTCGCCAGATTGGCTTACCTTCATCCGCACACCAAGTGCCGGAGCGCCGGCACGGCTCAACTTCTGGGCACGCTCCTCAACCGGAAGGTCGTCCCACTCTGCCCGACAACGACTCATCGTCAAGAGCGGTGACGTTTCGGTCAGGCCGTAGATCTGGATGAACTCCCAGCCCAGTTCTTCTTCACAGCGTTGGATGGTGATAGTCGGCGGGGGAGCGCCGGCGCAGATGATACGGACTTTGTCTTTGCCCGGAATCTCGCCATCCCAGTCGGCTGCGGCATCGAGGATCGTTGCGAGCACCGCAGGTGCAGCACACATAAAGGTCACGCCATGTTGCTCGATACGTCGAAGAATTTCGGGGCCGTCGATCTTGCGTAGCACGATCTGTTTCGCACCCATGCCTGCGACGGCGAAGGGCATGCCCCAACCGTTGCAGTGAAACATCGGCAGCGTGTGGAGGTAAACGTCGCGATCGCTAACACCTGCTTGCCACCCGAATGTGGCTGCGTTGATCCACAGGTTGCGGTGGGTCATCTCGACGCCCTTAGGGCGCGCCGTGGTGCCGCTGGTGTAGTTGATCGTCGCAGTGCCGTTCTCGTTCCAATCCCAGTCGGTGGGCTCGGTATCGAAGTCGAACAAGGCGTCCTCGTCGGCCGAGCCGATTTCGACCACTCGCGTATTCTGCAGGTCGCCCAAGGTGTCCATCAGCTCTGGATCGACAAGGGTTATCTCGGCACCAGAATGGTCGATGATGTACTGCACTTCGACCACGTTCAGACGGAAATTCACTGGCACACCTACCCGGCCCCAGCCGGGGACGCCGTAAAGAAACACCAGCATGCGAGCGGCGTTCTGCGACACGATCGCCACCCGCCCGCCATGAGCGATTCCCTGCTTCTCAAGCCCGGCGGCCAGCGCCTTGCCGCGCCGGAGCACTTCGGAATACGTGAGATCTGCGAGCGCTGCAGCGGGTTGGTCGGGTTCATCGACGATGCCGATCCGGTCGCCATACACCAATGCGGCTCGTTCGATGTGGTCACGTACGGTGAGCGCTACTTCCATGTGGTCCCCCTGGCGACGTTTCGGTCACCTTTGTCACGTCGTTTGTCACGGCTTTGGTCTCGATGTCGTGCCTATTCGTATCACGCAGAGAGGGTGTGACGCATGCCTCGGGGCGGCGATATTCGTCGTCCGGAAGCAGGCAAGGACGTCGATAAGGAGCGGGCGCTAGAAGAGGCCAGCGATTCGCCTTTGTACGCTCGTCGGTAGGCCCTTGATGCTGCCTACCATTGCCTTGTTGTGTGCACCCGGGATGACCATCGCCTTCTTCTTTGCAGCGCCTTCAAGCGCTGCATTGGCGACGTCCTCGGCTGATTGCCAAAGAAAATCGGGGATGCTCGTGGTGTCGAACTGCGCTTCCTTTTGAAAGTCGGTTCGCGTAAAGCCGGGTGCTACAGCGGTGACGATAACGCCGTTGTCGCGTTCCTCATCGTGCAGCGCCTGAGAGAACGAACTGACGAACGACTTTGTTGCGCCGTAGACGCCGGTGTTGGGCACGGGCGAATAGCCGGCAACCGACGACACATTGACAATTGTTCCGCCAGCGCGACGCATGACGTTTACCGCGACGTGCGACAGATGCACGAGAGCGGTCACATTGAGATGGATTTGCGCCAGCTGTAGATCGAGTTCGTCGTCGGCGAAGGGGCCGGTGCGTCCAGACCCGGCGTTGTTGACCAGAAGATCCAGGTCGGGCGCAGAGCGGATTCGTTCGGCGACCCTGTTGAGGTCTCCCGAGTTGGTCAAATCAGCCACGAGTACCTCTGCGGGGCCGCTGTGGCCGGGTAGCTCCTCAGCTAACTCCTTGAGTCGCCCCTTCGAGCGGGCGACAAGCACTACCTCGGTGCCCTCGTCGTGGAGCTTTCTCGCGATGGCCTCGCCTATGCCGCTCGATGCTCCTGTCACAAGTGCTCGTGTCCAGCGTGTCACCTTGTCACCTCGTTGTGTCGTGTCGCGTTGTGTCGTGTCGCGTTGTGTCGAACTGCCTCGGCCTGTGCAGCACGCTGCAACTCTAGCGGCCAATCGATTCGTTGGTCGGGCGCTCAGGCACGGCGCGAGTGACGTTGGGCAGTCCGATCGAAAGAATGCAAAGATCTCGAACATGGCAGATGGCGCACCGTTCCCAACCGACTTCGATACCTCTGATGTTGATCCCGACGAGGCGAGTATGTTCGCCTTTCAGGTGTACACCTACAAGATGGGCGAGATGGTCTCGTTAATGATTCATCTTGGCGACCGTTTGGGTTTGTACCGCTTTCTTGCGGGCAAAGAGCCGCTGACTGCCGAACAGGTGGCCGACCAGACCGGCTACCACCCTCGTTGGATTCTCGAATGGCTACGAGGTCAAGAAGCAGCGAAGCTGCTCACCTATGACGCCGACGGCGAGACCTTTCAGCTTTCAAAGGTTGGCGCATCGGTGCTGGCCGACGAGAACCATAGTTTGTTCTTCGCCGCGGGAGCGTTCGCAGCGCCACAGGAACCGGCCATTGTTGAACGACTCGCCGAGGCGTTCACCACCGGTCTCGGGTTGTCGTGGGAGGAGCTTGGGCCCAACGGGGCGCATCGCACCGAAAGGATGCTGGGCCCCTGGAGTCGCCTTGCGTTTGTGCCGAACATCATTCCGGCACTCGAGGGGGTAAAGGCGAAACTTGAGACCGGAGCGATGGTCGCCGACGTTGGTTGTGGTGCTGGTCTGGCACTTCGTGTGCTCGCGGCCGAGTTCCCGAATTCAACCTTCCATGGCTATGACCCCTCGGAAACAGCGCTCGACATCGCCCGAAAGAAGGCGGCCACAGACGGACTTGAAAATATTTCGTTCATCCATGCTGGCGGCGAAGATCTGCCTGCCGACCAGGGTTACGACTTCATCTACACCTTCGATTGCCTGCACGACATGACTCGGCCGGCCGATGTCATCGCCGCGATAAAGACAGCGCTCAAGCCCGACGGCACGTGGCTGATCAAAGATATTCGGTCGAGCGGTGACTTCGTGAAGAACCACAAGAATCCCATGCTCGCCATGCACTACGGGTTCTCGGTTTCAAGTTGCATGTCGTCGGCCATGTCAGAACCCGGCGGCGCTGGCCTCGGCACACTCGGGTTCAGCCCGCCGGTGGCCGAGGAGATGTGTCGGGCGGCCGGTTTCGGCCACTTCGAGCAGCACGACTTCGGCGATCCCGCCAACCTTTACTACGAGGTGCGGGCATAACGTTCCGCCAGAAAGGCTTTGCGCTCTCCTGAATCGTTGTGCCTGTCCGGCGGCCTCTCGTAGGACCTCCGGCAGGCAATGTTCGAATCGTGCCGCACTGTTCGATAGTGCCGTTCGACAGTGTCGCAATGGCGACAATACCGCCGAGCGGTCTACTTGGCGCGAAGGGTCTTTAGTGCGAGGGTGACCTTGCCGGTTCGCTCTCCGGTCCAAGGAGCGCTTAGGCCCGCTGAGACGTAGCAGAGTTCAGAGCTGCGGTCGGTTGGCAACTTGAGAGCCACTTTCGCCGGAAGCTTGACGCCACCTTCAGGGGCAATCCATTTGGACTTGGTTACCGCCAAGTCAGCGTCACCGCTGGGATGTGCGCAGTAGTAGGTGATCGAGATCTGATCGACGGTCGTGAACTTCTTCGACGAGACCTTGAGCTGCACCTTCACCAGGCCCGGATCGAGCGCAGTGTCGGAGCCGAGGCTTCCGCCGCCGGCAGCTACAGCAATGAACCCACCCTGACGTTGGGTAGCTACAGCAACCTTCGAAACGGTAGTGATCCGCTTGTTGGCTGCAGCTTCGACCGAAGCTGTCGGCACGAGTGCCGCCATCAAACTGGCGACCGCGAATGCGATGATTATTCGAATCGAGTTTCGACTCATTACGAGATGATCCTTTTGGGGGGAGTACATGGGGACGCCTTCTTCTCTAGAATGCCAAACATTGCAGGCACTTTTCAAGTCTAGTTAATGCTTTTCATTGTATTTCATGTATTCAACCTTGTCTAAGGGACTCCCGAGGTCCTCGACATGGCAACTTCCCGAATGGAGTATTCGGCCAAACATCGCTGCAAACAGAGGGGCAACGCAGAGAGTGATCAAATCCTAGCGCATTCACACCCGCTGTGTGGCCCGGAGAAAAGAAAGCTCACTTTGTACCCAAAGGAGGGTCTCTGCATTGCCCCTCGAAGCTAGGCGCTGCGATCTGCGAGTGGTACGTACGAGCGTTCGCCTTCGCCAACGTACAACTGGCGCGGACGAGAGATGCGCGAATCTTGCTCGAGCATCTCGTTCCAATGAGCGAGCCAACCTGGTGTGCGGCCAATGGCAAACAGCACCGTGAACATCTCGGTTGGGAAACCCATCGACTGATAGATAAGCCCAGAATAGAAGTCGACGTTTGGATACAGGTTGCGGCTGACAAAGTAGTCGTCGGACAGCGCGACCTCTTCAAGCTTGAGTGCCATGTCGAGCAACGGGTTGCGCCCGGTTACCTCAAACACATCGTGTGCGGCCTTCTTGATGATCTGTGCACGCGGATCGTAACTCTTGTAGACCCGGTGACCGAAGCCCATGAGACGACCCTCGCCCTTTTTAACCGACTCGATGAAATCGTCGATCTGGTCGTAGGACCCGATGTCATCGAGCATGCGAAGCACAGCCTCATTCGCCCCGCCATGTCGGGGGCCATAGAGGGCGGCGCAGCCTGCCGACACTGCCGAATACGGGTCGGCGTGGCTCGATCCGACAACGCGAGCGGCGGTGGTCGAACAGTTCTGCTCGTGATCCGCGTGAAGAATGAATAACACGTCGAGTGCTTTGGTCAGCACCGGGTCGGCCTCAAACTTTGGCTTTGCGACCCGGTACATCATCGACTGAAAGTTGGCCGCATAGGTGAGGTCGTTATCGGGGAAGACAAAGGGCAGGCCCTGGCTGTACCGATACGCCGCCGCAGCAATAGTGGGCATCTTGGCGATTAAGCGAACGATTTGGCGCATCCGGACATCGGGGTCTTCGATCTCTTTAGCCTCTGGGTAGAACGTCGAGAGGCCGGCGACACTCGAGGTGAGCATGCCCATCGGATGTGCGTCGTAATGGAAGGCGTCGCTAAAGCGCTTCCGGAAGTTCTCGTGCACATAGGTGTGGTGCGTTATCTCATGCACCCAGTTGTCGAGTTCGGTCTGATTTGGCAGTTCGCCATTGATGAGAAGGTAGGCGACCTCAAGGAAGGTCGAGTGTTCGGCAAGCTGTTCGATCGGGTAGCCGCGGTAGCGAAGAACCCCTTCGATGCCGTCGAGTTCGGTGATGGCGCTCGCCGTGTTGGATGTGGTGGCGAGGCCTGGGTCATGAAACCAGATTCCGGGCAGCAGCTTGCGCCACTCGGCAGCGTCTACGCCGCCATCTTTGATCGGAATCTCCATGGATTCGCCGGATCGATTATCGGTAATGGTGATGCTGTCGGCCACGTGGCTCGGGTTCCCTCTACGAGTGATGGATTCTTTGGTAATTCGGCGTCGTGAAGTCGCCGGCTTTTACCGGGTGGCGGCATCGACGGTGATGCCCGCCGCTCAAGGTGAACACTAGTCGCTCCGGCCCAACAAAACCGCCCCCGAATTGAACCGATTTGGGGCGATGCAGACGTGGTGGGGATCGCTGCCCGCTGTGCGGAGTTCTTCGCCGGGTCAGTAATCGGCCTGTACGGGGCCAGCGCCGGCCCGCAGCGGCCTACAACGGGAGGTTGTCGTGGCGTCGCCGGGGGAGTCTTTCACGTTTGTTGCGGAGAACGGTGAACGCCTCGGCTACCTGGCGGCGTGTGTCGGCCGGATCGATAACGGCTTCGATCGATCCACGTTCTGCCGCAATATAGGGATTGAGAAGGCGTTCCTCGTACTCGGCCTGTAGCGCTGCTCGCTCGGTTTCGTCTGCGTGGCGGTGCAAGATTTCAACGGCACCTTTGGCCCCCATGACGGCGATCTCTGCGCTCGGCCAGGCAAACGACAGGTCGTTGCCCATGTATTTCGAGTCCATCACGATGTACGCACCGCCATAGGATTTGCGGAGTGTGACCGCGACGCGAGGCACCGTGGCGCGAGCGTACGCGAAGGCCAGTTGTGCGCCGTAGCGGATCATCCCGCGCCATTCGAGGTCTTTGCCCGGGTAGAACCCCGACGTGTCGACGAGCGTCAACAGCGGGAGATTGAACGCATCGCAGAACCCGACGAATTGGCCACCCTTTTGGGAGGCGGCGATGTCGAGCGTGCCGGCGACCGTTTGCGGCTGGTTGGCCACTACCCCAACCGGCATGCCAGCTATCGTTGCGAGTCCCGTAACCAGGTTGGCGGCCCACGCCTCACGAAGCTCGAGCATGATGCCATCGTCGACGACCTCCACGATGACGTCGCGCACGTCGTAACTGCCTGTCGGGCTGTCGGGAATAAGGCTGTAGACATCATCGAGGATGCGGTCAGCGGGGTCGTCGGTGGGAACCAGTGATGGAAGCTCGTCGGTACTTTGCGGCAAATAGCCCAGCACGACCTGGACAAGCTCCTGGGCTTCGTCGAGGTCTGCAACCGCAAAGCTTGCGAGGCCGCTGGTGCGGTGGTGCACCGTGGGGCCGCCGAGCTCGGCTGCATCGATTGGTACGCCGGTGAATTCAGTGACCATCCGCGGTCCGCCGACGAACGTGTAGCTTTCGTCGACCATGATGACGATATCGACGAGGCCGAGAAGGAGCGCAGGCCCGGCCACCACGGGCCCCGTAACGACGGCGATGATCGGAACAACGCCTGAACATTCGACGATTGCACGAGCGGCTCGGCCCCAACCATCGAGTGCGGCGATTCCCTCGTCGACCGACGGGCCAAATGCCTCGATTTGTAGAACCAGCGGCACGCGGCGGTCGAACGCGAGTCGGGCTCCGGACGCCATGTCGGTGCCCTCGGTGGACGTGATGCCATTGCGCGAGTCGCCGGCGTCGAGTGTGACAAGCACATAAGGCGACTCGTTGTTGGAGATGAAACTCGACGTGCCGCTTCCCAGGGTTCCTGTTCGGAGGCCGACGCTGCTGGTCATTGCCGAATGCTCGCAGGAAAATCGGTGCGACCCGTAACCCGGTGAGCGGGTTCGGGGTGACTAACTAAGCGAGAGCCCCGTGTGACCCGGGACCTCTTCATTGACGACGTCCCGGAGCACCGAGGCGAAGGCACGTTCGGTGGCCGACGGGGTGCTGCCCGCTGGGGTCGCTAAGCCGACGTCGCGTTTACCTAAGCCCTTCACAAGTACCCGTTTCCAGTCGCCAGAGAGCCAGCCTGGGGCGGCACTCGCTGGCAAAATCGCCGGGCCGTAGCCTTGGAACGCCAGCGACGCCATAAGGCGCATGCCATCGACTTCTGCCGAAGGGGTCAACGATCGCCCAATTCGTTGTGCCTCGGCTTCGAGCGTGTCGCGTAGTTGGGTGCCAGCTGGGCTTAACAGTAGAGAGAACTCGGTCAGGTCGGCGAAGGAGATCTCGTCGAACTGTGCCAAGTCATGGTCGTTGGGTGCGACAACAATTCGTTCCTCGGAAAAAAACTGCTCAGTCTGCACCTGCGGGTCGTCGACAGGCATGTTCACCATCGCTGCGTCAAGCGTGCCTGCTCGAAGCTGCGGCACAAGAGAGGTCGTGGTGGCATCGACGATAATCGTCCGGATTCCGGGATGTGTCTGATCGAGTGCATCGAGTAGGGGAGGTACCAGCCACCTCGCTGTGGTGCCGATGATGCCGAAACGGACAGTGCCGTGCACGTCGTGGCGAAGGCCAGCGACGTCGGCTTCGATCGCTTCGAGTTCGGAGTTGATGCGGTTGGCACGGGCGAGTACTGCTTCGCCCTCCGGGGTGAGCTTTCCGCTCTTGCGGTCGATGAGCTCCGCATTAAGTTCGCGTTCGAGGCGGGCGATATGGGTCGAGACATTTGATTGCACCGTGTGAAGCGAACGCGCGGCGGCAGAAAACGACTGGTGCTCGGCGACTGCAGTGAGTGCTCGGAGTTGGCGAAGGTCCATCTCGAATAATGATAGCAACTATCAATCACAACTGTTGGACAGATGATGCTAGTTCGTGAATACTTTCACGTAGGGAAAGAAACGCAGATCCCCCTCTGCGCTTTCCCCCCGACCAAATCGGTTCCCCCTGATTGAAGTCGAAGAGAACGGACCGGAATCCCCCTTCCGGTCCGTTCTGCATTTTTAGCCTCGCCGCCCTAGCCTCAATAGATGGCACCACGAGCTACTGGCGGCGCAGCATTTTTCGATCTCGACCGAACCCTCCTTCTGGGTGCTAGCGGGCCGGTGATGTCGGCCGCACTTCGAGACGCAGGTGTTATCACCTCAGCAAAGACACCTATCGAGGACGCGCTCTTCGGCGTATTTGACCTCGTCGGTGAAACCCGGCCAAGCATGATGCTCGCCCGACTAGGCGTGCGCTTCTCCAAGGGCTGGGATGCCGACGCCGTTGCTCGAGCAGGACAACAGGCCGCCGAAACACTTGCACCCCAAATCCAGCCCTACGCGCGTCAGCTCATCGAGTGGCATCGCCTAGAAGGGCGACAAGTTGTGATGGCGACGACGAGCCCCATGACGATGTGTCGCCCTCTTGCCGAGCTGCTCGGACTCGACGATGTCATCGCCACGTCCTATGGGGTCAAACGTGGCAAATACGACGGCACGGTCGACGGGCACTACGTGTGGGGCCCCGGCAAACGCGACGCCGTCAACGAATGGTGCGCAGCCAATGACATCGACCTTGACCTCAGCTACGCATACTCCGATAGTCGCTACGACCTGCCGCTCTTGCGTAGTGTCGCGAATCCGGTCGCTGTTAATCCCGACCCGCGGCTGTTGGTCATCGCATCGGGGTTGCAATGGCCAGTCCTTCACCTCGATGTGCCGGCCGGGGTTCCGAAAGTCGGCGGCGTCGAACCGGTGGAAGCAATCATGTCGGTGTTGCGTCCCGAACTCACGCCGTATGCCCGTTTCGATATCAATGGCACCGATCATATTCCCGAAACCGGGCCGGTCATCATCGCCGCAAACCACCGGTCGTACTTTGACCCGCTTGCCATCGCCTTCGCACTGGCTCAAGCTGGTCGCCCGGGCCGATTCCTCGCCAAAAAAGAAGTCGTCGATGCCCCGGTTATTGGACAAGTGGTCAAGTCGATGGGAACAATCCGAGTCGATCGAGGCTCGGGGTCGTCTGAACCGCTCGACGCCGCGGTGGCTGCACTTGAAGCCGGCGAGGTCGTCGTCATCCTTCCCGAAGGAACGATCCCGCGTGGCGAGAGCTTTTTCAGTCCGGTGCTTGAAGGGAAACTTGGCGTCGCCAAACTTGCACGCCTCACGGGTGCACCCGTTGTGCCCCTCGGACTCTGGGGTACCGAAGAAGTCTGGCCCCGTAACGCGAAGCTGCCCCAAATTTGGAACATCACCAACCCGCCGAAGGTCACGATTCGGGTGGGCCCGCCACTTGCGCTCGGCCTTAAGAAGAAGTCCGCATCAACCAAGGCGAACGCCCGAGTCGTCAAAGACATCATGGCCGCTATCGCCGACCAGCTTCCGGACGAATCTCGCGAGCAAATCGACCCGACCGAGGAACAACTTCGTCGCACCTACCCCAGCGGTTCGGTGCCCGAGCAGGCAGGCGACGCCTGATGGCTACTAGCTACCGGCTTGGTATCGATCTTGGCTCTTCGGTAACGCTTGCCACATATCTCTCGAGCGCCGAGGTTCGCCTGCTGCCGCTTGGTGATGAGGTTGCCGGCATTCCAAGCGTCGCTCACGTTGCGGCGAGCGGCGAAATTTTGGTCGGCGACGAGGCAAAATACGAGGCGCGCCTCGACCCTGAGGGGTATGTCGATGATCCCCTTTCGCTTTTGTCGAAATCAGCGATGGTTACGATCAACGACTCGCGAACAACCGGAGAGGTCGTCGTCGCGAAGCTGCTTGAAAAAATCGTCGGTGCAGCCGTCGACCACTTCGGTGGGCGTCCGCAAAGGTCGGTCATCGCCCATCCTTCCCACTGGCAGGGAACCGCCACGTCGAATCTGATGGCCGCAGCGGCGAGGGTCGGCCTCAGTAACGTCACGTTGATTTCGGCCGATGAAGCCATCGCGATCGCCAAGGTGATGGTGAGCGACAAGGCCACCATCGAGCCCGCCTTTTTGGGTGCCTACGGTGCGGCAGTGCTTGCATCAAAAGCCCTCAGTGACGACCTCGAACTTACCCAACCCGTCCCGATGCCCCTGGTGACACTCGAAGACCTCGATGGTCCTGTCGTGCCTCCGACCACAAAGCGGTCAGACATCGAGTCGATTTATGAGCCGGAGGGGCCCGACACCGTCTTTACCGAAGACGACGGGACGGCCCAGCCGGCCCCGATTCCACAGGTCTCGCAGCAAACCCCTCCACCCGCGCCCGTGGCTCCACGAGTAGTGCCGTCGCGTCCGGCCACCGAACCCCGTCGCACCGGCTGGTACGCGGCTATCGGCGTGGTAGCAGTAGCGATTCTTGCCCTCGGTGGCTACCTGCTTCTCCGCGACGGCGATACCCCCGCATCGACCTCTGCGTCGGACACTGTTGTGGTCGGGACAGCGCCAACCTCTACTCCTTCAACCGCTGCATCGTCAACGACTGTTGCGCCGACGACCCTTCCGCCAACGACCCTTCCGTCAACGACCCTTCCGCCAACGACCCTTCCCACCACGACCGTGCTCGCTACGACCGTGCCCCCCATCCCGCAGCTACCAGGGCCCGGCCCGGTCGAGCTCAGTGGCTTCGGGCTTGTGCTGTCGTCGGGCACGGCCAACGAGATCAACGTGCCGTTTGGTTTCGACGCCGATGCCGCACTTGCTCGAATCGTTGCGGTGGCAGGAGAGCCCGACAGCGACTCGGGTTGGATCTCCGACGAGTACTGTTTGGCGCCCATCGTGAGAATCGTGGCCATAGGCGACCTCGAGCTCATCTTTTCTGGAGCGAACGACGACGTCGGCGCTCTCGAGTTCTCGCAATGGTTCGTCGGTAGCAGTCGTCAGCAGAATCCGGCGAACCTTGTTACGCGGCGCGGTGCTGGAGTCGGTGTCGCTGTGGGGGATCTCGAACTCATTTACGGCGAGGCCTTCAGTGTGCAAGTCGACCAGGGCCGCGAGAACGGCGACGGCTTGTTTCAACTCGAGGACCGCGGCGAAATTTCGGGCACCACCAATGGCATTAAACGCCGCTCAGGAATTCGCACCCTCAGCGCTGGTCGAACCTGCGATCTGTTGATCGAATAGATTCGACCAGCGCCTTGGGCGAAACATCAACTCAGCCCTTCGAGCGTTCGCGAATGATATTTAGAGCGCTTCCAGCCTTGAACCACTCGACCTGATCCTCGCTGAACGTGTGGTTGGTCAGGAAGCTGATGGTTGAACCATCAGCTTTGGTCACCTCGACCGTTACCTGTTGATCAGGGGCAAGCTCGGCAAGTCCACGAACGGCGATGCGGTCGTCTTCGTCGATGCGGTCATAGTCGGCCGGGTCGGCGAAGGTCAGCGGCACCATGCCTTGCTTCTTCAGGTTTGTCTCGTGGATGCGGGCGAAGCTTCGGGCAATTGCGACCACACCTAGGCGGAACCGTGGCTCCATGGCGGCATGTTCGCGGCTTGAGCCCTCGCCCATATTCTCGTCGCCGATGACGACCCACTGCTGGCCGGCCTCGTGGTAGGCCTTCGCCATGTCGGGGAAGGTTTGTGTGGCGCCGGTGAGCTGGTTCTTTCCATGCCCGACCTCGTAGCCGGCGTAGGCATTGACCGCCCCAAGGTAGAGGTTGCCGGAAATGTTCTCGAGGTGTCCGCGGTATTTCAGCCACGGCCCGGCCATAGAAATATGGTCGGTTGTAAACTTGCCCTGTGCCTTTACCAGCACCGGCAGGTTCTCATAGTCGTCGCCGTTCCAGGGCTCGAAGGGAGTCAGCAGCTGGAGGCGGTCCGACGTTGGCGAGACCGCGACATCCACTCCCGAACCATCGGCCGGCGGTGCGACGAAGGTGTTCTCGCCGGGCGTGAAACCGAGAGGTGGCAATTCGATGCCAACCGGCACGTCCAGCGAGACCTCTTCGCCGGCGTCGTTGGTGAGGGTGCCGTTGATCGGGTCGAAATCCACGCGACCCGAAAGAGCGAGGGCCATGACTGTCTCTGGCGAGGTAACGAACGCAAGCGTTGCCGGATCGCCGTCGTTGCGCTTGGGGAAATTGCGGTTGTACGACGTGACAATGATGTTCGGCTCACCGGGTTTGTGTTCAGACTCCTCAGAGCGATCCCACTGGCCGATGCACGGACCGCAAGCATTGGCGAGCACAACGGCTCCCATCGCTTCGAAGTCGCCAAGAAGGCCGTCGCGTTCGATGGTCGCTCGCACCTGCTCAGAGCCCGGGGTGATCATGAGCTTGGTTTTGGTAGTGATGCCCTTTGCGGCGGCGTCGCGAGCGATCGATGCTGCTCGAGTGATGTCCTCATAGGACGAGTTGGTGCAGCTGCCGATGAGTGCGGCGCTGATCTCAAGCGGCCAACCCTCGGCGGCGGCCTCGGCGCCGAGGTCTTTGACTTCGCGAGCGCGATCGGGGGTGTGTGGGCCATTGATATGGGGCGTGAGCGTGTCGAGGTCGATCTCGATGACCTGGTCGAAGTAGGTGCTTGGGTCGGCAAGTACCTCGTCGTCGGCGCGGAGGTGATGGGCTACCGCGTTGGCCGCATCGGCGATGGCTTCGCGGCCGGTGCTCTTGAGGTAACGGGCGGTGGCATCGTCGTACGCGAAGAGCGATGTTGTTGCACCGATTTCGGCGCCCATGTTGCAGATGGTTGCTTTGCCGGTGGCGCTGAGGCTGTTCGCTCCCGCACCGAAGTATTCAACAATCGCGCCCGTGCCGCCCTTTACTGTCAGGACTTCAGCGACCTTGAGAATGATGTCTTTGGGTGCGGTCCATCCGCTGAGTTCACCGGTGAGGTGGACGCCGATGAGCTTTGGCCAACGTACGTTCCAGGGGAATCCAGTCATCACATCGACCGCGTCTGCGCCTCCCACACCCACGGCGATCATGGCGAGGCCGCCGGCGTTGGGTGTGTGCGAGTCGGTGCCGATCATCATGCCGCCCGGAAACGCGTACTGCTCGAGCACTACTTGGTGAATGATGCCGCTGCTCGGGCCCCAAAAACCGCCGCCATATTTGGCAGAAACCGACTCGAGGAAATCATAGACCTCGGCGTTGGTGTTGTTGGCGGCCATCAGGTCGGTCTTGCCGTCGACGCGGGCCTGAATAAGGTGGTCGCAGTGCGTGGTGCTGGGCACCTGAACGGTGTCGAGGCCGGCGGTCATGAACTGGAGCCATGCCATTTGGGCGGTCGCGTCTTGCATGGCGACGCGATCGGGACGGAGGTCGACGTAGCTGTCGCCGCGCTCAAGCTCCTGATCGGCCGTGTCGAGGTGGTTGATCAGAATCTTTTCGGCCAGGGTTAGGGCGCGGCCAAAACGTGCGCGAGCGGCGCCCAGTCGTTCGTCGAGGGTGGCGTAGACGCCGTTGACGAGTTCGATCGGGGTTTCTGCCTGTACTGCCATGTTTCTCGTAATCCCTACGTGTGATTGCTGTGGATGTGCTGAAGATGTTCTATCTCAGTGAACAGGAGTCTGTGGTGATCGCCACCCCCGTCATCTGCTGCCGCTCTGTCCGACGAAAAGATGTCAGATCTAATACAACTATAAGACAAGTGGATGGGTGAGTCAAGTTCAATACAAGTGTCGCCTAGTTGTTGGTATACTTTCGGTATGTCGCGAGTCATAAGGTATAAAGCCATCGCCGAGACACTTCGTCGCCAGATCGAATCCGGCAAATTAGCCGCAGGGCAGGTGCTGCCATCGGAAGCCGAACTTTCTGCGACCCACGAAGCAAGCCGCGTCACGATTCGCAAGTCACTCGACGAACTCCGGTCAGCAGGCCTCGTCGCTTCACGCCAGGGCTTTGGCTGGTTCGTCGCAGCCGACCCACTGCAACAAAGCCTCGAAGTCCTGGGCACCATCGAAGGGCAACTGGCCGAATCTGACCGGTCCTCTGAACGCGAGGTGCTCAGCTTCGCATTTGTGGAAGCGCAGGGGTGGGTCGCCGAGAAACTCGGCGAAGGCACTGTTCTTGAGGTAATCCGAGTCAACTTGGTCGATGGCCGCCCTTTCGGAAGGGTCACCGTTTGGTGCGAGGAAAGGCTTGGGGCTGGCCTTTCGCGGTCCGAAGTGTCGTCGTCCACCTTTCACGACCTGCTGCCCGTAACGCTTGGCAGCGCGGTCCAGACAATCGCTGCAGTTGCGGCGGACGCAAGCGACGCAGAGATCCTCGAGATACCAACGGGTTCACCGGTGCTGGTAACGCACCGCGTAACCTGCGATGCCGACGGGAAACCAGTCCTCGCGAGTCAACATGTCTTTCCGGGCCACCTCACCGAGTACGTCGTCGATCTTCCCGCGGCGTCCGACACCCTTTCATCGCAACATCTTCGGCTTGTCGAGCCTGGCTGATCGGCCGTCATTTACCCAGCAGGTCCTTGATGAACGGCTTGTGCCGCCGATCGGCACAGGGTGGCGAAGTTCTGGACATGGGCGACAACGACGACGCGGACAAAGATGTGTGTTGTTGCCCTTTCCGCTGCCGCCGCGCTCGCTGGTTGCGCTTCTGACGAAGAAAGCCGTCAGTGGCATGTCGATGATCTCACGGCATCGAACATTCTCGAGCCGGCAGAAGCTCGGTGCTACGTCGACAACGTGGCCGACGAATTCGGTGTCCGCGCACTGAATCCGACCGTCGCGCTCAGCACAATCGAACGTCAACGGATGAGCGAGATCGATGCGTCGTGCCGGATCGTATCGGTAGCGCCTGTCGACGCTGTCGCTTTCGCCGAGAACGACAATGACAACGACAACGACAACGACAACGACAACGACAACGACAATGACAATGAAGGCGACGGTCGGGTCGCTAGGGACCTTGCCACTGAGCCCGCCGTTGGCGACCTTCCCCCGATCAACTACAACCGTCGGAAAAATGCCATCAAACGGCTCCGACAGAATCTCGGACTCACCAAATGGGACGCATCGTGCCTTATCGATTCGCTCCTAGCGGAGACTGATCGCGAGGTGGCAACCTGGGCGGCGGCCTCGCCCGAGCTGCAGAATCAGCTACTTGCCAGGTGCCTGGGCTAGCGGCAACCATGGACTCTGTGACATCTTCCCCCCACGCTACTTCTGATGATCGTGACTCTCAGCCGTCAACGTCCGGTCGACGTTCATGGGTGTTTCTCTTGGCTGTGCTGCTGTTGCCCGCCGTCGTCGCGTACGTGGTCGCCTCGCTGAGCACGAAGAAATATGAGGCACAAGCCGAGGTAACCCACACCATCGTCAATCCCTCATTCGGAACAACCGATCGCCTCTTTGCCACCCAGGAAGTCAAGGCGAGAAGCCGAGCGCTTGCTGATGCTGTGTCAACCCGTCTTGGTCTCGACGGCAGCACCTTTGTCGACGCACTGGCAATCGATGCCATCACCGCCGGCGTCAACCAGGACAGCACCGCGTTGCGATTTTCATTCAAAGACGAAGATCCTGACCTTGCACAAGAAGCCATCCAGGGTTACGTCGATGAATATTTGGCGAGTGTCGAGGTTGTCATCGACGTACCAGGCCTCGACGGGACAGCCGCCGAGATCACCAAATTGCAGGAACGTCGCAACGATCTGCTCGCTCGGATGGGAGCTGCCCGCGACGCCGGAGAGCTCCCTTTGGCCCAGGAACTCAACGACGATTACGAGTACGTGGTGAATGATCTCGGTGTGCAAGTAGCGCTGTTCAACAGTCTTCGACCGAACACCCCTGTCGTCGTGGCTGAGCAACTCGGCACTGCTTGGGTCAGCGATGGGCCGGTCGAGCCTCAGCCAGCACGCGCTGCAGCATTGGGCCTCGTCGCCGGGCTTTGTATCGCCTCGGCACTACTGCTCGTCTCGCGCCGCCCACGCCCATAATCTCGTGACCCCAGACGACAAAACTTGTCGCTCTGTGTCACGAGTTTCCCGTTTTGCGGTGGGAGCAGGGGTGGGAGGAGTAGAGGTCGGGGCGGGGTATCCGGTGGTTCGTGCTGAGCTGGTGGGCGTTGCCTTCGCAGCGAGCTTGCTCGCCGGGCTCGCTATTGCCGCGTTGGGCGACTTCGGGCTCGCCCTCGTTGTCGCAATGGCATTCGTCGCGCTGACCGCGTGGAGACCACTGGCCGGCATAGTTTGTCTCGCTATCGCGACGCCGTTGCTCGCCGGTTTCGCCCGCGGCGATCTCGTGCCCTTGCTACGTCCACACGAAGTCGTCCTCGGAGCTGTTCTTCTCGGTGCAGGAGTCACCGCCGTCGTCCGACTCGTTCGAAGCCAATCCTTCCGTCTTTCGCTGCAACCCATAGACCAAGCGTTCCTCGCCCTGGCCGTCGCCGGGTCGCTCGTACCGGTTCTGCTAGCGCTTGGGCGGTCGACACCAATCGATGGGGGAGGGCTGGGCCAAGTAGTGATCCTTCCGAAATATTTCGTGTTGTTCATCCTCACTCGGCTCGTCGTTCGCACCGTCGCAGACGCACGGATCGTGATGCTGTTCACCGCCGTAGTCGGCGTGTTCCTCGCCGTGCTCGGCATCGTGCAATCCTTTGCCCGCGATCAGGTAGCCGATGCTCTGGTTGGTCTCGGGTATCAGGAGACCGACTACCTGCTGTCTGGTCGCGGCACGGCGACCATCGGCAATGGCATCATCTATGGAACGCTGATGGCGTTACTGGTGCCCGCGGCGCTGTCGCTGCTCCTGAAGGCTTCGGGCACCGGTGATGGGGCAGGCCACGAACAGATGTCCTGGGCATCTCTCGGCCGCCGCCGCCACAAACTCGCGCTTGTTGGGATGAGTGCGCTGTTCTTTCTTGGTGCTCTGTCCTCCGGCCAATTCTCGCCCGCGATCGCAGCCATTGTCGGCGTTGTCGTAGCGACCATCGCCGCTGGAAGGAGTCGATTTCTGTTGGGCCTTCCACTCGTTGTCCTCGTCGCGGGTGCGTTGCTCTGGCCACGAGTCACCGACCGACTCGAGGAGTTCCGCGAGACCCAGGGTCTCCCGGTGAGTTGGCAGACCCGTCTCGACAACCTTCGACGCTTTTACCTCCCCGAGTTTGCCGACTGGAAAGACTGGCTCTTTGGCGTTCGCCTCGACGTCACTGCGGATTATGACCAGGTGGTTGGCGAAGAGGTTTTCCTCGAAAGCGGCTACCTCTGGTGCCTCTGGGTTGGAGGCATCGTGCTGTTGATCGCAGCCGTTGCGTTTCTCCTGACCGGGATAGTGCGCACGGCGTCTAGGGCGCGCCACTCTGACCCATGGATTGCGGCGGCCGCTACTGCGACCCTCAGCGCGTTCATATACATAGCGCTGCTGTTGCCAATCGACCAGCACCTCACCTTTCGGGCAAGCACCGACTTGTTTGTTCTGCTTCTGGCCATCTCAATGGTCGGCCAACCGCCGCCCGTTAGACTTGTACCGGTGCCTGTCGACGCAGCGACTTAGTCGAGGTTTGGCCAGGCTCGTTTCGCCCGCTTTGATGCTTTTTGATCTAGGGCCCAGATTCGTCGCCAGGCGCCTGCCTCAGGACCGACAAGAGCTGGCGTTGTGCCCGCGTGCGCCCGCTTGCGAGCACTCCACCAATCGGTAGTGGCCTCGTCGGCAAGCACAGCAACTTCGTGTCCGAGACGCTCGGCGAACCGGGTCGTACGCTCATCGGCGTCGGGAGTGAGGGGCGCCCCGAAGGTGACGGCGGTATTTGCGGGCGAGGGGAGTGGGCGGCCTTTGCGCAAAATCCGGCCGGTTCCTTCGATGTGCACCGGCACTACTGGGACGGAGCATCGTCGCGCAAGATAGGTAGCGCCGCCTCGGAAGGGCTGACCCCAGCCATCGGGACTACGGCCGCCCTCGGGATAGATCAGAAGGCTCCAACCGTCATCGATCAGCTCGGCGGCCAGGTCGGTCGACCGGCGACTGACCTTGGTTCGTTCGATCGGGAACGCGGCAATCGACAACGCGGCGAGGCTGCCTTTGACCCGCGAGTTGAAGAAATAGTCGGCGGCACCGCCTACAACAAGATTGCTGCGCCAAGGTTCGGGGATCGACGAGATCATCAGCGGGGTGTCGATGTGGCTGTGATGGTTTGCGGCAAAGATCATTGGACCGTCGAAGCCCTCAAGCCGATCGAGCCCATGCACCGTCGGCGAAGCAAGGATCTGGATCACGGGTCGCACCAGCGCGTCGGTAATGACCGAGCGAGCAGCACGAGCGGGTCCGCTTCGTGCCCAGTCGGTATCGAAATCGACACCCGTCTTGCGCACGGGCGGCAAAGGCTCGACCGTTAGTGGGGTCGAGGGAGCCCGAAGCGGAAACGGTAGTTTCGCCAAAGGTTTCTTGATCTGCGGCAGACGAATCTCGGGTAGGTCCACTACTGCTCCCCGGAGGTTGGCGACGGCGCTGCCATCAGGTGACGTCAGCCATCAGAATTGGTGGATTGTGGTAGTGGGTGATCGATGCCTGAGGGCCGACCACGTCACTGGCCATTTCGAGAGCGTCCTGCAGGGTCGACGCTGGCCGGAATCCGAGACGGCGGACCGATCGCGGATCGCCGCCAACGATGATGACCTGGCCGAGGTGCTGCAGCGCGTGCGAACCCCAGTACCACATGTAGAACGGATGCACCCCGTGATAGGCGTGTGAGGTGCGGTACAAATGCCGGTACCACTCGTCCTCTGCGTACTGCTTTTCGTACTTCTCGCTCATCTCGACCGGATCTTTGGTCTCGGACAACACCTGTTCGAAGAAGTCGATGTAGCTCGGGTGATGCACCGGGTGAAATTCCCACGGTGTTGGATGACTCATGATGAGCACGCCACCTTCACGAACCAGCGGCTTACCGCGATACATGTTGAAGAAGTAGCCAAGACCCAGGCACATCACCAAGATCGGGTTCATGATCGAGTTGACGTTGTACGGGCAGATATAGGGCAGCCCCATCGTCAAAATGTCGGTCTGGCCCTCGACCGGCACCAGATGTTGTTTGAGAGTGTTCTCGGTGGTGACGTCGTGGACTGCGTCGACCTCGCCAGCTTGTACCGACGTGAGTTCATACGGCGCTTTCCAACTCTGGAAGACATTGCGTCTCGCCCGGCTGGTCATTGCCCTAAGGCCGGCATTCATGGCCATGAACGACGCTCGGTCGCGGCCCGTCCACTCCCACTCGCGTTTCTGGAGCACCGACATGGGTCCGTCGTTGCCGAACGCATTGGTGTTGATCGTGGTCTCGACCTGGAAGATCTTTATGCCCGAATCCTTAAGCACCTTGCCCTGGCGCCAGTTGGAGTGATGCAGCTCGCTGTTGTGACGGTCCATGAACGACTTGGACTTGCGCATCGTTTCAGGATTGTGGTGATGCTTGAGCGCCTGATAGCCGCTGAGGCCCGTAGCGGTGCTCTTCCAGCCACCGTCCATCGACACGAGATTGATGTTGACGTAGACGATGAGGTCGCTCTCGGCTGCCCGCTTGTTCATCTGCACGTCTTCGCCGTGTGGGGTCTGCCCGAGAATGACCATGCCGTCGGGATCTTCGGCGTCGTGGTTGTAGAGGTAGCCCTGGGGTGCAAACGCGTCGTACACACGATCGCCAACGGCATGTCGCAGCTCGGCCTCGGTCATGCGCCTATGGAGCGCGAGAGCGGCGATGAGATGCACATCGTCGACACCCGCTTCTGCGGCGAGGTCGAGGACTGCCTCGATGATGCGCTGGCGAATGTCGGGCCGCGCCATTGGCGGCAACGGCAGCGAGATGTCGTCGAACGCGATCGTGAGCTTCATGCCGGGGGTAAGCAACGCATGCAATGGATCGCTGTCGCCCAACGGATTGGCCAGCGCGTTGCGAATGGCTCCGTCCGGATCGGCGATACCGGGCAGCGCTTCGGCAGGGTAGATAACGCGGGAGCGGCCGGGAGGCAGCTTCTCGAGACGGAAGCCTTCGCCATGGTGGAACAGAATCGGCGGCGTTGACCGGTCGACATCGAGTACCAGACCCGGGCGAGGGGCGCGCTTTGGCTCTTTTGCCATCAGGCAGATCTCCTGGGTGCGAGTGGAATGATTTTGCGGGGCCCGCCGGGTGACTTGCCGAAGAGTTCGACGAGCCAACCTCGTTTGCGGGCTACCGACGCGAGCTTTGTTTCGGGATTGACGGCGACCGGAAAGCCTACGGCTTCAAGCATCGGCAGGTCGCTGGCCGAGTCGGCATAGGCGACCGATTCGCGCAGGTCGAGGTCGTGTGCGGCCGCATAGTCGGCCATGGCCTGGTAGCGGGCCTCGCCGGTGGGCGGCACGTGGGTCATCTGGCCGTTGTACACCAGACGGTCGGCGTTTGAGCCTTTACCTGGGCTAATTTGGCCAAGGCGGGCGGCAATGATGTCGTCAAAGAGCGGTTCGAGCGGTTTGACGACCAAATCGAGCGCGCCGGTGATGAGGAGCGTGCGGTGGCCGGCGGCGCGGTGAGCTCGCACCCGGCGGATAGCTGCTGGAAACGACTTGGTAAGGATCAGATCGCTGAACATCTCTTCGCTGGCTGCCTCGAGTTGATCGACACCTGCGTGTTCGAACCGGCGATAGAAGTAGCGCAGGAAGTCGCTTCGGTCCTGGCGATCGAGCGAAAGCAGCGCCGGTCCCTCGAGGAGGGTTCGAGCGACAAACTTGGCCCGGTCGCGGTCGGGGAGCTGACGACTGGCGAGCCAGGCATAGCTGGCGACCACGTTACTCGCTATAAGCGTGTTTTCGAGATCGAACACCGCGAGCTGGCGAGTGGGGTCGAGGACTTGGCCGCGTAGCCGGTCTTGTCGAGTAGGCCCGGTCTTTGCGCCAGGGGTCGTCTTTACCCGACCGGCCTTTACAACCGACGGAAAGTGCACGCCCGGTACGTAGTCGTCCCAAACAATCGTGCGGGGATCAAAGGTGAACGCTTGCTGGTCGGCAGCGTCAAGCGAATCCCACAGCGTGAGTAGACGGTCGAGGCCGTAGATGGCTTCACATTCGGCATACGCGCCATACAACTCGACGTATCCCTGTGCCCGTTCGACCTGTTCGCGCTGTTCGCCGAGGTTGGCGGTGTACATGGCAGGCTTTCCACGCAATGGCAGCTTCGAAAGAGTTTTGTCGGCCCGGTCAAGTGACTTTGCTGCCCGCTCGAGTTGCTTTTGAACCCGCCCGCGGCCCGGGAAGGAAAATTCGGGCACCGCGATCGGTTGACCAAGGTCGTCATACAGCGGGTTCGCCGTGAACCAGGCCTGCGCTAGGTCGACGAGCTTGCCGTATCGCAGCGGGTTGAGTGACCCGGAAGCAACTTGGGTGATATCGGGCTTACCTGACTCGGTCTCGATCGGCCCTCGGGCTGCTACCGCACAGATAGCCGCGACGACGAAGTCGACAGGAATAACGTCGACTACACCTTCTGGGACGCCAGGAAATTCTTTGAGCAGGCCTCTGGCGTAGCTGATGATGATCGGCTCGGCCATGCGAAAACCGCGAATCCAACCGACCGCAGGTTCGGCGACCGCCGATTCGATAATGGCCGGTCGAACGGTGCTGACGGGAAGATCGCCCCGTGTCTCGGCCAAGGCGATCTCGCCGAGCGCCTTTGTGTAGGCGTAGGAGTCAGGGAATCCGAGCGACGAGGCTCGCGCCCGCCCAGCTTCGGCCAATTGATCGGTGACCCAACGGGAACGAAGCTGTTCGGTTTTGGCCGCGATTGCTGGTCGGCCGGCGGCGCCAAGTTCGCCTGTCGCCTGGTCGCTGAACTCGGCGAGACGTTTGACGCTTCGGCTTTCGGATTCGAATTCCGCTCGGGCTCGGCGTGCTTGGTCTACCTCGACGCGCCAGTTGACGTCGACGAAGAAGGGGCTGTCGTCGACCGGTTCTTCGGGTGCTGCCCCGCGACGGCTGCCCGCTACATAGCACGTCGACACAGCCACGAGGTGGGGCTTGACGCCGAGTTGGTTGAGCGTTTCGGCGACTCGGACAGGCCCAAGCAGGTTGACTTCTACCGCAAGATCGATGGGCGAGTCGAACGAAACCGCTGCCGCCGAGTGGATCACGATGTCGCAACTCGCGAGGGCGTTGCGGCCCGCGTCGTCGAGTCCGAGACCGTCAGTGCCGACATCACCAGCGTAGGCGTGCACTCGTTGCTCACAGATGGCGTCGAATTCGGTGCCCCATTGCTCGCGGAGTTTGTTGAAGGCGTCGTTTTTGAGAATTTCGCGCTTTACGCGTTGTTGCGCGCCACGGCGGCCGGGACGGACAAGCAGCACGAGTTCGGTGTCGGGCACGCTGCGCAGCAAGCGCTCGACGATGGCGGTGCCGAGGAAGCCGGTCGACCCGGTTACGGCGATGCGTTTACCCGCTAGCTGATCTGCGATCACCCCCCATTTCTACCAAACCGTGAGACTTCTCTACCATTTGGTCAGTGGGTGAAATTTCGACAGGTCCGACGACCAAGGAGCGCATCCTCGAAGATGCGCTTACAACCTTTGGCACGCGTGGCTACGACGCGACTTCTCTCGACGCTCTAGCGGGGCAACTCGGTATAAGAAAACAGACGATTCTTTACCACTTCTCAACCAAAGAAGACCTGCTCACAGCGGTTGTCGACCGGGCAGCGCTCGATCTCCTTGCCACGATCGAACAAGCGCTCGATAGCGCCGGACCCGAAAGCTGGGAACGGGTCGAAGCGTTAGTGCGACGGATCTTTCGCCTGGCGCTTGTGCGTCCCGAATTGCTGGGATTGATGCGTGAAGTGAGTCGTCCGGGGTCCTCTATGGCTGAACGGTTGGCCGCACAGATGGAGCCGCTCATCCGGCGCGGGCGAATATTTCTTCAGCGAGAAATGGCGGCTGGACGGTTTCAAAAGGCCGACGCAAATTACGTCATGTTGTCGGCCTACTCGGCGGTCGTGGGGGTCGCCACCGAAGTCGAGGTATCGCGTGCACTTGGCATCGAACCCACCCTTCGTTCGATGGTCGAGCGCCGAAAGCAGATTCTCCACTTCCTCAACTCGGCCCTTCTTGAAAACACGACGACGTCAGACTCCTAAAGCGCTGAACCCTCTAGCGAGCGCATTTAGCCTCTTTCGAGGTGGTGATGTGCCGATGGAGAGCAATGGTGCGGTTCTGTGTGTTGTCTCTTGCCTTCATATCGCTGTGTTGTTGTTCGTTAGGTGAAGCGGCGGCCGATATTTCGGTTGATGAAGCCATCGACGAATTCGGCTGTTCCTCGGTATTGCTCGATCAAGGAGCGAACCTCGGCGACGGCACTCCGGTTGTTATCACCGCGGAGGACGCCGAAGTTTACGGTCGCGTCAAAGTTCGCGTCTTCGATCAAGTACCCGACGGTTCACTCGACAACGCCCTCGCCGAACATGCAGAGCAGTGCGGGTGGCTGGAAGACCAAGGAGTGGGCGAAGGCAACGTCGTTCTCCAACCCGATGTTTTGCTTATGGGCGTATCGGTCAGCGACAAGGCGACGCGCCTTCTCTATGGCGAGCAGTGGGCCCCAGCGCTAGACGACTCGGTGTCGATTATTGTTGACCGGTTCATGAATTCGCAGTTCGCCAAAGGCGACTACGTCGGCGGCCTCGTAGCCGGCCTCGAGCAGGTGGCGAGTCGCCGCGGCGATCTCGCGCCAAGCGGGTCAGCGCCACCGCTGGGTGGCATCGCTGCGGATCCCGCCGATTCCGAAGCTGCCGTCGAGCTTGTCGAGTCGGCGCCCGAGGCCCTCGAAACCTCGGGGGCGGTTAGCGAGGCGCCAACCAACGACCTTGCCCAAGATTCGAACCTAGGCGTGTATGCGCTGATCGTTGTCGTCTTGGTTGCCGTCGCTGCGTTGCCGGTGATGATCCTTCGGCGTAGCTCGTCGCGCTAGTAGTCGGTGCGGCGCCGCCGACGTGCATGCCGCTCGACAGCCAGTTCAACCAACCTGTCGATGAGGTCGGGATACGCAAGACCAGATGCTTCCCACAGCTTTGGATACATCGAGATCGGGGTAAACCCGGGAATGGTGTTGAGTTCGTTCAGCAGCCAGCCGCGCCCGCCCTGCAAAGGGTCCTCGTAGAAGAAGTCGGCACGAGCCATTCCTTCGCAGCGGAACGCCTGAAACGACCGGCGGGCGAGTGCTTGTACTTCGGCGACCGCAACGGGCGGCAGGTCGGCAGGGATCTGCAGCCCTGCCGTGCCGTCGTGGTACTTGTCGGAGTAGCTGTAAAACTCATCGCCAGGCAAGATCTCGCCCGGCACCGACACCTCAAGGTCGCGGTTGCCGAGCACCGCAAGTTCGATTTCTCGGCCCGTGATGGTTTCTTCGGCGACTAACCATTCGTCGTAGGTGCTGGCCAGTTCAAGCGCAGTGATCACCTCGTCGATGGTGTGTGCCTTCGACACGCCGATTGAGGAGCCCATATTCGCTGGCTTCACGAAGAGCGGAAGGCCCAGCTCTGACGCGAGTTGACTCGCGGTAGAGCTTTCGATTTCCGAAATGTGTAGACCACGCCACGTGGCTTGGGCTATGCCGTGATACGCAGCAGATTCCTTCGCCTTGATCTTGTCCATCGTTAGTGCGCTGCCGAGAACACCGCAGCCGACGTAGGGAACGTCGGCGAGTTCGAGCATGCCTTGCATGGTGCCGTCCTCGCCGAGCGGTCCATGCAGTAGCGGGAACACGACGACTTGTTCGCCTTCATTCGCCGATCGGCGCACCGCAGGAAGAAGGTCGAAATCAGAACCGACTGGTTTGAGTGAATCAGGAAGAGCGTCGGCTCCGGTGTGTAGCGCGGCGATCGCGTCATCGGCACGCACCCACGCCCCGTCGCGCGTAATGCCGACAGGTTCGGCAATGTATTTGGCTGTATCGACAGCGGCCAGCACATGCCGAGCAGTCGAACAAGAAACGTCGTGCTCAGCCGAACGGCCACCAAAGACGACGATTAAACGGGTTTTGCCGCTACTCATAGCGACCGACACTACAAGCAACGATGACGCAGCGGTACGCAAAAACAGCGCGAGATGCTGGCAAACTCTCGGGCATGCGATTCCTTACCAGCGAGATTGCCGCCGTGGTCGGCGGTGTACTCGACGGCCCCGACGTGTTCATCGATGGAGCGACACAGGACTCACGCGCTATCGCGTCGGGTCAGTTGTTTGTGCCGGTCGTTGCCGACCGTGATGGACATGACTTCATCGGAGCCGCCGTTCGCGCGGGCGCCGCTGCGTACCTCAGCTCGGTCGATGATGAACGCAGCGACGGCACGACGGCGGTGCGCGTGGCCGACACCGTCGATGCGCTTCAGGCAGTAGGGCGCCACGCGCGTTTGAGGCTTACCGATGTCGTCGGCATAACTGGCTCTGCAGGCAAGACCTCGACGAAAGACCTTATTGCGGCCGCGATCGCCGGCGAACGAAGAACTCATGCGAGTGAGAAATCTTTCAACAATGAATTGGGCGTGCCGCTCACGCTTTTGAACGCACCGAGCGACACTGAAGTGACCGTTGTCGAGATGGGAGCGCGGGGGATTGGACACATCGAAATGTTGTGTCAGATCGCAACCCCGTCGGTCGGCGTCGTGACTACCGTCGGCAACGCTCACACCTCAGAATTCGGTTCGTTGGCTGGCGTAGTCGAGGCAAAAGGCGAGCTTGTCGAGTCGCTCCCGAGCAACGGGGCCGCGGTCCTCAATGCGATGGTGCGCGAGGTCGCAGCCATGGAGGCAAGAACCGAGGCGAGGGTGCTGACCTTCGGCGTCGACACCGGTGATGTACGAGCCACCAACGTTCAACTCAACGACGACCTGACCAGTTCCTTTTCGATCGAAAGCGACTGGCCAACATTTGAGGTACGCCTCGGCGCTCGCGGCATCCATAACGTCGCCAACGCTGCGGCTGCATGCGCGGTTGCGCAGATTCTAGACATTCCCGCTGAAGTCATCGTGGCCGGTCTGGCCGAGCCCGGCTGGTCGCCGTGGCGAATGGAGATGGCGACCGCCGCAAATGGTCTTATCGTCCTCAATGATTCGTACAACGCGAACCCGCTGTCGGTGGCGGCGGCGCTCGAATCTTTGGCAAGCGTTCCAGCGACCCGTCGGATTGCTGTGCTGGGAGTCATGGCTGAGTTGGGCGACGAGGAAATTTCTGAGCATCGACGCATTGCCCAACTCGCAACGTCGCTTGGAATTGAGGTCGTCGCAATCGATGCCCCGGCGTATGGAGCAGAAGTGCATCTTGCGAACCGGCTCGAAGCTCTCGAAGCGCTGGGTGCTCTCGGTGCCGGCGACGCGATATTGGTGAAGGGCTCGCGTGTTGCAGGGCTCGAACTGTTGGCTGAGGAACTTCTTGCGACCGCCTGAGATCCGCTCAGCTGTAGCAGTTGCCTTTGCCGCTGCTCTTGTGCTGTTTGCCTTACCGATCGGTGAGCTAGCGCGCCTCGTTGCCGGCGGCGGTTTGGCGCTTGGGTTTGTTGTAGCTCATCGCCTGCATCCCCGCTGGTGGCCGCCGCTGCATGCCAGCGCGGCAACCACGACGTGGTTGCTCGCCTTAATGGGGTGGCTGGCTATCACGGCGCTGACCGGTGTCGATCCCGGGCGCTCCATGCTCCTGCTGGTCTGTCACGGTGCGCTCGTGTGGCTTGGGATGGCGATGGTCGGCTTTTTCGGTACAGGGCGAGCAATGTCACTCCTTTTCGTTTCACTGGTCCCGCCGACGCTGCTTGCATTGGTGTCGATTGTTGGACCACTCGCCCAAGATCAGCTGTTTGATGTCAGCGACAACGTGGTGATCACGGCCGATACCGCTGCATTCTTTGGGACCGTCATCGCACTACTGGCGGTGTTTGCGCCAAACCTTCGGAAACTACCCATCGTCGTTCGAAACTCCTGCGTTGCTGTAGCACTGGTGGTTATCGTGGCAGCAGACAGTCGATCAATGGCCGTGGCGGCCGTCGTGGCAGCTGGCTACGGGCTAGCGGCGACGGGTCGTGGGCGGCTGGTCTCGAGTGTTGTGTTGGGAGCGTTCTCGTTGGCCCTGGTCGCTGTTGCGTTTTTGGGATTCGAGGTCGAAACGCTGCTGGAGGCGGTCACCACCGATGTTGCGGCAGGTGGCGGCCGCGACAACTTGTGGGCGGCGGGTTGGGCTGCTGTGTCCGACCGGCCGCTGCTTGGCTACGGCCTTGGGGCGCAGGTGGAGGTTTTGCTTGACTACCGGCTCGAAAGTCTGTTCGCCATCAAAGCCGAAACCACCCACAGTATGGTGCTTTACGCGTTGGTGTCAGGAGGGTGGCCGGCCCTCGGCCTTCTACTGGGCCTCACGGTAGCGTTGCTGAAATCAGCCACGCTGCCGCAACGCATCGTTCTCGTAGCGCTGGTGGTATTTGGCCTTGGGGATGCGCCAGTTGAGCAACCAGGAATCTCATCGGTGATCTTTGGGCTCGCCGCCGCTGGCAACTATTCTTCTTCTTCTTTTTCTTCTTCGAAGTCGTCTGCTGCGGCGAGCGTCGACGCAGGTTGAGTTCTGCCCGCCAGTAGCGTCAGCACCGCTCCGGCACCGATCGCTGAAACCAAGCTTGCGGCAGCAATGATTCGGAGTCGACGGTAGCGTTGCCCGTCGGATATCTCCGAAACGCCGATCCGCTGAATGCGGGCTTCGCGTCGGTCAAGGTCGCGCTGTGCGTCATCGACATCGCCAAGCAATTCCTGAACTCGCCAGGTGAGGGCGCCTTTGGTGTTGAGAGCGTCGGTGTCTCCATCGTCGGCGGCTGGTGTGATTGTGGCTAGCGCTGCTTCGGTTTCGGCCAGCGACTGTTGAGCGGCGGCCAGAGTGGCGAGGGGTGTCGCGAAGGTCTGCTCGGCGTCTCGGGCGGTTAGGTGATCGACCACAAAATCGACGGCGGCGAGAGCATCTTGATCGTTGTCGGCGGTTGCTCGCACATCAAAAAACGATTGGTTCCGAGGGAGTTCAGTGCTGACGCTATCGAGCGAACCGCCGACGAATTCGTTGGTGCTGTCGATCAGGTCGCCATCTATCCAGCTTGCGACTTCGAGGCGTACGGCGTCGTGTTCTGGCCAGCCGACCTGATCGTGGAGCCGCATTCGTGCCACCGCTGCGGCACCCGGGTCGCCAGCGGTTGCGGCCAGTGCAAGCATGCCGCCGAGCAACGCGGCGGCAAAGATGGGAAACAGTTTGTTCACGCGTCTCTCAGGCGATCAGTCGTCGGTTTCAACCGGAAGGTCATCGGGGGGAATCGGGGTATTGGTCTGACTGTACGTTGCGTGAAGCTCCGGCTGGCAGATCGGGCACAAGTGCACGAGTTTCATCGACTGGATCGAAAGCTGTGTGCCGCGCGACTTGTCGAGGATTGCTTTGAAGGCCGGATACACGTCGGTGTTGCTACACGTGTCACAACGCGGAGTGAAATCTCTGTCCCAAACCAGGCCACATTTCTGGCAGGTCACCGTGATGTTTTCGTTGTTCGGACCAGTTCTCTGGCCGAGGAGGTCTTCTTCTTCGCCGCAGCTCGCGCAGGTGATGTTGGCCACAACGCGATGATACTTGGCTGCTCAGTGGTAGTGCCGCAGGATCTAGAGTTGACCTCGGTATGGCAGATCACTACGAAACGTTAGGTGTTGATGCAGACGCATCGGGAGCGGAGATTCGTCGTGCGTACTTGACGAAGGCGCGAGCATTGCACCCGGATCGCCATGTCGACGCCGGAGCGGATCGAAGGCGACAAGCAGAACGCGAAATGCAACAGGTGAATGAGGCATTCGCTGTCCTTGGTGATGCGGCGGAGCGAACTTCCTACGACCGCAAGCACGATGCAGGATCAGCCCACACGCCACCCGAGTCTGACTCCTTTGACGAGCAGTTTCACGCTGCGTCCGAGGACGGTCCTGAGACGTTTCATTCCTCGCCCCCAATCTTTCACCTTGTTCGTTCACTTCCGCTTCTGATTATTCTTGGCACGCTTGCGGGGCTCTTCGTGTTCACTGCGTTTGCGTCTGGTGACCGCGTGAGCGACGAACGAACGATTCCCACCATTCAGGTGGGCGATTGTGTGTACGAAGCTGGCGAATCGATGACCTGGGTCCCCTGTGATGGTTCGACGACCGGCATCGTGCAGGCGCTGGTAGCCGAGCAGGTTGACTGTTTGGCCCGCAACGGCACGACGGCGCGTAAACATCCGACAAATGCCGGATTTGCGTGCGTAGAACCAGCCGGCGACAAAGAACGACCATAAGACCCTGCGGGCAACGGGATGGTCCGAAAACTCCGTAAGTGAGGAGTCCCCAAGGGGGCCGACGAACGACGTGGGCGAT